>JABGXP010000010.1 GCA_018675685.1 bacterium
AAAGAGAAATCACAACACAGATTGAGGTACTGCCTACTGGAGTTGAGTGTAAGCGACTACAAGGGGGTAATCGTGAAGAAACTAGGAAAAGGTTAGGTGTCAAAAAAAGCCAGAAAATAATTATGTTCTTAGGCAGAATTGAGAACGAAAAGAATATTGTCTTTTTGATTCAAGAAATCTTCCCTATTCTAAAGAATGACAAGAATATAAAACTTCTTTTTGTGGGAGAGGGTAGTTTGGTTAGTGGCATTAAAAGTGGGGCAAGAGAGTTGGGAATTTTGGAGCAATTAATTTTTGCAGGACTAGTTAAACAGCAAGTTGTTCCGGATTTTTATGCCGCTACTGATGTTTTTGTGCATGCTTCGCTAACAGAAACACAAGGAGTCACAATTACAGAAGCAATGGCAAGTGGACTCCCAATTGTTGCCGTTGAAGCTTCCGGCGTTATTGACCAACTAGAGAATCAAAAAACTGGAGTTATGACCAATCAAGAGCCGGGAAATTTTAAAAAAGAAGTAGAGGAAATGCTTGCTAATAGAAAGAAAAGAGAGTTTTTTGGAAAAGCTGCTCAAGAAAAAGCAAAAGAATTTGATAACCAAAAAAGAGTCAAACAATTAGAAGCAATCTATAAAAAGGCTATCGACAGAAGAGACGCCTCATCTTAGAACATTTGAAATGCAATGCAGGCTACCTTTTTGTTTAAAGGTACTACCATCAAAGACTGGGATCGGTAAATATCCTAATTCCAAAAATAAATCGAAAGCCAAGAGAGCTTCTCCTTTCAAATCATCTTTTAGTAGAGGTGATTTTTTTTCATCCTCCCCGTTTAATTGCCCGGGGTATACTGGAAAAATAACCTTTTTTTCTTGAGTTTCTGAATCTTTAAAAACGATTGCATTTAATGAAGAAGTAGAGCTTTCTATTCCAATAGAAGAAATTGGGAGTGTTTTTACTTTAAACCCAAGGGATGTTAATTGTTTTTTGTATAATTTGTGTTGCAAGGAAGCTTTGCTTTGAGGTTTGTCGTTGACGCTATAAACCACTACAGTATTGTTATCCAAAAAGAGCACAGATTGGTCTAGGTGAACAAAATTACCCTCCCTTGTTGTATCTCCTAAAACCACAACTTTTAAATCTAAGAAAAATCCTTGAATTAAATTACCTACCTGAGATATAGATAGATTCTTGCCAAAGGTTTTGTACAAATCTCGTGTTTTTTTGATAGTTTCAAAATCAATAAAAACAAAGTGTCC
Source organism: bacterium (assembly GCA_018675685.1). Taxonomy (GTDB): domain Bacteria; phylum Patescibacteriota; class Minisyncoccia; order Moranbacterales; family DUUL01; genus UBA2772. The sequence continues at coordinate 1,254 of JABGXP010000010.1, forward strand.
TAGTTCATTCTCTGCTGCCATTATATTGCCACCCTCAAAGAAAAAAGGCACAGTTAGATGGTTATCTAAAGTTTTAACGACCGAATTTCGTTTTCGCATGCGATTAAAAGAAGGAACCTTTTTTGTTGTTAGCGGCAATAACAATAATTGAGTGGAATTATCTTGAATGGCAGGCTCAAAATAATCCTGAGCCCAAAGCTCCAAAGAAGTGCTATTTGAGAAATGGTAAGTCACTCTATTTTTAATAGGGAGACTTTTTAGGAATTTAAATAAAAGCTCTTTATTAGCTTGATGTGTAAAAATGACTAAATGTGTGTAGTCAGGGAGAGCCAACAAAAGATTGCGATAACTGTTGTTAAGCAGTGTCAAGGTTTCCTTTTCAGAAGTCAATCTCTGTGGAATCGTCAATACCATCTCTTGCAAGGTCCGTTGATATTCAGGTGTGATAGAGAGATTTTGTGGCGACGGAGAACTTTTTTGAAAAAATAAAAACAACACAAAAATTATAAAAAGAGAAAAAAAAGTTATTATTTTTATTTTTTGCATGACTATTCCCAGTGAATTAGAGAGTTTATCTTAGCTAAACGTTTTTTCAGTAGAGGGTATTTTTTTAAAGACATGTCATTTTGCAATAATTCCTGAGCTTTAATTCTTGCAAGTTGAATTGTTTTGACGTCAGTTAAGGACTCCATGGCAATATCAGGCGTTCCAGATTGCGCAAGGCCCATAAATTGACCTGGTCCGCGAATTTTCATATCTTCCCGAGCTATCACAAAGCCATCAGTTGTTTTTTCCATAACACCCAAGCGTTTTGTAGAGGAAGGAGCATTTGGAGACGTTATTAAAAAACAATAAGATTGGTGTTCTCCACGGCCTACTCTTCCTCTGAATTGGTGTAGTTGTGCTAAGCCAAAACGTTCTGCTCCTTCAATAACCATTACTGAAGCATTGGGGATATCAATACCCACTTCGACAACCGACGTAGCAACTAGGATTTGGAATTCCTGATTTCTAAAGTTTTTCATTACAACATCTTTATCTTTAGATTTCATTTTTCCATGTAAAAGTTCAAGCTTAAACTCCGAAAAAGGCCCTTTTTTGAGTTTCTCAATCTCCTCCTTCGCTGCCTTAACCTGGGAAATCTTTGAAGACTCCGCCACCAAAGGATAAATTAAAAAAATCTGTCGTCCCTTGGCAATCTCTTGCTTAATAAAAGCATACGTCTTTTCGCGACCTCTTGAACTGACCACTTTTGTAATAATCTTCTTTCGTCCTTTTGGATATTCATCAATAATAGAGAGATCCAAATTTCCAAAAAGAGCCAGAGAGAGAGTTCTTGGGATTGGGGTGGCTGTCATCGTCAAAAGATGAGGAAGCTTAGCAGAGACACCATCTTTGATTCCCAGAGTCTCTTGTTGTAGATATGCGCGTTGTTTAACACCAAACCGATGTTGTTCATCAATTCCAACTAAGGCAAGCTTCTTAAAGGAGATAGTATCCTGTAAAAGTGCATGGGTCCCAATAACAAAATCAATTTCTCCAGTCAAAAGAGCTTTCTTGAGTTCAGTTTTTTTAAAAACCTTACTTCCAATTTTGCTTTGAGTCCCACTCAGAATTGCTCCAGTGTAAGAAAGTTTTTTAAACAACTTAGACATTGCTTCATAGTGTTGAATTGCTAAAATTTCAGTGGGAGCAAGAAATACTGCCTGGAAACCATTTGAAATTATCGAGAGAATTGCTAGTGCTGCGACTACTGTTTTCCCAGTTCCAACATCACCCTCCAAAAGACGATTCATAGGAACGTTTCTTTCTAAGTCTTGTATTATTTGCCAAGCTGATTTTTTTTGGGAGCCAGTAAGAGTAAACGGCAGCGACGCAACAAAATCTCCAATCAGTTTTTTATTAAATTTGATTTTTGGAGCTTTATTCTTATCCCAAGCCATTTTTATTGTCAGAGCTTTTAGCTGAAAAAATAACATTTTTTCAAAAGCGAAGCGTTTTTTAGCTAAGGAGCTTTGCCCTAGCCTTTCTGGAAAATGAACATCCCAAAGCGCATCTTCGAGTGAGGGGAAAGCACATTCTTTAAGGATGGGGATAGGAAGAAACTCTTTGATTTTTATAGAATCCAAGACACGCTTAATTGTTTTTCTGAGCCAGAAAGAGGTTAGTCCCTTAGTCTCTGGGTAAACTGGAATCAGAGAACCTGTTGACGAAGAACTACTTTCAATAAATTCAGCTGTTTCAAAGCGTTTTTTCGATATCAATTCAAAATTAGGGTGGGAGAAGTGAAGTTCTTGGTTTTTTGATAAAGAAGTTTTCCCACTAATTTCAACAAACTTGTCTTTTTTAATAAATTTCAAGGGACCAAGCATATTGAACCAAACAACCTTTATAGTTCCAGAACTATCGTCAATAAAAGCTTCTGTAATAGCCATTCTTCTCTTGCCCCAAATTTTTTTTGTTTGAAGAGAGACTATCTTTCCTCGAATAGTTACAGTCTCTCCAATCATAAGCTCGGAAACGCTCTTGAATTGAGTGAAATCATTATATCTAAAAGGGAAGTGATATAGTAAATCTTCAACAGTCTTAATACCAAGGTTCGTGAGTTTTCGTTGCCAAGCCAAAGAAACAAAAGAAAGTTCAGATATTGGTGTTGAGAAAGAAAAACTTTCCATTTTTTGTGATTAAAAAATAGATAAAATAGAGGTGTCCTTGGCAGGATTTGAACCTACGACCTTTGGTTCCGCAAACCAATGCTCTATCCAGCTGAGCTACAAGGACAATACTTTTAATAAAAAGCACTATCTCATTAAATCCTGAAATGGTGCCTTTTGTCAAATTGTTGGCTGAGTTTTAAATTAACCTTTCTAATGAATCAGCTATAGCTTCTTCATGTTCAACTTCTGGAATAAAATCAAGCAAAGCCTCTCTTAAGGTTGAAGGGTCGACATCACCCAAAGGGATTTGTATATATGGAATAAGAGATTTTTTGCTTTTCAAAGAAAGATCTTTTCTGCCATTTGGCTTGTAAAATATCCAGAAATTATCGAGTGACGAAAATTTATATATCCTGTCCTGTGCAAAAATACCTTCCGTTGTTATACCAAATTTGAAATACTGAGACTCTTTTTTTTCAAAAAGATAGAGAATAAGACCAATTAGAATTGCTAGAATTGCCAAAGGAAAATTGTCCGAGAAGAGTCCGAGTGCAACCAAGGAAACTAAAATAACAAAAATAACAACATACCAAGCTGTGGATTTGGGAGTACTCTCAAACTTAAGCGCTTGCCAAGAAAGAAGAGTTTTTGTTTGCAAAGAACCAATCTTTTTCTTTTTGATAACTTGCTTTAGAGGCTTCGGTTGCTGTAGTTTTTGAGGTATTTTTTTTAAAGGGGCTATTGCTGGCCTAAAACTTTTAGGGTGAGGCATATTTTTTTGCGGCGCCGAGATAGTAGGGTCTTTTTTTAATGTATACATTTTGTTTTTAAGATTGGTTGCTATTTCGTAATTATAGCATTTAAAGGTGAAAACTCAAAAGAAATACCAAAAGATTATTTATATGGTTATGTAGCGCAAAAAAAAACTAACTTGACGTGTGTTTGTTTTTTGTTAAAATGAGGGCATAAGTGCTTTTCAAGGCGCATTTATAGAACGTTAAAAATTAAATTTTTTGAGTACAAAGTTAACTTTATTTTGTACATCAATTAATTCTAGAAAGGAAGGTGAAAAAAATGGAAGAAACTCCAGAAATTCAAGAAGATCTAGGTATGGGAGGGAGAACAAAAAACTGGCTTCAAGACAACATCAGGATTGTTCTTTCTGTGCTAATCGTCATTGCTATTGCAGCAGGAATCTACTCCTACTCAAAAAGAACTGATGAAGAGTTGGTATACGAAGAAACTATTGTGGAAGAACTTGGCGAAGAAATTGCAGCTATGGAAGAAGAGAGTCCAGTAACAATTATTGGCGAAGAAGCTGAGGAAGCAACAGAAGTTTCCCAAGAAGAAGTAGAGCAACCAAGAGCTGAAGAAGTCAAAACCCCTGAAGTAAAAACTGAAAACGTACAAACGTCTATCAGTGAAGAGTCAGAAGCAGCGTTTATCGAGACTGCGGTTAGCGGTGATAGTCAGACAACCCTTGCTCGTAAAGCACTAAGAGATTATCTAGAGAAGAATAATGACTCAAGTTTAACAGTCGAGCACAAAATTTATATAGAAGATTATCTTCGAAAAAATGTTGCGTTTGCTGGTGGTGTGAGTCCGGGAACGAAGATGAGTTTTTCAAAGAATCTTATCAAAGATTCAATCGAAAAAGCTAAAACTCTTTCTCAGAGTCAGCTAAAAAATCTTGAAAAATATTCGCAAAGAGTGTCAAACATGTAATTCATTAACAATGGTAATTAGTGTTGGTTAATGGATTTGTATTAAGCCACTTGTTTCATGTCTAGAAGGTTAATACAAAAGAAAAACAAAAATACAAAAAGTTCTTTTGGACATGAAGTTCTTATATATTACAGAGCCCCGGCAACGCCCGGGGTTTTGTATTATCTAGGAAACAGAGAACCCTTGTTTAAATCATAGATCAATGTTAAAATGCACTGAACTAAATTCAAAAAATAGCAAATGAGAGAAAACACAATTTATATAAAAGGAGCTCGCGAACATAATTTAAAAAATATTAACTTAGGATTACCAAGAGACAAATTTATTGTCTTTACTGGTCTTTCTGGGAGTGGAAAATCCACTCTAGCTTTCGACACAATTTTTGCTGAAGGACAGAGGCGTTATCTAGAGAGCCTCTCAAGTTACGCTAGGCAATTTTTGGGTCAAATGGATAAACCAGATGTTGATTATATAGAAGGACTTTCTCCTGCCATTTCAATTGATCAAAAAAGTGCCTCACATAATCCACGCTCAACAGTCGGAACTGTCACGGAGATCCATGATTATTTACGTTTGCTTTATGCAAAAATTGGGCTTCCTCATTGCTTCGAATGTGGAAAAGAAATATCCAAACTCTCCGTTGACGAAATAGTTGAGAGAATCATGGATTTACCAGAAATTACTAAAAATAAAGAAGAAAAAAGCAACCCAAGGATTAAAATTTTTGCGCCAATCGTTAGAGGTAGAAAGGGAGAGTACAACACTTTATTAAAAGACTTATTTCAGCAAGGGTTTTCAGAGGCTATTGTTAATGGGAATAAGATGCATCTTTTGGACTGGAAAGAGCTTAAACTGGATAAACAAAAAAAACATTCTATTGATATTATCATTGATGAAGTTGATGTTGTGTCAGACAACATTAGTAGAATCTATGAAGGGATTGAAGCTGCTTTAAAACTGGCACAAGGACTTGTAAGGATCAATACGGGATCTCAAGAGAAAGTCTTTAATCAAAAACTTTCTTGTCCAGACCATGACATTGAATTCCCGCCGCTTGAACCGAGGCTTTTTTCTTTTAATTCGCCATTTGGCGCTTGTGATGAATGTGAAGGGTTGGGGTTGAAGAAAGAGATTGACCAGAGTCTTGTTATGCCTGATTTGAATAAAACGATTAACGAAGGTGGTTTCATTCCATGGAGCTATAAGCGTAATAATTATTATGGAGTCCTACTAAATGCAGTTTGTCGAGAATTTGGAATCCCTCAGAACACACGAATCAAAGATCTGACTGCTAGTGATAAAAACATTATTCTAAAGGGGCCAGGAAGTGAATATGACAATAATATTACAATTAAATATCGCTTTAAGTCTAGCTCAGGTCAATATGATGTGAAATGGAATGGAATTATGGATCATCTCATTAAAAGATATTACAAAACACAATCAAGCGCAGTCCAGAGAGAAATCGAAAAATATATGAGTAACAAGGCCTGTCCAGTTTGTAGCGGAGCGAGGCTGGGAAAGTCCTCATTACTTGTTACGATTGGAGGTAAAAATATTGCTGAACTCTCGAATTTATCGGTGAAGGAAGCGATAACATTTGTTGATAGCATTAAATTTACCAAGAGAGAGCAGCTTATCTCTGATAAAATTTTAAAAGAAGTAAGAAATCGCTTAAGTTTCCTGGCGAATGTTGGCTTGGAATACCTTTCTCTTTCTCGAACAGCGAATACAATATCCGGAGGTGAGGCACAAAGAATTCGCCTAGCATCTCAAATAGGCTCTGGGCTAGTAGGAGTTCTTTATATTTTAGATGAACCATCGATTGGATTGCATGCGAGAGACAACACAAAACTTCTGAAGATGTTAATTAAATTGCGAGAACTCGGGAATACTGTAATTGTGATTGAGCATGATGAAGAGACCATTCGGAATGCGCAACACATTGTAGACATTGGCCCTGGAGCAGGGAGGCATGGAGGAGAGATTACTTTTTCAGGAACAGTTAAGGAGATGTTAAATGATCAAAAATCTGTGACAGCTGGTTATTTGAACGGAACTCGTGTTATTGAGACTCCAAAAGAAAGAAGAAAGGTCGCTAGTAAAAAAACACTTGCAGTGCGTGGGGCCAGTGAGCACAATCTGAAAAGTGTTAATATAGAATTCCCCACAAGAGTTTTAACTTGCGTAACAGGTGTTTCTGGTAGTGGAAAATCAACATTAGTTGAAGATATTTTGTATAAATGGATGGCAAATCGTTTACAGAGAAGCATGCATGTACCAGGAAGAGTAAAAGACATTGTTGGGTATCATCACGTCAATAAAGTGATTATGATTGATCAGAGTCCAATTGGAAGGACTCCACGTTCAAATCCGGCTACCTATACAGGAGCCTTTACTCCAATCAGAAAGCTTTTTGCAAAAACAGCAGGAGCTAAAGAGCGTGGATATGCGCTTGGAAGATTTTCTTTTAATGTGAAGGGTGGGCGATGTGAAAATTGCAAAGGTGATGGACAATTAAAGGTTGAAATGCAATTTATGCCTGATGTGTATTTGCCATGTGATGTTTGCGATGGGAAACGATACAATAAAGAAACACTGGAAGTTAAGTATAAGGGAAAGAATATCTCAGACATTCTTGAGATGACAGTCAATCAAGGAGTGGATTTTTTTGAAAATTTCCCAGAGATACACAATAAATTCAAGACATTGCAAGACGTCGGACTCGGTTATATCCGTATTGGACAAAGTGCAACCACTCTCTCAGGGGGCGAAGCACAAAGAATTAAATTGGCGACAGAATTGTCAAAGAGAAATACAGGCAATACATTATACATTCTAGATGAGCCAACAACTGGCTTGCACTTCGAGGATGTCAAAAAATTATTAGAAGTATTAAATAGGTTGGTTGACGCGGGAAACACTATTGTTGTAATTGAGCACAACATGGATGTAATCAGAGCCGCTGATTGGATAATTGACCTTGGACCAGAAGGTGGAGATGCTGGAGGTAGGGTAGTAGCCGCAGGGACACCAGAACAAGTTGCGCTTCTAGGAGAGGTTAGTTATACAGGAAAATATTTAAAAATTGCATTCGAATTGGAAAAGGAAAGGAAGAAAAAAAATAGACAGGCAACTCAAGAAGATTAATGAGTTGCCCGTCACAATTGTTTGTTGAAAGGAGATTAGTATTGAGATTGAGTTGTTTAAAGAACTATTTCCTCAAAATAAGGAAGTTTCAGAGCAGCTTCTTGTATCCCAGCAAACTCATTTGCAATAACAAACAAATTAGCACCTAGCGATGAAACAAAACGGCTTCCTTGATAGATCGCACCCGCCAGTAGATTTAAATTAAAAATACCCTGCTTGTTGAGGTCATGGAAAACCTCCTCGATAGTCACGCTTTCTTGGTCATTCTTCAGTCTTACGACGATAGAACTTTTCCCTTGTAGTGTCATCTAAAACCTCCTTAGGTATATTTTTGTTCAATTCCAATATAAAGAATAATTAATTTTTTTTCAAGTTTTTCAATAGAAACTGCAAAGCAAATGTCTAATTTATTTCAAAATCAATTAAAAAATTTATCAACAAAGCCAGGAGTGTATCTTTTTTATGGTGTAAATAAAACCACAAACAAAGAAGATCTTTTATATATCGGGAAAGCCACCGCTCTTAAGAGTCGAGTAAGTTCATATTTCCGAAAGAAAATAAACTATGAAAGGCCAATCGAGTTTGTTATTTCGCAAATAAAAAGGATTGAAGTAAGGGAAGCAGAATCTGTTTTGGAAGCATACTTCCTTGAACAAGAAATGATTGGAGCGTTGCAGCCAAAATATAATGTGATGGGGAAAGATGATAAATCCTTTGTGTATGTCGCAGTAACAAAGGAGGATTTTCCACGGTTTGAAATTTACAGAAAAACCGATCTAGAGCAAGGGCTAGTCAAAGATAACTCGCGAATTTTCGGACCTTTTACAGCAAAGCATTTAATTGAAAGAGCTTTAAAAATCTTGAGAAAAATATTCCCCTATCATGACAGAAAGGAGAAAACAGAAAAAGGATGTTTGGATTTTCAACTTGGGCTTTGTCCCGGGCCATATGACGGACAAATCTCTAAAAGAGATTATGCAAAAAACATTAAAGCAATTGAACTGATGTTTCTTGGAAAAAAAAAGGTGCTTATTAGGAAAATTCAAAGAGAGATGGATAACTTTGCTAAAAAAAATGAGTTTGAAAAAGCTGCAAAACTGAGAAATCAACTTTTTGCACTAAGGCACATTCAAGACATGGCCATGATTAGTGATCGAAATAAACAGAAGCTCCATTCTAGCAAAAGACTAAGAATCGAAGGGTATGACATTTCTAATACTGGTAAGAACCAAATTGTAGGATCAATGGTTGTTTTTGATAACCAATTTGGAACCATTGAGGCGAATAAAAAAGAATATCGCAAATTTAAAATTCGCGGAGAGACAGAACAAAATGACCTTGCAGCAATGAAAGAGCTCTTAGTAAGACGTTTTTCAAATGATTGGGCAATGCCAGACCTCCTTGTCATTGATGGCGGCAGTGTACACCTAAGATTAGTACGAGATTTACTCGTAGATTTAGAATTATCAGTGCCAATTTTAGCTGTTGCAAAAGGACCAACGAGAAAGAAATTAGATATTTTTTCTTATGGAGATATTCCTAAAATAACCAAAAAAACAATAGCAGAAGTAAGAGATGAAGCACATCGCTTTGCAATTAGTTATCACAGAGCGTTGCGAGGGAAGGCAATGTTGCAAGTAAATAAAAAATAAAAAAGTCAGTATTCTATGACAAGAGAGTCTTTACTTATGCTTCTTTTTGTAGTAAACTATATCCTTAGATAAAAGTAACAACTTCTTATGGGGAAACACAATAAAATAATTATCAAGGAGGCATCTCAGAATAATTTAAAAAAAATTAACATTGAGATTCCAAAAGATAAGCTAGTAGTAGTTACGGGAGTTTCTGGGAGTGGAAAGAGTTCTTTGGCATTCGACACTCTTTATGCGGAAGGTTATCGCAGATACGTTGAAAACCTCTCTTCACACGCGAGATTCTTCCTTCAGTCTGTCAAAAAGCCAAAAACAAAAAGCATCACCAATCTTTCTCCGGCTATTGCGATTGATCAGAAAAGTGATTTAAATAATCCACGTTCAACTGTAGGTACCATAACAGATATCTATGATTTTTTTAGAGTATTGTTTGCCGAAGCAGGACAACCATTTTGTGCTAAATGTGGTGGAAAAATGGAAAAGCAGAACGAAGAAGTCTTGATTAATAAAATTAGAAAAATGCCAAAGGGAACCAGAATTCTTGTTTTGGCAAAATGGAACGGAGAACAGAAAACGAGCAGAGAGAAAATTAATGCAATTTCATCTCAAGGATTTGCAAGAGTTAGGATTGCAGGTAAGATACACATGGTTTCGCAGATTTCCACGACCAATTTTCCTGAAGATGCGGAAGTTCAAGTGGTTATCGACAGGCTGATGCTGTTGCCAAAACGTTTTGATCGAGAGAGAATCGTGGATTCATTACAAACAGCTGCAAAAATGTCCAAAGGGACAGCTATCTTACTTGTTGATGGGGAGCAAATCTTTCGATACAGTAAGCAATTTAGATGTTCTACTTGCGACAATGTTTTACCAGATCTATCACCAAAGAATTTTTCTTTTAATTCCCCAGAGGGTGCATGCGAACTTTGTACTGGGTTGGGAGTAGTTTTTCGTGCTGATGAAGAAAAAATAATTCCAAGCAAAACAATTTCAATTAATGAAGGTGCAATTATGCCTTGGAGTAGAAGTGGCGGAAGAGTTAATAAAGAATCTTGCCACAGTTTGATTTTAAAGGCTTTAGCAAAAAAATATAAATTTAAATTAAATGTTCCAATTGGAAAAATTCCAAAAGAAAAACTAGACAAGATTCTATATGGAACTGGAGATGAAAAGATTGCAATTCAGGGAAAAAGTATCAAAAAGCAGGAAGTTTTTTTTAAGGGGGTAGCTGCGGAGTTGGAAAATCGCTATATTAACGCAGAGTCGTCTTTCATTAGGAACGAAGTGGAAAAATACCTAACGAAAGTACAATGTCATCAATGTGAGGGAAAGAGACTAAAGAAAGATTTTCTAGCAATTAAAGTTTTGGGAAGAACAATTGATGAATATGTAACTTGTGAAATTGAAAGTCTTTTAAAACTTTTAAAAAAGCTCAAAAAAGAAGACTTGGCTGGCATTGAAAATCAGTTCCAAGTCAAAATGATAGAGCAAGTTTTTGAAGAAATAATTGCTAGACTAGAACCGTTTGAAGATGTTGGGCTAGGATATCTTAATTTGAATCGTAGTAACCAAACACTTTCAGGTGGTGAATTTCAACGAGTCAGACTTTCCACACAATTATATAGTGGGTTGTCGGATGTGATATACGTACTTGACGAACCATCCATCGGACTGCATCCGCGCGATACAAGAAAGCTGATCAAAACTTTACGAAAACTACAGAAATGTGGTAATTCAGTGGTTGTGGTTGAGCACGACAAAGATATTATCCTAGCAGCAGATCACTTGATTGACATTGGGCCTAAAGCTGGAGAAGATGGGGGAGAAGTTGTTTTCGAGGGAACAATTGAGCAACTAAGAAAGGCTGATACTAAAACAGCGAGGCATCTTTTTGCTAAAAAAGGCAAAGAAAGAAAAGTGGTTTCAAAAAATAGAAAGAGTCATCAGGAACTTGTTATCAAAGGAGCAAGACACAATAATTTAAAAGATTGTGATGTTTCAATCCCCCTTCTTAACCTCGTTTCAGTCGTTGGTGTTTCTGGTGGAGGTAAGAGCTCCTTAATTAATGATATTCTGGCAAAAGCAGTTAGAAAGGAAATTCATGGAAGCGCCGAAGATCCAGGAGAGTTTGACCAACTTATTGGAGTTAATAATATCTCAAAAGTTGTTATTGTCGACCAGGGTTCAATTGGTAGATCACCACGTTCAAACGCTGCAACATATACAGGAGTCTTTAGCCACATAAGAAAACTTTTTGCACAAACTGAGGTTTCTCAGAAGAAAAACTTCACTGCGAGTCATTTTTCTTTTAATATGAGAGGAGGAAGGTGTGAGTATTGTCAGGGAGAGGGGATGAAAAAAATAGAGATGCACCTTTTGAATGATGTTTATACTGATTGCCAATACTGTAATGGAACAAGATACAGCAATAAGATGCTCGAAGTTAAGTACCACGGTGCTACAATCGTTGACGTCTTGGGTATGAGCGTTGATTATGCCTATCATTTCTTTAGCTCTAACAAAATCATTTCAGGCAAACTAGGGGCACTTAGGAGTGTAGGGCTTGGATATTTAAAATTAGGACAAAGTGCAACAGAGCTCTCAGGTGGAGAAGCGCAAAGAATTAAATTAGCATCAGAGTTAGCTAGAAAATCTAATGGAAACACGCTTTATATTCTCGATGAACCAACAATAGGTTTGCACTTTAGTGACGTTCAAAAATTATTAGCAGTGCTTCAGGGTCTCGTAGACGCTGATAATTCTGTTTTAGTTGTTGAGCACAACACAGACGTAATTGAAGTAAGCGACTATGTGATTGAGATTGGTCCAGAAGGAGGAGCTGCTGGCGGAAGAATTGTTTTTGAGGGTACTCCCAAGGAACTCAAAAAAGCAAAAACCCTAACAAGTAAATATATTAATTTATAAAAGAATGAGCAGTCAGTTGAATAAAAACATTATATTCACACTTGCATATTTCAGTGCGATGCACTATCCTCTGACACTTTTTGAATTATGGAGAAATTTGCTACAAACAAACAATGGAAGAGAAAAGTATTCATTCCGTGAAGTCAAAAATGCCATTGTGGATAAAAAAATCTTATCCAAAGTAAAGCAGAAAAATGGAATGCTTTTTTTAAAGGGCGATGAAAAGTTGGTAAAAGAAAGATCGATAGCACATAAACTTTCGATAACAAAGCTGAAAAGATTGAAAGCATGGGCTAAAATTTTTGGCCTAGTCCCTTATGTGAGAGGAGTTTTTCTCACAGGTACATTGTCGATGAAGAATGCAAAATTAAATAGTGATTGGGATGTTTTAATGGTTTTATCCAAAGGGAGGATTTGGCTTGGGAGATTCTTTTTAGCTATAACTTTGCAGCTTATTGGGAAAAGAAGGCATGGTAAAAAAGTCAAAGAGCGCTTTTGTTTGAACCACTACATAACTGACAATGGCTTAATTTTGGAAGAGCACAATGAGTTTTCTGCTAACTTTGTATCAACATCAATACCGATTTTAGGTGGAAAAATTTATAAAAAATTTCTTCAAATGAATGAGTTTTGGATTCAAGGAATAAAAACGAACTACATAAAGGAGGAAATTTCTAAAGATAATGTGGAAAGCTTAGAACGCGTAGGTATAAAGAAAAGAATCCAAGAAGTCACAGAAAAAATTCTAGAGAAGACAGGAATTGCAAAAACAGCAAATGACTTTGTTAGAAGAGTGATGGTAAAGAAAATAAAACAAAATCCAAAGACATACTGGAAGAACGCTGATATTAGATATAGTGAAACAGCCCTTATCTTTTTGCCGAAGCCTCACCGTATTACGATACTTGAGAAGACAAAGAGGCGATTAGCAGACTTAAAGTAAGATTAGTTAAAGTTGACAAAACGTTTCTATTGGTGTATACTGTATTTGTAAGTTAATTACGGGTGATCGGGTGTTGATCTCCTGTTTTTGTTATCTTGAGACAAAAAAACACAAGAGAGAAACACCATCACAAAAAGTTAAAAGGTTTCAAAAAATGAAACCAAAAATAAAAATGCAAAAAGCTAAAAAACAATTAAATAGATTCCTTGTAACCACTACTGCTATTTTTGGGATATTTTTTGCATTTAATGCTCAAGCTATTGATTTAAGCGACGAGATCATTGAAAATGTTAATATTGAGCGGCAGAAACAGGGCAAGAGTATTCTCATGAGAAGTAAGGCTCTTGATAAGGCAGCTTTCTTGAAAGCACAAGATATGGTTGGCAATAATTATTTTGCCCACACGTCTCCCGAGGGGATTGATCCTTGGCATTGGATTGGCCAAGTAGACTACCAATATAAATATGCGGGCGAAAACCTAGCTATGGACTTTAGAACAGCAGATGCAGTACACAAGGCTTGGATGAAGAGCCCAACACATAAAGAAAACATTGTAGCTGAGAAATATACTGAAATAGGAGTTGCAGTAGTAAAAGGTATTATTAAGAAGGGTGAAAAAGAGACAAATATCGCAGTTCAGTTTTTTGCGACGCCTTTTGCTGAGGAAAGAATTGCAAAAGAACAACTTGAAAAAGACGGTGACAAAGTGAATGAAATCGCTAGCACAAACGGAAATAGAATTGAGATTATAGAAGTCTCTGTTCGTCCTTGGGAGGGAGAAACAGAAGATGAGATGCTTATTTATGCCAAAGTGTCAGGCGAGGTTGAAAAAATCACAGCTTTTATTGGAAAAAAAACCCATCAATTAGAAAAACTTCCAGGTGATAAATATATGAATTTAGTACAATTAGATAAAGAAAATCTAAAGGAAAATAAGATTATTATAAAAGTTGATATTGATAGCGATAAGGCAATCTTTCATCAAATTCCCAAATATCAATATTTAGAATATCTAGAGAACGAAAAGGGGGAAGAAGATGAGAGCACAGCTATTGTGGCTTCAGTTAAAGATGCATCTGATGGTGTCGGAAATAGACTTGTGTCTGCGCATAATGTTGTTTTGGCAGGATTTGTTCTTGTATGCTTAGTAATGGTTGCAAATGTTTGGATTTTAGAACAAGAAGAAGCGAAATTATTGGAAAAATGCCAGAGCGAGGCAATAAACTAGAGGAAAGTGCTCACAACTAAAAGATTAAGATAAATAATTGTTTAGTAGTGAGATTGATATAAATAAAAAAATAAAAGCACCTTACAACTAAATAAACCAGCAGGGATTGTCTTTGACACCATTTTGTTTTTCAATACACTTATTTTTTATTTTTTTAAAAATTAAAAAGTATTATTAGCAGAGTGGGGTTAGAAATGATCCCTCGAATAAAAAACAAACCACAAATTTGTTCCAACTAAAGGGCAGAATTCTCTGCTCTAACCCTATTTAGGGCAATCGAAAAAACATCACTTCACTAGAAGGGATGTTTTTATTTACCCTAAGATTAGACAAAGGGAAAGTATTTACTATTGACAAAATAGTTAAAATGTGCTAATATTTATCATTAACCTCAGTTATTAAAAAGGTTGATTTTCAATGGCCAATGTTTTGGTAAGTACGCTATTGAATCTACTTAGAAAGCTATTTTTTGTCAAAAATGGTTCGTGAGTAGGTCCCGAGAGGGGCATAACAAATTCGAAACAATCAATGCGAAATTTCGCAAAATTAATACTTCCAATGATGTGCTTAATTGCTTTTCTATCAACTGTAACGGTTTCGGTGGAAGCAATGGGAGATAATATCATCGAAAAGAGAGATAGAACTTTTAATAAGTTAACACAAGGAGGAATCATTTCTATTGAGACAGAAAAAACTGATAAATCTAAGTTCTCAACTAGTCTTATCGGTTTTAAAACTTTTGGAGAAAAAAAGGAAAAAGCAAAAGAGACTCGCGTAATGACTAGAAACGATAAAAGGTTAGCACATTACAAACCTAGACTGGATGCATACACACCGCCAGAAGGAGAAATTTCAATCTTAGTGACGGGATATTCCTCGACACCTGATCAAACATGGGGCGACCCATTTACAACTGCCAGTGGTACAAGAGTTCATTTAGGAACAATGGCTTGTCCACCACAGTACCCATTTGGAACAAAAATTTCAATTGAAGGAAGAGGAGACTATGTTTGTGAAGATCGTGGGGGTGCGATTAAAGGGAGTCACTTTGATATGTGGTTTGAATCTAGAGCGGAAGCCTTGCATTGGGGAAAAAGAGTTGTAGCGGCAAAAATTGAAAAATAGATAGTTTAGAGATAAGAAAAAAACCGAGTGCAAACTCGGTTTTTTGTTTGTACTGTGTTATTTTAGAGACAAGGTGCTATAAAAATTGAAAATTGAAAAATGGAAATTCTGAAATTCGATAATTTGTCAAAATTTAACACTGATATCATCCATTTTGTTTCGCAAAAAGATGGTTTTGACAAAAACAAAACAGAAAGTTTAAACCTAAGTCTTTTCAATGCTAAAAAACCAGAAGTAGTGATAGCTAAAAGGAAGAAACTTGCAAAAAAAGTTGGAGTGTCAATTGAAGAGCTTGTCTTTGCGCAACAAATTCATGGTGACAATGTTTTTATCGCAAAAAAAGATGACTGTGGCAGTGGAGTGTTCAAGAAGGAATCAGCGATTAGGAATACAGATGCTTTTATCTCAAAGGAAAAGAAAGTCTGCATCGTGATTCTAGTTGCAGACTGTGTTCCAATTTTGCTTTTCGATAAAGAGAAAAAAGTGATTGCAGCTGTGCATGCTGGCTGGAAAGGAACATTGCAAGAAATTGTTGCAAAAACTATCAAAAAAATGAAGAAAGATTTTCATTGCAAGAGCGAAAATATTCTTGCAGGAATGGGACCATCAATCGGCTCATGTCATTTTGAGGTAAAAAAAGATGTTTTTGATAAATTCAGAAAAGCTTTTGGCAATTATAATGAAGCTTTAATGCAAGGTAAAAAAAGAATGTTCATTGATCTTTGGGAATTAAATAAACAGCAGTTATTGCAAGCGGGTCTACTAGAAGAAAAAATTGAAATAATGGAAAAATGTACTGTTTGTGAGGATGATAAATTCTTTTCCGCGAGGAGAGGCCAGAAGGGGAGGTTTGTTGTGGGGATTGTGTTAAAGTAACAAAAAAGTTAAAGAAGAATAAGGTTTTTGAAAAGCTCCTTTAGTCATTTTTGACCAAAGGAGCTTTTCTGCTTTATCTTTCAGCAGGTTGCTGCAGTTCTTTCGTGATTTCTAAAAAAGTTTTTTTACCAATAGAGCCTTTGACAACAAAATTATTACGCTCAAACTCCCTTAGTAGCCACTCCATTCCATGTTTTTTTGTTAAGGAGAATGCTTTAATTGCGATAGCTCTATAGAGCGGTTCATCCAAGGATAAGCCATGTAAAGCATTAAAGCAAATTCTTAAGGTCACCTCTTTATCAAGCAAAATAGTTATTAAAATAGTCGCTTCAACCTTGGAATTTCTTCGGCCTAATTCCGAGTTGTATGCGGTGATAAGTTGTTCCAGCTCCAACCCTGGATAGTTCCACTGTTGTTGATTGCTTCCTAGTAACAAAATGAATTCAAACCACCCTAGCGTTAAAGCTACATTTTTAATATCCTCTACTGAAACAAGTTGAGCCATTCGAGCACCCCCTATTGAATAAAGTTGACTGAAAGTACATTATCTTCTTCAAGTAAACCATGAGTAGAAATCTTTGTAAACAAAAAACAGGATAAACCTGTTTTTTAAGTGTGCCCGGGGCGGGACTTGAACCCGCACGAACTTGCGTTCAAGGGATTTTAAGTCCCTCGTGTCTACCGATTCCACCACCCGGGCAAATTCTGGGAGAGGGATATATATTCTGAGGTCCGAAGCGGAATTGAACCGCTGTAGAAGGTTTTGCAGACCTTTGCCTAACCACTCGGCCATCGGACCATTCAAGAAAAACTACCTTAATACAATAGCAATATTGATACATTTGGTCAATACAAGACACTAGCAAGAATCCCGCGCTTCCTTTGCAAATTCAATGTCTGAGACAATTTTGACATGTTTCGTTTCAATAATCAGAGGAATATTTTTCTTAGTTGCAATTTTAATTACCTCCGCTAACCCTGTGGC
Organism: bacterium; assembly: GCA_018675685.1. Classification (GTDB taxonomy): domain Bacteria; phylum Patescibacteriota; class Minisyncoccia; order Moranbacterales; family DUUL01; genus UBA2772. The sequence continues at coordinate 18,520 of JABGXP010000010.1, forward strand.
GCCTATTTTCCCTTGCCCCAAGTGATCGTGGCGATCTACTTTTGAGTTAAATTCGGTTAAAGCGTCATTTAGATGGATCACTTTTAATTTTTCGATCCCAATTTTTTCATCCATTTTTGTAAAAAAACTCCTAACCTGTTTCTTTGAGCGAAGATCATATCCAGCAACAAAACTGTGACAAGTATCCATACAAAAGCCAAGTTGAGGAAATCTGTCTGTAAAATAAGCTATTTCATCAATTGTGTCGCCCATGATGTTTCCGCTCCCTGCCGCAATCTCTAAAAGTAGTTGTGAACGCCCAGTATATCCCCTTAGAATCTTAGTCAAGCCCTTTTCAACTTGTTTTTTTGCTAACTTTCTGGAATCTTTACCTTCAAAATCTTTAGCACTTCCGATGTGCGTTACCACAAACGGAACCTTCAGTAAACTAGCAACTTCCAATTCTTGTTGCAAAGAGCTAACTGAGCCATAGAAAATTCTATTATTCGTACTTGCTAGATTGATAAAATATGCAGAGTGAATAATGTTTGATTTCCAAGATTTAAAACCCAATTGCTCACATTCAGTAACAAAATTAGCAGCAATTTCAGTGGTAATTTCTTTTGATTTACCCCCTCGAGGTGATTTTGAAAAGAATTGAAAAAACTCACAACCAATTTCGATTGCATTTTTTGGTGCATTTTCTAGTCCACCAGCAATGGATACATGTGCTCCTATTTGGGACACTTATTTTTTGATTAATTTTTGAATAAACTAAAATAAAAACTATTTAATCACCCAGTCGCCGTCTATTAACTTCAACTTTCCTTCAATTTCAAAGCCACTGGAGAGCTTGTGACCGCCACCTTTGAACTGTCGTGCAATTTCTGATACGTCAATTTTTTTATGTTCGTCTGACCTTAGGCTGGCTTTTACTTTGTTATTAGGTCTCTCTGATAATACTAAAGAGAATTTACTCCCCGAGATCGTATTTAACATCTCTGAAATTCCTCCTAAGTCATGAATTGTGGCGTTACATTTTTTTAAATCATCCTTTGTAATAAAAGAAACAGCCATACCAGTTTTTTCATTAAGTTTGGCACGCTCAAGCGCAATACCCCAGAGCTTAAGTGTATCAAGAGATTTATTTGTAAATAAAACACGATTAACTTTAGTGATTGATGCACCATTCCTCATTAAAGTGCTTGCGATTTCAAGTGTTTTAGGGGAAGTATTGCTATGTCTAAATCCTCCAGTATCAGCAAAAATACCATTTAATAAAAATTGTGCAACACGGAAATCAAGGTTGAATGAAACTTGTTTAAAAAAATCATAGATAATTTCACAAGTTGCCGAGGTTTTAGAATCAACAATGTTCAAGGCTTTTGGGATAAGTCCGCCTTGATTGTGATGGTCAATATTGACCAGCCTGCCCGAGTATTTAGCGGTTAATAGTTTTTTATCAAAACCTAGCTCATAGAAAACTGAGCCTCGGTCTAAAAAAATAAAAGAATCAAAATCCTCGTATTTAAAGCTATTCAAAATTTTATAGCTATCAAAAAGTTTAGCAAGCTGTTTTCCTGGTTGGTCAAGTGTGTAAATCGTAACTTTTGTTTCAGGAAAAGCTTTTTCTAAATAACCACGAAGAGCAAAAGCAGAACCAAGTGCATCAGCATCTGGGCGAGGATGAATTGTTATAAGAATGCTCTTCGCACTCTCTAAGATAGTAGATAATTGTCCAAACTCTTTTTGAAATGACATCTTGATTCTAGATTACTTCTCTTTCTCGATCTGTTTAAAAACAGACTCTAATTTATCAACATTTTCCTGGGTTGTGTCTAACAAAAATTCAATACGAGGCAGACGTCTAATCTGCATCTTTCTATTGAGTGCACCTTGAATACGATAAATTTCTTTCTTCAAAGTTACCATTGCATAGCGCCTTTCTTTCTCAGGAAAGACGCTGACAAGGATTTTTGTCTCCTCGAGATCTTTTGTGGTTGAAACCTTGATAATAGAAACGAAAAGGCCTTTCTTAAAAGAAATTTCTTTATTCAATATCTCGGAAACATTGTCCCGAATAAAATCATTTATTTTTGCAATTCTTTCAGACATAAGGTTGTCAGAGTTAGTTTATCAGTAGGTTATAATTTCCTCTTAATTTTCTCTTCTTTGTAGCAAAGCAAAGTGTCGCCGGCAAAAATCTTCTCTTTTCCCTCGAAAGTGATCCCGCATTCCAAGCCCTCTTTTACCTCGCTGACATCTTGTTTGTTTTGTTGTAACTGGACTAAAGTCCCGATTCCTTGAGATTCTTTATTTCTTAGTATTTCCAAGAAATTACCCTTTACTAGCTTGCCATTCATCACCTTTCCTCCAACAACAATTCCCTTTTTAAGGTTTTTAAAAACAGCCAAAACCTTCAAACGACCTAAATCAACTCTTTTGATTTCTGTGTCTAAGAGTTCAGACATCTGCTCTTTAACGTCCGCAACTAATTCATAAATTACACTATAGGATTTTATTGTGACGCTATTATTTTCAGCGAATCTATTGGCAATCGAAGTCGGATTCACATTAAATCCGTAGATTGCAGCACTTCCAGTTTGAGCAGCCTGTACGTCAGTTTCTGTGATTGGTCCAACACCATTATATAAAATATCTAGAGAGATTTCATTTGAGGGGATTGTTTTTAAAATTTGTTCAAGAGCCTCAAGTGTCCCCTTTGTGTCAGCCTTAATGATAATTGAGAATCTTTTCATTAGAGCTGCATCAATGTTTTTAATAAGATCTTGTGAACTATGAGCCACGGAGCCTTTAGAGACAAAAGAGCCTTGTCTGGCTAGTAGCTTCTTCTTTTTTCTATCAAGAATTCCATCCTGCACTTGCAAGACATCGTTGCTATTTGGAACGTTTGGTAAACCAATTAAAACAATTGGCATTGAAGGCGAGGCAGTTTTGATAGATTTACCGTTGTAGTCTTCTATTTTTCGGACCCTACCGTTAATGCTTCCAATAGTAATGTTTTGTCCGACCTTCAAGGTTCCAGTTTTAATCAAAACAGTTGCAACCGAACCTTTTTGGGGATCTTTATGAGCTTCAAGCACAACACCAAGAGCACCCCTTTCTTCGTTTGCTTTGAATTCCTGAACTTCAGCAACCAAGAGAATTGTATCCAAAAGATCATCTAAACCGAGATTTTCCTTTGCGGAGATTTCGTTAAAAGGAACATCACCACCGTATCCTTCGACAAGAACTCCAACTTCAGCGAGTTCTTGTTTAACACGATTTGTATTCGCCTCAGGTTTATCGATTTTATTAACGGCTACGATTGTTGGTATTTTATTTTCCATTAAAAATTGAGCAACTTCTTTTGTCTGTGGTTTCACTCCATCATCAGCTGCTACAACCAGAATTGCTATATCAGCCATCCCAGCGCCACGTTCTCTCATTGAGGCAAAAGCTTCATGCCCTGGAGTATCAATGAATGTGATTAATTCACCTTTTTTCTTTGCTTGGTATGCACTGATGTGTTGAGTAATTCCCCCAGACTCCTTTTCTGCAATATGGGTTTTCCTTAAAGTGTCTAAAAGGGTTGTTTTTCCATGATCAACATGCCCAAGGATTGTTACAATTGGAGCTCTTGGGGAAAGCTTCTCTGATGTTTCTTGTTCAAGTTTCAAGAGTTCCCCAAGTTTTTCAATAGTAAGGATTTCATCATCAATAGCACTTTCTTCAATTTCTGTTTCAAATCCTAATTCTTCAGCGACAAGAACAGCTGTTTCATAGTCGATAACTTCGTTAATAGAAGCCATTATCCCATTCTCCATTAGCTTTTTGATAAGTTCAATTGCGCTGATTTCAAGACGTTTTGCAAAATCCCCAACTGTTAATTGGAAAGGAATTTTAATGATTTTTTGATTCTTTTGAGACATAGGCTTTTGTTGGGTTACGTTGTTAGTATATAAAAGTCACAACATTTAGTGCAATGTTCTTTTATAGCAGTAAATATGCGAATAGTCAATTAGCTAGGATTGAAAATTATTACCCCTTTTCTTGTATCTCCGTGGATTTAGCAGAAGAAGCAATCTCAATTGCCCTCTTCTCCTCCTCTGTTAGGGGATGTTTTTGTGAGGATTTGTTTTGAATTGATTTTGTGTAGACTCTAACACCATCACGAGAATATATTGAAGAGATTGTTAATCCATTGTTTTCGCCATCTAAAAGTGCAATTGAAAAACTTTGATCTCCTCCGATATCGCGAAATGGATTGAATCTGATCATCCCGATCTTATATATTCCAAGATGTGCAAGCTCATGAATTTTCGTTGTGATTTCGTATAAGTCACTGATATCGTTATCTGCTGACAACAAAGCTTTTTGATTTTCTAAAATAATTTGCTCAAGGTTTTTAGCGCTCTTTCCGCTAAAAAAAATTTGCTGTTTCTTTTTCAAGCTAAACAAAGTAAATTGTTGAGCAACGCTCCAAATCAGCAAAGCAAAGACTAAAAAAGAGAGTGTGTATAAAAAAAGTTCTTGATTTTCTGCAAACATAATTGAAAGTTAAAAATATCAAAATCTATCATTAAACATAACACTTTAAAGGTGTAAAGTAAAATTATTTTGCGCCAGTTTTGAGGTGTTTTAAAGGGAATGAAAGTTAAAACTTGAAAAAAATTTGATTTGAGATTAAGATGTAGAAGTTAATGATGATATATTCGCCAAGGGTCTGTAGCTCAGTTGGTTAGAGCGCCACGTTGACATCGTGGAGGTCTCCAGTTCAAATCTGGACAGACCCACTAGATTTGCATGAAAAATTAAATGGACGGCTATCAGTCAGATAGTCGTCCATTTAGGTAAGGAGTAGTACGATTTTTAATATATTGCATGCTTAATTAAGATAAGAAAATTATAAATTCTTTTTTTTATAGAACCTATTGTATGTTTCTTTCAAGCCTTCATTTGTTACGTGAGTGTAGATCTGAGTAGTATTAATAGAACTGTGCCCTAAAAGCGCTTGAACGCTACGAATATCAGCTCCATTTTGTAAAAGATTAGTAGCAAAGCTATGGCGTAAAACGTGAGGAGTAACCTTTTTTAGAATACCTGCTTTTTTTGCACAGCTAACGACTATTCTTTGGATACTTCGAGTTGTGATCCGCAAGTCAGAGAGATCGTTCTTCTTTGGAAGCCTGACAAACAACGCTGGATCCAAGTCATTTCTTTTGCTTAGATAATATTCTATAGCACCCTTTGCTCCATCTGAAATAAAAACGATTCTTATTTTAGAACCTTTGCCAATAATTGAAAACTCTTTACGTACAAGGTCAATATTATCTCGATTTAAATTCACAAGCTCTGAGACTCTAAGCCCTGAAGAAAAAAGAAGCAGCAAAATAGCCCGGTTTCTAGCAGTGGCAAAAGACATCCCTTCGGTGGCTTGGATGAGGCGTTCTATTTCTTCAATAGAAAGAAAATCAATAGTACGCGCGTTTGTTTTCCCTAGCTCTATTTTTTCAGCAGAGAGAGAAAAGATATTCTTTTTTGAAAGATATCGCAAAAACCCTCGAAGGGCTATGATGTAATAATTCTGAGTCTTTCTGTTTAAAGAGTTCCCCATTTCATCCGTAACTTGATTGAGATGTACGCGAAATTTATGCACAAGAGTGTCAGAGATATCAATTGGTTTTGATATTTTTGACCAGCTGGCAAATTTGTTTAAGTATCTAGCGTAGTTCTCTAGTGTTTTTTGTGATCTGTTCTTATCAACTTCAAGATACTCGAGGTAATCTGTAATTAGGGTGTTAATTTTTTTCATCTAAAAATAAAATCTTATTATGTTCTTATTCTACACCAACATTCCATAAATAGTAACTTGCTATTGACAAAACAAATGCTTTGAGTAGAATAGTGTTGAATATAATTAATTGGATTGTGAGTTGATGGAGATATGTCCTTTGAGACAAGTTTCCTATAGATACACAATTATCAGGGAAAAAAAGCCATAAAACGTTGCATTCCAACATTTCATAAACAGGCTTTCAGTGACAAAACAGGAGAAGGAAAGAAGGAAAAACGAACATTTCAAGAAGTATTGAAAGGTTCTGGTGCCTTTTTAAAACAAAAAGAAAAACAATTTCTTAGCTTTATAAAAAACAATAAAACTAGTATTTTATTGGATTTTTTTAGAGGACATTCAGCTGTTATTGTAGTTGCTTTAGTTTCTAGTCTAGTAGTGGTTGGAAACTTAAACAAAGCTGAAGACAATACCAATAATACTGGCTTCGTCTCTGGATTTTTTCAAAAAGAAGAATCAAATGAGGAAAAAATTAAAAGAAGAGTGAAGAATAACGTATATAAAAATGAAACCGCCATGGTTCCCGTAGCAGTTGCAACAGAGGAAATTAAAGACGAAGAGTCTATTGCTGAACTACTGAACAAAGAGGGTAATCTAAACCAGAATCAAGCTCAATATCAAGTTTTAACTGCTACGATCCCTGATACGAAAGAATTACTTGATCAAGGAGCTGATGTTGCTGTTTATCAGGTTAAAAGTGGTGATACCCTGGGGTCTATCGCACAAAAGTTTGAAGTTACAGAAAACACCATCCTTTGGGCAAACGATATTGACGATCCAGATTTGATTATGCCCGATGATAAAATATTTATTTTGCCGGCTGTTGGTGTGCAACATGTCGTAAAAGACGGAGATACGATTGATAAAATTGCTAAAAAATATGAAGCTGAAAAAGATAGAATTATAGCATTTAATGAATTGCCAGCCGATGGAAGATTAAAGGTTGGTGAGGAATTGATAATACCTGATGGCCAGAAAGAGGATCCAAGACCAGCAACACCGAGGAGCTTGTTAACACAAAGAAATTACTATTCTTCTGGAGATTCTGGAACAAGGACACCTTCTATTATTGATAGAAATCCAAAGCGAGGACATCGATTCCCAGGAGGACAGTGCACATGGTATGTTGCACAATCTAAATATGTACCATGGGGAGGAAATGCAGGAACGTGGTTATATAACTCCCGTGCCTTTGGAGCAAAAACTGGTAAAAAGGCCAAAAAAGGAGCCATTATGGTTACAAGTGAAAGTTGGTATGGACATGTTGGAATTGTGACTAAGGTTAAAGGAGGCAATGTAACAATTCGTGAAATGAACTACAGAGGTCCTTGGATTGAAAATACAAGAACCTTATCTGCCAAAAGTAGAGTAATCAAAGGGTATATTTATTAAAGAATTTCCCCAAAAAACAACAAATAAACTTCAAAAGACCAGAATAAAAACTGGTCTTTTTGTTTACAAGTTAGGTTTAGAAGGTTATCTTTAGAAATCTAATTTTAAAAAATTAGACGGTTCATTAACAAAATTTCTACATTGCTTTATAAACCAAGAACCTTTTAAGGAGGGAATCTTCAATGTCAATTAAGAACATTGGGGCAATTAAAGATGTTGATGGCAGTAAAGTATATATTGGTTGGGAAGCGAAAGGTGTTTTAGGCTCTTCTGATTCTTGGAAGATATATCTTCGTTTTAAAGATAGCTGGTGGATTGAGCAAGAGAGTGTTGAAGTTCGCAATTCACAGGAAGCTCATTCTTGGGCAAAAGAGAAAGTCAAAAGCGGAAAAGGTCTTAGGAAAAAGGAGCGAATTATTTAGGAAAAGATAGAAAACAACCACAAGGTCACAAGGAGGTAAAATGGAAACTCACATTGCAAGTAAGGCTAGAGAAGAACCGGTTATTAGAGATTGGTATGCCATTGACTTGATGGCATATTCTCGAAAGAGCGATAGGGTGATTTGCCCAATTTGTGGAGGTACAAAAAAGGTAAATTCATGGGTTTGTTTTGGTTGCAACTACAAATGGGGTGATGAAGCAAGGCGGATCGTTCAAATCGAAATTGGGAGGAGAAATCTTGCAAACTGGGATTGGATGGTTGGGGAGAATTTGAATCCCACAAAACAGAAAGCTTTTAAAAAAGCTAATCCAGGATTTCACATCCCAAGAGATCATCAGTTTACTCCAGAAAAAAGCTCTACCGTTAAACCACAACAAGCTTCGCAACAAAGAAGATCACAAGTGGTTGTTCCTACTGATGAAATCAAGAAATCTGAACCACCAGTAGAAGTTCCAATAATCGAAACTGTGACTGTTGAAGCTTCTGATAAAGTGGATTTGACGGCCGAAGAAGAAAAAAATAAAAAACCTTTAAATGGTGAGACTAACAGTATGGTCAAGTCGACTGTCACGATAAGGCAGCCCAGAGAAAAAAAGATTGCAATACCAGAGACAGGTTCTCAAGCGAAAACAGGGAAATTGAAAAGAAAAGTTCCTGTAGAAAGAGGCGAAGTTGTGAGCGAGCAAGCACTTGCAGCAGTTTTAACAGAGGGAGATTTAGAAAAAATTTCCGATGACAAAATTGAAATCATTCCAGGTTTCCAGGTTTTTGATGATATTATGGAGATGATGGCAGTTTGGAATTTCTGGAAAAGAGTTTTGTGTCCGATTTGTAGAGGGTATAAACAATCAGCCTGGTGGATGTGCAATGAATGCGCTGATAAAGAAGACGCACAAAGAAATAGATGGCTCTTGCAATGGGAGGTTGCGAGAAGAGAACCTTATGCAAATTTTATCAATGTCGAGGAGAATCTTCTTTCTCCAAAACAGCAGGAAGCTCTTTTGCAACAAGCAGTCGCATTGTTGAAAACACCTCTTGGTGATTCTTTCCGTGCTAATCCTGGGAGGTTTGCAAAAACAATTGAAACGCTTGCTGTCATACCAAATCATAAAAGACCAGTAGTTTTCTTTATCTTAGCGAAAGTTGCTCTCGAAGCAATTGAAGCTGTTCCTGTTGAGGATGACAAAGGAGACGCACAGAGCGTTTCTGGAGAGTCCGGAGATGATTTTGCGGATTTAGATCAAATCAAGCAATTGGTAGCAGAAACTCTCCCAAGGATCGAGAGGAATTTGCGAGAGAACGAGGATATTGCAAAGGCATTTTTCACGTTCTTGAAAATGCGGTTTGAGATTTGGAAAGCTTTACGCGAAAAGGAATCTAAAAACACAAACAAGGCCACATTTTTTAAAGAAGTTCCTTGTTCTACAGCTTTTTTCTTTGACTTAAAAAACAAACTTCAGGGATCTGTAAAAAAGGCCGATGAAATCTCAAGTTTTTTCGGAACAACATTAGAAGAAGCAGTTGTCGCAGGTTTTCAGCTTATGGAAGCGCCAAAGTCGGCTAAACAGAACAATGACAAGAAAAAATCTGTAGCCAGCGCTGATGCGGAAGGCAACTCCACTGAAACTCAAGCCAATGTTGTCAACAAGAGCGTATTGGTGCCCGAAGAAAATTATTCAAAAAAGGCACAAGTACTACTTGGGAATATTGAAGGAAATCTCAAAGAGAACCCACTTATTGCAAAAGCATTCGCTGCTTTTGTCGATAAAAGATACCAAGATTGGAAAAAGAAAGGTCTCCCTGGTGGTGCCATGGCATTCTGTAAAGAACTAGGCTTCTCATATCAAGGGTTAATAGCACTTCGTAAAGGTGGAACTGAGCTTCAGGGACTTTCGATTCAAAAGGCAAACGAAGTTTCCCAAGGGATCAATCTTTCCCTTGAGGAAATAATTGCTCTTGGTTTAAGTAACTTAAAGACAGTAAAAGAATAATTTAAAGAGACAAGGGGTGCGGTATTGTGCAATTCAATGAATTAGAAACAAGCAGAAAAAAGAGGCTTTTGAAATATTATTTCAAAAGCCTCTTTAAATTGGATGAACCAACGGTAAAATGTTGATTTGTATTGACAAAATAACAAAAAAGAGTTACACATAAAATAGTGTATAATTTTTTCAATCTTGGTATAATTTTTAAAACAAGAAGTTTAAAGGATTGAAGGGGGTAGTCATGAATCAACTAGAATACCTTAAGTTTATTCAGGCGAATAGGCAAGAAATTAAAGAATTTGGATTAGATAGCTGGGTATTTATAACCAGAAGTGATGATCCGAGTAGGGCAATGTGGAACCCTGAAACAGGGCTTTATGCTGCTAGAATTGATAGTGGTGGATGGAGAATTTCTCTCGAAAAAATAGATAGGTGCCCGCATGCTGAGACTTGTCTGAAATTATTTAGCAAAGTGCCTTATGCTTTGTTAAAAGAACGGTCTATTAGGGACAAGGCTGAAGAAAAATGGATAACAAAAAATTGCAGAAAATATTGAAGAATTAACTCCTGATTTTGTCAACATACAATATAAGGAGTTTTTTAATCTTCTATTCTAAAGCGGTATTGGATTGCTTCAGCTAGATGAACCGAATTTAGTTTTTGATCTCCAGCAAGATCAGCAATGGTGAGAGCAACCTTCAATAGTCGGTGGTAGCCACGTGGCGAAAGTCCAAGTTGTCTAACGGCACTTTGTAAAAGTTTCTTTTCCTGCTCTCCGATTTCACAAAATTTGCGAATTGCATGACTGCTCATCTCAGAATTTGTAAATGTCTTGAATTTTAGAAAGCGCTCTTCTTGGTGTTTTCTTGCAGATAGAATTCTTTCTCTGATATCAAAACTTTTTTCGCCTAATTCGTTAGAAGATAACTTTTCAAATTTGAGCTTGGGAACTTCAATATGTATATCAATTCTATCCATAATTGGGCCAGAGAGCTTTCTCTTGTAGCGTGCAATTTGAAATGGAGTACAGACACAAGAACGATCAGGGTCTGTTGCAAAACCACAAGGACAAGGGTTCATTGCCGCAACAAGAATGAATTGTGCTGGAAATGTTGAACTACCTTGAGCACGAGAAATTGAGACACTCCCATCTTCCAGTGGTTGTCGAAGGTTCTCGATCACTTCCCTAGAAAATTCCGGAAATTCATCAAGAAATAAAACGCCACGATTAGCAAGCGAAATTTCGCCTGGTTTTGGAACTGATCCCCCGCCGACCAAGGAGATTGCACTTGCGCTGTGATGTGGACAGCGGAATGGGCGCTGGGTAATAAAAGGCTTTTTAATACTTGTTTGTCCAGAAATTGAGTATATTCTAGTAACTTCAAATGCTTCATTGAGATTAAGAGGCGGCATAATAGAGGGAATAGCCTTTGCAAGCATTGTCTTTCCACTACCAGGAGGTCCGGACAGTAAAATATTGTGATTTCCAGCAACGGCAATTTCGAGCGCACGCTTTACATGTGCCTGTCCTTTGATAAAAGAAAAATCATTTTCAAAATCACTTTTTGTAAGTTTTTCAAAATAGGAAGTTTCCTTTTTAAGTGGACTTATTTGTAAAATGTTATTTAAGTGCTTTGCTAATTGTTTAAGTGTTTGCACTGGGAAAACAGCAAGATCTGTTACAAGATTAGCTTCTTCAGAGGATGACATTGGAAGAAAGACTTTATTAAAACCCTTTTCTTTTCCACAAAGAGCAACTGGCAAAGCTCCTTTTATTCGTCGCAAGCGTCCGTCAAGAGCAAGTTCTCCTGAAAAAATTGATTTTTCAGGGATAGCACCTATTTGTTTTGAAGCCAAGAGAATCCCAATCGCAATTGGCAAATCAAAAGATGGTCCTTCCTTTTTGACATCAGCAGGTGCAAGATTGACAGTGATTCTGCCGAAATGATGAGGCGGACGAAAGCCTGAGTTTTTCAATGCGCTAGCAACGCGATCTTTTGACTCCTTAATTGCTGCATCTGGAAGCCCTACGATATTAAACAAAGGTTGTCCAGGTGAGGTATCAACTTCGATTTCAATAATCATTCCCTCCATCCCAAGGATAGTAGAGGAATAGATTTTGGAGACCATTTTGTTTTTAATTAATATTCAAAATCTTTTGAATTAAGTTTATAACAAAAAAGGATTTTAGGAAATAGGGATTGGTTATTAAACTTGAATTTGCTAATTAAGAATACACACTTTGCCTTACGAAGTTAGGTCTTTTGTTATACTTTCTAGCTGAGTTTAATTTTTTACAGAGCTCTAGACAGTTGACTTCAAGAGACAACATGGTATTGATATCACCCCTAGCAGGTCTTTGTGGTATTAGAAAAAAATCAAGCGGAACCATTGAATTAAATGGAGCCGCTTTTTTTATTTAAACAAAGGAGGTTATTTTTTACTGAAAAGTACACGAATTACAAACCAACTGGCCCCAAGTGTTATCGCGACGTCTGCGAAATTGAACGTAGGAATGTTCAGTAGTGTGATGTAATCTGTGACGCATCCGTCGAAGATTCGATCAATGATATTTGAAATTGCCCCGCCAAGTATGAATAAAAGTGCAAGGTTATTTTTCTCTAATTTTAATAGGTATACAATAACTGCTATTGACAGAAGCCATAGCACAATAAAGGCACTTGTTGGCAATTGAATACTAAAGGCAATGCCCGAATTGCAAGAAATTGTTTCAAAAAAACTCCCAACCTGTGGCAGGAGATTTTTTGTGGCCAAAAATTTAAAAATTTGATCAAAAACAAGAATACTAATCGGAACCAGAAACGCTCGCAAAAGTTTATTCATGACATTTAACACAGCTTGTTGCTGCAGGATATGCACGAAGTCGTTCTATCGGAATTTCTTCATCGCAATTTGCACAATGTCCATAAGTTCCGGCTTCCATTCGCTCCAAGGCTTCATCTACTTCATTAAGATTGTCGCTTAAAACCTTAATAAGCCCTTGAGCTGCCTCCTTCTTTTCCATCTCCTCAGCATTGTCATCTTCCTCTCTTCCAAGATCCTCAACCTTTGCCTTGTAACCCTCGTCAGTTTTAATAGCAATCTTGTCGATATCTTTTTCAAGTTTTATTTTTTCACTAAGTAGGCCTTCTTTCAGTTCTCCCAATGTGTTTTGTTCCAGCATAATTCTTCAATTTATTTTTTAGATAACAGCAAATATGCCACAAAAATTGTAGCAAAATTTAACTTAAGTCTAAGCTTATCTTAGCATAATAGATAATTTTAAGCAAAAGAATTCAAAGCAAAAGCGCTTTACAAAAAATAAATTTCCAGTTATTGTAAAAGGGTAAATAGCGTTGAAAGAGTAATCACTCTGGAGCTACGAAAAGAAACCTTTTAGAAGGGAAGTAGAATTCGTCGGGTAAGCCCGTAATAGCTGTAATTAAGAGTTTTGCAAAAATGCAAAATTAAAAGAAGGTGGTACCACGGCAATCGTCGTCCTTTGGGATGGTGGTTGTTTTTGTTTTTATAAATAATTTTAATCTTAGGAATATGTTTAAAAAATTGGACCCAAAAAGAAAGTATTCAGAAATGGAACAAGACGTGCTTTCTTATTGGAAAGAGAACGAAACCTTTGAAAAATCAATTGAGAATAGAGATAAGAGCAATGCATATGTTTTTTATGATGGCCCCCCCTTTATCACTGGCGTTCCCCATTATGGAACTCTACTTTCTTCTATAGTTAAAGATGTAGTGCCAAGATATTGGACGATGAAAGGTAAGAGAGTTGAAAGGCGTTGGGGTTGGGATTGTCATGGTCTCCCAGCCGAGAATTTAGTGGAAAAGAAGTTAGGGATTAAAGATAAGCGCGACGTTCCAAAGGTTGGACTAGAAAAATATATTAAAACTTGCCATTTGGAAATGGTCCAAGGCGGAAGCGTTTGGGAAGACACAATTGAGAGAATTGGACGTTGGGTGGAATTTAAAAATGCCTACAAAACAATGGACAAGGAATATATGGAAAGTGTTTGGTGGGCTTTTAAAACTCTGCATGAGAAAGGGAAGATTTATGAGGGAGAGAAAGTTCTGATGTATTGCACACGCTGCGCTACACCGATTTCCAAGTCAGAAGTGGCGATGGATAATAGTTATAAAGTGGTAACAGACCCATCATCATATGTAAAATTTGAGCTTGAAGGAGAAAAAAACACTTTTCTCTTAGCATGGACGACAACACCTTGGACATTGTCAGCTAATGTAGCACTTGCTGTTGGCAAAGACATTAAATATGTAAAAATTGCCATAACAGACATTGAAACTGGTGATGTCGAATATTACATTGCCGCAAAGGATATTTATGAAAAAGAGAATAGTTTGATCAAAGCGTCTCTAGTGGATAGGTTTAGTAAAAGTGAAGATACTGTTCCGCCAATAGTCCCAGAGGTAGTTGAAGAAATAAAAGGAAGCGACTTAGTTGGCAAAAAATACAAACCACTTTTTGAAGATCATGGTGAGAATGCTCATAGAATAATTGCTGGAGATTTTGTGACAACTGAAGATGGAACGGGAATTGTGCATATCGCTCCTGCTTTTGGTGAGGATGACTATGTTATTGCTAAGAAAGAAAATTTACCAATAGTGAACACTGTTGATGAAAATGGAAATTATATTGACGGAAGATGGGCAGGAAAAAATGTATGGGAAATAAACAAAGAAATTGCAAAAACATTGTTGGCTGAAGAGGTAGTGATGAAAATTGACTATATCCAACACGAATATCCGCATTGTCATCGCTGTGACACAAAGTTAATGTATCGAGCCCACCCAAGTTGGTTTATGGATATTGAAGGACAAAAACAGAAAATGTTAGAGCAAAATGAAAACATTAATTGGTTTCCTGCTACTTTCAAAGAAAAGCGTTTTAAAAATACTGTAGAGACTGCCCCTGACTGGAATTTGAGTCGTGATCGTTTTTGGGCAACCCCAATCCCAGTCTGGCGTGGAGAAAAAGAAGACGGAACTGTTATTGAAAAAGTAATCGGAAGCTATGCTGAACTCAAGGAACTGTCAGGACAAGAACTTGATGATTATCATTTGCCCTATGTTGACAAAATAACCTTTGAGTATAAAGGTGTGCAAATGAAACGAGTAGAAAAAGTGATGGATTGTTGGTTTGAATCTGGCTCAATGCCATTTGCTCAATTTCATTATCCGTTTGAAAATAAAGAAAAATTTGAAGAAAATTTCCCAGGGGACTTCATTTCCGAATATGTAGGACAGGTAAGAGCTTGGTTCTATTATTTGCACGCTATTTCTGTCGGTCTTTTTGGAGAAGAGGCTTTTAAGAATGTAATTGTCACAGGAACAATAGCTGGCTCAGATGGTAAAAAAATGAGTAAATCCCTAGGGAATTACACTGATTCAAATATTTTACTCGATCAGTATAGCGCTGATGCACTTCGCTATCTATTGATGAGCTCCCCTCTGCTTAATGGGGAAGACTTCACACTTATCGACAAAGACGTCTCCGATATTCAAAGGAAGCTAGGAACACTTTGGAACAGCTATAGCTTCTTTGTTATGTATGCCAATATTGATAAGTGGTCTTCTGACGACACAAAAAGCGCAACAACTGGAAAAAATTTGTTAGACAAGTGGATTTTGTCTGAATTAAACAAGCTCATTAAAACGGTAGATGAGAATATGGAAGAGTATAATCTACCAGGCGCTACAAAGACAATAATGGATTTTATCGACCAATTGTCCAATTGGTACATTAGACGTTCCAGGAGGCGATTTTGGAAGAGTGAGAGTGATTCTGACAAGCAAGAAGCCTACCAAACTCTTTGGACTGTGTTGGTTGAATTTTCAAAATTAATCGCACCATTTACACCGTTTGTAGCAGACGAGATTTATCGCAATTTAACAGATGAAGAATCAGTGCATCTTGCTGATTATCCAGTTGCAAAGGAGGATCTTATTGAAGAGGAAATTAGTAAAAAAATGGCATCGACTAGAAAGGTCATTGAATTCGGATTGAACCTGAGAGCTGAAAATAAGCTTAAAGTCAGACAACCATTAAGTGAGTTATTAGTTTTTGCTAGTAAAGTTGAATTAGGAGAGGAATATCTAGAGCTGATAAAAGATGAGGTTAATGTAAGAAAAGTTATACAAACCACTAATGAAGAGAAGGAAAATGAGCAATTAAAGCAAAAAGAGGATAATGAAATTCGTGTTTATTTGAACTTGGAAATAACAGAAGAGCTAAAACTGGAAGGTGACATGCGTGAATTAGTGAGATTCATTCAAAGTGCACGAAAGAAAGCTGGCTTTGAAATCCAAGACAGGATTCAAGTGAACTACAAAGGTGGTGAAATGATCTTTAATAAATTTAGTGAAGAAATCTCAAAAGAAGTTTTGGCTGAGAGCATTGAGAATATTACATTAACAGAGGAGTTTGATTATAGTCAAAAGATCTCAGTAAATGGTACTGAAGTTGAAATTTGGCTAAAGAAAGTTCAATAGTTATTTAAAGGAGGTTGCCTTGAAACTTTATAAATTTCTAAGAAAGTGGTTTGTCTGGGAGATGGAAGAGAGCGCAAGCTTTATAGGACTTCTGAGGCTTGTTCACTTCAGCGTTGCCAAAGCGTTGGAATGCTTTGGGTTGCTTATGTTGTTCTTTTTCTGTGATTTATTGATGAACCATAGAGATGAAAACGCTTCTTCTTGGTAGAACAATGTTAGTAGGCAAAAATATATAAGGTGATTGCTCAATTGAGAAATCACCTTTATTTTTATTTTAAAGAATAAAAAAACCGCCTTTTGGGCGTTTCTACTTATTTTTATTAAACCAGTGTTTGTTTTGGAATTGGTTACCAGGGCGACAGCACCCTACAATATATTATTAATGTGGCGTGTCGCCACTGGTTTTCCGGCGAAATTTCTCAAAATCTCCTCGCTCGTTGGGTGTTTTGGGTGTTTTTGTTGAGCAATTTGATTATTATTTTAGAATTCTCGTCGGGAGTTATGTGTCCTAGCTTTACACATTTATATTTTATTCTTCTACCGTTCCTTGGGTTAATCCCACTTTATTTTTTGTTTTGGTAAGTACTGTTTTTATTTTTGTTTTTTGTTAGTGCCTAAGCACTAGGAAGAGAAGTCGCTAGGTGATATGATAAATTTTTTATCATATCTCTTTTTACTTCTTTATATTAGGTCAGCAGAAGAGTTCCAATCGTGAATAGGGGGAAAGCACGATTGGAACACTTCTGCCGAAAGTACGGTATAGAAATTTTTTAATGAACTTTTTGTAATGCGTATGTATTTCTCACTTACAAAGCTATTATAGCATTTTGTAATCGTTTGGTCAATCATAAGCCCTGTTTAAGCTTAAACAAAGAAGAAAACGACGATTTTAAAGAGTAATGGATAAAAATTTGCCTTTAAGTGTTTTCCACAGTTTTTCCACAGTGTCTTAGTAAAGTGCTTTTATTAAGGAGTCTGTGGAGGCCTTTGATGTTGTGAAGAAAATATAGGATTTATTCTTATATTCAAGTAAGCCCCATTCGAGCGATTTTGTTAAATCTCCAGATTCGAAGTTAAAATATCGCACAGCGTGGACGAGGTTCTCCCTTCCAACAATAGCAGCTTCGTTGAAGATAATTTTTTCGTTTACTAAGGTCACGTCTTCAAAGAGCATCAAACTTTGCAATGTTCCTGGGAAAATTGTTTCGATTTCAATCAACCTTTCGATTACAGCACTAGGGTCACTACCTTCTTTCAATTCAAGCATCAAAGAAAGTTTATTGACAGTTTCATCGGAAATTACTTCTTTTACTTCTTCTGCTGCTATTTCCCCCTCCGCTACTTTTGTCTCTTCCTTCAACACTTCCTCTGTTGAGAGTGCAGGGGATATAACTGCCTCTCTCGCCTTAGCATTCGTAGGTTCTTGAGTAATAAAAATTATCACAGGGTCAGCTAGAAAACCATTAAGACTTGAATCCTCTGAGTTAAAAACTTTCAAAACCTCAATCCCAGCTATATATTCAGTTTCGTTCTGTAACGGTCTAATGAACTGTCCGTCAAGGAATTTATTAGGGTCAGACACTTTTTCTTTTTTCGTAAACTCCTTTAAATCAGTTAGTAATAATTCTTTGGATGTTTGAAGTATTATTGCTGAATCAGCAAAGTTATCTGTTTTATAAGCTGGTTCTATTGGTTCTGGTTCAATGACCATCGGAGTTGTTTTGATAGAAGGCTCCTTCTTTGAATTTCGGTAATAATTATAGCCAATAGCCAATAAGGTCAATACAAAAACTATAACTGCTAGGATTAACAAGGGCTTGTTAACTCTTTTTTCGACAGCTTTCTTTTTGGTTTTATCAGCTACTGAGACTCCCTTTCTTGGAACACCAAAAGGAGATTTCATAGTCGGTGTTTTTGTTAGTGAACGAGAGGATTGTTTCGCTGGTAACACAGAGGCTACCTTTTTTTCTTTTTTCCTCAAGGGCTTGAAAAAATCTTTTCCTTTGCTCTTTTTATTTTTCACTTCCTCTTCGGCCTTGTCCTCAGTTTTCGACTCGTTTTCCTCTTCCAAAGGTTCTTTTGTAAGCGAATCTTCCGGCACAGATACTGGCTCCTTTGGAGTTATCTTGGCAGGTTTCTTTTTGCTATTTTTTACAATTTTTTCCATTTTGTCCTCAAGCGTTTCCCCTTCATCTTTTGGACTTTTAGGTAATTTTTCCTCTAAATCAACCTTCTCTGTGGAAGTTCCTATTTTTACCTCTTCGACCTTCTCGATATCCATTTTATTAAGCTTATCCTCCACGGCAACAGGTGCTTTAGTGACCACTTCCTCTTTTTTGTTTGGGGTATCTTTTTCTCCCTCCTTTAGGTTTTTTTTAACAGAGACAGAATCTTTTTCTACTTTTTCTTTCCCAACTAAAAAAGGGCTTTTCTTAATTGATTTTTTGCCCTCTTCTTTCTTCTTAGCGCCAGCTCCTTCTTTCGAGGTGTTTTCTAAGTCCGCATTCATTGTTTCTATTGTAATAGGTGAAGATTCTTTTTTGTCATCTTCTGGATCTTTCTTTTTTGTAAACCAAGACATAGTGGAAGCTTAATAATTTTTATTTGTTTTTTGAAAATAATTTCGTGTTCATTATACCAGAATTTTCCTTCTAAGCAAAATTCAAAAATAAAAACATCCCGTCTATTAGTGGGATGTTTTTATTAAAGGATTCACGTAATCGCCGATAACTAGTCTTTCTTTGAAGGGTCTGGTTTCATTGTTAGATTCAATCTTCCAAGGGAATCGATTTCTAGAACACGAACTGAAACCTCTTGTCCTTCTTTGACGATATCTTCAACTTTCTCAACTCGCTGAGTAGAAAGTTGTGAAATATGGACTAAACCTTCTTTGCCAGGTAAAATTTCCACAAAAGCACCAAAATCCATAATTTTCATAACTTTTCCTTTGTAAACTTCTCCTGATTTAGGTTCATGAGTTAGGTTTTTAATCCATTCCTGGGCCTTTTTGCCACCCTCAGCTTCCTCTGCTGTTATAAACACGCTACCATCATCTTCGATATCAATTTGGACACCAGTTGTATCAATGATTTCGTTAATAACCTTTCCTCCAGGTCCAATTACGGTACGAATTTTATCTGGATCGATTTTCATGATAATAATTCTTGGTGCATATTCTGACATCTCTTCTCTTGGAGCACCAATTGTAGTTAGCATGACATCCATGATCTGCATCCTACTTTCATATGCTCTATCTAAGACCTCCTCAACAATCTGAGGAGTAATCCCATCAATCTTTACATCAAGCTGCATCGCAGTAATCCCGTCCTTTGTACCAGCAACCTTAAAATCCATATCTCCCCAGTGATCCTCAGGGCCTTGAATATCAGAAAGAATTTTATAATTATCATTTTCATCAACAACGATTCCCATGGCAATTCCACTAACGGGATTTTTCAAAGGGACCCCAGCATCCATAAGTGCTAATGTTGATCCACAAGTTGAAGCCATTGAAGAGGATCCGTTAGAGGAAAGAACTTCACTAACTAAAAGCATTGTGTACGGGAAAGAATCTTTACTTGGCAAAACTGGCATAAGAGCTTTCTCCGCAAGAGCGCCATGTCCAATTTCTCGTCTTCCTGGTCCACGCATTGGGCGAACCTCTCCAACAGAAAAAGGAGGAAAATTGTAATGATGCATGTAACGTCTTTTTTCATCAACCTCCATAGTGTCAATAATTTGTTCATCTCCAGGAGATCCAAGAGTAGCAACTGTGAGTGCTTGTGTTTCACCACGATCAAAGAGTCCACTCCCATGAGTTCTGGGCAACACCTTCACTTTTGCTGAAATATTTCTAACTTGATCAACCTTTCTTCCATCAGGTCTCTCGCCATCGTTAATAATCCGATCATGAAGAACTTTATTGAGGAAATTTTCAAAAAGCAAAAGAGCCTCTGCTTTTCTTGCAGGGACTTCTTCTTTGGAGTACTTCTCTTCTAAAAATTCTTTGAGAGCAGTTTTAATAGTGCCCATTTTCTCATCCCTTGTTCCTCTGTCTTGAGTATAGAAAGCATCTACAAGTCCTTGCTCCTCAAAGAAAGAGTTAATTTCAATCGCAAATTCTTTTGATGGAGTTGTTAGTTCAACTTTTGTTTTTTCTTTCCCAATTTCGTCAATAATTTTTTGTTGGAATTTACAAATTTCATTTACTTGCTCGAATCCAAGAGAGATTGCCTTGTGCATATCAGGATTGGACATTTCATTTGCACCAGCCTCAATCATATTGATTTTCCCATCTGTTCCAGCAACGAGTACGTCAGCTGCATATTCTTCTAAAGTGTTATTCGCAGGATTCAGAGTAAACTCCCCATCTTTTTGTCCAATTCGTACAGCTCCTACTGGTCCTCTCCAAGGAATGTCAGATGTCCCTATCGCCAATGAAGCTGCCATTACCGCAACAAGCGCAGGATCAGTTTCCTTGTCAATGGAAAGTACAGTTGTGACTACTTGAATTTCATTTCGCATTCGTTCATCGAAGAGAGGTCTAATTGTACGATCAATTACTCGACCACTCAAAACCGCTTTATCAGAAGGTCGTCCTTCTCGTTTAATAAAGCGAGAACCTTTGATTTTACCAGCAGCATAAAAACGTTCTTCATAATCTACAAAAAGAGGAAACCAGTCCATCCCTTCTCTACGATCCTTGCTCATTGTTGCAGTTGCAAGAATGACAGTGTCACCAAACTGAAGCCTAACTGAACCATTTGCCTGTCCAGCTAAAACCCCAAATTCCGCTGAAAGTGTTTTTTCTCCCACTTCCATGGAAAAAGTTTTTTGTTCCATAATGTTTTTTCTATATTCCCCAAAAAAATTGAAAAATAAAGTAAAAATCAAAACGTAAAAGGGAAAAGGAGTATAATCGTTGACTCGCAACAGAAACTCGCATGATTCCTTTTATCTTCTACTCTTTTGATCTCTACTCTTTACTATTTGAGAAAAATAAGAAATATAAATTGTTAAAAGGCTCTAAATCCCAATATTTATTTTAGGAGAAACCTATATCCAAGACTATCATTGTGGGCGGAAAAGTCAATTTGCAAGTTAAAAAGGGATTCGCAAAAATTTTACGAATCCCTTTTTTATTCCTCACTTGTTAGTGATGTTAGTGAGATTATTTCACCAACCGCTCTTACGTGTTACCGTATGAAGTTGCTATATGAATGAGATATCATTCTTTGCTCTCCTTCAACCGTGCAATGAAATTTTGATCGGTTATGAAATAAACAGTTAACAAGGGGCATATTTTTTAGATCGAGGCCCTTGTTACTGAAATAGTCGGTGATTTTTTTGAGGAGTTCTTCCTCTTCAATTTTTCCGCCAGCTTTCCCGATAAACTTTTTTGCTTGATAGCGAATTTTTACTACCTGTTCATTGGAAAAGATAGTGTAAGTCAACACATCTCCGTCAAGCATCAATCCGGAATCTTCAAAAATGATACTCACCAAAAGAAAGGCTTTGTAGACCTTTTCATGGGTTATTTTCTCAATGGTCTCAATAAGCTCGCTAATGGTGAGGATAGGTTTTTTGGGAAGAATGTGATAAAAAACCAGTCTTCTAATATAACCATACATACTCTCATCACTTTCTTGATGCGTTTGCAGCGGAAAAATTTCCCTAGTATTACCATTCAACTTTTCTGCTGCTTCTCCGGCCAGTTTGATGTTATCTGTTTTCAAGACAAGACTCCTTTTCCTTTTTAGTTGCTGATTTGCTGATTTTTAGATAAATGTATCTAATTACTCACCTTAGCTGCTTGCGCTCGCCATCCTTTTGTTACTCGATGTACATTGTAGGCAATAACAAGGTCTTTCTCTTTGGGTTTCTTAATGCCTGAAATCTTACTTATTGCGCATGTAATGCTGCCAATAATACCAATGTTAAGTTTGATTAAAGGTCTTAAGAGGGCAAAATCTTCTTTAGCGCCAGTTTCAATGCTAGTGATTTCACACTTGACCATTTCAATCTTCGGCCTTTTAGACCTTTTCTGTTCCATTTAAATCACCTCCTTGGAGTAGTTTGTGAAAAGTGTTTTATTTCAAAAAACTTAAAAATTGAGCATAATCTAAAAGAATTAGCACAATAATTTAATATATACTGTAATCTCAATTTTGTCAATGCCAGAAGCTTTTATTTTTTGGAAATAAGTAATTGAGAAAGAGAAAGCGCGACCATTCCAATAAAGTCCCAAAACAAACTAAAACCCCTTTACTTTTTTATTTTTCTATGTTAAATTGTCTTAAGTCACTGGGGTTTTCTGGTGATAAATACACATACTCAATCGCTGGCTTACCTGCTCAAATTTTGAGAAAAGCTGGAGTTAAAGTTGGGTAGAGGATAATTTATAAGGTAAAAAAATGACTGAAGAAGTGAAAGAAGCAAAAAAAGTGGCCCCAAAAGAGGGTGTTGCTTTTGATGTTGCAGAAAATGCAACAGACAAGTATGAGCTTTCCCTAGAGGGAATGCTGAAAGCAGGTGTTCATTTTGGACACAAAAAATCAAGATGGAACCCAAAAATGGGACAATTCATCTTTGGAGTAAGAAATGGAATTCATATCATTGATCTTGAAAAATCATTGGTATTGTTTGAGAAGGCACTGGAAAGAATTGGGAGAACTGTTGCAAAAGGAGGAACAGTTATGATTGTTGGGACTAAAAAACAAAGCAAAGACCTCGTAAAAGCCGTTGCTGACAAATTGGAATATCCATATGTCAATGAAAGATGGCTTGGTGGGACCTTTACAAATTTTGATATAATTAAAAAGAGAGTTAAATTCTTCACTGATAATACTGACGCTTTGGCCCAGGAAAAATTGAAATCTTTGACAAAGCTTGAGAGACATAAACTACAGAAAAGACTGGATAAGATAGAAGAGAAAATGGGGGGACTTGTTCGAATGAATAGATTGCCAGATCTAGTAATTGCCTTAGATGTCAAAAAAGAAGAATTAGCAATCAAGGAAGCTCATTTGATGGGAATTCCAGTTGTTGGATTGGTTGATACAAACAGTGACCACACTAGCGTAGAAGCTCCAATTCCAGCTAATGACGATGCCTTGTCTTCACTTAAATATATTTTAGGCGTTTTCTTGAAGAAAATGATGGAAGCTAAGAGTGGGATTAAAGAAGCTGAAACAAAGAAACAGCTGAAATAGTGCGCAACTATTTATTTAAAAACAACCTTCTGAGGTAAAATTGTTAAACATTATTCAAGTTAATCAAAATAGTTATGTTGGAATTAATAAAAAAAATCAGAAACCAAACTGGAGCTGGAGTTATCGATGTTAAAAAAGCTCTAGACGAAGCGAATGGTGATGAGAAAGAAGCAATCGAACTTTTGCGAAAAAGAGGCCTGGAGAAGGCTAATAAAAAGGGAGGCAGGGAAGCTTGTGAAGGAATTATTGCTTCTTATGTGCACACAAATAAGAAAGTTGCAGTCATTGTGCAACTACTTTGTGAAACAGACTTTGTTGCAATGAACGAAGAATTTCTTGCCCTGGGAGAAGACGTGGCAATGCATATTGCCGCTATGAACCCTAAAAGTGTTTCTCCAGACCAAGTTCCAGAGGATATCATAGAGGAACATAAAAAAATGTGGGCCGAGGAATTAAAAGAAGAAAAGAAACCCAAAGAAATTATCGAAAAAATTATGCTTGGGAAAGAACAAAAATTGAGAGGAGAAAACGCTTTACTCTCGCAAGCTTTTGTAAAAGACCCAGACAGAACTGTTGAGGAAATGATCAAGGAAAAGGCTGGTAAAATGGGTGAAAACATCAAGGTAGGTGAATTCACAAGAATGGAATTATAATTTTGAGATTTGAGAAGAATTTATTAAAAACCCCGCAATAGTATGATTATTCGATTTTTTGACTGGGACCAACCAAAAAATGTGACCTCCGCTTCAAAGGGATTCCAAAAAGATGACAAGGTTGTTGTTGAACACGAATGGGGCGCTTTCATTGCAGATGTCTTAATTGTCGACAAAAATGTTGAAGGGGAGGATGTCGCTGGAAAGGTTATCCGAAAAGCAACATCGCAAGACCTAGAGATGACATTAAACTATAAGGCTAGGGAGCATGAAATGCTTGTTGAAGCTAAAAAGGAGACAAGATCTTTGGAAATTCCAATGAAAGTTATCGATGTCCGTATTAGTCTTGATGGCAGTTGTGCCGTTATTGCTTTTGTTGCAGATGGAAGGGTTGATTTTCGTCAATTAGTAAAAAACCTTTCTTCTCGTTATGGAAAATCGATTAGATTGCAACAAGTGGGCTCTCGTGATGAAGCTCGTCGTTGCGGTGGTTATGGTATTTGTGGGCGAGAATTATGCTGTAGGAAGATGTCTGGCGGTTTGTGTAGTATTTCAACTGAAATGGCACGTTGTCAATTCATTTCACACAGAGGATCGGATAGAATATCTGGTTTATGCGGGAGACTGATGTGTTGTCTTTCGTATGAGGCGAAACAATACCAAGAGATGATGAAAGAGATGCCACAAAGAGGAGATATCGTAAACTTCAGTGGAAAAAAAGGCAAAGTTCTTGAGCAAATGACTTTAAGTGAAAAACTGAAAGTTGAACTGGAGGATCGATCAATTGTTTTCGTTAGTATCGAAGAACTAAAAAAGAAATAATTTTCTATAAGGGTGAAAAGAAATGGATATACTTAATATTATCTTGATTGCACTAATTTTCGTTAGCTTAATTGTGATTATTGGGATTTTTGGAAGGAATTTAAAGAAGTTCAAACAAGCTGGTAAAAGTGCAGAATTAAGGAGGGAAATTAGAAAAAGAGATAAAAAGGAAAGAAAATTTTCTTTTTCTTTTCTTTTTTCCAAGCTTTCAGAATTCTTTGTTTGGTTTGCAGAGGCAATTGTCAGCAATGCAAAAAAAGCATTGCAAAACGCACATTCTGGCTTAATGGAAATAAAAGCCAAGAAAAAATCTAAAAATGAACCTATTGTTGATGAGCTTCCTAGTACTGCGACTATAAAATCTAAAAAAAATATCTTTAAAAATAGGCCAGTTGCTTCGAAGGAAGTTTTTTCAAAAAGCACTGACAAGAAAAAAGCAAAAGACACTACCACTAAAAAATCCAAATTGGATAATCTGCACAAACTAACAGAGCAAAAAGTTGTTAAAAAAGATGCAGTTGGGAATGGCGAAAAAAATAAGAAAAAAGAGGTGTCGGCTGAAAAAGGCTTTTTCAGTAAAATCAATCCCTTTAAGAAAAAAGAAGTAATTCAAGAGAAAGGCTTTTTCTCCGAGGAGTCATTTAATGATTTTTCTGATGGAGTAACGAAAATTGATCCAAAGACCGCAAAGCAAAATCAATTTGATAGTTCCATGAAAAGTATCGTCAGACCCAAAAAAGTTTCCAGAGAAAACATAATTGAAGATGATGATGAGCTAGGTGTTGATAGAAAAATTTTAGAAAAGAAAATTCTACAGAAAATTGCTACTAACCCAAAAGATATCGAAGGATATCGACAGTTAGGAGAACTATATATCAAAATGGATAATTTTGATGATGCGCAAAGTGCTTATAGATTTATCTTAAAAGTTTCCGCAAGAGATGTCGATGCAAGTAGAAAGTTGGAAAAAATAAAACTTTTAAAACGTTTAAAATAGCGAATAAATCGTTTAAATGTCCACTATCAGGCATTGACTTTTTGTTTAATTTGAAATATAATTGCCGATGTAACTCAGTTGGTAGAGTAACTCCATGGTAAGGAGTAAGTCCGCGGTTCAAATCCGCGCATCGGCTCACAAATTGAAGTTTTAGAGCAAATTCATGGGTCGGTGGCAGAGTGGTCAAATGCACCTGACTGTAAATCAGGCGGCGAAAGCCTACGGGAGTTCAAATCTCTCCCGGCCCACAGAATATTAAAAGCCTACGTAGCTCAGTTGGTAGAGCAATCGCCTTGTAAGCGATCGGTCGTCGGTTCGAGTCCGACCGTAGGCTCCAAATAAAAAACACCCAAAAGGGTGTTTTTTAAATCGATTTTTTTCAGCTAAATCTAAACCTCGATAATAACAGGAAGAACCATCGGTCTCCGTTTTGTTTTCTGGAACAAGAACTGACCCAGATCATCACGGATACTATTTTTGATGTAATCCCAATTTGGTGAAGATTCCTTGGAAGTAGATTTTGCAATAATTGCTTTGACTCGCTTCTTTGTTGCGTTTACAAGGTCGAAGTTTTCTTTTACATAGATAAACCCTCTTGAAGTTACTTGAGGCTCACCAATCACTTCCTTAGTCTTCTTTTCAATAATGGTTACAATCGTAAACATTCCATCTTCAGCAAGTAATTGTCGGTCACGTAAAACTACATTTCCAATATCACCAACACCAAGACCATCAACCATCACATAAGAACTAGGAATTTTTTCTTGTGAAGATACTCGGTTTCCATTTTTATCAAATTCAAGCACAAGACCGTTTTCTCCTAAGACTATTTTGTCGTCAGTCATGCGCATCATTTTTCCAAGATCACCATGAGCTTTTCTCATGTAATAGGTTCCATGAGCAGGAATAAGATATTTAGGCCGTACAAGGTTGATCATCATTTTAAGATCTTCTTGCGCACCATGTCCACCAGAATGGATATCCATCATCTTGTAATGCATCACTTCAGCACCTTTTTTATACAGAGTATCCTTCATTCCTTGAACAGTTCTTTCATTACCAGGAATAACGGAAGAAGAGAACACAACGGTATCTCCTTTGTTAATTTTCACAAAACGATGTTCGTTATTGATAATTCTCATTAAAACAGCATTTCCCTCTCCCTGGGCTCCAGTACATAAGATTGCAACTTTGTTGTCTGGATAGTTTTTGACTTGCTTGATGTCAATGAAGGTTGAACTTTTTGCATTAATATAACCAAGTTCTCTTGCAATTTCCACATTATTTCTCATAGAATATCCGTCTACTGCAAGTTTTCTGCCATATTGTTCGGCAACTTCTGCGATTTGTTGGATACGGCTCACTAATGATGAAAAAGTGGCAGTGATAACACGTCCTTTTGCTTTTTCAAAAATCTCCTCAATTCCTTTACGAATTTCAGATTCTGAGATACTGTACCCAGGTTTAGTGGAATCAGTACTGTCTGACAAAAGAGCCAGAACTCCTTCAGAGCCTAAGCGTGCAATCTTAGCAATATCAGCAGGAGCATCGTTTACAGGGGAGTGATCAAATTTAAAGTCTCCTGTGTGGATTGCTGTGCCATTTGGTGAGTGAATAGCAAGACCTATTGCATCTGGGATTGAGTGATTTACATGAAAAAACTCAACCTTAAGCTCTCCAAGCGTAAGGCGATCAATCTTCCGAACGGTTTTCACATTCAAAGGAGCACATTGTTTATAGTCTTCTTGTCTTTTAAGAATCATTGCTCTTGTCAGCTCCGTTGTATAGATCGGAGGATTTCCAATCTCAGGCATAATATGAGGGATTCCACCAATATGATCAAAATGTCCATGAGTGATAATTACTCCACGAATTTTTTTCTGATTCTTTTTTAGATATTCGATGTTAGGAATGATATAGTCGATTCCCATCATATCTTCCTCTGGGAACATCAATCCCATGTCTACAATGATGATATCATTGCCATATTCGAAAATGGTCATATTTCTACCAATCTCTTCGAATCCACCAACTGGAATTATTCTAAAATTCTTTTTGTAGGTGGATACGCTATTATTTTTCGGAGGATTTCCTCTAAGTGCAATTGAAGAAGGCACTTGCTTCGTCCTGTTTAAAGATTTCTTGTTAGTAACGCGAGGTTTGAACGGCGTTCTTTCCCCGGTTGTTTTTTTAGTGTTCATTTTATATTAATTATAAATAAAAGTGTGAATTGATAAATTAGACACATCAAGATAATTCACAATCGAAATGTATTTTTTGCAAAGTCAAAGACCGTACAAATTTTTTCTCATTTTGAGAAATAAAACTTAGAGTAAAGTTTTTGTTTGAACATACAGAAGTAATGTTCAATTTTTTAGAAAGATTCACAAAATAATATTAATTTCGACAAAATAAATATCAAAAAGTTCTTCGCGTGACTTTTGCTCTCGTTTTAGCGTATTGTCACAAACTTTTGTTTTTTGTAAAGCTTTGAGAGACAAACTGCAATAAAAATCACAATTTGCTACTCAAAACCTTTAAAAGTTTTATGCTAGCTTCTTTTTCAAGTCCTCCACCATATCCACTGGCGTTGGATCTTGCTTATATTCATAGGCTAGATAGTAGGAAATCCAGTCGCCTAAGATAAAAACATTGAGAATTTTTTCAAGATAAGATTCTCCAGTAATTTTAATAACCTCAGCCTCCAAGCCTTTTTCTTCGTATAGCTCTTTTGTAATTCCAATCCTTCTTCTAATTTGAGGATGGTCATCTTCGTCTTCGAACATTAAAACATAAAAATTTCCCTGTGGATTTGTGAACCCGACCATCTCATTGTGACTCAATTCAGGAAAGTAGTTCCAAAAAGCGGGAGTTTTAGCGTTTTCATTGATTTTAATCTTGAGCATCTTAGCCCCAATTTTAAAACGATTAGAAGCATAGATAATAGGAGTCTTGCCTTTTAATCTCTTGGCTATTTCCTCTCCAGAAATTTCAAGATCTCTACTAGATAGTTTTGGAAGATCCTTAACTGTATCAGATAGTGATAGTTTTGTCAAGACTTCATTCATTGCTACAAGTGCATATGTAAGTGCATAGCGAGGCTGAAAGCCTTCAAAGTCCATGGTATACTTCACAAACGGAATTGAATTTTTCTTTGAAAGTTCCTCAACTTTCCCCCCAGCAGCAAAAGAGACAATAGTTGCACCTTTTTCCAACGCCTCTTGGAAGCAAGAAATCGTTTCTTCAGTATTCCCAGAGTATGAGGAAATAAAGATTAAGGAGTTTTCATCTGCATTCCTAGGCAGATTATATGTCCTTTGAACGTATAGTGGTAAAGAAAATGTTCTTTTTCTCGAATTCAAAAATTGATTAAGTAGCTCACCTGGGTGTCCAGATCCGCCCATCCCGCAAATGATTAGATTCGAATATTTTCGGGGCAGCGAAGTTAAATCAACCCTTTCTACAAATTCCTTTCCTTTAGATAATTGGTTTGGATACTCCAGAATCACTCGACGCATATCATACTTGTCGAAACCTTCCTCTAGCATAGATTATAGTTTAATTTTTATATTTTATAATTTGGTCATAAGTTCTATTTTTACCTTCTCTCTCTCACTGTTTTGATGTACCATTTGTTGATATCAGAAAAACGATAAGAAAGATTTACAATTGCAGATGTTTCATCCCCTTTAATTTTAGTATTTGTGATATATACAAATTGCGGGCTGCAAATGAATAATGCAGGTGCATCGTTTAACATTTTCTCTTCAAATTCAGCATATTTAACTTTTCTTTCTTCTAGGGAGATATTGCCCCTTGCATCTATTAGGAGTTTGTCCACCTCTTCATTTTCATAAAGAGCGAAATTTTGTCCAGGATTTTTCTTCCTTGATGAATGCCAAAAGAAGAAAGGATCTGGATCATTTCCAATGTAAGGTTGCCCATATAAAACAGCTTGATATTCTCGAGGAGTTATGGCATTTTGAAACTCTAGTTCCCCAAGAAGTGAAATTTCGACTTGCACACCAACTTGCTCCCATTGAGATTTAAGAAATTCTGCTGTTTTTGTGTAGGAAGGATATTCGGAGTGTACCGTTAAGCTTATCTTCAGTATTTCCTCTTCCTTTTTTCGGGTACCATCTTCCTGTTTTTTCCAACCAGAATTTTCCAAGAGTTCCTCTGCCTTTGCTTGATCAAAAGGATATTTCTCTGATTGTGTCGTGGTGAAGTCTCCGAAATCCGGGATTATTGGTGAGAAGACCGCAGAGGCATAGCCTTTGAAAAATCCATCAATAATCTCTTGTTTATTTGTCGCATACAGAAGAGCTTTTCGAACCTCAATGCTCGCTAGTGGTATAGATTTTGTTTGATTGAAATAAGTTGCAAAATATTGGGATGTCTTTAATACATGGATATCCGTATCATTTCTTTGTGAAAAATTAGCCACTTCTTCATAAGGCAGCGCAGTCAGGCCATTAACCTCTTTTTTCTTATACGCTTCATACAAACTCTCCTTGTCAGCATAGAAATCAAAGTTGATTTTTTCAAGATACGGTCGTCCACCATGATAGTTTGAATTTGCTAAAAGTTGGTAGGAAATCACATTCCCCTCATCATCTTGTTCATAATGCGCAAAAGCAAAAGGTCCTGAGCCTACAGGTTTCAAGTTAAATTCACTAAGGCGGAATTTATCGCTGGTTATATTGTCGAAAATATGGTGTGGTAAAACCCCAAAAGTCGTTTTGTTTAGGAATGATGCGCTGGGTTCCTTGAGTGTGAAAGAAAGAACATAGTCATTTTCAACATTAACTGAAATATCTTGCCAGTCTCCTCGTAGAACCAAGGGCGCATTGTATAGCTTATTTTTGATGATTTCGATTGTGAAAGCAATATCTTGAGCAGTTAACTCAGTATCATCATGCCACTTAACCCCTTGCTTGATATCAAAAATATACTTTTTGCCATCATCTTCGATTCGATAATCTTTAGCAAGATCCTTTATTAGGGCACCATTATTATCATAGGTCATCAAGGAAGAGAAAATTAGCCTAGAAATAGCTAGATCAGTTTCATTCGTTGGTGCAAGCACGGGATTAATATAACTTGGCTGTCCAATAACACCTTCTGTGTATTCACCTCCAATTGCTGGCACTTCTTGTGTTGAAGAGATGTAGTATTTTAATGACCAAGTCAAAAGAGATCCCACAAGGATGAGAACTGCTAGATATAGAAAAAACTTTTCTTTTTTAGATAGAACAGAACCAAAATTCTTCAATTGATCAGGGAAAGAAAACCGTAACTGTTTTGACATTAGTCTTAATTAAGCTATTAAAGACATCCGGAGGTTTTTATAGTTTAGTTGTCCGAAAATCCCTTTGTAAAAAAGTATTAAAGACAATAATTAACTCTTTGCTGAGATGATTATTGTTGCTAGGGCGTTGATGATGAATAATGCACCAAGAATGCCAGAGAAAACAAAAAGAAATTTCTCGATCCCTCTTTTAGTGTGAAAACCACTAAAGTCTCCACCGAATGCAGCAGAAAGGCCGGAGCCTCTATTCTGAAGTAAGACGGAGATTATAAGTAAAACCGAGATTATGATTTGACTGTAGGCAAAAAAATTGTCCATTGTATCGTTTATTTATTTATCTGATAATGTTGCGGTGAAGTAGTTTACGATACTGATGATGAAAACTCCCCAAAGCGCAGACCAGAAACTGTTAATTGTAAAGAAATCAAAAGCACCAGCAACGAAATATAGTAAGCAGATATTAATGATTACAACAAAAGTTCCTAAGGAAAGGAAAATCAGAGGTAAAGACAATAACTTTATCACTGGCTTGATTAAGGAATTTACAAGACCTAATAGAGCGCCAGCTTTTACAAGGTTTAAAAAAGTCACTTCAAAGGTGATGCCTGAGATAAACCAAGCTGCAATATAGATAGCAATCGCATTGCTAATAATGTGAAAACAAACCTTCTTTAAAAAAGACATTTAGTTCACTTTTTTAAACTATTTCTTAGTTGAATTTGACTTCAATATAAAACATTTCTTAATAATTGAACTTTAACAAAAATGTCTCTAAAAGTCAATTGACGGAAGCCTTCTTTTATATTACAGTTAAAGGACGAAAAATCCTATATAAACGATGAAATTTGAATTAGTTTCCAATTATAAACCAGCAGGAGATCAACCAACGGCAATCAAAAAATTGTCCGATGATTTTTATGCTGGGAAAAAACACCAAACTCTTGTTGGGGTGACTGGATCAGGTAAGACTTTTACGATCGCAAATGTGATTGAGAAAATTCAAAAACCAACACTAGTAATTGCTCACAACAAGACTCTCGCTGCTCAATTAGTTAGCGAATTTCGGGAATTTTTTCCCAATAATGCAGTTGAATATTTTGTTTCTTACTATGACTATTATCAACCAGAAGCATATATGCCAGCGCAGGACGTTTTTATCGAAAAGGATTTAGAGATTAATGAAGAAATTGATAAACTAAGACATTCTGCTACTGCATCACTTATTTCTCGTAAAGATGTTATTGTTGTGGCTAGCGTTTCATGTATCTATGGTTTGGGATCCCCAGACTTCTATAAGCAAAAAATCCTAACTTTAGAAAAAGGGAAAAAGATCGACCGTAAGGATATTTTGAAAAAATTGATTGATCTACAATATTCAAGAAGTGATGTTTTACTTAGAGGTAAATTTCGTTTACATGGCGAAACTTTTGAGATTATGCGACCAGACAAGGAAGTTGTAATTCGCGTCGAGTTGAAAAACGGTGAAGTCATAAGGATGTACGAATACAATCATTTGACAGGTGAAGTTTTAGAGAAAGATATGTCGCAAGTTTTAATTTTCCCAGCTAAACATTTTGTTGCACCCGAATCAGTAATGAAAAAATCAGTAGGAAAAATTCGGCAGGAAATGAAAAAAAGAGTTAAATTCTTCGAAGACAAAGGCAATATTGTTGAAGCAGAAAGAATCAGAAGAAGAACTAATTTTGACACAGAACTCATTGAAGAAATTGGTTATTGCAGTGGAATAGAAAACTACTCTTTGTACTTAAGCGAAAGAAAGCCGGGTGAAGCACCTTATACATTGATGGATTATTTTGGTGATGATTTTTTGACGATAATTGATGAGTCTCATGTAACAATTCCTCAAGTCAGAGCAATGTATGGTGGTGATTTTTCGCGTAAAAATAATTTGATCGATTTTGGTTTTCGCTTGCCAAGTGCCTTCGATAACCGTCCTTTGAAGTTTGAAGAATTTGAAAAAAAGCTTAAAAATGCGATCTTTATGTCAGCAACCCCTGCTGAGTACGAATTAGAAAAATGTGGCAGAAAGATTGTCGAGCAAATTGTTCGTCCAACTGGACTTATCGATCCCCCAATTAAAATTAGACCTTGCGAGAATCAGGTTCGAGATATTGTATCGGAAATCAAACCGAGAGTCGAAAAAAATGAAAGAGTCTTAATCACAACATTGACTAAGAAAATGGCGGAAGATTTAGCAGAGCATTTAAAAGAGGAAGATGGCTTGAAATCGGAATATTTGCATAGTGGCGTTGATACACTTGATCGCATCAGAATTTTAGAAGAACTGCGATTGGGCGAAATTGATGTTTTAGTAGGAGTTAATTTGCTTCGTGAGGGGTTGGATCTTCCAGAAGTTTCTTTAGTGGCAATTTTAGATGCTGACAAAGAAGGTTTTTTGCGGAGCGCTACTTCGCTTGTCCAGACAATCGGAAGAGCAGCGAGAAATGTGAATGGAGAGGTTATTTTATATGCCGATACTATCACGAAGTCAATGAAGACAGCGATTGATGAAACTAAGAGGAGAAGAGCCAAGCAACTCATTTTCAACAAGAAACACAAAATTACACCAAAAACAATAGAAAAAGAGATCAAATCAATCATGAGTCACAAGAGGGAGGAAGATAATCAAAATACTGACCCTGTCTTGAAACTTGAGTCTCCAGAGGAGATAGGTAAATATATCAAAATGCAGGAATTAGAGATGAAACAGGCTGCAAAACAACTAGAGTTTGAAAGAGCTGCAGTTATTAGAGATGAAGTCACAAAACTCAAGAGAATGATTTTAAAAATATAAAAAGTGCCCAGCATATTTGAAATTGAAAGTAGTAGTTTTTTAGTGTAGAATAGAAATAGAACTACAAAGAGAATTGTTTGCAAACACAAAAAATGAATAATATTGAGACTTTCAACTTAATCTCATATCTTGAGCAAGGAAACGCCTTTTTAGAAAAGTCGTATCTTTTTCGTGGATTTAAATTTATATTAGCCTTCTATTTAATTCTGATGGCTGTTGCAATGATATTAATGCTGTATCGATTGGTTAAATACGACTATTGGAAGGTATTGATGTCTGGTTCCGAGCTTCCAAATGTGAAAGGACGCATGCAATTGACTTGGGAGAAGTCAGTTGAGAGACTCGAGTCTAGTAATCCAAACAAATGGAAAGCTGCAATCTTAGAACTTTCTAGTATGTTGAATGAAATCCTGGGCATTGTTGGATATGAGGGGGTATTATTAGGAGAAAGACTTGAGCATATACAAACCCATCAATTGGAAAACATTGCTGAAGTGATAGAAGCAAATAAAGTAAAAAACTTAATCGTACAAGATGACGAGTTTGTGCTTACAAAAGAGGAGGCAAAAAGAGTAGCGGAAGTTTTTGGAAGAGCCCTACGTTTATTGGAGGCAATTGAATAATTTTCATAAAATAAGAATTTAGATGGAAAAGAAATTTCCTAAGGATTTTCTTTGGGGCGTTGCACATGCATCTCATCAGGTTGAAGGGAATAGCAAAGGAAATGATTGGTGGGATTGGGAACAGCAAGGAAAAACGAAAGAATCTTCGGGTTGGGCTTGTGACAGCTGGAATCGCTATCCGATTGATAATAAATTAGCACAAGAGCTTGGTTGTGATGCTTTTAGAATTTCTTTTGAATGGTTTCGTATTGAGCCCAAAAAAGGAAAATTTTCAAAGGATGGGATTGAGCATTACCGGAAGAATTTGCAAGACATGAAGAAGCGAGGCTTGAAAAGAGTTGTAACTTTGTGGCACTGGACCTCTCCAATGTGGTTTGTTGAAGATGGCGGTTGGCATAGCGAGCATTCAGTAGAACATTTTACGAGCTATTGCTCGAAAATCATAGAAGAACTTGGAGACGAGATTGATATGTTCATTACAATAAATGAACCAAGATTGCCATTGAACAGAGGTTATTTAAAAGGCGATTTTCCTCCAGGAAAAAGAAATCCCAAAGATTTTTTGAAAGCTAGGAAGAATATGATCAAGGCGCACCGGGAGTGCTATGATATTTGCAAGAAAAAGCAACCGAAAATTCCAGTAGGGATAACTCAGTTTTGCAATGTGTTTGAATATACAAATCCAAAATCATTTTTATGGAGTTTTATAAAAAAAATGCAGAGAAAATACAATTGGTATTTCCAGGATCAAATCAAAGATAAACAAGATTTTGTGGGAATCAATTATTATTTTGGCATGGACATCTCTTTACTACCTCCTTTTGCTAAAATGAAAAATGACGAAAAGAAGCTAACAGAAATGGGTTGGGGAGTGTATCCAAATGGACTTTTTGAGTTACTCATTTCTGCCTGGGGAAGATACAAAAAGCCAGTATATATCTTTGAGAATGGAATTTCAGACGAAAAAGACACACGAAGGGCTCAATATATCAAAGTTCACACAGAAGCTGTTCGCGATGCCATTGCTCAAGGCGCTAATGTGAAAGGATATTTCTATTGGTCGTTACTGGATAATTTTGAGTGGCTTTTAGGTTATTCTAGAAAGTTCGGTCTATGTGAAATTGACAAAGAGACCATGGATCGGATTCCGAGGAAGTCATATTTTGAGTATCAAAAATTGATTGCTGGCTATAAAGGTAAGTCCCAAAAGAAGAGAGGATAATATTAAAAACTGAAAAACGATGAATTGGATTATGTTGGCAATCAGTGCCTATCTATTGCTTTCTATTGAATCAATTGCAAATAAGTTTTTGATTTCAGGAAAAGTTGGAAGTTGGCGCCTATATTTATTCTATATTGGGCTTCTTTCGTCCACCAGTTTAATGTTTGCTCCCTTTGGTTTGTACTGGCCAGGTTGGCATGTTGTGGGAATTTCCGTTGCAACAGGAGTTGTCTTTTTTGGATACCTAGCCTTTCTATTCTCTTCTCTGAAGAGTTCAACAGCCACTAGAGTTTTTGTTTTGATCGGTGCCGTTGCAACAATCACAACCTTTATTTTCTCAAAATTGTTCTTAAATGATAACCTGACTAGTAGCAGTTTATTCGGAGTGATAATGTTACTGTTGGGAGGTTTTTTTATAGCCTTTAAAGTTAAGGAAAAGAAGTTTTTTACAGATTACAAAAAAGTCCTTATTGCAGGTGTTTTATCTGGAGTTTCCCTGGGTATGTTGAAATATACTTTTGATATTTTCCAAGGACTTGGTGGAACAGATTTCGAAGTTTTTGTGAACGGGTATATTTACACAAGAATGGGCTCCGTTTTAATGGTGATTGTTCTTATGTGTTTACCTTCGTATCGTAATCATATTTTGGCAACGTTTAAAAAGAAGAAAGGAAGGGAACATGCTTCAAATTTCCTAATTGTTGTAGGAGTGAAAACATTATCAGGGATTGCCACATTTATGATGAATTTCAGTCTTTCTATTGGCGACCCAACAATTGTAAGTGCCCTAGCATCAGTTCAGTATCTCGGAGTTTTTATACTATCAATGTTTCTATCAAAAAGGTTTACTGCTATTTTCAAAGAGAATTTCGAGAGAAAAGACATGCTTTTTAAGGCCACAGGAGTGCTATTTGTTGTTTTGGGTATCATAGCTGTCTTTGTTTAGTAACTTAAAAGTTTCTGTAATAAAAATTAAAATCTAAAAATGCGAATTGTTAAACTCCTTGCAAAGTTGTTGGTGAAAATAATCATTTTTTTGGCTATCTTGATTGCCATTATTTTGGTTGCCTTTAATTGGCCAGTGCAGAGCAAAAATGAGAATATGGAATTCGGAGTTTCTTTTTCTGATGTGCAAGCTCGAGCGCTTGACATGGATTGGAAAAGTACTTATATCGAAATTCTAACAGACTTGAAGCCTAAGAAGATGAGAATTGCTGCATATTGGTCAGATATTGAAAAAGAACCAGGAGTCTATGATTTTTCAAACCTAGACTTTCAGGTTGAGCAGGCTGAAAAATATGGAACCAAATTAGTTCTAGCAATGGGAGTTAAAGTTCCTCGTTGGCCAGAGTGTTTTATCCCAGAAATGTATGCAGAGGGTGAAAATGACAAACCGCTCTCAAAAAAAGTTCTAAGAGAGGATGCAGTTTTGAAATTTGAAAAAGCACTGGTCGAGAGATATAAGGATAGGGAGATTATCGAGATGTGGCAGGTTGAAAACGAACCCTTTTTGTCATTCGGTCATTGTATAGAAGGAGCATTAGACAAGCAAATTGTGGAACGAGAAATCGCACAAGTACACAAACTGGACAGTACTCGGAAAATCATGACGACTGATAGTGGGGAACTTAGTCTCTGGAGAGATGCCGCAAGTCGCGCTGACATCTTTGGAACGACAATGTATCGAATTATCTACAAAGGAGCAAAATGGTATGACGGTTATGTCCATTATCCAATTGGCCCAAATTTTTTCAGAATCAAAGCAAAATTAATTGGAAAATGGATCAACTCTGAGGACATTGTGATTTCGGAGCTGCAAGGTGAGCCTTGGGGACCAGGTTGGATCAAGACTATGCCGATTGAAGAACAATACAAATCAATGAGTCCTCAAAAGTTGGTTGATATTGCTGAATTTGCTCGCAGGACTAAATTTAAGGAGACATATGTTTGGGGAGTTGAATGGTGGTATATGCTTAAATACCAACGGGAGAACTCGGATATGATAGAAGCCGCAAAGCAAGTGATCACAAAAAGAGAAGAAAAATAAAAAACAAAAACAAAAAAAACAAAGACTCTACACCTAATCAATTGGTGTGGAGTCTTTGTTTTCTGGGAAGTTATAAATAGTTACATCTCCAAGAGATTGTCTTGTGAAACGGGAATGGGTGACTTCAGTGAGCCTTTTTCTTCTAAAAAGACTTGCCCAATGAGATAACTTGTGAATACGACTAAAATAGTACTAAAAGAAGCGATATAAAAGCTTACATCAAACACATTTACAAAAAGACACAATATTCCATAGAGTAAAACATTCGCTGACATTGAAGCGATATTTCGATATGTGGAGGCAGACAGAAGATCTCGTTTCTCGCCTTTTTCTAGAAGAGAGCTATCCAAGGGCAGACTAATAAATACCGAAAAAATACCAACTAAGAACACACTAAAGAAGTAGAAAAAGTCAGCTGTTACAAATAGCCTTAGAATCCAAACAATCGAAATTGTAATACCGCCAATAGCAATTAGTAAGGACCTTTTACTTTTGGTTGTTTTGCCGATAAAATAGGTGAAAACAATTGCTGTTATGGAAGCTATGATGGGGAGAATGGCAACTGATTCGATGCTTTCAAAGTAGGTAAAGATGAAGATTGGCCAAATAATTCCTTCCACGGAAGAGTGAATCCCGAAAAATCCAATAGAAAGAAAATCTTTAGTGATTTTCCAATTTTTAAAAAAAGCGCGAAATGATTTTTGTTTTCGAAGTGGTTTGTCTGGAATTCCTTTGATTCTAAAGAGCGGGAAAAGGGAAAGGCAAAGAAGGAAAATGCTAATAGAGATTAAAAAATCTTGATTTGATCCGATTAGAATCAGGGCTCCTAATGCTGGAGCCATTAGTCCAGCCAAACGCCTTGCAATCGAAAGTCCGCTAGCATCGCTCGCAACATCATCTTTTTTGTTGCTGCATTTTACAAATAAATAAAGATGAGCAACCCAATAGAAGGTGTCATAAAGAGCAGCAAAACTAGCCAGTGCTAATAGTAGCATCCAACTGTTGGCGGAGAGATTGAAAAGACAAGCAAAGAAGCCAACGGAGAATAATGTCCCCAGGATAACTACGTTTCTAGCGCCAATCTTTCTAACACACCAACGAGCCAAGAAATTCAAAGGGACATCTATAAGATTGTAAAGAAAATAGTATAAAATAACCTCGTTCACAGAATAACCACTTTTAAGAAGTAGAATCGGAATGAAGATGGAAACTAATGACCTGGAAAATGTATGGAGCCAGATTGAAAATTCAAACAACCACATTTTAGAGTGAACGAGTCGGATGAGCCTGTTTCCATGATAACTGTGAAAAAGTTGCATAAATTTATATAAAACAACCTGAATGTTAAAAACAAACAGGCCAGTTTCATTGGTTATATTTGCGAGATATTAGGTTTTTTCATTCATCAATTTGCTAAAGTTGATAGTCACGTCATTGATCCATCTTCCAGCATTTGGGTCTTTGCTACAAGCTGAGCCACATTTCCATAAGACCATCTCTTGAGGGGTGTCTACATCAATTTTCACAAGTCTCTCAAGTCTGCCACCGACAGTGTCAATTGCATCTTGTGGACCATCAAAACAAGTATGTCCCCCTGTTCCCATTTTCTTTCTTATCCCGCGATATCCCCAATAGTTATAACAATTCTTCCCATTAAGAACTGGTACATGTCTTCCAAAACCACTTTCTTTCATTGCAATTCCAACAAGAAAAGCTGCTACAGTCCGATCTTTCTTAGCGATTAGTGGAGCCATTTCTTCCATAGGGTTTCCTTTTAGAATCTCATAAATTTCACCTTCCAGCTCTTCTGTTTTTATGGTGTCAAAACGCTTCAGTGCATCTAGCACGAAAGCATCCAGTTTTTGATCAAATTGTTGTGCGATTTTTTCATCTTTCGCTCCAAGCACTTTAGTCTGAGCTTGTACAGTCGTTTCTGCTTGTTTAAGATGCAAATCAGCCAATTCTTCTGTAGTAGTGTTGTTTTTTTGGTAGCCAACAGTGAATGTAGCAACACTAGTAACAAGAATTGTTAGTACTAATGCAGTTGCAAAAGATTTTGTTCTGAGAAAAGACATTTGCCAATCAAAGCCCCAAAAAGAGACAGGAGTTTCTCTTGGGTCAAGCTCGCACTCCAAGGGACTTTTGAAGGAGGTGTTCAAGAATGGAAGATCGCGGACATATTTCTTCGAATAGTTCAGTTGAAATTCTGGCGAGCAATCCATTTTTTCAAAATGCTTGGTAGGAGAAATTTCATCAATAAAGTTAACCTTTCTCACCTCAAGTGCTGTCCAACAACCTTTTTTGATTGCGATTCTTTTTGTTTGACTAACATAGTTTTTGTTTACTCCATCAACAAAAAAATCTCTCTTGAATTTTGACAAGAAGATTGTTTCTCCCAGGACCCCACTTTTTAGTTGTTTGATCTTTTCTTGAGCTCTTTTTGGATCATCAAACAGAAACCTAAAGTCCGGTTTGTTATATTTGTCCGTTATGCAATATAAGGACTTTTTTACTTTCATTTTTTATTTTCTTTTAGCGTTTTCAAGCTAAAAAACGACATTTAAAACACTAGACAAGACATGCTCTGAATAACTTGTCTTTATTGTAGATGATTAAGGATAAGTGTCAATATTGTCAAGAATTGATTTTGATGTTCTAGATGTCAATTTTCATGACCTTAGCATGAAAAAGCGCAACATCAGAGATCCATTTTTGAACACTTTGCGGTGAATGGGTGGCGCAAGATGAACCACACTTCCAAACTGTCATCTGAGAAGGTCTTGTGGCACCGACTCTAGTCGTTAGTTGTTCTAGTCTTCTTCCAACTATAGTGATTGCTTCCTTTGGATTCGAAAAACAGCTATAACCACTTCTGGTTGGACTGGTTTTCCCTTTGAAGCCCCAGTAGTTATAACAACGCTCCCCATTTTTTTTAGGAGAATAGACTCCAAATTTACTCTCTTTGAAGGCAATTCCAACAAGAAAAGCCGCTACAATCTTTTTTTGCTCAAGAATTGGCTCAATCATTTCTTCCATGGGAGTTCCCCCTAGAATTTCAAACAATTGTTCTTTCGATATCTTTTGTTTTTGTTCCAACAAAAGCTCTTCTTTGGACTTGAAGGTGTCCTCATCACAAAAATCAGGGAAAATTTCAAGTTCCAGTTTCCGAGTATTTTTTTTCAAGAAGCTAGGGTTGCAAAGCGAGACGGTTTTTTTCTCAACATTTGATTTTGCATAAGCAAATGGGAAAGCCCGACGGTTTTCGGGGGAGTCAAATGAAGAAAAAGACCAATAAAAAAAGCCACAAATGAGCAATGTGGACCCGATGACTAGTTTTTTCTTTCTATTTTTCTGACTTGAAATAGCTCCCCTTATAAAGCTAACCGATTTAGCAGTTAAATCTGCACATCGTTTCATGTATTACAATCAATGATTATCACCTTGAAAAAAGGATCTTACAAGGCAGCCTTTCAGTTGTTTACTAAGCTTTTTATGGGTAATTTATTTCTAAGAAACATTTTCTATTCTACAAGTTTCAGAACACTTGTCAAGTGGGTAAAAATATGATAAAGTCGTTCTTGTAGTCGACAACACATTTTTGGCCCGTTCGTCTAGTGGTTAGGACGCCAGGTTTTCATCCTGGTAACAGGGGTTCGATTCCCCTACGGGCTACACAGAAAAAAAGGCACTTCTTCGGAAGTGTCTTTTTTGTAGTCCGTAGGGGAATCGAACGGGTAGCAATGAAGTAGCTTATTTTTAGCAAAAAATAAGTGTAGCGAATGCCGATGGATGCGATTAGCATTCAGCGCTACCCTGGACAAGGAGCGACAGCGACGCGAGAAAATGCATGAAATTGAGATGCTGATTTTGAAAAAGCCGAAGAAAGAGAAATCGAATGAGCAGTAATAAAATAAAACACCCATTTAAATGGCTATTTAATTTTATTTAATTTTCCAAAAAAGTTCTAGCACCCTCTACTCAACGGAGCAAATACTTCTAAATGCCTTTTTGAGGGCATTTTCAGGTGGTTAACGTTGACTGATTATAAGTTTTATGCTAATTTTACCCATCAGTTATTTTACATAAATTACAACAGGAGGAAGTAAGGTATGAAAATATCACAAGTTTACAGATTGTTATTCCATGTAGGTGGAGCATTTAATTTCCTTGATAGAGATTTTTTGCCTGATCTTGCAGAAATCGACAAACAATACATTTTGGATATGACCGAAGTGGTGAAGAAAGCTGTTGGTAGCAAATATGGTGAAATCACAAATGATTCTATTTTGAAAAAGGTTTTCCCTGGGAATTTAGAACTAAAGGAAAATGCTGAGATGCTACACACCAAGTATCTTCAATGGTTAGAAACTTCAAAATATCCAGGCTTATATCGTGACATAAAAAATGACCCTGGCGTTTATGCTTAAAGGGAAAATGACAAACAAAGGGAGAATGAAATGGAATTAAAACCTTATTTTTACAAACAAAGAGTCAAGGACACTCATTCCGACTATGGAAAAGTAGCCATTAGTTTAGAGAAATGTCCTAACGGTACAGTAGAGTTGATGGGATGTGCTTGCACCTTTCATAGTTGTTGTAAAGATCACAAACCCCATATGCGCATAGTGGAAACCCCATACTGCTGGATACAATGCGAAGCTACAACAAAAATGATGGAAAGAGATCCTACTTTGGGACAAGTGGAAACATGTCGCGTAAAATAAAAAACAAACCTTGGCAAAAAATTGCTGAATCACCCCAGATCGTTATTCGATTCCGGGGTGATTTTTTTACTTTAAATTAAAACAGCGTTTCAAATATCTTCTGGCAGGGAGGATTGTAATAAAATACCCATTTAAATGGGTGTTTTTAGGCGGTTAACATTGACTTTCATTGCATTTTGAGGTAGAATTATCCGTTAAGTAAAAGTATTTTGACAATTATCCAAACGAGGAGAAAAGAGATGGACAAAAAAGCGGTAACCTTAAAAGTTGGTGAAAATATCATTCTCAAAACCTTCACCCCCCAAGATGCACCAACAATTTTTGCTTTGATTGATTCCTGTCGAGAACACCTGAACCGAAACAATGAGAATACGGCGAAGAAATATCCTGATCTTGAATCGTTCATTGAAAGCATCGTTTCTCCGAAAAAAACAAAGCGTTTACGTTTTGGAATTTGGGACAATGATGTTTTTGTCGGAAGTGTCAACATCGAAGGTAAGGGCAATGGAAAAGCGGAACTGGGATACTGGGTTGGAGAGCAGTATCTAGGCAAGGGTTATGCGGGCACGGCTTCGTATAGATTGATTCAGTCCACTTTCAAGGGCGGTAGAATCAAACTTATCATTGCCAAGGTAGCCGAAACCAATGAGTACAGCTTTCGAATTATTGAAAAACTGGGCTTCTTTCTTGATGAGAAGAAAGAAGGAGAGCGTATCTACCATTTAGAAAGATGGCTTCCTTTCTATGTCAATGCCTGTCTTTTCTTCGGTGCTGTTGAGAATAGAGTTGAATGGGAGAAGGCTAAAAGCAACTATCCCAAAAATCCAAACTATCTACTCGACATGAGATTGAGCGAACTAACTTTGCAAGATGATCCCATGCCTGATTTTGGCGAAGGTGTCAGGTATACCGGCATCACGCTAAGAGACTGGATGACAATGAAAAATTTGGATCCAAACCAAGTCGACTGAAACTCACTGGCAGTAAAATCTACTACTCCGCCCCTGCATCATCTGATGAAGGGGCAGTTTTATTTTGTCTTCATTCTAGGACATCGTCCATTGACAAAAACAGTTTGTCATGCTATAGTCACTTATCAGTACTTAGCAACATTCATCAGCAACGAAACATCAAAAAAGAGGAGTGATTATGCAAAAAATCGACAACTTCGCACAATTGACAGATGCGATTGGGGCTGGAAGTTCTG
Organism: bacterium; assembly: GCA_018675685.1. Classification (GTDB taxonomy): domain Bacteria; phylum Patescibacteriota; class Minisyncoccia; order Moranbacterales; family DUUL01; genus UBA2772. The sequence goes on from JABGXP010000010.1 coordinate 62,329, forward strand.
ACCCAAGCAACCCAGGACCAGTCGTTGTTTCACTGAGTCTTTGGAACGGGAAACAGATAAACGGTGCTTATTACAGAGGAACAAAGGGCCCTGATATAACAGTCCGAGAAGATGTTATTTGGGACAGCGAGATCCTAGATCCTTTTGTCCGGAAACTCTTTGCCGAAGGCACACCATTTATCACAGAGATGGGAAGTCATGACATGGTCTGCACGCTCGAATGGAAGATTTCTAACGGCTCCTAGGAAGCCACTGAAGAAAGTATCAACAAAGCGGGGAGTTCACAATGTGAATTTGCTGCTTTTTGTTTTTCTGTTACGAAACACGTCCGCTAGGGGGAGCATTAAATCAACAACCCAAACCACACCTTCAAATATTTCTAAAGAACTGTTATAATGGGTTATATATAATAATTAAAAATCAGGGGTGGTTTGAAAAGGGATGGGATATTTTTTATTAAATTTAAAACTATGAAACAAAAAAAGTTTATTCTACTGACTCTGAGCTTAATTGTACTGTTTTTTGCGAGCACTTTTTTCGCCTCGGCTGCTGAATTCAGGTTTGCCAAAGAGGGTCAAAACATTAATGTGGGGGAGGGGGAGAGAGTGGAAAATTTCTACACAGTTGGGAATATCGTTTCAATTGATGGCGATGTTAGCAATGATTTGTACACCGCAGGAAATGTGATAACCATTGAAGGCGATGTTGAGAATAATTTCGCTGGTGCTGGGAGAACTGTTATTATTAAAGGTGATGTTGGGAACAATGCTCACATTATGGGTGAAACAGTGATCATCAAAGGGACAGTGACAGAAGATTTGTTTATAGCTGGTGCAAGTGTACTGATTGAAAAATCAGCAATGATTGCGGGTGACCTTGTTATTGGTGCAGGGAAAGTTGACATCGAAGGTTCTGTTTTGGGAGATGTTTATATAGGTGGTAACGAAGTGACACTTAACGGTAGGATTATCGGAAAGACTAAGTTGGCAGTAGATACTTTGAAGATCGGCAAAAATGCTGAAATTGTTGATGATATTAAGTATACTTCTTCAAAGAAAGCTCAGATTCACGAAGATGCTAGAGTATTAGCAGGACTCGATTTTGATAAAAAAGCTTTAAATGCTTCCAGTAAAGCTCCTGATACAGCTGGATTATTGCTTTTTCTCTTGCTACTTAAGATTGCAGCTTGTATTGTGACCGGTTTGGTATTGGTTTATTTCTTCAACAAGAAAATAAAAGCAGTAGTAACGGGTGGTCTAAAGAATGTATGGGGAAATATTGGCGTGGGATTTGCTGTGTGTCTGCTTACTCCAGTTGTGATGATAATTTTGGCAGTTACTGTTGTGGGAATTCAACTCGCAGGTCTACTATTGGTTCTATATATCATGTTACTAGCACTATCTTCAGTGATAGCCAGTATCGCTCTGGGAAGCTTTCTTATTAAAGTGCTGAAGAAAAAGGAGACATTTGAAGTTTCTTGGCAGGAAGTAGTGTTGGGAGTTATGATCTTGAAAATTGTCTGGTTTGTTCCTGTTATCGGTTGGTTATTATGTGCAACTTTTAGTTTGCTTACTATGGGGTCTATCTCCAAATTAGCTTATAAAAGTATTATTAAGAAATAATAACAATAGCTAATTGGCAACCAAGCCTTTAAAAGACCGCCCTTGCGAGGGTGGTCTTTTTTTAGACCCCTCTATAGAGTCCTCTAAAAACTAGTTCCTCAACAAAAAAAATAAACGTGCTATACTTTAGGTGATTTTTTATAAAAAATACTAATGAGTTATAAAGTCGAAGGCATTATTCTAGAAGCTAGGGAATGCCGAGAATATGACAGGATCTATACAATTCTTTCACGCGAAGAGGGAAAAGTCAGCGTGATTGGAGTTGGAACAAGAAAACCCAAGGCTAAACTTGCTTCTGGCCTTGAGCCAATCACGAGAAGTGAGTTGTTTTTGGTTAAATGTCGTGGACTGGACAGAGTTAAAGGAGTTTTGATAGATAGCCAGTATCCAAAAACAAAAAAGAATTATGAGAAAATAATTTTAGTGAGAAGAACCGCGAGAGTTTTGGGATTACTCTTGCCAGAGAAAGAGAAGTGCAAAGAACTTTTTGAAGCACTAGCTATTTTCTTGAATGTGGTAGAGAGCGACAAGAGCAATAAGAGGGTCCAAGAAAATCAAGAAATAGCGCTTGCCCAACTCTCATTGTTTTGGCAGGTGATTTCTTGGTCTGGAACGACTCCTTCTTTGCACAATTGTGTGACTTGTAGGAAGAAATTGCAAAAAAATGATAAATTCATTTTTTCTGTGCCAAACGGTTTGAAATGTCAAAATTGTTTTGAGCGTAAAGAAAAGGATGCTTTCTATATCAGTGCAGACGCTGTCAAATTGCTAAGACTCTTTTTGGAGGATCAAGACCAGGTTCTAGAAAGGATTAAAGTCCAACAAAAAACCTTAGGAGAGCTTCGAAATGTAACCAAATCAGTCCTGTCCTATATAACAGAACGAAAAATTATATTCTAGCTTTTGTGAGGAGTTTTTTTATGCTACAATATATAATAAGCGTGGAAATAAAATAAAATAAAATAAAATAAAATGGCCTTAGGAGATCTTTTAAAAAAATTATACAAGAAAAAAGATGAACTTAACGAGCGTGAACTAGACAAAGATGTCTATGACGCTAGTGGCGTTGAGCAAGCAGAGGATGGTTTTTCAAATATCGAAGGTGAAATTCTAAAGACCCAAGGGAATAGAGACATCACAGAAGAGCAGGAGGTTGCGCAAAAGAGCAAATTGTTTGTTTTTGGAGGAATAGTCCTCATTGTTCTGTTGCTTATCTTGGGGGTTGTTTTTGTTTATTTTAAAATTGTTGGGAGTGCTTTTCTTGAAGAGAAAGTGGAAATCTCAATCTCTGGTTCTAGCGAAGTGAGAAGTGCAGAGAACACAGCATATACTATCAGGGTTGAGAACTTTAATCGAGTTGCCTTGCAAAATGTGAAAATATCTTTGAATTATTCAGAAACCATGGTAATTCAGGATAAACCATATATTCAAAAAGAGGGTTTTAAATCTTCTAAAATTGTAGTCGGTAGTATAAAAGCGAAAGAAAAGAAGGAATATGAAGTTATTTTTAAACCATTTGGTCCTCGGGACAGGCAGGTTTTTTTGAACGCTGCAGTTCAGTATCAACCGTCTAACTTCAACAGTGAATTTGAAAAACTAGCTCAAAAAAGCATTGTCATTAAATCATCTCCAATTACGATAACACTGATCCCTGTTAAAAAGGCTGCTAGTGGAGAAAAAGTTCACTTGGATGCTATTGTGAAAAATAACAGCAATTTGGAGTTCGAAGACTTAGAGTTGAAACTTGATTATCCAGAGGGTTTTTCCTTCGAAGTAAGTAATCCAGCACCTTCTCGCGATAAGAACATTTGGAGATTTGAAAAGCTTGGTAGTAAGGCGCAGATAAAGGTTGGGATAGACGGAATTATTGAAGGAGTTCCTGATTCTTTGAAAAATTTTAAGGCTGAGCTTGGAGAGAGAAGAACGGATAATGAAATGCTCGTGTTCACTGAAAATGAGGCGGTTATGAAAATGATCTCTAGTAGAGTGGAAATTAGGCAAGAGGTTATTTCTGACAGTATTTATGCCGGAGAGAGCACTACATATAATATTAAATTTAAAAATACTTCAGATGTTCCGTTGAGAGATTTGATTTTAATCCAATATATCGACTCAGAAGTTATCAAAAAAGAAAAAGTAAGAGTGCCACTGGGTCATTATGATAGTAAAAACAACACGGTTATTTGGAAAGCGTCTCAGGTGCCAGCATTGAAACTGCTCATGCCTGGCGAAGAGGGGCTTGCGATCACCAACTTGCCCACCATTAATGAAGTTCCGATGAATAATGAGAATGATAAGAATTTCACCATTAATTCATATGTGGAACTTGAAAGTCTAGATATCGATTCCCCTTTATGGCAAAACAAAAGAATTAGATCTTCACAGAAACAGGTCTCCATTAATTCAAAGATGATAGTTGAAGTGGAAGGATTGTTTCATAGTGAAGAACTGCCTAATACCGGTCCAATTCCGACTGTTATTAACGAAGAGACTACTTTCACTATCTATATGAGGATTAAGAATACATCCAATGATTTGAAGAATGTAATACTCACAACGAAATTTCCTTCAGGCATCGTTTGGAAGAATAACTATTTCCCTCGTGATGCAGGGATGGATTTCAATGAAAGAACAAATGAGTTGAAATTGATAATTGGTTCAGTGGAGGCAGGAGCCGGGTTTATTTCACCCGAAAAAAAATATGCCTTCCAAGTTGGTGTAATTCCCTCAGAGAATCAACTCGGAGAAAGGGCTTATATCCTCAATGACTTGACTACTACAGCTATTGATACTTTCACTGGAAATGAGGTCTCCTATGAATTCAGTGTGTTGGATGTGTCTCAAATAAAAGATGTGGAGGCAAAGCTTATTGACACAAGACAGTAGAATCGCATAGAATAGAGATCTAGTAAAAAAATAAACTCCAAAATATGCTAACTATAGAAGATAGTGGTTTTTGTCAATCAAGAATTGGTCAAATTGAAACTAAAAGTGGGGTTGTGGACACTCCCTTCTTTATGCCTATTGCAACCAAAGGATCGATAAAACACATCTCCCCAGAAGAAATCAAACAGATTGGATTCCAATTGGTCCTAGGGAACACCTATCATCTTTGGTTACGCCCAGGTGATGACCTTATCGATCGTGCCGGTGGTTTGCACAAATTCATGAACTGGGATGGATCAATTCTAACTGACAGTGGAGGTTTCCAGGTTTTTTCTTTAGGTGCTAGAGCAAAGAAAAACTTTGGAATCTCAGGAGTGAAACTCACAGAGAAAGGAGCTGAATTTATTGACCATACAGATGGAAGTCGTTATATGCTAACACCAGAGAAATCAATTGATATCCAGTTGAATCTAGGATCTGATATTATTTTGTGTTTAGATGAATGTCCTCCATATCCCTGCAGTTATGAGGATGCTGACAAATCGCTCAAGCTAACAACGAGATGGGCGAAGCGATGTTTTGAACATTTCCATCGGCAAATTTCTAAAAATCCCAAGAAATATTCAAAGGGTAGGCCTAAATTGTTTTGTATCGTACAAGGTTCTGTTTATGAAGACTTGCGGAAAGAGTCAACAAAACAACTTTTGGAGATCGAATTTGAAAAATTAGGAGGTCCAAAAGAAGGTTGGGATGGAATTGCTATAGGAGGAGTTGCTGTGGGAGAGCCAAGAAAGAAACTATACCAAATACTCGACTGGGTTACACCACTTTTGCCAAAAGATAAACCAAGGTATCTGATGGGACTAGGAAGGCCAGAGGAGGTTGTTTCAGCTGTCTGTGCCGGCGTTGATATGTTTGACTGTGTTATTCCAACACGAGAAGGAAGACATGGAAGGATTTTTCGTTGGAACTCAAAATACAAAACAGAAACAATCAGTGATCTCAAGAAACAAATAAAATCAGGAGCAAGCGGTGAAAAAACTGCTAATTTTTATGAAACAATAAACATTACTAACGAGAAATTTAAAGAAGACTTTTCCCCAATAGACGCTAATTGTGATTGTTATGCTTGTAAAAATTATACAAAAGCATATATAAGGCATCTTTTCAGAACCAAAGAAGCATTTGGTTTTAGATTGGTTTCAATTCACAATCTTACATTTTATTATCAATTGATGCAAAAATTAAAAATGAAATAGAAAAGATTTTACAATTTACGTTTGAATATTAAAAACAAAACAAAACCCATTGTTTTGTTTTTAAAAAAGGAAAAGACACCGATATCCCAAGTTTACAAAACGTATTAAATGATATATTCTGGAAGTAAGAAAACGAATAAAAGAACAATCTCTTATTGGTTGATGGTAGTGACTTTTATTAACTTTTTAAAATTATAGACAAACAAATATAAAGTTAACTGATGATGGAATTTAAAAAGAAAAAAGTAAAATCACAAACTCTAGGTGAAAAACTAAAGCAAGTCAGGGAAAAAGCCAATGTTTCCTTGAGCGAAATAGCTAAGAATACAAAAATTAGAAAGCTTTACCTAGAGATGCTGGAATCAGGGCGTTTTGATAAATTGCCCCCAGATGTTTATGTTAAAGGTTTTCTCAATGGGTACGCTGAATATCTAGGGATTGAACCAGCTGATGTGATGAAATTATACGAGAAAGAAAGAGGGATTCAAAGAAGTATGAAGAAAACGCGGAACGAAGATCAGTCCATTGTTAAGAAAAATAGAAAATTTGAATTGCCCGCTATTGTTTTTACCCCCAAAATTTTTACCGGAATATTCTTCGCGAGTTTGGTATTGTTGGGAGGAATTTATTTCTATAGGGAAGTTGGTGAATTTTCAAAAGCTCCACGCTTAGTTATTCTTCAGCCAACAAGCGATATCTCAATTGATGTCAGTTCCATCGAGGTTATTGGTATCACTGACAAGGAAGGAAAAATCAGAATTAACGGACAACCAGTTTTTGTTAATGATAAAGGAGAATTCAAGGAAACTCTTAGTTTGCAAAGTGGAGTTAATGAGATTGAAGTAAAGGCTATTAATCGTTTTTCCAACGAAGAAGCAAAACGTTTCAATGTATCAGCTAATTATGAAACTGATATTGCAAAAGAAGAAGTGGGAAGTGTAATGGGAGCTCAAGACAAACAAGAAGAGGAAACAGTTAGGTTGGAAATAAAAATCAAAGATTTTCCTACTTGGGTATTGGTTACTGTTGATGGCAAAAATATCCAAAATGGCACAATGTTGCCAGGAGCAATCCAAATCTTTGAAGGGCAAGAAAAAATTTCTGTAACAGCCGGTAGAGCAGACCAGGTTTTCGTTAAGTTAGGAGAAAAAGATCTGGGGTCATTGAGCGAAGACCCAGTAGTTATCAGAGATATTGTCTTTACACCAGAGAGTGAGGGTATTTTATTGCAAGAAGACGAAAAAAATGAAAAACAAGAGAGCGAAGTGGACAATATTTAGAATAAATATAAAGCAAATAAGTAAAAAAAGAGAAGATTAATATAATAAGACATAAATATGGCAAAAGAAGAGAAGAAAAAGAATGGGGGGAAAGTTATCGGGGATGTCATGAACGAGATCAAAGAAAAGTTTGGTGAGGGGTCAATTATGAGATTGGGGGAGGTTAAAAAGGTTGATATCGCAGCTATTCCAACCGGGTCACCATCACTTGATATTGCCCTTGGAATTGGAGGTGTTCCTAGAGGAAGAGTTATTGAGATCTATGGTCCAGAGTCTTCAGGGAAGACAACTTTAAGTTTGCATGTGATTGCAAATGCACAAAAGGAAGGTGGGATAGCCGCTTTTGTGGACGCTGAACATGCGCTTGACCCTGGTTATGCTAAGAAAATTGGAGTAAATGTCGATGAATTATTAATCTCCCAACCAGACGCTGGAGAACAGGCATTGGAGATTGTTGAAACTCTAGTTCGCTCAAATGCAGTAGATGTAATAGTTGTTGATTCTGTTGCTGCGTTGGTTCCAAGAGCTGAAATCGAAGGAGAAATGGGAGATTCACATATGGGGCTTCAAGCAAGACTGATGTCTCAGGCACTCAGAAAACTAACCGGAATTGTTGCAAAATCAAACGTATTAGTTGTTTTTATCAATCAAATCAGAATGAAAATAGGTGTTGTATTTGGAAACCCAGAGACCACAACAGGTGGAAATGCGCTAAAGTTCTATTCCTCTGTCAGAATTGAAGTTCGAAGAGCTGCTCAAATCAAACAAGGGGATATCATCATTGGAAATCGAGTTAAGGCTAAGATCGTGAAAAACAAAGTTGCGCCACCATTTCAAGTTGCTGAATTTGATATCATGTACAATGAAGGAATCTCAAGGGAAGGTGATCTAGTGGATACCGGAGTTAAATATGGTGTTCTGAAAAAATCAGGGTCTTGGTATCAACTTGGTGAAGAAAAAATTGGTCAAGGAAGGGAAGCTGCAAAAAATTTCCTAAGAGAGAACAAAAAAGCAGCAAAAGATGTTTATGCAAAAATAAAAAAGAATATTAAAGAAGAGGAGGCTAACTAAAACAATATGTCTGTATCCTATAACATTGTTTTCTTTGCCGCTATAATGGGTATTCTGCCCGTTACTTGGTGGTTTTGGATTATCATCAAAGAAAACCATTTTGGGAAAAGTAGTTTTAATTTACTAGTTGAAGTTTTTTTCTGGGGCGTGCTAACAGCCATTCCAGCTAGTATTATTGAAATGATTATAGCAGATACAGGTGGCGGTAGTCAGATTGTTACATGGATGCAAAAAATCTGGCTATTTGGTGAAGTACCCTTCAAATTCACAGCGTTTTTATCAGCAGGGCTAATTGCTACGATTGAAGAGCTATCGAAATTGATCGGAATCATCATTATCTTAGGAAAGAGGAATTTCAAGAATGTAAATGAAGGTTTGATATTTGGTTTAGTAGTGGGGCTTGCTTTCGCAGTGACTGAGAACGGAGTTTATTTTTCGACAGCTGTTCAGTCCAGGGAAGTAATAGATTTCGGCAGTGTCATTGTATTGAGATTTGTTCTTTCGACTTCTGCACATGTTATCTATTCAGGTATAGCAGGGTTATTTTTTGCCAAGGCAATAGCAGCGAAAGGAGTTCAAAAAGCGCAGTTTTTTCTGTTATCAATTTGCTTTCCAATCTTGACTCACGCAATCTTCAATTTTCTCTTAGGAGGTCCAAGAGGTATTAACAGCGCAATTTTAGCAATTATTATGAGCATTGGGTTGTTGATGCTATGGAACGAGTACCAAGAAAATATGGGAAAGCATGCATTTAAAAATAAAAAGAAAATCAAAAAAAATGCAAAAAAGTAAATATCAAAAAATAAACAATCTCCTCGTGGTACTAGCGGGCTTGTTTTTGGTTTTATTCATTGGACTGAGAATACTTTATCCAAAGGACCATTTTGATTCTACTAAAAATAATATGACAGTTGTGGCTGCAAAATTTGAAACTGAGCAAAAACAAAGAGGATATTTAGCCGTTGCACCTCAAATCGAACATAATTTCTATTCGGCAAAAATAGAAATAGTTTCAGAAAAAGACTTGAAGTTTGATGATGAAGCTATTGCATTCAAGGGTTTCATGGCTCAGCTTTATCCACTTGGGGAAGAAATCGTTACAGCTGAAGAATTAAGAGAATTTATTTTTTCAAACGATGAAGAAATTCCGAATGGAACTTTGATTTCAACAAAAGGCGCTGTGTATATATATTCACGTGGTAAATGGAGACCTTTTTTAGGAGCACAAATTTTTGAAAATTTAAAATTTGATTGGAGTAGAGTAACTGCTCTGAAACATGACGCTGTTGGGGGTTTCCAGGAGGGAGAAAGAATAATTTTCAGAACCCCACACCCGGATGGTACAATATTCAAAACAAAAGATGACAATTTTTTCTTATCGTGGGAGGAAAAGTTATTACCCATAAAAAGCGAGGAAATAATCAAAAGTGTTTGGGAAGATTATTATTCTGTTACGATTGAACAAAGAAGTCCGATGAAAATTGGAGAATGTAAAAAATCTAGCATTAGTAATAATTTGAAATGTTTTTTCCCAAAAGAATATCGCACTCGAGAAATCTCTGGTAATATGTTTATTTTTTCTTTAGGTGAGGAATTAGACAAAATCACAAAATCAAAAGTTACGCTAGGAACATTTAATGTTTTCGATTTGGAAAACCCTAAAATAACGCTAAGTGTGAACAAGAAAAGAATGATTGAAAAGTACAGTCAAGAAATTTTAAAATAAACTTATGCTTAGAATTAAGAAATTTTTTTACAAAAATAAAGCACTGGCTGACCTAGTCAGGAAAAGCACAGTGGTTTTAGTAGTTTTTTATTTAGGTTGTTTTGCTGTTGAATCAATCCTTCCAGGAGTTGTCATGGAAGCTTTCAACTTTAATATATTATTGTTTTTGATTGTGGCAATGATAGCAAGTATAACTTTCTCAGAAAAGGAAAGCGATGTTATAGTGTTTAAAAAAACACAAAAATATCTTTTTGTGTTCCTACTAATTTTATTTTTAGGCACTCTCTTTATTGTTTTGTATAGAGTTTCTTTGGTAGAAGCAATGGTCTACTTGGTGGCTTGTTTTGTGCTCTTTGGACCTTTAAAAAAACTATTTGAATAGCTACCTGTTAGCATTGTTGAAAAATTCAAAGAAAAGGCTTGACAAGAAAAATAGTTTAGGGTAGACTATCATAATATTTTATTTTCAAATGTTAGCACTACACCGCTTATGATCTTGGCAAGGTAACTCCCTCCTATCCCTTGCCAATGATTCATTAGCGGTGTAGTGTTTTTTATTTGAAAGAATATTTTGTGCTCAATTAAAATTGCTCATTGTTTTTTCTAGCCCATCTTCCAAGAAACTTTCGATACATTCACGAGCGGAGGCGATTACTTTTTCCAACTCAACTGTTTCTTCTGAGGAAAACTTTCCAAGTACAAATTTTTCAGTCGGGATTTTTTGTCTTGAAAGCCCTGTTGAAATTCCAATTCTCAATCTTGTAAAATCTTTAGAGTGTAGATGTTCGATGATCGAACCAATCCCATTATGTCCACCAGAGGTAGAGTTTTTAGATAAACGAATTTGTCCAAAAGGTAAATCAATATCATCATGAACAACAAGCAGATCATCTGCTTGTATATTCAGATATTTCATTGCAGCCACGGTTGGTTCCCCAGAGAGATTCATGAAGGACATTGGTTTCATGAGGTGAATTTTTTCTTCCACTAAAATTGTTGCAAGTTCACCATTTATTTTTTTGTTGAAAGCAAAAGGAGTAACAGAGGGCAAGTTTAGATTTTCCAGCAATGAGTCTAACACCATAAACCCAATATTATGTCTGGTTTTTTTGTATTTATCACCTGGATTGCCGAGGCCTATAATTAGAAAGTTTTTCATTATTATTTGTGTTAACTATTCTTTTTTAAATAAAACATTTCCGTCTTCATTAATAATACTCCTGTCACGTATTTCTTTTGGGCTATCCTCTTCTTTCTCATTTTGCATTTCAAAATATGTTAAAATATCGTTAGATAGACAGGCTACTATATCAAATTTTTGCAATTGGCTTGTTTCCATGGGAGCTTCGGAGCTGTCTTCTTCGGGGGAACGGTATTCTATTTTTGCATTTAATTTAGCGGCAAGATCATCGAGTGTGAAGATTTTTCTTTCTTTAGAGATGTTCAAAATAGTATTTTCTTTTGGACAAACAGGAAGATCTTCACCTGTTGGATTAATTGTAGTATGGTATCCAAAGTTATTTAATGCAACTTTTATTTTATGATAATCCTTTTTGTTCTCTAAGACAACTGCAATTTTGGCATCCTCTTTTTTAATTGCAGTTTCTTTTCTTTTTATTTTCTCTAAATCGAAAATATTTTCTGATAATTCGTGGATTTGTTTGTAATTATTCGCTTTTGGGACAAGAACGTAAGCCATAACTCCGCCCATTTCAACATGAGTTGATCCAAGTAGCGAATCAGAGCTCCAGGCATCTAAAACCTTGGAAGTCATTTGATAGACATTAACTTTGCGAGCCAAGTCAATAAAAGATGGTATCTCGGCTAGTTGAATATCGGTTTTAATATGATCACCAAGCGTGTCGATTAGGGAACTTATCTTCACTGGGTTTACAATTGTTTCTAGTGAGAATGCTTTCTTCTTTGCTGCTGCCAAGACCTCTTGTTGTCTTGAAGCTCTTCCAAAATCACCTCCTTTAATGTGACGAACTCGAGCATACTTCAAAGCAGTCTCCGAATCAAGATGTTGAAACCCCTTTTTAAGCTCAAAGGTTTCATATGAATAATTGGGCCCTGGATAACTACTATCATAAATATCATTTTTAACCTCAACATCAACACCCCCCAATTCTTTGATTATATTTTTGAACCCCATAAAGTCCAAAGTAAGGTAATAATGTATCTCTTGTCCAGTAATATTTTCCATAACAGTCTTTATGTTGCTCATAGACTCGCTACTAGAGAGGGACTTATTCTTTATTGAAAAAGTGTAGATAGCATTGATCTTGGTGTGAAGACCGTTTGTTTTTGGAATTTTTGTGTATAAATCACGAGGAACAGAAAGCATCGCTGATTTATAGTTATTTGTGTTAACAGAGACCATCATGATCGTGTCAGTAAGGTGCTGGGATTTATAGCCCTCACCACTCATGCCTAATAATAAAATATTTGTTCTTCCGTCATCATCTCCCCGAAGAGGAATTCTGTTGTTTGTGATTAAAGTTTTTGCAGTTTCGATAAAACCCCTTGTTTCGATTGAATCACCTGCATCATTTTGTGCTATTTCAACTATTTTGCCCTCCATCTTGTATAGTTTATATCCAATAAAACCTCCGTAAGCAAGAGTCAAAATGAAAAGGAATAGAAAAATTCTTAAGATAAAACTTTTCCAGATGATTTTTAGTTTAGTCTTTTTTGTCATTAAGTGCGTAAAACTCTGGATTATGAATCATTTGTATTTTAGCACAAATGATCGTTAAAACTAAAAGGCAGATCTTAGAACCAAACAAAGACTAGATAAAGAAGACGAATAAGAAATTAATCCCAGTAATAATAAAAGCCAGGTTTATCTTAGATAAAAAGAGGGTAGAAATAAGTAAGAGGGAAACCTTACCAATAGTGATAGGGATTTCACGAAATATGATAAATTCATCAATGTCATGTTCTTTTTTCGCAAGTGCATAAGTTTCAGCTGTGTGGGGCACTGAGAACATAATCACAAAAAATCCAGAAGCCACTGAGAGAGCATATATTACAATTGATGATTCAGCAAAAAATTTGCTGATCCAAACAATCGCCAACATCAACGCTGCAATTTTCACAATCTTCGATCGATTGGCCTGATTAGCCTTATTGCCCATTAGAAGAGAGAAGAAAACCGTTCCAACCCCGAGTAACGTCCCAATAACTCCAACTGAAAATTCATTCTTTAAAACTAGAAAAACAAAAAGAGGCCAAAGAACTGATTCAGTTGTCCCCCCAATAATCTCCGAACAAGTCAGATAATAATGGCGTTTATATTTTTTCAACAATTTAAATCCTCGACGAAAGCTAAAATTAATATGAGGTTTTATTTCTGGTGTGTAAAGCAGGAGGCCAATTGGAATTAAGAGAAGAATTATTGCTATGATAAATAAAATTTCAAAGCTATAAAACAAGGTGATTGTACCACCGAGTAGGGGTGCAAGCATACTAGCAATGTGTTGAAAAGAAATTAATTTCCCCACCTGGGAACTCCTACTTCCTGTTTTAGTTGATCGTGCAAAAAGGGAATGCATGGGGACCCAATAAAGCGCTGCTTGGGCACCACTAACAATCGCTAACCCATAGAAAAGGTATAGATTAGGAAAAGAGTCTAGCACTGGGAGTAAAAGAAGGTAAATTAAAGACAATGGGAGGCTAATCAACATCGTGTGTTTCAAACCCAACCTGTTAGCTATCATGCCAACAAAGAAGTTGGTTGAAAGAATTGCTAATTGTCTAACAACAAAGAAAAACAAAACCATGCTAATAGAGAAGCCCAAGGTTAGAAGATAGATGGGGATGAAAATTCCAAAGAGCGAAAAGACGAAACCTCTAATAGAGTGAATAATATAAATACCATTTATATCCTTTTTAAGAGACTCTAGGCAATGTGGAATATGTAAATGAGTTTGGTGGTGAAACGCGTGCATTTTTATTTTTGAAAAGTGGTTAACTAGAACTAGTATAACATGAAAATTTGCATAGTTTAAAAATGCTCTTTAGGGCTATAGCACAGCGTAATTGTTTAAAGTTTTTTTTGATGTTATAATTTCAATATATCAAAAAGCAAAAATAAACATAAATAAAAGCGAATATGGGCTTCTTTCTTTGGTACTGGACAAAAGGCATAAAGGGATATTTTGTTGTTTGGAACAACTTCCTTTCTCATTTTTGGAAATTTTTTAGTGTTAAGCATCTTTTTGCTACGCTTTTCTCGGCTTGGAGAAAAGATTTAACACCAAAGGATTGGATAGGACTCCATCCTATCTTAGAGGCTCAGCGATTTGTGGTGAACTTGATTTTTAGATTTTTTGGAGCGATCGTTCGTTTCATTGTTGCATCATTTGGGATCTTAGTTGTATCTGTGGTATTCATTATCGGATTTTTATTTATGATAGTCTGGGGATTGGCTCCTGTGGTGCTTATTTTTTCAATTATTGGTATAACGCTAGGAGAAAGATTGTATGGTTTTTCATTGTTTGCGATTATTCTATTTTTCATCGCTGCTATGCTGATGTATTTAGAGGACAAAAAAATTCCATACAGTGAACTTCCAGTTGAAAAAATGCCAAGATTCGCTTGGTTTAAGAGAATTGCTCAGAGGATTGGGATGGCTCCGAGTGAGTTAACGGCTGGACTACTAGCTGATAAGGAGAAGTTAACAGATGTCTTGAAGAAGTATGATGTGTCTATTGATGAGTTTAATTTAATTCTAAAATGGGAAATGGATTTGCAAGTAGCCAAAGAAAAGGAAGGGAAGTTTTGGTTGATGGAGAATTTACGAAAATCAGTTCCAATCGGGAAAGGCTGGGAGTATGGATACACAGTAACAATTGACCGTCATGCTCTGGAATTATCTAGCTATGACCCAACCGAATATCGATTAGTGCTACCAATTGGATATGACGAGGAAATTGAAATGTCAAAATTAGTTTTGGCGAAAGAAGAGCAAAACAATGTTCTTTTGATGGGGGATTCAGGAGTTGGTAAAAAAGCAATCATGCATCATATTGCTAAACAAGTTATGCAAGGGAAAGCTGGTCAGAATCTTAATGAAAAAAGGTTTATGTTGGTTGACCTCGGTAGCACAATTTCAGCAGTTGTGAATGAAGGTGGGGACCCAGAGCATGCACTCCATTCTCTTTTTCAAGAAGCTGCTCTTGCCGGGAATATTATTTTAGCCATTGATGAAATTGGAAAATATCTTGATCCTGGGAAAAAATCTTCTATAAATGTTGCAGCAGTGATTGATAGATATTTAATGTTGCCGAATTTTCAAGTTATAGCAACGACAACACGGAAGAATTACCATTCTCTTGTTGAAAAACAAGAAGGAATTATTAAGAATTTTGATATTATTGAAATTGAAGAGCCAAGCGACAATGAAGCTATTAGAATTTTATTGCAAAAGTTTAGTGAACTCGAGCATGATCAAGTCATTTTTACTTTTCAGGCTATTCGAGAAATTGTTCGTCGTTCTTCTCAGCTTGGAAAAATAATGCCATTACCAGGAAGAGCGATCGGATTTGCGAATAATGTACTTTTATATTGGGAAAAGAACCATGCTAATGAAGGAAAGAGAATTGGAGTAGAGGATGTTTTTCGTGTGATGAGTATTAAGACTGGCGTCAAACATGGTGAGATTTCTGAGGAAGAAAAGGACAAATTAATGAGCATGGAGAAACTTTTACACTCAAGAGTAATTGGTCAAGATGGAGCTGTAACTCAAATTGCAAACTCTATTCGTAAAATGCGTGCAGGAATAAGGAATATTAAAAAACCAGTGGGTAGTTTTTTGTTTCTTGGACCAACTGGAGTTGGAAAGACTGAAACTGCAAAAGCTCTTGCGGAAGTTCATTTTGGAGATGAAGAAAGAATGATCAGAATAGATATGAGTGAATATAAAACGCAAAATTCAATTGGCAGATTAATAGGTTCACCGGCTACTGGAGAAGTAGGAATTTTAACAACAAAAGCAAAGGATTCTCCATTTTCGTTGATTCTCTTAGATGAAATTGAAAAAGCTCATAGCGATATATTGGACTTATTTTTGCAAGTTTTAGATGAGGGTTATATCACAGATGGTTTTGGTGAGAAAATTAGCTTTCGAGGAAGTATTATAATTGCCACTTCAAATGCTGGAGCACCACTGATAAAAACATTAGTTGAACAAAAAGTGGAAGCTGAAGAACTCAGAAAAAGACTAGTTGACCATATCGTTAATGAAGGAATGTTCAGAGTAGAATTTTTGAATCGTTTCGATGCAGTAGTATTTTTCCGTGCACTGAAAAATGAGCAAATGAAAGAAGTTATTTCATTGATGCTTCAAAAATTTGCTGTTCGAGTAGAAAGAGAAAAAAATATTTCAGTAAAATTTGGAGACAAGGTAGTGGAATGTGTGATTGAAAAAGGTTACGATCCGGTGTTTGGAGCTCGTTCAATTAATCGCTATATTTCTGATAAAATAGAAGATACAATTGCTACAAAGATTATTGCACATGACGTTGAACGGGGTGGAGAAGTCTTGCTAACCACTGACGATTTTTAAAGATAAGCTATACTTGTGTCAATAAAAAATCCTGGAATTCCAGGATTTTTTATTGACAGTAGATATTTACAAACTAAAACAGTTTAAAATGTGATTAAAGGCTACCTCTTTTTACAAATTGGATCTATTGAACTTTTCCCATTTCCTTCAAAAACATTATCACTTGAAATTTCTACCATTTTTGTGAAATAAGGAGATTTAATTGGAGCATGAAGAGCACATCTAATTCCAAAGTCAACGTTTTTAGCTATGAGATTATTTGAAATTTGCACAATTGAATTGCCTTCAAACGTTTGAAGATTGATTCCACTTGCTCCATTTTGAAGAAATATAGAATTCTCAATCACTAAATCTATATTTCCGATTTCTGTTTCTAAACCACCTTCTCCGTTTCCAATCACCTCTATATTGCTAATATATGTTTTCATTCCTGCATGCAGATCAACACCTTCTTCCCCGTTCTCTTTTAAGTAGGAATCTTTAATAGTAACAGTGCTTTTCTGAAGATAGACACCCTGTCTTCGATTCTTGGTAATATGAGTTTTAACTATATCTAGTGTTGGTTTTGATGTGGAGTGTATTTCATTGAATATCCCCCATTTTGTTGCTTTTGAAATTTTGCAATTTGAAATTAAAATCCCGGTTTTATCTTGGGGTATGTAAACATTATACTTTCCATTTTCAACTGAAATATTCAGCAACTTGGTATGATTGTTTGCAAAAATAACCTTTCCTTTGTCGAGCAAGTCCAATGGTTGGATTATGGTCAGTATATTATTTTTATAGTCAGTTTCTCCAGATAGAATAATATTTTCTGGTAATATTAAGTTTTCCTCGTAGATTCCTTTCTTAATTTTTATAATTTTCAAAGAAGTTTCTTTTTCTATGGACTCCAGAGCTGAGGAGATCTTTTTAAAAGGGTATTCAACAGAACCATTTTCAAGATTATTTTTCGATGATTGGTTAACAAAAACAATTCCCTTTTGGGGAATCAGCAGTTCATTTATGACATAGTCACTTATTCTTAGGTGAATTTGCTTATTAACAAGAAAAATAAAGCCAAAAAGAATTAGATATATAAAAAGATTCTTGAGTAGAGGCATATTTATATTTTTTTAAAAAGGGTCTAAAAGATATCCTAAACTATTTTGATAGTTTTTGAAAGTATAAATCGACATCACTAATCCATTTTCTTACACTATAAGAGCTGTGGGTTCTACAAGAGGAACCACACTTCCAAACAATCATCTCCTTGGGAGTGTCTATTCCTTGTTTTACTAAATAAGTTATTCGTTTAGCTACAATAGCTACAGCTTCTTCCCGTGAAGCAAAACAAGAATGCCCTCCGCTTCCAAGTGTGTTTGGTCCGCGATATCCCCAGTAATTGAAACATTCCTTACCTTTGTATTTAGGAGTTCTTTTACCCCAATTACTTTCCTTCTTTGCGATACTCACGAGAAAAATTGAAACAATTTGATCATGCTCCATAATATAAGGAATCATTTCTTCAATCGGGTGCCCAGCAACCATTTCTCTTATTCTTTGTTCAAGCTCTATTTTTTCAATATTCTCAATATGAGAACTCTTGCTTAAAGAAATATCTTCCTTGAGGTATATAAAATTATACCAAAGGCAAATAAATGTAAATAATAAAAGTACTAAAAAATATATCAAAAAATGACGAGATTTCTTCAGTGGAATAAAATCTTTTTTTAGTTTGTACAGAGATTTCTTTTTTGTTGCTTTTTCTTTTTTCATTTTCAAAGTCTTGTCACGTCTATCTTAATCATAACACAGAAAAGAATAGTCCTCAAAAAATCAACAAGTTTTAATAATGATATTGTTTTTTGTTGAGAATGCTAATTGCCCGATAGATTTGTTCGAATAACAATAATCTTGCTATTTCGTGAGGGAATGTCATCTGAGAAAGTGAAATTTTTTGTAGTTGTAACTTTTTGATTTCATCGCTAAACCCAAGAGTTCCAGCAACAATGAACGTGATACGCCCTGAAACTTTTTCAAGTTTTTTTGAAAAGTCGACTGAGGAGCACTCTTTGCCGTTTTCGTCTAATAGGAAAAAGTTTTCTGTATCATTTTTCATTATATATGTAAGGATTTTTTCACCTTCCTTTTTCTTGGACTTCAATTTATCACTTTCACGTAAGAATGGAATTGCTGACAATTCAAGTATTTCTAATTTGCAAAAAGGACTAAGTCGTTTTTGATATTCTTTAACTAAAGAGAGAATTTCTTGATTTTTAATTTTTCCAACTGCAACAATTTTTATATCTAAAAACATAAAAGGTTATTATTTTATTATTAATGATTTATTTTTGAAATGAAAAATGCACTACCTCGTCAATACGCGGTAGTCCATTTCTGGTCGCTCCTCGGCGACGATCTAAGAAAGTATCCGACTAATTGGCTTTTTGGACGTGGCCGTTACCTGTTGCATAGGCATTCATATCGGCATTAAATGTGTCCTGTGTACCTGCAGCTGCTGTAGCTGTAATTGGTGGTCCGTAGCGCATCTTCATGGGTAACCTCCCGTGGGTTAATTTGAATTTTGGCTAAAAGCCGTCGATAAATTATGTAGACCAATCAAGCGTGAAAAGCTCGATAAGCCTAGGGAACTGTTTAGTATTATAAAACAAGGGAATCGCTATTGTCAAATATTAATTTAATTTTTGGTTATTTTTAATAAAAAAGCAGGCCCAGCTCGAAAATTCGAGTTGGGCCTGACATTTTGTGGGGTCCTTTACCCCAAAGCCGGCTTGTTATCCACAAATCATGATTCCCATTGCACCGTCTGCTGAGACATCGTCCGCAACCATAGTAGAATGGCTGACAATGCAGGTGGTCACCACATTTCCGAGATCATCTGATTTTCCTGTGGCTGTGCCCAGTGAGCTGTAAGTGGCATTGATATTGCCAGAGTTAAGGTTGGTAAACTTGTTCATAAGCTCCTTCCTCCTACTGTGAGTGAAATACATGTGGTTTTTAGGCCACGGCTTTAGTAAAGTACTGCTTTGTCGGGTTTTTCCGATGCTACGAATGCGCTTTTGACGCAAGATTACTCTTATTTTAAAACAAGTAGGGCATGCTTGTCAAATATCCAAACAACCCAAGGCATCATTTTGTTAATAGTAACCTTACTTTTCTCAAGGAAGTTTGTTATAATTGAAATGTAATTTTTCAAATAATAAAAACAAGGAGAATGAATAGTATCAACATGGTTCTAACAGTTATCATGTTTGCTCTTTTCGCTGTAGCAGGACTTTTAGTTAAATTCCCTGACAAGGGGGATGATTTGATGGTGCAGCTAGCTAAGGGGCAGTTGTTTTCTGAAGAAGGAATTTACACTGGAAAAGTTGTCTTTGTGGAAGGTGACTTAGAGCAGAGAGTGCCTAAAGGTGGGGGATGGAAAAAGTTGGCGCAAGGAGAACAATTTCTTCCGGGGATGGAAATTAGAACGCTAGCAGATTCAAAAGCAATCATTGAGTTTGATGAGAGAACAGCTCTATTAATGTCAGAAGTAACCCAAATAACTTTTGAAAATAAGCTATATCAAATTGACGTAGAGCTCGTTAATGGCTTTATTTTTAATAAAATTGATCTTGTTGCTTCTCGAAAATATAATATCAACGTAAACGATTACAGAATCGAAGCTACAAATGCTAATTTTGCTGTTAGAAAAGAATTCCAAGGCAATCCAGAAGTGTTAGTTTTGAGAGAAAAAATAGATCTATTTATAGACAAAGAGAAAAAGAACACATTTAACAAGGGGAGAAAGGTCGGTTTAAGAGTCGAAGAAATAGAAGAAATGGAAATCTCAGCCGATGATTACGCAAGGGAAGAAATGATATGGGGTTTAAAAGAGAGTGAAAAAAAATAGTGTCAACGCAACGTGTAGTAAAAGTTCATGCAACTATACAACTAGAATATAAATAAAAAATCACTGGTATTATACTAGTGATTTTTTATTTATAGAAAGAGCCTAATTCTTAGGTGTCCAGATTTTTTCTTGATATTCGTTTACAAGCCTGTGAGTGTTGAAATGCCCAACCAAGGAAATCGCATTTTTCATTCTTTCAGCCCATTCATCTGTTCGATTATAATAACAATCGATTAAATCCTCCAATTGAACTAGGAGTGCTTTTGAATCATGTGCATCTTGATCTTCCCCTTCTGAGAAAGCTTCATTTCCAAATGCCCAACCAGCTTTTTTATTCATATTATACCCTTCAATCCACCAACCATCAAGAATTGAAAGGTTCAGGCCTCCATTTAATGCTGCTTTCATCCCACTTGTTCCGCTGGCTTCCCTTGGTGGAATTGGATTGTTCAACCAAACATCACAACCAGTAATTAACTTCTTGGCAACTTCTATATTGTATTCTGTTAGAATCGCAACGCGGATTTGTCCACGAAGCATGTGGGAGTATCGCTCAACTTCTTGTTTTATTTGGTTGCAAAAAGAGTCTCCTTCATGACAATTTCCTGCAAAGATAAGTTGAATTTTTCTGTAACCCATATTCCGAAGTCGCTCCATGTCCTTAAAAATCAAAGTATGTCTTTTGTAGGGGACATAGCGACGTGCAAAGCCAATCGTGAGAGTTTTGACTCCGAACGAATCATCATCCTCAATCTTTTCAAAGGGAAATAATTCCTTTCTGGAATTTAACCAATCAACTAATTCATGTTTTTGCTTTTTATGCGCTGCTACAATTGCCTGGGAATCAATTTTTTCAGTAGTGTCTTTTAGTAGTTCAGGTTTTTCTTCCCAGCCGGCAAAGGCCTCATCTAAGAGAGTTTTAATCTCGCCTCCAACCCAACGAGGATGATAGATTCCGTTAGTAACATTCTCAAAGTCATGTCGAGGAAACATTCCTTCGCAAACCTCACGATGTTTAGCGGAAACGCTATTAGAGACACGACTTAGATTTAACGCTAAATCAGTCGTGCTCAGATCTTCGTAGGTCGCATATTCTTTAATTTCGAGCGGCAGAGCTTTGTGTATTGTGCTGTAGGCTAATTTATACTCAAAATGATCATGTCCAGCTGGGACTGGTGTGTGAGTTGTGAAAGTACAAAGATCCCTTACTTTTTTTGCATCGTGATTGTGTTTTTTCAGTAGTTCTAATGTTAGGAGGGATGAATGACCTTCATTCATATGGTAAGTATCAAGCTTATTGTAGCCAAGGATTTCAAGCGCACGAACACCGGCAATTCCCAAGATCAACTCTTGTCCCAAGCGAGTGTAGCGATCAGCAGCATATAGATATTTCGTAAGATCCCTATCCCATTTTTTATTATCTGGATGATTACTGCTTAAAAAAATGATCGGAATTGATTTTTCACTTCGTCCTTTCAGAGCAAGCTCCCAGAGCATAATTTTCACATTTCGTCCTTCAATTTCGACTTCAACTATCTCGTCATGCAAGGTCAGAAACTCTTCTGCATTAAACATCTTACCCTCTTCTTCACTTTGATGATAGATAAGCGAAACACCAACAACATCGCTACCAAGATCGGCGCAAGAATGTAAAGTGTCACCGGCAAGAATTCCAAGACCTCCAGCATAGTTTGGAATTGCATCTTGCAAGGCAATCTCCATCGAGAAATAAGCAGTAGTTTGTAGTTTTTCCACAGTAAATATAACTTTCTTTCAAATACGCCACAAGACAAAAGCTTATCTGAAGATAGATTTTTATTTTTATTATTTTTTTATTAAGTAATATAACTATAACATATACAGGAGATTTTCAGAAGACATTTATTTTTTAAAACATTGCTTTTTGTGGGTAGGTATGAGATATTTGTTGGAAGGCTAAAAAATATAGTCTTTTGTAGTACGTTGAAATCTATTGTGAAAAATTTATAGTTAGAATATGGAAATATTCTATTAACCTAAGTATAACTCAAACCTGCAAGGAGGTTACAAGATGATCTATTCGATCGCTGTACGGCCTAAAGAAAAAAATGGGTCGGTTATCAAGGTCTATTATCTGGAAATTTCTAAGGAAAATCCGGACATTGATCTTCTGGCTAACACTTTGTTCCATAATCCGTTGACTGAGGAGCTGGTACCGGAACTGCCACAAGAAAACATCACAATTGTGATGCGCAACAATGCAGTTTTGGATTCTGCTCAGAAGTCAATCATCGACGGTTGTCGAAGGCTCGGTGTGGAAGTGGAAGCAGCCAAAGTAGCTCATTGCTACATTGGCGAAGTACCCGCTTCAGTTTTTATTAACCCTTTGATTCATGTGAAATATCATGAAGTGCCTCAACTGGAAACCCTGAAACCACGCGGTTCCAAGGTTCCCATGGAAGTTGTTGATTTGCGTGAGTATGACGATAAAGGACTTATGCAGATGAGCGAAGATCGGGATTTGAGTCTATCTTTGAAACAGATGAGAGAGTTGGTTTTGATTCAGATGGATTTGGAACAAGGCCCGGTTTCAGATGTATTCCTGGATATTTTCGCGGCCCGCTGGTCAGATCACTGTTGTCACACTACTTGGCTATCCTGTGGATTGCTAAATATGCTCAAGAGAGCAACTGAAGTCATTGCCAATCCCAATCTCGTATCAGCCTATTATGATAATGCTGGTGGTTGGGCTTTCTATGACAATCTAGTGCTCTGTATTTCAATCGAAACTCATAACAGTCCGACAGGAAAAGAACCTTATGGCGGACAAATCACTAAACTACTCGGGAATATCCGTGATATTTTCGAATTTGCCTTAGGTGCCAAGCCGATTGGCTCCCTGGAATTGACAGTTCTGGGTGAATTAGCCCGGAAAAAATTTCCTGAAATTGCTGGATTCACTCTTGATGCTGATATTGTTGCAAGGGAAACTATTCGGGCTATTGCTGATGCCGGAGACCCCATGGGGATTCCGATGATGCTGGCCTCGATGGATTCCCATCCTGGTTATTCCGGAAAACCCTTCGCTTTGGGCGGAAATGTCGGAATTACAAGGAAGGAAGTGGCTCAAAAAGGAGTTCCAAGAATTGGCGATTGGGCTGTAGTCCTTAACTGGACTGGTAATGATGGCTATCACGGTGCGACAGTTAGTTCTGGTGGTTTAACCGAAAAGACTGACACTGGCGATGCCAACCATGTTCAGATGGGGGATACCTTTCCACAACAGAAGTTGATGAGAGCTCGACTGGAACTTCGTGATAATGACTGTTTGAGTGCCGGGAATGATTTCGGTGCCGCCGGATTTACTTCCTTTATGGAAATAGCCGAAGCCACTAAGCGTGGAGTCGGATATGCTGGCGGGGTCAAACTGAATTTTGGCTGGGTTCCGACGAAATGTGTCGGTATTCCTGACAAAATTATTGCTGTTGGCGAAAGTCAGGAACGTTTCGGACACGTTGTGAAACCGGAGAAATTGGAAGAAGCCATGGCCAT
Source organism: bacterium (assembly GCA_018675685.1). GTDB lineage: Bacteria > Patescibacteriota > Minisyncoccia > Moranbacterales > DUUL01 > UBA2772. The sequence goes on from JABGXP010000010.1 coordinate 86,170, forward strand.
CTACGAAAAATATGAATTGATGGCGACTGTGGTTGGAATTTTCACTGGTAATAATCGGGTTCAGATTTTTAATGATCCCGATGCTACTAAACTAACTGTAGAGTCACCATTAACGGGGGTTGTCTCTTTTGACGTCCCCTACGAAATGTTTGATCGTTGTCCTTTGCCGACTGCTAAGCCGGTAGCTCCTCCGACGCTTTCTCCTCAGATTGTATTTCCTAAAATTGAGAAAAAGAACGTGGAAGAGTTAGCCATTCAGGTTGTAGGCAGTTTTGCCTTGGCTAATCAAGCTTGGGCTACCACCCAGTATGATTCAACAGTTCAGGGTATTACTAAACAAGGTCCGTTATACGGGAAGAATTACAATATCCCGAGTTCCTTGGCAGTACTTAAGCCAGTTGAAGATAAGAACTGGGGTGTGACTTTCAGTTCCAGTTTTGCTCCTTGGCAGTTTGATGTTGATCCTGTTGCGGCAGCTTTCAATGCCGTAGCAGACGCTGTAATAAAACAGATTGTGGCCGGTGTAAGCATGGAAGACATTTGTCTGGCCGATAATTTTTACACCCCAGATAAAGACCCTTATGCTTTATGGTATCTATGTGAGCAGGTTAAACTGCTAGCAGAAACATCCGTTGCATTTGGGGCTCCCTTTATTACCGGTAAGGATAGTTCTCATGGCTCAGGTGAATATAATGGCACCATTGTCAATGTTCCTCCTGGGGTCTGTGTCTCAGCGCTAGGGAAGGTTCCTGATTTTCATAAAATCACACCTCATCTCTGGAGCTCTCCTGGTAACAAATTGTATTCCATTGGTTATCAAACTAAAACCCTTAAGGGTTCGATTCTGGCTTCTGAGCTAGACTTGATCGAACGAGATCAGATTGACACTATGACAATTGGTCAGGGGGCTCGATTTTTGAAAGAGCTCGAAGTTTTTACGCAGGCTGGGCATTTTGCTTCAGCTGTGCCGGTTAACCGTGGTGGTTTGATCCAGAAATTGTTTGAAGGAGTCCAAGCTTCCGGATTTGGTGTGAAAACCGATCTAGTGGAAGAACTTTTTCCGGAAAGCTTTGGTTCAGTGCTGGTGGAAGTTTCACCCAAGATTTCAGGATTAGTGGAAGGTTATTTCAACGGCGAAATAGAATTGGTCGGTGAAATTACCGCTACACCTGAAATAGCAGTGCAAGGAACAAACCTTGATATGAATAAACTCTTCAATGCCTGGAATAGTGGCTTTACAAGAAAGGTGGTGGTTTAAATGAAAAAAGTATTTGTCATTTATTGGCCGGGAATCAATTGTGAGGAAGAAACAATGGCCGCTTTTCGGGCTGTTGGTGCTGATCCTCAGTTGGTTTTTGTTCGGGATTTGATCTCCGGAAAAATCAAGATCACTGACTGTGATTTGATTTGTTTCCCAGGTGGATTTTCTTATGGTGATCACATTGACACTGGGATCGTTGCAGCTGTAATGATTCAGGAATTTATTCAGGCGCTCCTAGAGGCCAAAATCCCAGGGATTTTTATTTGCAATGGTTTCCAAATCGCAGTCAGAGCGGGAATCTTTGGTAATAACAACTTAGCCTTGGTTCAGAATGATTCAGGAGTTTTCTGTAGTCGTCCAGCCAAGCATTTTGTTGAGAAAAGTAACTGTCTTTGGACAGCAGGATTGGAAGGAAGAACTCTTAAATTCCCTGCTGCTCATCATGCCGGTAAAGTCACCACTTTCGGCCATGTTAATCGTGTGATGCGCTATGAAGGGCTCTCTCCTAATGGAGGAGAAATAGCTGCTGTCACAAATCCGAATGGCACGCTCTTGGGCATTATGGACCATCCGGAGAGGCCGATAGGGAACAAGGACGGTCTTGAGATTTTTCGCAACGGAATAAAAGCAGTTTGAAAGGACTGCACGATACATAAAGGTATCTTTGGAAATTTTTCCAAAGATACCTTTTCTTTTTAAGAATATTAAAATTGTTGCTTTTAGCTTTTAGATATGAGATATTAGTTGGAAGACTAAGAGTATTTTTTAGTAGTACATTACAATTAGAAACTGATTTTTAAAGGAAGATCAATAAAGACATCAATAGACTTTGAAAGGAGGAGTTTATGGAAATTGCAACAAACAATCGTTTGAAGGGGGCAATTGGCAGATGGAAATTGGCAATTTGGTTGCCAGTCATTTTGTTTTGTTATTATTATGAGCTTATGCCAATCTTTCTGTTTGTGGTTATTGTAGCAGGAATGTATGAGATTAGAATTCGGAGCGTGTTTGTTACGAATTGGTCAGTCATAGCATATTTTCATCTTGCTGGATTGTGCTGGCTCTTTATTATGCCGGAAAAAGAAATCTGGTTTATTGTTATGGTTGTTATTATCAACGATGCTTTCGCGTATTATGGGGGAAGTTTTCTGAACTTCGCGCGGTTTATGCGAATGAAGATTTCTACTGTAAGCCCAAATAAAACTCTAGGGGGACTGATATACGGAGTTTTTGGCGGTATTTTAATGGCAATTTTACTTTTCAAATTCTATGATTATCCACCAAGATATATCTGGTTTGCCTTTCTCTTGTGTTTGGCAGGTGATGTGGGAGATTTATTGGAAAGCGGATTTAAAAGATTCTGTGGTATTAAGGATTCTGGTGATGGTCTGTTTACAAAAAGATTACTTTGTGGACATGGTGGCGTCTATGACAGGTTCGATGCCTTGGCGTTCGTATGCCACTACTGGATGATAATAACTCTTTTGAAGTTCAACTAAACAAACCTATGGAGGTGAGAAAATGACAAAGAAAAAAGAAACGACCTACAAGGATGCTGGTGTGGATATTGACAAAGGAGATGAATTTGTCGATCTAATCAAGGGAAAATTGGCCACAACATTTCCACTTCTTTCAACAGGAGAAGTTATCACAGAGCTTGGAGGTTTCAGCTCCTTAGTAGAATTGCCAGATGGTAGAATCATTGCTCTCACAACTGATGGTGTGGGAACAAAATTGATGATTGCAATTCTTTTGGATAGACACAACACTGTTGGTATTGATCTTGTCGCAATGTGCGTCAATGATTTAATCGTAGGCGGAGTTATGCCAGGTGTCTTTATTGACTATATGGCTTTAGGGAAGTTGTTTGTGGATAAAGCGGTTTCATTGGTTGACGGCATGGTCGAGGGCTGTCGTCAGTCGCAATGCGCTATGATTGGTGGTGAAACAGCTGAATGTCCTGGACTGTATGGTCCTGAAGAATATGACCTAGCTGGATTTGCTGTTGGATTTGCCGATTCTCGCAAGAAATTGATTATGGGAGATAAAGTACGTCCAGGGATGCATGTCTATGGGCTTCCGTCTTCAGGCTTACATTCCAATGCCTTCAGTCTAGTACGGAAGATTTTCGGTATTAACCTGGATACTCCAGTTGCCTCAATCAAAGCTTTAAATGAAGTGATTCCAGCACTGGGGCATAACATTACATTGGGAGAGGAGCTTCTTCGACCAACCAGAATCTATGTCCAAGAAGTTGCAAAATTGATGCAAAAATATACTATTGCTGGCATGGTGAACGTCACAGGCGGTGGGTTGAAAGAAAATCCTCCACGCATAATGCCAGAGGATTGCTCAATGAATATTTATCTTGACACTTGGAAGCCACAGCCCATTTTCTCTTTGATTCAGAAACTGGGAAATGTTTCCCAAGCAGAAATGCTCAAGGCAACCAACTACGGCATCGGATATATGATTATTTCACCAGATGAAATAACTGATAGTGACATTGTCAAAATAGGTGAGATTGTCGAGTATGATGGTAAAAATGTTTTTTTTAAAGACAAAAAAGATTAAAGTTGGTGTTCTTCTAACAGAAACCTCCGTAGCTCGAAATTCGAGTTACGGAGGCTTTACTTTGCTTGTGAGAAAATATCCAAAGTTTATTCAGAAAGTTCTTCGTATTTTCCCTCTAAATTGAAAGTCAGGACCTCAAGTGCTTTTTCGTCAGCCCCAATTGCTTCAATTAGAAGTGTTGCAGTTTCGTCATCAACTTCACTCACTGCATTTCCCCAGATATTTTTTTGCTCCTTTGTGAGCGTTGAATTATTTATGATTTCTAAAAGCTCAGCTTCCTTTTTCATAAGAATAAAAGTTAGATTTTTTAGTACTCCTTTTATAGCATATCAGGATTATTTAACAAGATTGAAATTTGCCAAAATAAAGGAGTCACTATAAAGACAAAAAAATGACAAACTTTTCAAGAGTTTGTCATTTTTAACCATTATGAATCAAAGGTCTATTCATCTTCCCGGGTAACTGATATTGCTCCAACTGGGCAACCAACAGCAGCCTTCATTGTACAAGGGAATTCTTTTTGTGAAATTGGTGACGACTTCCCTTCATCATTTGTTTGAAATGATTCTGGACAATTTGCTACACAAGTTTGACATCCAATGCAAAGATCTTGGTTTACTTCAATTTTCATTTTGATAGTTTAAAAAATTATCAATCCTATATTCTTTATTATATAGAACTATTCTTTTAATTCCAAGTTTGTGACAAAAACAAAAGATTGAGTTAATATGTTATAGTGATAGAGAAAAAAGCAAAATAACATAGAATTTAAAAATAAAGACAGATGTCAAAATTGATTGATGGATTGAATGAGAAACAAAAAGAGGCTGTTCTTCAGACTGAAGGGCCTGTACTTATTCTTGCTGGTGCAGGGTCTGGAAAGACCAGAGCTCTGACTTTTCGTGTTGCATATTTAATTAAAGAAAAAGGAATACACCCTAAAAATGTCCTAGCCGTGACTTTTACAAATAAGGCAGCAGGCGAAATGCTGTTGCGAGTCAAAGAACTTTTAGAGTTACCAGCGGAAGCTACAATTTTTTCTTCAAAAGTTCCACATGTGGGAACTTTTCATTCTATTTGTGTGAGAATTTTGCGACGTGAGATTGAGCGCCTTGGTTTTGAGTCTAAATTTGTGATTTATGATGATCAAGATCAACTAGCACTAATGAAGCGCGTAATGCGTGAAACAGGGGTTTCACAAGAACAAATAAAACCAAAGGCAATCCTAGGGGCAATTTCAAATGCAAAAAACAAACTTATTGATGCTAAGCTTTTTGAGGAGCAACAAGGAAGCTATTTTGAAGAAACTGTTGCCAAATGCTTTTTGAGATATGCGAAGGAACTGAAGCAAGCAAGCGCCTTAGATTTTGACGACATTATCCTCTTTACAGTCAAATTGATGCAAGAGAACCCTGATATATTGAAAAAATATCAGACGATGTTTCGTTATATCATGGTGGATGAATATCAGGATACAAATCATGCTCAATATACCTTGCTCAAGATGCTAGCAAAGGGCCACAATAATCTTTGTGTTGTTGGTGATGATTGGCAGTCAATCTATGGTTGGAGGGGAGCGGATGTTCAAAATATTTTGGATTTCGAGAAGGACTATCCTGATGCAAAAATTGTTTTATTGGAACAAAATTATCGAAGTACACAAAACATTTTGGATGCAGCGCACCAAGTGATTTCCAAAAATGTGAACAGGAAAGAAAAGAACATGTGGACAGAGAATGATAATGGAAACTTACTAACGCTTTTCGAGGCTAAAAATGAAAAGAGTGAAGCCAATTTTGTTACAGAGGAGATATTGAAACTCAAAAAAGAACTAAAGCATAAATTTGATGATTTTGCAGTACTGTATCGAACAAATGCACAATCACGAGCAATGGAGGAGGCTTTTATGAAAGCTGGGATCCCATATAAAATTATCGGTGGAATGAAGTTCTACCAGAGAAAAGAAGTGAAAGATGTTCTGGCGTATCTGTTTTTTGTACACAATACAAAAAATAAAATTGGCTTTTCAAGAATTATCAATACTCCAGGGAGAGGAATTGGTGATAAGACAGTAGAAAAAATTATTTCCTTAGGAGAAAAAATGGAAGGCGATCTACTACTTGCGATTGAAAAAATTGCAAAAGCAACTGACTCTCGTGAATTTGGGATTCCGCCTTCAAAAGCCAAGGAATTACAGAAATTCTATGAGTTAATGGGAGAGTCTTTAGTCGCGTCTCATTCAAAAACCGTAGCAGAGTTGATTGAAAAAATTTATAGGGATAGTGGCTATGAAAAAATGTTAGCAAAGGAAGGAGAGGAAGGGCAAGTGCGGCACGAAAATGTACAAGAACTCCTAACTGTAGCTAGAAAATTTGATAAACACGAGAATGGTCTAGAGGCGTTTTTAGAGGAGGTTACCTTAGTCTCTCAAACTGACAATGACTTGGGAATAACTGAAGTTGTTCCTTTTATGACACTTCATAGTGCCAAGGGGTTGGAGTATGAATCTGTTTTTATCGTTGGAATGGAGGAGGGTCTCTTGCCACACTCCAGAGCAACAATGAATGAGAGCGAGATGGAAGAGGAGAGAAGACTTTGTTATGTGGGAATCACAAGAGCAAAACAAAAAGCTCATCTTGTTTATACAATGACAAGAAATATTTATGGCTCTACTCAAATTTCAGTGAAGTCCCGATTCATTGATGAAATTGAACCCGAATTATTTGAACAGCGATATGATGAAGAGGTGGCTGACGATGATTTTTTTCGAAGTGAAGCTGTAATTGATCAAGGAATCAACGACTACTTTGGAGTAAAGCAAGGATTTATAAAGAGACCGACTAGTTTCGCTTATAAGCCCAAAAAGAAAAAGCAGGAAAAAAAGAGGTCAGATTTCAGCGATGGAGAAAGTGTGAAACATTCAGAATTTGGAACGGGAATGATCGTCTCACAAGACAAAAAAACTTTTAGTGTTGTTTTTCCAACGGCAGGTTTGAAAAAATTGGCAAAAGGAGTGGCTCCATTGGAAAAGGTCTAATTTATAAATTAGCTGAGTTGGGCAGAAAAACCTTGAGTTTTTTTGCCTTTTTGTTAAGATAACTGGAAGCATTTGCTTCATCGTGTGTTCTTTGAACAATCTAACGTTTTGCCAGTATAAATTTTTCAGAACTTTTTTCTTTTTTAATACTAAGGAGGGTAGATATTATGGATAATATCCTGGCTGTTGTTACGACTATTTTGTGTTGGCTATTTGTTTTTGCAGTAGAAAGAAAGGTAAAAGACAATGGAAAGAGTCTAAGACAATTGATTCTACGTTATAAATACGTGCTACATCCCAATGCAATTACCATAGGAGCTCTTATTTTAGCCTTGATTTCAATGCGTTTGTATCATTTGCAATTTCCACGTTTGGCAATCATCCTTTTTTTAATTGCAGCTTTCGCTGATGCAATTGATGGAGTTATTGCTCGTGGAACGGGACTTGTGACTTCGCTGGGAAAGGAGATAGACCCTCTTTGTGACAAAATTAAATATTTCATCCCCTTGATTTATTTTGCTTATCAAGGCTTATTGTCGAAAGAATTGGTTATTATACTTTTCTTGATTGATGTAACTGGTCAATTACTAAGAAGAAGTGTTTCGTGCATCAATAAGAATTTTAAACTTAAATTCAAAATTGCCTCGAATGGTTTCGGAAAGATTAAAACAATTCTAGCATTGTTACTAGTAGTTTATTGTTGCTTATTACAACAACGAAGTGGTGTACCGGATTTTGCTAACCACATACTATTTATTGTTTTGATCTTAGCCACTCTTTCTGTCGTTTTCAAATTTGTGAAAAATAAAGCGACGAAAGAAAGACTTGTATAGTAGACAAAGTTAATAAGAAAGGCTTTTGAGAAGCATTAAAAAGGATTGGAGAAAAAACTTCAGTCCTTTTTTACTAGATATTTTTTAGAGTAATAATTCAAAAATTAAATGAGATATTTTTTCTAGTAAAAGCATTAAGGGTTTCTATTCACCATATGCTTATAAGTAAAAAATAAGAGTGCCGAACTTGAAACTTCAAGTTCGGCACTTTATTAGATAGGGAAGGAGAAGGCCCTATCCAGACTGTCTTAGTCACAGCAGACGCGATTACGTCCACATTTTTTTGCTTTGTACAAATTTTCATCTGCTTCACTCATAAGGGCAGGTAGCGACTGCTCTTTATCGCGCAGAGTCGCCACACCTAAACTCAGAGTTAAAATTTCGGAAGCATCAGAATTGGAATGGGGAATTTCAAGTTTTTCAATGGCTAAGCGAGCTCTTTCTGCCATAACTTGAGCACCTGCTTCATCAGTGTTGGCAAGAATAAAGACAAATTCCTCCCCTCCATATCTTGATAAGGAGTCAGCAGGACGATGCAAGGTGTCTTTGAGCGCCATCGCAACATTTTCGAGCGCCTCATCTCCTTTTTGATGTCCGTAAAGATCGTTATATTTCTTAAAATAATCAATATCGATCATTACAATAGACAGGGGTTCATTCCGCCGTAAAGATTCACGGAATTCTCGTTTTGACTCTTGATCAAAGAATCTCCTATTTGAAACACCCGTTAGTCCATCAATCGTTACGAGAGACTCAAGTCTTTTGTTTTCCTCCTCTAGCTGGATTATATAGGCCAGTGATCCATCTAACCGCTTTTCTGTCTTGGCTAGTTTTTTTGCAAAGGATTTAATGATCTTTCGCAATTTCTCTACTAATAAGTCGACATGTGGTAATCTTGACTCCTTTGCCATAGTAAGCTCCTTTAGTGAAGGTGTTTTCTGATTTGTACAAATAAATAAAATGAACTGGTATGCTTTTAATCATAGCATGTTTAAAGATATTTGTCAATAGTTATATGCAAATAAAAATCACTAGAAAGCTCATTTGTTTGACTAAGGATTAGACTCTAAAAAAGTGTTTTAAAGCATTGTTTTTTAGGAATTATTTGTGATATACTTTCATTGATGAAAATGAAAAGACTGGTATGGATTATTGTATTTATTTTGATTGGATGGCTGATTTGGAATGGATCAGTGGCTTTATTTAATGAAAAACGTAAAATTTCTTTTTTTGGAGAAAAACTAATTACTGTGAATGATGATGGTTTGGTTTACCAAATTTTGTCTGATGCTAAAAATATCGCTGAATTTGAAAAAAAACATAAACTTAGATCGAGCGAAAACGATTTAATTTACCCAAATAAAAGCGAGAGACTCTTGCCAGGTATGATTGTGGAAGTTTGGCGCAATAGAAAAGTGAAAATTGAGGTTGACGGAAAAGAGATTGAAAAAAACACTTTTGCTAAAACTGTCGAGGAAGCTCTTGCTGATGCAGACATCTTTGTGGGACGTTTGGATGTAGTAGAGCCATCTAAGTTGGAAACAATAGATAACAGTAAGGAGATCGTTGTGACTAGAATTAATGTTGAAAACATAACCATTGCAAAAAAAGTTGACTTTGAAACAATTGAAAAGAATGACAAAAAACTGCAATGGATGAAAAATAAAATTGAACAAGCGGGCGAAAAAGGTGAGAGAGTTGTTGAATATCAAGTAACCTATAAAAACGGTAAGGAGGTTTCAAGGAAAACTCTTTCCTCTGAAATTACAAAAAAACCAGTAACTGAAATTGTTAGAATTGGAACAAAGATCAACTTTGGAAAATCTCACACTGGATGGGGAACATGGTATGACCAGGGACCCCATCCGAAACTTAGAGCAAGATATCCATTTAAAGGAGATATGTTTGCTGCAAGCCCTTGGTTGCCGCTTGGGAGTTATGCTAAGATCACGAACAAAGCCAATGGAAAGGCTATTATTGTTAGGATAAATGACCGTGGACCCTTTGGAGAAAATAGAATCATTGATCTACATAAACCTGCATTTACGGCAATAGCCTCCCTGGGAGCAGGAGTACTAGAAGTAAAAGTGGAAGAAATTTTGCAATAAATTTAATAACGAGTAATTTCCCATGCTTAAGAAGAAAATGATATATTCCTTGAGCGCATTTAAGAATTTAAAAACCCCAGAATGATAACGAGAAAGGAAAAGAGGAGAGAATTCAAAAACAAGAACCAAAAAGATAAGTTTTCTCAGAACTTTCCCCAAGCCAAAAAATCCTTGGGGCAGAATTTTTTAAATGATGAGAAATTTCTTAACTTAATTGTTGAAACAGCAAATTTAAAAAAAACCGATAATGTTCTGGAAGTTGGACCAGGAACAGGACTTTTAACTGATAAACTGGAAAGAGCTCCCAAAAAAGTAATTTGTATTGAAAAAGATCGAAGAATGGTTAAATATTTAGTTGCAAAGTATGGATTGAATAAGGAAAAACAAAAAGAGCAAAAAATTGAAATTATAGAAGGTGATATCTTAGAAATAGACTTGCCTAAATTTTTGAAGGAAAGAAACTTTGGTGACTATAAAGTTGTCGCTAATATTCCCTATTATATAACAGGAAAGCTTTTACGTTTATTGTTGGAAACAGAAGTTCGGGCAAAGTCAATCGTTCTTTTAATTCAAAAGGAAGTCGCTGAGCGAGTTTGTAGCGAGTCTGGCTCCATGAACATCCTTGCAGTGTCAGTTCAGTATTATGCAGACATTCGATTAGTTGCAGTTGTTCCAAGAGAGGTGTTTAGTCCGATACCGAAAGTTGATTCAGCCATCATTCATGCGACACCTTTTTTGAAAGAAAGAGAGAGTGTAGAGCTTGAAAAAGGATTTTTCAAGGTTGTGAAGAGTGGATTTTCTAGTCCGAGAAAAAAATTGTTGAATAATTTGGCTTCTGGATTAAAACTAGAGAAGGACAAGTTAACCTTTATTTTCTCTGAATTTGGATGGGATGAAAATGTGCGAGCCCAAAATCTGTCTATTAAACAATGGAAGGAGTTAAGAGATAAAATTTCAAAAAATTTCTAGACGTAGAATCAATCACAGAGAAGAGGCCCAGCCAATTTTTAATTTACCCAATAATCTTCCATTATGCTATAATGGAAGCATAAAAAAATACATAAAATTGATCTAGTCATGAGCGAAGAAGAAAAACAAAAACAAAATGAAGAAAACTCTGATGATGCTCAAAAGGCTAGTCAGACAAATGTGAATGACGACGAAGAAAGAGTTGTGTACGAAGAAGATGAATCGCCGGAAGAAAAAGAGCGCCGTCATCTTGAGGCACGAGACAAGAGGCGAGCAGAAAGAAAAGCCTTAGAAGAAAAGGAGAAAAGGGATGTAAAGGAAAGAAAGAAGAAGAAAAAGGAAGAAATGAACTTTGCTAGAAAAGGGAAGGTTCAAAAAACCCTAACACACTTGAAAAAGGGTTCCGAGGAAGAAGAGGCTTCAAAACTGGCAAACACACTTCATATCCCGTATCTTGATCTTAATATTTTTCCGATTGACCAGGAAAATGTTAAATTTATAGAAGAGGATATTGCGAAAGAGTTAGGAATAGCAGTTGTTCATAAACTAGAAAGATCAATAAAGTTAGTCACGACAAACCCTGAAGAGGGAAAAGTCAGGGATTTCATCGCAGAACTAGAAGATGATGGGATGAAAGTCGAACTTTTTATAGTTTCGCAATCATCCATAGAGAGAGCCTGGGACGAGTATGGAAAGGAAAACTTAGTAGAAATCCTAGATACATTACGAGCGGGGTTAACAGGTGAAGAGTTAGCAGCTTTCGAAAATGATACGAAAGGTGTTTTGGATATGGATACAAAAATTCGTGACCTTCCAGTAACAAAAGTCTTGAACATGGTTCTGGCTGGAGCTATTAAGTTAGAATCATCGGATATTCATTTCGAGCCACAACAAACAAGTAAGGTCCGTTTGAGATTTCGTATAGACGGTGTATTGCAAACAGTAGCATCTTTCCCTGTTCATATATATCCAACGGTTGTTGCTAGAGTGAAGGTGCTTGGAAAAATGATGATTAATGTGCGAGATATTGCACAAGACGGTCGTTTTTCTGTTGAAAGAGAGGGTCAAGCCCCAATGGATTTGCGTGTTTCGATTCTACCAGGTAATTTTGGTGAAAATATTGTGGTTCGTTTGCTTAGTCAAAACATCGATGACTTGTCTTTAGATAAAATGGGATTAGAAGGGCTGAATTACGAATGGCTTATTAATGAATCTGAAAAAAAACAGGGTGCTATTATTAATTCTGGACCAACAGGAAGCGGAAAAACAACAACATTATATGCGCTTATTAATCGTTTAAATTCCGTTGACAAGAAAATCATTAGTATCGAAAACCCGATTGAATATCAAGTCCCTGGTGTTAGTCAAACCCAAATTGAAGAAAGAAAGGGATACACATTTGAAAGTGGCCTGCGGGCAATTATGCGTCAGGACCCAGACATTATCTTGGTCGGTGAGATTCGGGATGAAGCTACTGCAGAGATAGCCATTCATGCCTCATTGACTGGTCATCTTGTGCTTTCAACAACTCATGCAAATAGTGCGACGGGGGTGATTGGACGTTTCGTTGATCTTGGAATTAAACCAAACTTAATAGCCCCTGCAATCAATGCTTTTGTTGCACAACGTCTTCTGAGACGTCTATGCCCACATTGCAAAGAGGAATACAAACCAGCAAGTGAGACAATTGATATGATTAAGAAAATGTTGGCGCTTATTTCTCCTAAGGCTGATATTTCCATACCTAAGCATATTGAAAAACTTTGGAGACCAAAGGGTTGTCATAAATGTCATGGACTTGGGTATAAAGGAAGAGTGGGAATTTTTGAGATCCTTGTTATTTCAGAAGAAATCAAAGATGAAATCGAGAGAATGTCGCCAGAGGATGAAATTAGGAGTGTGGCATTGGAAAATGGAATGATTACTTTGGAGCAGGACGGAATTTTAAAATCTGTTATTGGTACTACCTCAATCGAGGAATTGCAAAGAGTCGTTGGAAAGGGTGAATACTTGATTGATTTATATGAAAAAATAGTTGTACAATCTTTGGCACGTGGAATTTTTGTTAAAGATGAAGTTTTGCAGGCTGTTGATAAAATCAGGGATGATTATGAGGCATTCGAAGAACTGTATCGGAAACTTCCGCCAAAGGAATTAATCAAATACATTCTAATTGGAGCAATATACACAGGAACTGGAGACATTCATATTGAACCAGGGATGAAGCAATTTAAGATTCGATATCGAATTGACGGTGCTTTGCATGATATCGCACTTTTGGCAATGAATGATTATTTGACTGTCTTAAATGAGATTAAGAATTTAATGGGAGTTAAAACCGGAAAGCGAGAAGGAGTGATTGATGGGAGATTTAAAATTATGTATACCAATAAAGACAAGGAGTCAGGAGAGGAGAGTATTGACGTTCGTGTTTCTATTATACTTGGTGGCTTTGGCGATGTAATCGTGATGAGACTTTTAAGTCAAAGCGTCCAAGTTGCTAGCTTGGAAAAGTTAAATATAAATGAGTATAATCTTGAGAAAATAAAGAGAAATGTTGCCCGTCCCAATGGGATTATTATGGATACAGGACCGACTGGGAGTGGAAAAACTACTACATTGTACAGTCTTTTGAATTATCTTAAGGACCCTAAATTAAAATTAATCACAATTGAAGATCCAATTGAATATCAAATGGAAGGAGTTTTGCAAACTCAAGTAAAAGAGGAAGAAGATTATACCTTCACGACAGCGATGAGGGTTATTTTACGACAAGACCCTGATATTGTAATGGTTGGAGAAATAAGAGACTCAGAGAGCGCCAATGCTGCCTATAGAGTAGCTTTAACAGGGCATTTAATCCTAACCACACTACATGCAAACAGTGCAGCAGGAGCTGTGCAAAGACTTTTGAATATGGGTATATCGATGTCGGATCTATCAACTGGTACGAATTGTTTTATTGCACAACGTTTAGTCAGAGTACTTTGTCCTCATTGCAAAAAAGAAAAAACAGTTGATTCGGAAGAAAAAAAGATAATTGAAAAAGTTTTAAAGGGTGTTTCTCCGAAAGTGACCCTAGATATTCCTGAAAAAGTTGAAAAAATTTGGGAAGCAGTTGGTTGTGAAGAATGCCATAACATTGGTTTCAAGGGAAGAGTTGCAATTACGGAGGTCTTGGAGATTGATAGAGTAATGCAAAAATTTCTAACCATGAATCCAATCACAGTTGAAATTAGAGAGAAGGCGATTGAAGAGGGAATGTTGACGATGGGACAAGAAGGAATCTTGCGTGTTGTAAGAGGGGAAACAACAATCGAAGAGATTTCCCATGTAATTAAAGAGATAGATTTTGTCAAAGTTGAAAAACAAATTGAGTTAAAGGAAGAAGAATCCGCAACCGAAGAGGTTGTGGTGTGATAAAAAAATACAATAAAAAAACTGCCACTTGGGCAGTTTCAAGGCGCATTTCTAAGATTAATCTGTAGACAATAAAAGCTTACACGACAAGGTGTAAGGCAGGAATAGAACCGAGGATAGCACAGTCGAAACCACACTAACCTATACTAAGAAAAATCCCCTGGGAGTTCAGAGCACCCTTGTCTACAGGTTAACACTAAAAATGTAAAAAAACTCTGACAAAATTCTTAATCCACGTTAAGACATCCTAGCATAAAGCAAAAAATTTGTCAAGAGATGTTATTGTTTTTATCTTCGAAGAATATTTTTGTGTTGGAAAATTGAAAAAAATGATAGAATGAAAGGGTATGTAAAGAAAGTAATTCACAGACAATGATTGAAACAAACAAACAAGATGATATAGATGAGCAATTAGATACTACATTGCGCCCTCAGTCGCTAGATGAATATGTTGGCCAGGAAATTATCAAGAAAAACCTTCATATTTTGATGGGTGCAGCTAAAAAAAGGAAAGAAGCTCTTGATCATATTTTGTTATTCGGACCCCCCGGACTCGGTAAGACTACTTTAGCTCACATTATTTCAAGAGAAATGGGCGCCGGAATCAAAACAACATCAGGACCTGCGATCGAAAGAGTTGGTGACCTTGGCTCCATTTTGACTAACTTAAACGACGGAGATGTTCTGTTTATAGATGAAATTCACAGATTGAGTAAGGTTGTAGAGGAAGTTCTGTACCCTGCTATGGAGGATGGGAAGCTGGATATTATAGTTGGCAAAGGTCCGTCTGCAAGGACAATTCAATTGGAACTGCCAAATTTTACACTTATTGGAGCTACCACAAGAATGGGAATGTTATCGGCACCACTTAGAAACAGGTTCGGGGTGATTAACAAACTCGAGTTTTATTCAGAAGAAGAGATGTGTCAAATTATTGAAAGAAATGGCAAAATTCTTGGAGTAAAAACAGATCCTCAAGGAAGAGTAAGAATTGCAAAATGTGCCAGAAAAACACCAAGAATTGTGAATAGATTGCTTAAGAGGGTGAGGGATTATGCACAAATGAATGATCATTCAATTATCTCCAATAACACAGTTGCTGCTACTTTTGAAATCCTAGATATAGATCATTTGGGACTAGAATCATCAGACAGAGAAGTTTTAAGTATTATGATTGATAAATTTTCTGGAGGACCAGTTGGTGTTCAAACCATAGCTGCAGCTTTCTCTGAGGATGTTCAAACGATAGAAGAAGTATATGAACCGTTCTTAATGCAACTTGGGTTCGTTGAAAGAACTCCACGAGGGCGACGTGTAACAGATGCAGCATATAAACATTTAGGAGTGAAAATTCCTGAAAACAGAGAACAGATCTAATATGTAACAATTTTTTGATTAAATGATAAACCTACTCTTAATTGCATACTTTATTTTTCTCCTATTCTTTTTTGGTGGAAGTTTGGCTGTTGTTTATCATCTCAAAGTGAATAAACTAAACGAAAAAGTATCGACGATTACAACACTTTTTTTTATTGTTGGATGTTTACTTGTTCTAACTTTTAATATTTCAAATGCGATTCAAGTTGACTGGAAATTACTTTCTTTCGATCTCGGAGAGATTCCAGTGAGCTTAGAGCTAGAAGATTCTTCATATGAATAAACCAAAAGGTAACTACCAACACAGATTTCTAGACTATCATTTCAAAGGAAAAAGAGATGGTGAGGAAATCATTTTGATCCTAAGGAGACATTGGTTGATTTTAGTCGCGAAATTGATACCATTTGGATTTTTTTCAATTGGTCTTATCGCAATTTTTTTTCTCGCACCAATTTTAACAGAATTTCTCCCTATTGTGATTGATAACAATGTTTTTAATGTAGTAATGAGCTTCTTTTTTATGGGTTTTTGGTTAAGCCTTTTTGTGATGTGGATTGATTTTTATTACGATGTTTGGATCGTCACAGATCAGAGGATTATTAGTATTGAACAGTTGGGCTTGTTTCGACGTGAAATAAGCGAACTAGAACATGGGAAAATTCAGGATGTGACAACGGAAATTCATGGGATAGTCCCAACTTTACTGAAGTTCGGCCAAGTGTATATCCAAACTGCTGGAGAAAAAGCTCGCTTCACTTTTAAGCAAGTGGAGAATCCTGTTATGATTAGATCAGTGGTCATGGCATTGCAGAAAAATGCGATAAAACAACAAAAAAGAGAAGAGGGTGCGATAATGAGAGGTAAAGTTTAAGGGGAATAAAAATAATCTTAAGGTAATTTTTTAGTATGCTTATAGGAGCTAGTTTTATTAGAAAATAATATCTACATATCAAAATGAAAAAGAAACCTCAAAAAAGTTTCATGTTGTGGCAAAAAATAGGACTTCTCACATTGGCTACTTTTGTGATTGGCTACATAGCAATTCTAGTTTTTCCTCAAAAAGGAAAGACCATTTCAAGACTTAGCACAAAAGAACATTCTCTCAAAATAAACCTGGATAAGAGTATGTATAAAACTGAAGAGATAATGGAAGTAAGGATTGTGAATATTTCAGAACAACTGGTTTACTTTCAAAAACCATGTGACGATTTGCCCGAAATTTTATTTTATGACAAAGAAAATAGCTGGACAACGGTCAAGAACTACAGCTCCAAGATGTGTGATTTGGAGTTTGCGAAACTAGCCCCAAACGAAAAGCTAAAAATCACAGTTCGCCCAGAAGTATATAAACTTTTAGAAGGACAACATACTTATAGATTCTCCTTACGGTATACCCAAGAAGAAGTCAAAGAAGAGAAAGATTTATCTCGGAAGGTATTGTCTAAGATGCCAACAGTTTATTCTCAAAAAATAACAATCAATAATTTACTAGGAGTTGATCAAAAAAAAGAGTGCAGCACTGATAATGATTGCGAAGTGCGCTTTTCCCAGTGTGATTGTGGCTCCCATTGTGTAAAAAAGAACAAAGAGTGGAAAGATTGTGCTAAGGTCTGTAGCGATGATATTGTCCAAGGGGAGTTAGTTGAGTGTGGCTGTACAAACGGTCTATGCTCAGAGAATAAGCCAGAACTAGAACTGAACGAGAAGGAATCTTCAAAAGTGAAAATATTTAATACTACCTCATGAACGTGAAGAATCATAGAATGGTATATAGTTTAATCTCAGGGAGTTTAATTCTCTTTTCTTTGGGTTGGTTTTGTCTCTATAATGCTTTCTATGTAAATAATTACAATGGTTTAATATTGCCCATCTTCCTCTTCCTTTTTGCCTTCGCACTCTTTTACTTTTTAGTCGTTATCGAACATAATCTCAAAGTCCTATATATTGTTTGCTCTCTTGGAATGCTAGGAGCTGTTTCTTTAGGAAGGGAGTATTTAATAAGTTCCTTCTTAGTTTGGATTTTGACCTCCATCTCATGTATCTTAGCAATCAAAAGAATAAAAACAGAGCAATATAATAGAATAAAAATCAGCGTCTATAGAACCTTGAAAAGAGGGATTCCAATCATAGGAACAGTTTTCTGTCTTTTAATTGCAGTCGGTTTTTATTTCTCGATAGCTAACTTCCAAAACCTTGGAAATATCCCAAGATTCAAAGTCAAGCTCCCCATCGAAACAACCAAACTAGCCTTTGGAGTTATGAATGCATTTATGCCGAATGAGGAAATTTCTTGGATTGTGGAAGGTGTGACAGTAGACGAATATTTCCAGAAAATTTTGCGCTCGCAGGACATTTCACTAGAAGGTACAGTTCTGCAGGAGATTAAAAATGAAGTTGATGAGGATACAAAAAAACAGATGGCAGCTGGAATAGAACGAGAAATATGGGAAAAAGAACGAACAGTGATTGTGAAGAATAGAGAAATGTTGCAGGATAAATTAGGAATAGAACTTGAAGGAAATGAACGGATTGACGAAGTGTTGCATGGTTTAATCAATAAAAGATTGAATGATTTCATTAATGGAAGGGTAGTTTCATCAGACGTTTTGCCCGTTGGGGGAGCATTTGCATTATTTATAACACTAAGGTCTATTGTGTGGGTTTCCAATATGATTTTGTTCTGGACAGTTTCGGTAATCTTCTCTATACTTGTTAGACTGGGTAAGATTAAGATTAAGAAAGAGAATCAAGAAGTTGAAGTTATCGAAATCTAAATTTCCTAGTAGAATAATAAAAAATTAGCGATTTATATAAAATGAGTAAGGATCTTTATTCTATTTTGGGCGTCGATAAGAACGCCTCAGACGATGAGATAAAAAAAGCATATAGAAAACTCGCGCACAAACATCACCCAGACAAAAAGGGTGGAGATGAGGCCAAGTTTAAAGAAATCAATGGAGCTTACCAAACACTTTCCGATAAGCAAAAGCGTGGACAATACGACCAATTCGGTCAAACATTCGAAGGTGCAAGTAATGGAGCTGGCGGAGGTGCTGCTGGCGGAGGTTTTGATTTTAACTTTGGGCAGGCTAGCGGAAATGCTGGCGGAGGTTTTGAGGATTTATTCTCAGATCTATTTTCGCAAACAGGTTTTGGTGGAGCATCTGCTCCAGGGGAAAAAGTCGGCTCTGATATTGCAGTTGATATAGAAATTACTTTTAAAGAGATGGCGCTTGGTGTTGAAAAAGAAGTGGAATTATATAAGAAAATTCTGTGTAAGCATTGTGATGGGACTGGTGCAAAAAACAAAAACACAAAAACATGTAATGCTTGTGGTGGTGCTGGAAAAGTCCATAAAACAATGAGATCAATGTTTGGTGCAATTCAACAAGTTGTAGTTTGTGAAAAATGTCATGGGAAGGGGCAGATTCCAAAAGATAAATGTGATAAATGCGGAGGAGATGGAGTAGTCAGAGATTACCAAAAAGTTAATATCAAGATTCCAGCAGGAATTGAAAGCGGGCAAACAATCAGAGCGACTGGTCACGGGGAAATGCCAGCAGGAGGAGGACACGCCGGAAATCTTTTCATTACAATTCATGTAAAATCAGAACCAGGCTTCGAAAGAAGCAACGATGATATTGTTTCAAGAGCAGAAATTTCTTTTTCACAAGCCTCTCTTGGTGATAAAATAGATGTTAAAACAATAGAAGGTGTTATGAGGATGAAAGTCAGCGCTGGAACTCAGTCTGGCGATATTTTCAAGATTAAAAATAAGGGAATTAATCGCGAAGATAGATTTGGAAGAGGAAGTCATTTAGTGAAAATTGCAGTGAAGACCCCAAAGAGTCTGACAAGAGACCAAAGAAGATTAGTGAAGAAACTGCAAGAAGAAGGATTGTAATCTTAGAGTATGATTCGAAAACATGGAGATGACCTATTTTTTATTGGGTCATCTTTTATTTTAGGGTAGAAAGATGAAATATCGTTAATTGCGATGAAGAGATATGGGAAGCAGAAATAATTCACCAAGATTAATTGTCTTGGGTGTACCCATTATATTTAAAGGTGATTTGATATCAAAGCTGTTGATTATTTTTTTCCTTGCAAAAAACTTCCTGCTCTAATACAATGTATGTAGCACTTAAACGCTTAAATTAAGATAAAAAATGCAAAATTTTGAAATAAACGGAGGGAAAAAACTCCACGGAGAGATTGAGGTAAATGGTTCAAAGAATGCAACTGTGGCTATTTTGGCTGCCTCCGTTTTAAATGAAGGAATAACGACCTTAAGAAATGTTCCACAAATTGAAGAAGTAAATCGTTGGGTTGAAGTCTTGGAGAGTATCGGAATGCAAATTAAACGCAAGGGAAAAACTTTGACTTTGAAAGCGCCGAAAACTATTGAGATTAAGAAGATAAACAGGGAAGCTGCAGAAAAAACTCGTAGCGCGATAATGTTAATGAGTTCTTTAGCTGGAAAATTTAGAAAATATTCCATCCCCCAAGCTGGTGGCTGTAAACTCGGAGCTCGAACTGTGAAGCCCCACCTTTTTGTATTGGAAAATTTTGGGATTAAAATTAAAGCAAAAGAAGACTGCTTTGAAGTTGACGCTGGAAAATTTAATAAAGCAGGCAAGGTAGTGCTTTACGAATCTGGCGATACCGTAACTGAATCGGCCCTTATGGCGGCAGCTCAAATTCCAGAGGAAACAACAATTAAGATGGCAACCTCAAATTACATGGTTCAAGATCTTTGTTTTTTCTTAGAGAAATTGGGTGTTAAGATCAGTGGTATTGGTGGAACAACCTTAAAAGTAGAGGGTCTGAAAAAGATAAACAAAAATATTGTTTATGAGATTAGTGAAGATCCGATTGAGGCAATGTTTTTTATCTCTTTGGCTATTACAACAAAAAGCAAACTACTTGTTAAAAGGTGCCCGTTGGAATTTTTAGAGCTTGAATTGTTGAAATTAGAAAAGATGGGTCAGAAATATGTTGTTAAACAAGAGTATAAAGCTAAAAATGGGCATACTGATTTAGTGGATCTTGAAATCATTCCTTCTAAGCTAATAGCGTTAGAAGAAAAATTGCATGGACTACCTTTCCCTGGACTTAATATGGACAATCTTCCTTTTTTTGTTCCAATAGCAATGGTGGCTAAGGGAAAAACTTTAATTCATGATTGGGTTTATGAGAACAGAGCTGTTTATTTTACTGAACTTAATAGGCTTGGTGCGAATATATCCCTCTTGGATCCGCATCGAGTTTATGTTGAAGGCCCGACCACTATTAGAAATGCCGAAATGATGTCACCACCAGCGCTCCGTCCAGCAGCAATAATTCTTGTTGCGATGTTAGCAGCAAAAGGAAGGTCAGTTTTAAGAGATGTGTATTCAATTAATCGTGGGTATGAAAATTTAGAAGAGAGACTGCAAAGCATAGGAGCTGATATCAAGAGTGTAATATAGCCAAATGAAAAAATACTACAAAGCAATTTCTGATTTTCACAAAAAATTTAAGATGAAAAACACAAATAATGAAGAGATGACGTTTCGTTTAAATTTGATGACTGAAGAATTAGGGGAATTAGCACAGGCCGTGACCAAAGGGAAGGGGAGGGAAGCAATCATAGAGGAAAATATCGATTTGTTGAATTTGGTTATTGGAAATTTTGTAAGTCTTGGGATCTCAGTCAAGGAAGTGGATGAAGCATTTTGGAAAAAGCATGGAGAAATTATGGGCAGGAAAAAGAGGTTAATAAGCGGAGAAAATTTTAGAATTTCAGATTTTAAATAACACAAGAAAGTAAATGAAGATTGGAAAAGACTATATCGGGGTTGGAGGAGGAATCCTTATTTTCAATGAGAAGGACGAGATTTTGCTCTTAAAAAGAGGGATTAAATCTAAAAATGAAATTGGTTTTTGGCAAAAACCAGGAGGAGAGGTTGATTATGGCGAAAAAGTGAGCAGGTCAATGAAAAGAGAGGTTAAAGAGGAAACTGGCCTAACGGTTGAAATTTGGGGATATTTGCCTCACACTGATCATATTATCGAAAAAGACCAACAACATTGGGTGGCTTTCAATTATCTCGGAAGAGTAGTTTCAGGTGTTGCCAGAATTATGGAGCCTCAAAAGTGTGAAGAATTGAATTGGTTCTCCTTGGAAAATTTGCCAAAAGGAACTCAGCAAACAACAAGAGAGTCAGTTGAAAATTTTCTTAAAGGAAAGTATATTGAAATCTAGAGTTATTTTTTGTAACAAAATTCGTTGGATTATTTAGTAGATTCTTCCACTTTCTATATGTTAGTGTTTGGTCATCTAAGAATATAGTAAATAACTTAATGAAATCAAGTATACTTTTTCGTTTAATGCATAATGCGTTTTCCGAGTAAACTTGAATAGAGAGAATTTAATTTGTTTGAATATTTTCCACAATATATGTTTTTCAAGAGAATCGGAATCGACCTTGGAACAGCCAATACTTTGGTCTTTGTTCCAAAAAAAGGAATTGTAGTAAATGAAC
Organism: bacterium; assembly: GCA_018675685.1. GTDB lineage: Bacteria > Patescibacteriota > Minisyncoccia > Moranbacterales > DUUL01 > UBA2772. Next base: position 108,277 of record JABGXP010000010.1, read on the forward strand.
CCTCAGTCGTAGCTGTTACAATGGACAATAACAGAGTGATTGCTGTTGGAAATGAAGCAAAAGAAATGATTGGAAGAACTCCGGATATTATAACAGCGTATCGCCCTTTGAAAAATGGTGTAATCGCTGATTATCGTGTAACAGAAGCGATGCTTAAATATTTTATTGCGAAAGTTAGCCCAAAAATTAGATTTTCAAAGCCTGACGTGATGGTTTCAATTCCAGCTGGTGTAACTTCCACAGAAAGGCGTGCTGTTGTGGAGGCGACAATTAAAGCTGGCGCAAAAAATGCATATATAGTAAAAGAACCAATCTTAGCTGCAATCGGAGCGGGTATACCAATTAATAGTGCGAGTGGAAATATGATTATTGATATTGGTGGTGGAACATCTGAAGTCGCAGTAATTTCTCTAGGAGGAATTGTTTCTGCTCACAGTGCACGAGTCGGAGGTGATCGAATCGATGCTGCAATCGCTCAGTATATCAAGAAGAAGCACGGACTTGCGATTGGTGAACGGACAGCAGAAGAAGTAAAAATAGAAATAGGTAGCGCCTTGCCTCAAGTAAAAGAGGAATATGTTGAGGTCCGTGGACGAGACTTGATGGGTGGTTTGCCAAAAACAATCAGAATTTCAACAAATGAAATTACCGAAGCAATTCAAGATGAACTTAGGGAGATTATCAATGCTGCAAAAAAAGTGATGCAAGAAACACCACCAGAATTAGCCGCTGATATTATGGACAAAGGAATAGTGCTGTCTGGAGGAGGAGCATTATTAAGAAACCTCGATCGACTTATTACAAAGGTAACAGGGGTCCCCTGTTATGTTGCAGATGATGCACTGCTTTGTGTCGCAAAAGGGACCGGAGCCGCATTAGATAACTTGGATATCTACAAAAGAACAATATCAATTAAATAAATTTGGAATAACTTTCTGAAATAAAAACAGGCAAAAACCTGTTTTTTTAGGTGCAACAAAAACAACCAGATATTGACAAAAAAAGAAAAACAATGTATAAACAAGATAGTAACTTTTGAGTCATTCTAATTTTTATACAACTTAGCAACTTTTTAACAAAAGGAGAACAGGATGTACAAAAAAACCAGCAGTTTATTGGCGATCGTTTTTTTTGGAATTATCTTTTGTGGACTAGCATCCGCCGCGGATAAAGAGATAATAGGAAAAAGGGAGATAATAATCAAAACTTCTTTTGCTGACTCTGAATTACCTGAGCGATACCAGGAGGATTCTGCAAGGGAGAAAGTTGAAAAGGAATTAAAAGCAGCGGTGATTGCAGAGAAAGTTCAACATGTTGACTATGTTGGTGGTGAGTTGATTGTATACTCTTCGGGAACTTTGGTTGATTGGAATTTAATGAAAGAATATATTACTATTGAATATGATTCCGTTGGTAAGTTCGCGAAAGGAACACTCACTGTCCCCCGGGACTTCTTTCTGAAATATCTGGAAGACAATGTTTATCCAGGGGCAATCCCAGCTTATTACCTTGATAACTATGGGAATGACGGAAACTTTGAATCAGGGGAAGCCCAAAATGGTTATGGGGTAAAAAAAGGATTTGAATAATATTTGAGAACTATAAAAAAGGAGATAAAGCTCTTTCTGCAGATTGTGTGGAAGGAGTTTTTATTTTTTCTTGCCAAAACAACCCAGCTTTAATACAATGAAGCTAGCTTGTAAATAAACAGAGGATTTTAAAAAAGGAAAATAGATGAAAATTGGGATTGATGCATCACGTGCATTAATAAAGCAAAGAACTGGAATTGAAGAGTATGCATATCAAACGATTAAGAATCTTCGGGAACCTCTTGGGGGCCATGAAGTCTTTTTATATATAAAGGAAAAAGATCAAAAGAATCTTGATTTTAAACTTCCAGTAAACTGGACGTTGAAAGTTGTTCCATTTAATTATTTTTGGACACAACTGGGACTTTCTTGGGAGATGTTAATGAGACCAACTGATATTCTTTTTATACCTGCTCACACTGTTCCTTTTGTATACCCAAGAAAAACAGTTGTTACGGTTCATGGACTCGAATACGAGCATTGTCCAGAAGGATATTCCCTGTACTCAAGGTGGTTTCATCATTTTTTTATAACTAGAAGTTGTCGCTGGGCGAAAAAAATTATAGCAGTTTCTCAGAATACAAAAAAAGATCTAAAAAAAATATACAAGATTCCAAAAGAAAAAATTTCAGTCGTATATAATGGCTTTGAATTGAGCGGTGGTAGTAATGAGATGGTAACTGAAAAAGAAGAGGTTAACTACATTTTATATATTGGAAGAATCGAAGAGCGAAAAAATATTAAGAATATCGTTAAAGCATTTGAAATCCTTAAGAAGAAATATGGGTATAAAGGAGAACTGTTATTAGCCGGAAAGTCTGGATATGGGCATGAGAAAATTAAAGAGACAATAAAAAAGAGCGAATTTAAAAAAGACATTAAATGTCTAGGGTTTATTTCGGATAAAGAAAAACAGGAGTTATTAACTGATGCAGATTTGTTTCTTTTCCCTTCCTTGTGCGAAGGTTTTGGAATTCCAATTCTTGAGGCACAAAGCGTGGGGACGCCAGTTGTAACTTCAAATTTTGGTCCAATGGATGAAGTTGCTGGGAATAATGAAATCTTAGCAATTCCAACTCATCCGAAACATATTGCAGATGTCGCGCAAAGAATTATATCAGATGAAAAGAAATGTAAAGAAGTTGTTAAAAAAGGTTTTGAGAATACAAAAAGATTCTCTTGGAAAAAATGTGGTGAAGGCGTAGCTAAAGTTTTATTAAATTAGTTTTATTGCGACCAGGGTTTCTTGAGATGACAATAGAAAGAGATAATAGCGAGTATCATTAATGATTAGCGACAATAAAAATGAAAAATATTGCCTTCGTGCACGACTTTCTTTTATATCATGGAGGAGCTGAGAGCACGCTAAGCGTGATGAGTGAGATCTTTCCAAAAGCTCCTATTTTTACATTGCTCCAAAACAAGGAGTTTGTGAAAAATAATTTTTCACAACAAAAAGTCGAGAGTTCATTCTTGCAAAAAGCTCCAAAGTTTTTCTTGAAAAGACATCGAATCTTGTCGCCAATGATGCCAACTGCAATCGAAACTTTCAACTTAAGGGATTTTGATATAGTCATTTCCTCTTCTTCGGCCTTTGCGAAGGGGATTGTTGTGAAACCAAAAACAAAGCATTTTTGTTACATGCATGCTCCCATGAGATATGTTTGGGATTGGAGCCATGAATACCTTGAGGAACAAAAATTAAAAGGAAAAACAAAGTTACTCACTAGATTTCTACTTAGTTATTTGAGGATGTGGGATAGAGCGAGTGCAGAGAGAGTCGATAAGTTTATTGCAAACTCTAAGTATACAGCGAGGAGGATTAAGAAATATTACCGAAAAGAATCGGAAGTTATTTACCCACCTGTTGATATTGAGAAATTTTGCCCACAAAAAAAACATGATGACTACTTTTTGACAGTCGGTAGGCTTTCTCCGTACAAGAGAACGAAGTTGATTGCCGATGCTTTTATAAAACTAAAACTCCCACTCGTAATTGTGGGTGATGGTCAGGAAAGAGAACTGCTGGAGAATGTCGCAAAGGAAAATAAGAATATTAAAGTTCTGGGATGGGTTGATGAGCAAGAAATAACAAAACTATATCAAAATGCAAGAGCTTTTGTTTGTGCTTCTGAGGATGATTTTAATATTACCGTTATTGAGGCTATGGCAGCAGGAAAACCAGCAATTGTTCTGCGAAAAGGCGGTACAGCAGAAACTGTGATAGAAGGGAAGACAGGAGAATTTTTTGATGTTCCGCAATTGGAAATTCTAGCAGACGGAGTAAGGAGGTTTATTGAAAATGAACATAAGTATAACCATCTGGATATTCGCAAGCATGCGGAGCAATTTTCCAAGGAGGTATTCAAGAGAAAATTAACAGAGTTTATTGAAAAAAACTCATAGTAAAAAAGCAATGGAAACCATTAATCAAAAGCAGTGGAATTTTCTTGAAAAGACAGAAAAAAATAATTCACTTGTTAGTGTTTATCTTTTTTGTGGTCCTTCAAAAATTGGTAAAAATACCATGGCTTTTGATTTCGTGCGGAAAATCAATAATCTTGAGGAAAAAACGAATATTGAAGATGGTGCAAATCCAGACGTGATAGTTGTTGCACCAAAAACAGAAGAAAAAGCTAAGAAAAAAAGAAAAAAAGATATTTCAATTGAGCAGGTAAAGGAAGCCATAAAGAGTGTTGGGTACTATCCGTATAAAGCTAAATATAAAGTTTTAATAATCAAGGAGGCGGACAGAATGACTGCTTCAGCAGCGAATAGTTTGTTGAAAATTATGGAAGAACCAACCTCTGATACGATTATTATTTTAGTGAGCGACAATGACCTGCGACTTCTTTCTACAATTCGCTCCAGGTGTCAAATTATTAGATTCGGACTCGCAAGTAAAGCTGTGATATCAAAACAACTTCAATATGAAAATGTTGAATTTGAGGAAGAAGAATTAGAAGAAGTGGTAGAATTTTCACAAGGAAAAATTGTTAAAGCTCGAGAATTTTTGACCAACCCTGATAAGCTTAAATTGACAAAGGACAATTTAAAAAATTTCAGAAGTGCTCTCAAAAAAGGAGTACTCGAGGGCTTTATGCTCTCAGATGAGCTAGCTAATGACAAGGAGCAGCTCAGAGAGTCATTGGAAGAGATCACTTGGTATTTACGTGAACTTATTAAAAAACAAATAGATATCGGTGCAGACATGCGTGTTGCTAATAAAATTTCTCTTATAATAGAAAAATTAATCAAATTACGTAAGGAACTTCTAACTAGCAATGTCAATCAAAGGTTGCAATTGGAAAATTTTTTTGTGCAGCTATAGCTCAAAGAGACCAAGCTTTAAAGAAGTTTTTTTATTTTGGAATATTTGGAGGCAATTTCTTTACTGTGCTACAATTGAGAATAGTTCGCGGATACTTTTTATAAAAATAAAAATAAAATGAGTTTATTTGACAAGGACGAGCAAGGAGAGCAAAACATTTCTTTTCTAGGAAATCTTTTCCATGGAGCCACCTTCTATGTTTTTATGGTACTTCTTGTTGCGGGAGTTATTTTTGGTTTTAAATTTTATATTCAAGAGAAAGATACAGACGTTTTAATCAGTGGTTCATCGGATGTAGGTATAGGTGATACAATTAAGTTGAAGTTTTCAACAAAAATGCTTCAAAGTAGCATAGAAGAATCAATCATCATTGAACCAGCACTGAAAGTAAGAGTAGGCTGGGAAAGCCCAACAGATTTTAGCATCACACCGCTGGAGTCCCCAACACCAGAAACAGTGTATTCGATAACAATAAACAACGCAAAAACACAGTTTTATGTGCCACAAGAAAGAATTAAAAAAGAATTTAGATCACCCGTTTTTCCTGAACTGAAATCCGTCTATCCCATAAATGAACAAAAAGACATTGATATTTCTGATCATATTACGATTAATTTTGATAAAACAATAAAAGAGCCTTTTGGCGTTGAGGTAAAGATTGTTCCAATGACAACAGGGTTCCAACATAAATTCAATGAAGCACGAACACAGCTAGTAATCACGCCTGCTCCAAAGATGGAAAAGAAAACAGAGTATTCAATAGAGGTTAAAATAAAACACAATCACCTAACTCTTGAAAGAGCGGCTTATTCAGGAAAGTTTACGACTAAGCCACCACCACCTGTTTACTATAGCTATCACGGGAGTAATACGCGGGTAAGGACAGAAGAAAGACTTGAGGAAGTTGCACCTCAAATATCAGAGGGTAAATATATTGATATAGACCTTTCTTCTCAAACAATGTTTACTTTTGAGGATGGTAAAGAGCGGGGTGCCTTTAAAATATCAACTGGCAAAAGAGGAATGGACACCCCGAAAGGAGTATTTAAGGTGATGGGAAAACACGGTAGGCCTTGGTCTGCACAATATGGACTTTTCATGCCTTGGTTTATTCAGTTTACATCTCAAGGGCATGGTATTCATGAACTGCCCGAATGGCCCAGTGGATACAAAGAAGGAACTAATCACTTAGGTATCCCAGTTTCCCATGGATGTGTAAGATTGGGAGTTGGACCAGCCAAGGAGGTTTATGACTTCGCAACAATTGGAATGTTGATTGTAGTCCATAGATAATAGTGAGTACAAATTTTGTTTGTATGGATTGAAAGTGAGAGCTTGCGATAAAGTTGGAAATGGACAAGAAAAAAGCATAAATTTACGTGCTAGATAGTGCTGGACCTACAAAAACCCTCTGGACAACAGAGGATTTTTTTGTTAAAGTTAAATTGAATTTACCCTTTAAATAAAGGGAAAAAGATTAAAATCCTTTAAATTAATTTCAAAATGCTAGAGAATATCAGACAAGATAAAATCAGAAAATTAAACAATTTTAAGGAAGCTGGGATTGATCCATATCCAGCAGGGCCTTTTGAGAAAGAAAATTTAAAGGATGTTTTGGAGAAGAATGTCGACGAGAAAGTTAGAGTTGCAGGAAGAATTGTACTTTTTCGTAATATGGGAAACTTAACTTTTATGCATTTGCAAGATGAAAGTGGACGGATGCAAATTGTTTTCAATAAAAAAGAATTTGGCGGAAACTATAAGTTGTGGGTGAAGAATTTAGATATAGGTGATTTTATAGCAATCGAAGGGAAACGTTTTGATACGCACAAAGGAGAGAAGTCTGTTTTAGCAGGTGAATTAACATTACTGACAAAATCAATCTTGCCAATGCCAGATAAGCATAAAGCCTTGCAGGATGAAGATGAACTTTTTCGAAAAAGATACTTAGATATTCTTTTCAATGAAGAAACAAAAGAAATGGTTTATAAAAGAAGTATTTTTTGGAATGCCGTGAGAACATTTTTATTAGAAAGGGGCTTCATTGAAGTAGAAACTCCAGTTCTTGAAACTTCAGCGGGAGGAGCGGATGCAGAACCATTTGAAACTCATCATAATGCGCTTGATATTGATGTATATCTAAGAATCTCAATGGGGGAACTTTGGCAAAAACGTCTTATGGTTGCGGGGCTAGAAAAAACTTTTGAAATTGGCAGACAGTTTCGTAATGAAGGAATGGACTCGGAGCATCTTCAAGACTACACGCAAATGGAGTTTTACTTAGCATATGCAAATTATGAAAAAGGAATGGAGTTAGTCGAGGAAATGTACAAATATGTCTTTGAAAAAACATTTGGAACTTTGCAATTTAAAATTAAGGGATTCGATATTGATTTTTCCAAAAAATGGGAAAAGTATGACTACACAGAGACTATCAAGGAAAAAACTGGGATTGACGTGAGTACGGCAACCATGGATGAGATTGAAGAAAAACTAAAAGAACTGGGTGTTGAATACGACAAAAAAGGTTTTAATATAACAAGAGCAATCGATAATCTTTGGAAATTCTGTCGAAAATCAATTGCTGGACCTGGATTTTTGACAGGAGTGCCACTAGCAGTTTCTCCTCTTGCAAAAAAAGACACTGTGAACCCAAATATCACACAACGTTTCCAACCAATCATTGCAGGAAGCGAACTTGGCAATGGTTATTCAGAATTAAACGATCCGATTGATCAAGCAAAGCGTTTTTCTGAGCAACAAAAAATGCGAGATGAAGGTGATGCTGAAGCACAGATGCATGACCAGGACTTCGTAGAAGCTTTGGAGTATGGAATGCCACCAACGTGTGGGTTTGGAATGAGTGAACGAGTATTTTCTTTTTTAATGGATCGCTCTGCAAGAGAGTGCCAGATTTTCCCACTAATGAAGCCTAGAAGTAAACAGAATGAAAAATAGTGGAGCTGATATTATTTTTTGACTTAGATTTCTAGAAATAATTTTAAAAATTAAAATAAAAGTATGCGGAATTTAGACTCACCCCCTCAAGATTCTGAAGAGCAATTTAAAAAAACTACAACCGAAGAAACAAGTGAAGTAAAGAATGAGGCATTGACGAAAAAAGAATTATTGGAAGAGAAAAATTTTCTAGAGAGACTTCAATCCAATGATAAGCTAGATGGTCAAGAGTGGGGTATGGATAAGCATGAGCGCTTGCAGGAAGTTAAAAGATTGTTAGTTAATCCCACAGAAGAGGGAATAGCAGACTTAGAAGCGAAAAGAGATACTATCTTGGCATCAGTAATAGATTTCGGTCCAGAAAGGAGCCCTGATTCAGCCTACACGAAAGTCAAAGAGTTAGAGGATCGAATTAAGAAGCTTAAAACCACTCAAGAAAATAACTCCAGCTAATTTGCTTGATAGTTTTTTTAAATAGTGAGACAGGTGTTTTATGAAAATCATAGTTTGTGGCAGTATGAAAATCTCTGAGAAGATGGTAGAAGCAAAGAGAAGTTTAGAGGGGAGTGGACATCAAGTTTTGATCCCACGTTTTGCTGAGGAATATGCAAAAGGAAAAAAACAAGAAGAGAGCAGTTCGGAATCGATTGAAAATAAGATCGAAGGAGATTTAATCCGTGACTATTATCACCAAATTGAAAAAGGGGATGTCCTTTTAGTAGTTAATGAAAAACTGAGAAAAATAGATAGTTATATTGGTGGCAATACTTTTCTCGAAATGGGATTTGCACATGTGCTAGGAAAAAAGATATTTCTCTTGAACGGTATTCCAGATATTTCATATAAAGCAGAAATTATCGCAATGCAACCTAAATGCTTGAAAGGAGATTTAGGCTTAATGAAATAATCATTGGATATTTAAAAAAGAGTGTGATAAAAATACATTTTTGTATAATAATTCTTAAAACAAAAAGATGTTTAATTTTGATGCAATGCCTGAAAAGAAAGTTCCTCAAGAGGAGGAGACTAAAATTGAGACCGTCGAGTCTCCTGATCAAAAAGGAATTGAGGAGTTAAAAGAAGAGTTTAAATTTTTAAACAGATTACAACTCAATGGAAAGCTCGATGGAGAAGAGTGGAATCGGGACGAACATTTTCCTCGATTGAAAGAGTTAGAGCAAAAAATAAAAGCACTTGAATCAGGAGTAGAGTCCATTTCTGATGTTGAAAAAAGTGAACTTAGAGAGTTAAGAAGAAAGCAAATTGACAGTGAAGAGTGGACGGAGGATGATATGGAGAGAATAAAAAATCTTACAGAAAAGGAGGACTCAAGATAATTTTTTCAAATAGAGACTTAGAAATTATTAAATAAAAATTGTCTAAAATTATAAAAGTAGAAGTATATCTTAAAATAATAAAAAAAGAAAATGAAAGACTTAAATGAAATTTCCTCTGCTGATTCGCAAGAAAAATCAGCTGAGAAGGAGATAGAAGAAGTTATCGAAACTGCTTCTCAAGAAGAATCGCAATCAGAAGAAAAGGAGAGTTTAGACACAGAAGTCCTAGAAAATGCGAAAAATGAAATTTTAGAAGCAATGAAAAGCAAAGCGGAGGGTTTTAAAAAGGCTACTCACGCTGGTGCCGAAGAGAGTGTCGAGATGCATAAAAAATTGCTTAGTGAGCTTGACTCAACCTTAGAAATAAAAAGAGAAGATTTAGTTAATAGGTATGGAGATAATGAGGCAGAGAAAATTCAAGGAATGATTTCTGAAGTTAAAGAAAAGATAAAAACAGAACTTTCAGAGTTTGATCATAACGCTTCAAACGTTAGAAATACAGAGCAGATGCTTAGAAACCAATCTGCAATGAAGGAGGGACTTGAGGAAATGGGAAAAGCAAAAATGGAAGCAGAAGGGCAGCGAATGAATGAGCAACAAATAAATTTTCTGGAAAGCAATGGAATAGCTTCAGAAGGTCTCGATAATTTTGCCTTAGGAGAAAAGGCGAAAGAACTGAGAGCTCAAGTGAATGAACTTAGGGAGACATTGAAGAGTAGACGTGTTGACCTAGGAGTTTCTCATAAAAAGATTATGAGTAATCCAAATGGAGAACTTGCTGGTCTTAAAGAGCTAGAAGAATCAACTAGACCCGTAGAAGCACCAAAAAAGAAAACCATAGCAGATAGAATAAGGGGCATTTTTGGGAGATAAAAACTTTATGCAAGATGATTATTCTAGCAAAGAGAAAGAGGAGACAAAATAAGCGAAGTCGTGATGGATTGATGTAAGAATAGAAGAATAGACGGAATAAAGTCGCAAAAAAATACTTCGATTTCAAGATGAATACTTACAGAAAAGATGTAAATGTTGGTATTGTGCAACAATGGAACAGATGTTTTGTCTACCTTTTTATACAAAATTGATTAAGAAATGACTGAATTTTAAAATCAACCAGTCGATAATTCGGTTTAAATTGGAAAGTATTTAAATGAAAAACAGGTTATGAAGTATTTTCACATTTCGCTCGGTTTCAAATTGAAAGATAGACCAGCTTGGCTGGAAGATTTTCGCAAAGAATATGATAAGCCGTATCCATACCATTTGACGCTTAAGAACGAGACTTGTATTGAAGATCAAGATATTCCAAGACTTAAAAAAATATTAGAAAAAATAGTAAAAGGGTATAACCCGAAAGAGTTGGAAATGATTTTCGATAAAATTGATATCAATGAAACTTCAAAGGGGCACTGTATCATGGTTGTTGCCAGAGATGATTTGGATATAAGAAAATTACAATTGGAAATTGTTCGTAAACTAGGTATTTTTGGAGACAATTCCTCAAAAGAGCATAAAAAGTTTGAAGAAAATTTTACCCCACATATTACAATCGGAAGACATTTGAATGATGCGCAATTGCTACAAGCAAAAAAGAATTTACTAAATAATATTAGATTCGAAATTGAACCAGAGAAAATTGTCCTAGCTATCGTAGATAGACCAATTCTAGAAGAAAGAGTCAAGGAGCAGAATCGAGACTATTTTTATTTTGATCAAGAAAGTAAGCAAGCTATAGTTGTGCTGTAGAACACTTGATATTTGTCTGCGGATATGGAAAGATAAATACACTATGAACACAAATAATTTTTTGAGAAAAATTATAGCATCCCTATCATCCCCCTCGGGGGCATATTTTAAAGTGGCTTAAGTTTGAATGGTTCTGAATATAATCTCAAAAGACACTATAAACAAAAAAATCATTAAGAATATTTTAAATTTAAATTCGAAACAATGCTAAGCATAAAATATATTAGAGAGCATCTTAAAGAGATTGATGAGGCAGCGAAAAATAAAAACATTAAAATTGACTTGAAAAGACTTTTGGAAATTGACCAGAAAAGAAGAGAGCTCATGACAAAATCTGATTTTTTTAGGGCCGAAAGAAATGATCTTGCGAAAGCAGCTAAAGGAGAACGTCCGTCTGAGGATCAAATTGAAAAGGGCCGAAAATTAAAAATTGATATTGCAAAGCTCGAAGAAGAGTTGCGAAGTATCGAGATAGAGTATGAGGAGCTAATGGTGCAAGTCCCGACAGTTACCGCTAGCGATGTTCCTGTAGGAAAGGACGAGAGTGAAAACGTTGAAATAGAAAAAGATGGCGAGCCAACAAAATTCAACTTTGAACCAAAAGATCATATCGAGCTTGGAAAGAGTCTTGATATAATTGACTTTGAAAGAGGTGTGAAGGTTTCAGGGTACCGAGGTTATTACATGAAGAATGAAGGCGCTGGATTGCAAATGGCGTTGATGATGTATGCCTTAGAAAAATTGACTCAAAAAGGATTCATGCCAATGATTCCACCAACGCTCGTGAAAGAAGAGGTGCTTTTTGGAAGTGGTTATTTCGCAGGTAAAAAATTTGACGAAGAGAAAGATGAAATATATAAAATAGAAAACAAAGACATAGAAGCTGATGGAATATCAAATAAGGAGAGTAAATTTCTAATTGGAACAGCAGAACCATCACTTTTAGCATACCATTCAAATGAAATTCTGGATGTGAGTGAATTACCGAAAAAAATATGTGGTTTCTCTCCTTGTTATCGAAGTGAGATCGGTTCATATGGGAAAGATACAAAAGGTCTATATCGAGTGCATGAATTTATGAAAGTTGAGCAAGTTTGTCTTTGTGAGGCAAATGTTGAGAAGGCTGAAAAATTGCACAGAGAAATGTTGGAAATTTCAAAAGGACTTCATCGAGACATGGGGCTTCCTTTCAGAGTTTTGGAAATTTGCACTGGTGATATGAGTGCTGGTAAATATCGTATGTTTGATATGGAGGTCTGGATGCCTTCACGAAATGGATATGGAGAAACTGGAAGCGCATCAAACTTTCTAGATTGGCAATCACGAAGATTAGATGTTAAATATAAAGATGCAGAGGGAAATCGCAAGAATGTATTTATGCTGAACAACACTGCAATTCCATCACCACGTTTCATCATTGCAATTTTAGAGAACTTTCAACAAGAAGATGGATCAGTCTTGATTCCAAAAGTTTTGCAAAAATATATGCCAGGTGGAATTCAAAGGATAGAAGTAAAAAAATAAAACTAAAAATAGCTTGTTATTTGTCGTGAATAATATGAATATTAAAAAACAATAGTATGGGAATGGGATTCGAATCATTTTCTTTTGGTAAAAAAAGGAAGCAGGAAAAACCTAAAGAAGAGAAACCAGTAGAAGATCCACAACTAAGAATTAAAGAGCTTGAGCAACAAAAAAGAGGCATTACCGCTTTTGGTGATATAACCTCTCAGGATAGGGTTATTTTAGCAGGCATTGATAGAGAATTGGAGGGTTTAAAAAACGAAGAGTTGGGAAGCTCTTTCGAAGACGGAGTGTCTAAACTTTTCTCTGCTATTAATGAAATGGGCGAGATACAATCTACCACAGATGATCATGTATATTCAAAAGAGGAAATGACTCACATCATCTATGGCGTTTTAAGTGGCTCGAATGATATTAGCCAAATTCCGAGTGTTGCGATCAAAGGTGATGGAAGGAACTTAAGAGAGGAGGTTCAAGAATTATTAGATAAAAAGAAATAGATGGGAAGTAGCTATGAGCATATTAGAAAGATAGTCGCAGAAACTGTTCGAAAAGCTTGTTTTTCAGAAGAGAACCAATACGAATCATCGGTATGGAAATTTCATATACTTTCTGTTGTTAAATTCAGTCTAATTCTAGGAGAAAAATTGAAAGCAGATTTGGAAATTCTAGAATTAGCAGCACTGCTGCATGATTATGGGGCAGTGCTGGATGAAAATTTTGCTAAAGAACATCATATACACGGAGCAAGACTAGCCGGTGAGTTGCTTGAAAAATTAGGGTATCCAGAGGAAAAAATAAAAAAAGTACAAGCTTGCATCTATGCTCATAGGGGGAGTATAAAAATTGAGAGAAAAACTGTAGAGGAAAAAATAATCGCATCGGCTGATGCCATGGCACATATTACAGAATTTGTTGATATGATGTTTCTAACCTTTGGATTGAGAGGCGAACAAACTGTCGAGGGAGCTGTTTGGCTAAAGAGCAAGCTGGCGCGAAGTTGGGATAAAATCATGCCTGAAGGAAGGGTTATTATTAAAGATGAATATAAGGTAGTTTCAAAATTTTTGGACAGTGCAATAGCAAAATAATCAAAAAATGATGCAAAAAATAAAATTAGCCTTGTTGGCAGGAGGAATTTCAGGGGAAAGAGAGGTCTCGTTGAATACTGGCAAACAAATTTTCAATGCCCTTGATAAAGATAAATATCAAATATCTCGCTATGATCCAGAAATGGATTTGGAGCGATTTGCGTCTGACGCATTTGCTGGGAAGTTCGACATTGTTTTCCCAGCATTGCACGGTCCTTTTGGGGAGGATGGAAAACTTCAAGGAATGCTTGATATGATTGGAGTTCCATATGTTTTTTCGGGTTGTCTTGCGAGTGCACTTGCGATGAATAAGGCTAAGGCAAAAACAATCGTCAAAGCAGCTGGAATTAAAGTCGCAAATTCCTTGATATTAGAAAAAGGGAATTTAATAGAGTATAAAAAAGATCTTGAAAGGATTAATTTTCCAGTTGTGATTAAACCAATAGAACTTGGCTCCTCTGTCGGTATGTCAATTGCTAAAAATGCAAAAGAATTGGAAGACGGTGTCAATTTAGCTTTCAAGCATGACACAGTAATAATGTTAGAAGAATATATTAGTGGGCGAGAGCTTACAGTTTCTGTTATGGGCACCACTAAACCCTCGGCACTTCCTGTGATTGAAATCATTCCCAAGAATTCAGACTGGTTTGATTACGAAGCGAAATACGTAGCTGGCGCATGTGAAGAGATTTGTCCAGCTAAAATTATCGATGATATTCGCAATGAACTTCAAGCCCAGGCTATAAAAGTTTTCAAGGAAATTGGCTGCAAAGATTTAGCGCGGGCAGATTTTATTTGGGATAATATGAATGATGAGATTTACTTTTTGGAAATTAATACGATTCCTGGAATGACAGCAACTTCGCTTGCGCCTCAATCTGCAAAAGAGGCAGGGATGGAGTTTCCAGACTTTTTAGATAAATTAATTGAAGGGGTTTTGGTGAAATAAATAGATGATCTCCCCCTTCACATGCCCTGTAAAAGATTAGAGAGCAGTTTACATTTTATGTAAACTGCTCTCTGTATTAAGAAAGATTTTTTCTTAACATTCAATCCCGTCTTCTTCACTTGGACTTACTATTAAGGCTGCTATAGCCAACAGTAAACTCAAGATTAACCCCCCACAGATTTTCCACTCTGAATCGAGAGGGAAGCCATCTGGTCTTTGGATAGCTATCGCATTGGATAACTGCAATAAAGTGAAGTAGAAAAAGAGCAAAGATGCTCCCATTCCTGATAAAGAAGAAATGCAATGTTGTAAAAATCTTGTACGTTTTACCGAATTCATTTTCGTCTCCCTAGGATTTGGTTTCTGATTGAAAAGATAACTATGCTCAAGATTATAGCATTAATATATATATTTGTCAATGCCATAAATATTATAAATGGGAGCTGTTTTGTTTTTGTAATTTAAAAGATCTCTTTGCAAAGTTTGCAGAGAGATCTTTTGGGTCAGTTGACCAGTTTCTACTCAATGATTTCAAAGAAATCCTGATCTGGAAAAGTTCCTTTTTCGAGGAAAACCCAGATCTTTAAATCACCTTGTCCCAAATGTTCTAACCAGAGGACATCTCGGGGGTGCACCTTTCTATAGGCAAGCACTCCTTTACTTGAAAAATAAGTATTGCATTCTCCAGAAAGAATTGTATTGTACTTAATTTTGTCTTTTCCTCCTTTGTGCGCAGCCGCTACAATACCTTCTGGTAGATACTTAAATTCATCCTGGTAAAGTAATTCAATCTCTAGGATTGTGTGATTTAAAACACTTTCTTCAATTACCAACTTTTGAATTGGAGAAATGTTAAGGATAAAAAAAAGTGAAATTAGGAAGATGGATCCAAGCAGGAAAATGCTTAGAATACAAATTCGAGCAGTATTTAAGGAACTTTTCTTTGGGTAACTAACGTGACGATTCTCAGCCATTTGTAGACTCCTTTTCTGATTGATTGCTAAACGGTTAATTAACTTTTAGAATGTCATTATTATAGCACTAAATGATAAATTTGTCAATGCAAGGGTGCGTTGGAACTAATTTTTTAAAAGCATTATTTTTACCTAGCAAATGGACAAGATGTGATTTTTTGTTATAATTCAACTACCAATAAAAAAGAAAGAATGAAAAGAAGAGTAATAATGAAATAAATTTTTTAAGTGAAAGAAAACATCAAGATATCGCCGATTAAAGAAATGGAGATTCGCAGTTCACGGATTTTAAACGTGGTATCATTAGCACAGGGAATTCCAAGTTTCGATACTCCTCTTTGCATTAAAAATAAGGCAATTGAAGCAATTCAAGATGGTAGAGTAGCAAGGTATTCTTTGTCGCCAGGCATCTTAGAATTACGAGAAGCGATAGAATATAGCCTAGCAAAGAGGAATATCTTTTATGATTTCGAAAAAGAAATTATTGTTACAGCTGGTTCAATTGAGGCTATCACGGCAAGTTTTCTGGCAATCTTGGAGCCAGGAGATGAAGTTCTGATTCCTGATCCGACCTATACTTCTTATCAATCATCTATTAAAACTGCTCGTGGAGTGCCAATTTTTGTGCCGTTAGATGAGGAAAATGACTGGTCTTTTAATATCGAAGAGTTTAAAAAAAGAATAACTCCAAAAACAAAAGCGATCCTATATTGTAATCCAAATAATCCAACTGGAACTGTTTATTCAAGACAGCAATTAATGCAGCTTGCTGAAATTGCGCAAATACATAATCTCTATATTTTAGCAGATGAGGTCTATAAGGATTTTATCTACAGCAAGGAGGATTTCTTTTCGCTGGCTCAGTTTTCAGCCCTTCGCAAGAGGTTTATCTATATCTTTTCTTTTTCAAAATCATATGCAATGACTGGATGGAGAGTTGCCTATTTAGCAACAGATAGAGCGTTGGCAGAAAAAATTCTTGGAGTTCATGATGCTCTTGTGACTTGTGCCCCTGTTGTTTCTCAGTGGGGGGCTTTAGCGGCTCTTGAAATGGCCGATGTTCAAGTTGAAGAATATAAGGAAATTTTCAATGAAAGAAGAAATCTTCTTTGTGAAGAGTTAGATAAATTAGCTGATTGGTTTGAATATCAAACGCCTTCTTCTGCATATTTTGTTTTTCCGAAAATGACCAATAAATTAATTATTGCTTTCAATAAATATGAAAGTAGAAAAAATGCTAAGCAAACTAGCTTAAAGGACTATCAAAAAAAATCAATTTCTTGGAGATTTGCGATTGAGTTATTAGAAAGTGCGAAAGTAGCGCTTGTTCCAGGTGTTGCCTTTGGCGAAAAAGGAGAGAATCATTTAAGATTTTGCTTTGGGCGTCGCAAGGAAAGCATTGAGGAGGCAATGAAAAGAATAACTAAATTCATCAAATTAATCTCATAAATTTTTTGAAAATAAAATGAAAAAATTTTTTAAAAAAATAATTCAGCTCTATTTAAAATTATTAACCAAAATAATTTTAGCAAGACACAAGCCCTTTGTTATTGCTGTAGCTGGTACGACAAACAAAACTTTTGTGAAGGAAACTATTTTAAATGAACTGGGGCGTGGCTCTGATGTGCGTGGAAATCCAAAGAGTTTCAATACTGAGATTGGATTGCCTCTCGCGGTTCTTTTTCTTCCATCTGGGCTCGCTTCTATTTTTAGGTGGGTTGATATTCTGTTAACTGGAACTTGTATTTCAATTTTCTCTAGAAAATTTCCCAAAGTTCTAGTTCTAGAGATGGGAGTTGATCGCATCGGTGATATGAAATATCTTCTGTCTTTAGTGAAGCCTGATATTGCAATAGTGACTAACATAAAGAGAAACTTTCCTGGTTTGAAAACAACCTTAGATGACATTGCCAAGGAACTTACCTTATTAGTAGAGGCTATCCCGAAAAAAGGCGCCTTAGTCTTGAACGGTGACGATGCTAGAGTTAAAACACTCTCTTCTGCCTCTAGGGCAAAAACAATTTTATTTGGAGAGGACAAATCTTTTAAGGCAGTTATTTCTAAGATAGAAGAAGATGACGCTGGACAAAGGTTTGTTTTTGAATACAAGAAGCAGAGAAGTTTCCTTGAAACACAAAGACGAGGAAAACATAATATTGATGCCTTGGTTATAGCAAAAATAGTTGCAATGGAGATAAAAGAGTCAAAAAATAGGAAAAGAAGATAAGAGTAATTTAAGACCTCAGAAGACTTAAATGGTGCAAAAAAAGCATGAAATAAATAAAAAAACAAAAAATAAGAAAAAAACAACCTTTTTTGATATATTCAAAAAAGTTCTTTTTTGGCTAGCCTTCCTTAGCTTTTTGATAACGACGTTTTGGGTGCTTATATTTTCTGCGGTTATGAGAATAGAGACTATCCAAGTTTTTGGCGCCCCTGAAGATGAACATAAGATTATAAAAATTGTTGAAGACAATATCTTTGGAAAATATTTTGACTTAATTCCACGAAACAACTTGCTTACCTTTTCTTCTTCGAAGATCAAAGAGGAAGTCTTAAGCAATTTCATTATGGTTAGAACAATTGATATCAAGAGGAAATTCCCAACAGAAATAAGACTTGATATCGAAAAAAGAGAGATGTTTGTTATTTGGTGCAGTGAGAAGTGTTGGTTCGTTGATGAAAGAGCAGAAACTTTTCGTGAGATAGCAAAACAGGATCTCGAGGATACCAAAGAGATAGCGATCATTGCTGATGGAAGTGGAAAAGATGTGGAGAACGGGGGTAAAGTTGCAGATGTCAAAATAATTAAACTGTGTAGTAATCTTTCAAAAACTGTCGAAGAAAAAAGTGGCATAAACATTGACCAGAAATCTATTTACATCCCCTCTCCAATGTCTGGAGAACTTAGAGTTAAAACAGTTCAGGGATGGGAGATATATTTTTCCACAGAAAGACCCATTACAACACAAGCAAGAATTCTAAAAAGAATTCTAAAATCAAAACTTGTGGAAGAAGATCTATCACAGCTAGAGTATATTGATTTGAGAATTAAAGGAAAGGCCGTGTACAGATTTAAAAATTATGAAGAAAGAGAAAAGGAATTAAGAGAGATTGAAATTAGAGGCAAGACTGACGAGCAAGAAAAAAGAGCTGACGCTAAGAAGGGTGAGAAAAAAGACAAAAAGAAGAAGGAATGAGCTCAAGGAACCCGCATTATGTGTAAATTTGTTTTTATTGTATAATGAAGCTAGTCGCCTCTTGTAAATAATTTAAATTGAAATATGAAAAAATTCTTCCCAGCCATCATTCTAACACTGATATCATCTCTTGCTGTGGTTTTGAGGCTCACCCCAATTGTTTGGGATCGTGATTTTTGGTATGATGAAGCCTTTACTGGAATTCTCTTAAAAGCTCCTTGGGGAGAAATGAACCAAATGATTTTTGCTGACGTTCACCCCCCATTGTATTATTGGTTGGTTAAACCCTGGAGTGCTTTGTTTGGTTATTCTCCGGAAGGAATTCGCTCTTTTTCTCTTATATTTGGGGTTTTAACAGTTGTTTCTATCTATTGGATTACCAAGAGGATGTTTGATACACGCGCTGGTCTTTTGGCCGCGGCTATCACAGCAATTTCTCCTTTTGCGATTGAATACTCTCAAGAAGCTAGAATGTATTCACTTTTTGGTTTTCTATTTGTTTGGTCGGTTTGGTTTTTTGTAAGAGCCCTGGATGATGATAAAAGAAAAGATTGGATTTGGTGGGGGATCTTTAGTGGTTTGGCATTTTTGACACATTATCTCGCTTTATTTTTCTTCATTATTTTCTATGTTTGTTATGTTTTTTATGGGCGGATTTTTAAGGAGAAAAAATGGATTAAAGCAATTTTTGGACACCAGGAGTTTTGGTTGGGAGTTGGTGTAATAGCAGCTTTTTTCGCCAGTTGGCTCAGATATTTTATTCCGCATATGTTAAAAGGGAATTTGGGATGGATTCCACCGGCTCACCTCAGTGATCTCCCGAAAACTCTACAAATTTTCTTCTTTGGGCATCAACCTGGGACTGGAGGAGTGCCAGAGTCTATTGAATTTATTAAATTGTACAAAGACATTTCCTTGTTTGATGGAACTTCTATGGGTCTTTTGATTTTCACAATAATAACACTGATGATTAGTTATGTTTGGTTGAAGGTGAAAAAGAGAAAAGAGGTCTTTGTTCTCTCAATTATATCCTTAGGGACATTATTATTCTTGATAATTTTAGCTCACTTTAATCTAAAGCTATATGTCTCCCGTTATTTCATGCCATCAGCAGTTGTGGTGTTCATCTTATTAGCAGGAATGGTTACTTTGGTTTTTCGTTCAAGATGGGCGTGGTTGATAGCTCTTGGAATCTATGCTGTTTCAACACTACTTCTTGTTCCGATTAGATTTCAGGGAGGCTGGACAGAAACTTCGAATTTCATGAAAAATCATTCAGTTTTTGACGATAGCATTATTGTCGCAGATGGTCCTTTCGGATACACATCAGCAAGGTATTATTTTGGAGAAGAAAATGTTAGATATTACAATAGAGGGAATCCAACAGAAGATTTCAGTAAATGGGTTGTAGTCGGAAATCACAATAGAATAAACGATTTAGCGGAGATCAAAAACAATGGAGACATGATCGTAGTCGACTGGACTTGTGATTGGGGGGCAGAGTTGCCGATGGAGGAATTGCAAGATTTTCAAGGAATGAAACTTTGCTTAGTGAAAAGAGAACGCTAGGAAGAGAAAAAATTCGATTAAAAACAATTCACTCCTTGGAGTGAATTGTTTTATTTTGCTATTGCTAAAAAGGTGTTTTTTCTTTAGTATAGATGGAGTGTTGGGGTTTTATTTTAAAGAACATACAACAAGACAAAGGAGAATTTATGGAGATTGAAAAAGGAAAATTTTTTAATGCAAAAAATGGAGACAGGTTCATTGGCAAAAATAAATTGACCTGGACCGTTGAAGGAACTGGCTCTAAGGGAGGGATGCTTTGCAAGAGTCCACACACGGACGAGGTAGAAGAAGTCTTCCTTCGAAAGGGAAAGTTAATAGATTCAGAAGATTATCCAATTGAAGAGTTCGAGGAAGGAGTGGAATACATTCCTGCCTAAGTTTATAAGAGCAAGATCTTCAAAAGGCATTTCGTGATTCACGGAATGCCTTTCTTGATAGGAAAAATAACCGTAAAACATTGACGCTTCCCGCTAAAAGTGTTATTATGCTAAATCAATATTTATTGATTTTAGTTTTTTGTTAAGTTAAATCTTTTAAAGAAACGGAGGGTGCTATGTCTTCAACTACGTCTAACGTGGAAGTTGTGGGTGGAAGGAGCGGTCTAGAGTTTGGTGTCTTACCAGGCGGACAGATTACTTTTATGGATTACAAAGGGATTCCGTTCATGTATCCCTTTACAACGATTGATTATGGTGGTGAAAAAGGAAGAAAAGAACGAGGTGGAACTTTCCCATGTTTTCCAAACTTTGGACCCCCACAGGGAATTTTCAAGGGGACTTTGCCACAACATGGCTGGCTTCGAAATATGAAAACCCAAGTCAATCCGATTAAAAATGGCGTCGAAATTCCATTCAAGGTCGGAGGCATTGGTGATTATCCCTGGATCATTAGTGGCAAAGTAATCTATTTTCTTTTGAACAGCAATACCTTGCTTGTAAAATTAATGCTAAAAAGGCACAGGGATGATCATTGCTTTGAACCAGCACCAATTAATTTCGCCATGCACCACTACTGGTTGCGGCAAAATGCTGGTGTAGATGTGATTTTTTTCGAAGAGGAGGGTAATTGTAAAACTGCTCAGGTGTTGGATACAAGAGGAACGAAACTTTATCTCAAGGCTCAAAAGTTTGAACACCCGAACCTTGTGAAATTGGACCTTTTGGATGTTCGTAGTAAAAGTCCTAAGGTGGATGGCATTGTAACAATGTCCATCAAAAACGCTCACAGACCGCGAATTGTAATTTGGTCAGACTGCAAAGGTTTTTTGTGTGTTGAGCAGATTGCTGATCATCATGAAAACTTTAACGCACAAGAAGGAACTTTCCTGAAAAAAGGTGAGGAGAGGGAAATTTCTTGTCTATTGGAATTCAAGTAGCAAATGGCCCTATTTAACAAAAAGGAAGGCAGAGAATCGAAACTTCGAATCTCTGCTTTTTTTGTTGTCTATAAAAAGAAACCAGGAGGAAACGACAATGTCGTTCCCTCCTTGGAAAGAAGAAAGAAAGCAGGTTTTGTTTGGTAGTCTAATCGTTGAGACAGCCGATAAATCAAAATACAACTTTAGTTTCTATAAATACAGTATAGGCATGACTTAGCAGGAAGTCAAGCCTATTATTTCTTGTTTAGTATACAATTTTTTTCAATGATAAATTGCTTTTGGATGGGTGATTCCAAGTGTAACTATCCCTTGAAGTAATGGTTGTGTTTGGGCGTTTTATTTTTCTATGCTATTATAAAGTAAACTATTTGTTTTGGGTTGTATTGAAAACATAAATTTTTAATGCAATGTATATGTTTAGAAAAAGTCCAAGAGAGTGTTCTTGTGAAGTAGTTAAAAGGACTGGAATTTGGGAGAGTGAAGATCAGGACGGAAATCTCCGGGGTGGTCCACAGGTGCGATGCCTTGACTGCGGGGTTAAGTTTAATCTTACATGGGATCAATGGAATGAACTTCCTGCTTCCAACAAAACAGAATAGCTAAATTTAATATGATAAGGGTGTTTTCATATTAAATTTAAAAACACTGCCAAATTCAGTTGGTGGTGTTTTTTTATTACAAAAAACCACCATAATCAACATCTTTGATTATAATGGTTTTTTCGGATAGTTTAGAAAGAGAATTCGTGGTGAGAATCAAGCACTTCCTTTACAATACGCGCAACATCAGAAGGTGAATATTGAGCTTTTACTAGATAAAAATCTGCATCGAAATGACTAGTTTTATTAATTGATTCAGTATCATCAAAGTTTGTGAGAATAACAATCGGGATGTTTTTCAATTCTGGATCTGCCTTCATTTTCTCCATCATCTCGAAGCCATTCATGTTTGGCATCATCAAGTCAATCAAAGCTAGATTTGGAGAGGTTTTTCTTAATAACTCTAAACCCTCCAAGCCATCCTTAGCTGTAAACACTTGATAGTGCTCACTTTCTAATTTGATACGGTATAATTCACGGATACTTTCTTCGTCTTCAATGATACAAATTTTGAATTGTGTTGGATCGGTAATGTTTGTCATTTGAGCAAGCTTACACCTTGTTATTTATTCTATGCTATTAGTATAAAGCATTATTGTCTCATAGTCCAAAAAGCCCCATTCACTTTAGGAGTAGTTAGTTTTTTAAAACTATTTTCAGGACACTTTTTTTGAAATTGTTTTCGTAATAAAAGCTTTGTTTCATAGAAGACAATCAGGGAGTTTTCGCAATGAATTCCAGTAAGGCCTTCGCTCGGATGAATAAAAACATAATTTTTTATATCAGGAAAGCCTGAAAATTCAAGTGTCTTGAGAGTTTTTGTTTTTCTGTCAGCTGAGAATTCCACATGCTCGGGAATAATAATGAAATTATTCTCCTCCCGCTCTAATCCTCTGATTATTTTTCCAAAACTAACCTGATTTTCTTGAAACACTTCTTTGGTTTTAGTATCTTTTGCCCAAACCTCAAAATATAAATACACTTGAGAAAAGCCAGCTAGCACAACCATTAAAATCAAACAAGAGATCGAAAATTGCAAAACACGCCAACGCCATTTTTTCATTGAAATTCTCGTGGAGAGTTTAAGTTTTTGATATATTTGAATTAAATATTCAAATGGTATTATACAGAAAATAAAAATAGCTGGTATTGCCCAAATAAACTGTTTCGAACTCGGTTCTTGGTTTGAATTTAGTGATCCAATCAGCAATGCTGTAAGGAAAATTATTTGAGCAAGTGCGGAAGCATGAATGTTTTTTGGGACATTTGTTTTTTTAAATTGCCCAATGATAGAGAAGATAAAACTTCGCATCGAAAGAAAAAATCCAAAAAGAAACAGAATGGACCAAGCGAGCGGAATGATTGGGAGAGAAGAATAATTATGAAGTTGATTAGAGTCACCCAAGTAAAATAACGAGCCAAAATAAGAAACCATATTCTTTATAGGGGAGAGATTAGAAGCATCGAAACTCAAAGCTCCCTTAAGACTATCTTGAAAAAGGTGATGATCATTTTGCATTTGCAGAAGAAGCGGTACTGAAAAGAGTAAGATCGACATTGATAGGAACAGCAAATGTAGTTTGAAAAAACTAAGAAACTTCTTGTCCAAAAAAGAAAAATACAAAACAAGGAAAAATGGAAGCAGTAAGGAGAAAATCATCAAAGGATGTATCCAGAGACCAAGACCAATAGTTGCTCCGGATAAGACAAAGTAAAGATGTTTCTTTGAGAAAAATCCGCGCATCAATAAAAGAGAGAGCCAAGTGATGAGAAACGGAATAAAAATTTCAGAATAAGCGAGGCGCGAAAAATTTACATGCCAAAAGGAAAATGTCAAAAAAAATGTTCCCAAAAGTGCTAACCGATATGAAAAACGCAATTCTTTGAGTAGAAAAAAGAAGCCGATAATCGTCAATATTCCAATAAAAGCACTTAGTAGCCTCAATGCGAAAATATTCATTCCAAAAATTCCGAAACTAACCGAAGTTAATTTCGTAAAAACACCCAATTCATATCCGTTTTGGACAAAAGAGTTTATAGTAGTTTCTTCATCATTTAAACCCAAGGCAAGAAGACCATAATTAGCCTCCGTTTCATGGAGTCCAGAGGGTATTTGCTCCAAGTTGTAAAATCTAAGAAAAGCACCAGAGAGTATAATAGCTAATAGCATTGTAATAACGAACAATTTTTTTCTTGTTAGAAAAAAATTGTTTATCCAAGGGATGAAATTATTAACAGTTGTTTTTTTATTTTCCACTTTTTTATTTTTATGAATCAAAACTTTCTGATGAATTTTTTGTTACTTTCATTATATTTCTTTTAATTGGTATTGTAAACAATATATGGTATAATGCTACTAACTAAACGGATAGGAATTCCAGTATTCAGAAGCTTGAATCTGAAATGGAATGTTTGTGATTAGCAATACAAATATAAAAAACATAAATAATCTAAGCAAGGATTATTAAAAAATCTATGCAAGAAAATAAAGACCAACAAGCAAAGTCTACTCCCATTGAAGGAGGGGATTCTTCAGGGAAAATTGAGCAACCTTCAGTTAAAAAAGAGGATATAATTACGGCATTTGAGAAAGTTTTTACACCAGATGCAATCAATGATTATTTACGAAAATACACTGCAAATGAGAGAGTCGAACGAAAGGAGAAGCTAAGTAGCAATTTGATGAGCTTTGCTTCAGCATTAAAAGAGAAAGCCCAAAATGGGGAACTGAATTTGCAAAATGATGAAGAAGTTAAAAGTGCCCTTTGTGATTTATTAGAGAGTAAACGACTGGGTAGGTTGGTGAAGATAATTAAAGGGGAGGAAGTTGGACTAGTTGATGAGGACTTTATTCACGACATTGAAGATGCTGGTCTGGAAAAAAAAGATTCTTCAACCAAAGAGCAACACTCGAATGAGAGTGGGACTAATGAAAAAAATGAGGATATAAAAGATTCGACAGAGAAACCTAAGGCCATAGATTCGAACCAAGAATTTTTTGATAAAAACAAAATTAACCCTGACAAAGTCTATGTAAATAAATCCGATGGAAGACAAATGAAAGTGGTCGGTTTCGAGAATGGCAAAGCTCAAATTGTGTTTTTGCCAGCTGGAACAAAAGCAGATGAGAAGGGGGTTAATGTTATTAATCTAGACTCTGATTGGGTAGAAGGGCTTGACGATAAGCAAATAGAAGGCTCTAAGTTCGATGATTTTATGGCGGACTACCAAGAGGCTGGGGCTGGTGAGTTGGAAATTGGAGATAAGGAATTGAGAGGAAGTAGCACAACTAAGAAAGTCGATTCAATGGAGGTGGAAAAACTAGAAAAAGGGAAAGGTGAAGTTATAGGCCTCAATGGATTGACTGATTTGTTTGGGGTCACAGAATCAAAATATAGTTCAGCAGACGGAAAGGATCAACTTGAAATCACGGGATATTATTATAGAAAGGATGATACAGAGTGGGACATTAAAATCAAAGAGTCAGCTGATGCAAAGCCAAGAAAAGTTTCTCCGGAAGAATTAACAGCGCTACTTGCTGAAAAATATACTGAGCGAGAAATTTCGCCACAAGTAGAAGAAGTTATGAACAAGGGAGATTTTGATTTTTTCCGTGATGAGTTTGGGCGAAATAAAGAGTTTGTGTATAAATCAGCAGAAACAGGAAACTCTTTTATGATTGTAAAACATAAATTTTCCAAGCAACGCAAACAAAATCAAGTAAAAATTCTTTTAACAGATAAAAAAATTGGAGATAATCCAATTAGTTTTTGGGTGCTTACAAGAGGGGTTGGAGAATTAGCTAAGAAAGATGAGAGTGGCAAATATGTTCGAAGACCTGCAGGCGACCCAGAACCAAAAGAAGCACCAAAAGATACTACTGCACAAGAAGATGCCGTTGAAAAAGTTGACCAAGGAGAGGAGCAAGCAGCTTCCCCCAAAGACGCAACAACTCAGGACAAAATAGATAAGCTAGACGAGCAACTTGATGGAGCAAAAAACAAAGGGCCTGTTTTTGATAGCGTTAAAGCCGAAAAAGAATCATTAGAAGGGGAGAAAAATGATCTAGTGGATAAAGGAGAGGGGACTCCTGAGAAAAAAGAAACTGGGAGTAAATTAGAGTCCGAACAAGAAGAAGGGAAGCAACAAGCAATGGACAAAAAATTTGAAACATGGAAAGAAGCTCAGGTTAATGTTGAAGAAAAGGGGAATAAATTAAATATTGTTAAAAGAAATCTCGCTAAACTGGGGATTTCCATGGGCGAAGATGCTGAAGCAATGAAGGAGCTAAAGGAAGCTAGGGAGGCGATGAAAGTAGCCGAGAGTGAGTTCAAAGCTTCTCATGGTGACTTCTCTCAAGAAACAACAGAAAGAAGAAAAGTGGCTCTAGAAAAAAGTAAGTACAAAAAAAAGGAGAAAAAAGAGTTGATGAGAGAGTTTATGCACAAAGAGAAAGTTGTTGATTCAGAAAGAATAGGTGAAGATGGTGAAAAAATTTCCGAAAAAATAAGTTTGATGCAGGATTTGAACAACAAAATGCTGGAGATGAATAAGGCAAGAATGGAGGCGCTGAGTAAGCGTGAAAAAGGCGTTGTCGGAAAATTGTTTGAAGGATACACCAAACTGTCTAAGAAGAAAAAAATTGCAATTGGCGTTATGCTAGCTGGTACAATCGGTGCAACAGGCGCTTTGGCTGGTGGCGCGGCAGTTGGTACAGCTGCAGGTGTGGCAGCTTCAACTGGCACCATGCGATTGGTTAGATCTTTGATTGGTGGTGCTGTAAGTGCTAAGGTTTTTAAATCAAGAGTGGATAAAGCTGCTCAAACTCGCGGGGTGAGGGAAGAAAACATTGAAAGAAGTGCCATGGGGAAATATTTAAAAGGAAAAGACATGGATATGGTCTCAATGGTGCAAAAGAGAATGAAATTAGAGAAAAAAGATAATATCAAGGCGATGGCAGCAGCCGGAATCACTGGTTTTGCTGTGGGTGGTGGAGTGAAAGCTTTTACAGATCTTGAACTTTTTGATGCTGCTAGTTTTGAAACTGACGCGCCAGCAGCAGTTGATGACAGACCTCTTACAGAAAAATTAATGAGTAAAATAGGAGTTGATTATGACTCTGATAACGGTAATGCCAGATTTGTTGGAAGTGAACCTGAAAAAGAAGCTTTAGGCGAAACCAAGGAGCAGCCGAAATTAACAAAAGAAGAGCCAGTTGACACAAAAGAAGCTGAGCATAAAACCAAGGATCATGTTGACGGAGTTGATGCAAAGGACTCAGAGCATACCAAGGATTATATAGATAAAGAAGAGACAAGAAGCGATAAATCATTTACTGAGAGCATGGCCAAGATGAAATTGGCAGATGAAATTGCTGAGAAAATGGGCATCGAATTTGATCCAGAGCAAGGAAAGGCTAGTTTTGAAGGAAACGTGCCGACTGAGATTAATGGACAAGAAGTTTCAATGGAGATTCTAACAGAAGACCAACAAAAGAGTGTGCTTTCTGCGAGAGAGATGAGAGCGATGTCAGATGACTATGCTCTTTCTCGTGATGATGCTGAGAGGATTGCTGACTTTAGATTGGCTGATTCGCAAAAAATAATGGTGAGCGCTGCTGATATAGCTAAGAAAATGGGAATTGAATTTGATCCAGAAAAAACTGTGGTTATGCAGGAATCAGGAGTGCCAACAACAATAGGAGACAAGGAAGTCCCAATGGAATTGTTGACAGAAAAGCAACAAGGAAGCGTTAAATTCTCTAGAGAGATGGGCGACCTTGCAGAAAAAGTTTCCCTTGAAAGGAAGTTACCAGAATTCGGGAAAGTTTCAGAAAATCAGGTTTCACATCAGGAGTCTCCAGAGGAGAACTTATCGAAGGAAGGTGAAATTGGATCACAAGAAAAGAGTGAAGAAAATTTAGAAGTAGAAACGAAAATCCTAACTTCCAAAGAGTTGAGTCAAAAACTTGAAGGACTCAAGATTAATGAAAAAGACAGTGCCTGGAAAGCTCTTAGTGGGATGACGCTAAAGGAGCTGGAAAGCTTCCCAAAAACTCAAAGTGCGGCTGTTGATGCATGGAAGGCTGGAACCTTAAACTTACCAGAAGATGCAAGAGCCATCTTGGGCTTTGTTGACATCAGAGAGGCTGGAAGAATGGGAAAAATGGCAAGCATCATTGTTTCTGAAATTGACGATACAAAGATTGATTCCTTAGAAGGAGTGACACTAGAAAATGCCCTCAGGGGTGATTTTGTCTCGACGAAAGAATTAATCCAACCAGAAGATCTCCCAATGGAAGAGATGTCAGTTGAATTGAAAAAAGGCGAGAATGTTTGGCAGAAAGTTTCAGAGCACTATGATGGAGAGCAAGACAAGACAGCAAAAGTGATAGTTGCATTTGAAGAGAAGACCGTAAAAGAGTTACAACGAAGCGGAATGAGCGAACAAAAAGCTAAAGATTTTATTGATTGGAAATTTAGACATTTACCAGTTGGTCAAGATGTCGAATTAGATGAAAGTGGTTTGAGAGTCGAAGGATTCACTGATAAGAAAGGAATTAGGCAATTTGAGGCAAAATATGAGGCGCAGTCAGTAGAACCAAAGCCAGAGGCAATATTGGAGCCAAAAGAGCTTTCAGAGAGAGAATTAGCCGAAAAAGAGTACAATGAAATGCCGCCAGAGCAACGTGTCCATGAAGACAGTAGTCTCAAAATAGAAGAAATAAACGCAGTGGCTAATGATGAATTGATGAACGCTGGTTTGGAAATTAATTCCAAAACATGGAACCTAGTCAAGGGAATCTCAGTTGAAAAATTACTCAAAGAAATCCCAGCTGATGACAGAGATCCAGCTATCATTTATAAAGAACTAACAAAGCCTGGTCATCTAATTCAAATTGACGAGCTAAAGCAAGATGGATTCTTGGATGGCGTTAGTTATAAGGAATTTAAGGATTTGCAAAAAATTTCAAATATGATGAACGAGTGGACTCCTGACAAAGCTGAGATGGCAATGAAACTTGAGGATTATTTAAATCATCATGTTGAAGAATCGATAAATAGTGTGACACCAGGAAGTGCAGAAGAGCTTGCCCAAGATGTGGCAAGAGAAACTAGTGGTGAATTAAGAAACGCTGGCCTGGAAGTAGATTCTAGGACATGGGAGCTCACAAAAGGAATCTCAGTTGAAAAATTACTCAAAGAAATCCCAGCTGACGACAGAGATCCAGCCATCGTTTATAAGGAATTAACAGAATCCGGCAAGTTAATTCAAATTAATGAGCTGAAACAAGATGGATTCTTGGATGGCGTTAGTTATAAGGAATTTAAGGATTTGCAAAAAATTTCAAATATGATGAACGAGTGGACTCCTGACAAAGCTGAGATGGCAATGAGCCTAGAAGACTATCTAGAGAGTCACGTCGAACAGTCCCTGGCTGATGTTCATGGAGAAGATGCAGGAAATATTGTGCAAGAAGTTGTCTCTCCTCAAGAAGAAATCGATTCAGTGGGAAGCGATCTCTTCGAAAAAATGTCCTATCATGAAAGAATTGTTCTTGCTGAAACAAGCGGAAAGGACTTTTTGAGCTCTGTTAAAGTTGCTGCTGAGGAGGTCCAAAAATCGCCAAAGACAGCAACTCAGTTCTATCAAGAAAATCGCTTGGGAATTGAAATTGCTGATAAAATTCATGACAAAGGTGGATTTGAAAAGGGGAATATTGAAGATAGTGTAAAAGAATATATAGAAAAAGGAAATACGGTAACAGAGGAAGAATTAAAAGGGTTAGCTAAGCTAATTGAAAACGCTAAAAAGATAAATCGAAATTGAAATATAAACAATTAAAAAAAACAAAATGTCTTTAAAAGAAAGTATTAAGGCGGCTCAAATTGATTTGATAAAAGAGCTTGGAATCAATGACCTTCCTCAAGAACAAAGAGAGGAAACACTCACCCAAATGAGTGAGGTTATTCAGCAGCGCATAGTACTACGAATCGTGGAAGAGCTTCCTGCTGACAAAAAAGAAGGGTTTGCAGACGTGGTAAACAATAGTGCTGAAGAACCAGAAGCTATTGATACATTCTTAACTGAAAATCTCCCCAATGTCGAAGAGCTTGTTTTGGAGGAGATCGGAAAGTATAAAGCAGAGATGTTGGAATTTGTGAGCAAATCTGCTGACAAAGAAACTGACCCCAAAGAAGCAATTGAAGAGGGAGAAGAGTAAGATTTTTTAGATAATATAAATCAGTAAGCTAAAAAAATGCCAGAGCAGGAAAAAACCATAAACAAGGAGGGGATGAGTGAGACGCAAGATTTCGCAGAAAAATTAAAAAACTCTGACAGTGCTGCGACTGAAAAGGTTCATGATAAGAGTGAATTAGAGAAAATAATAAAGCGAAACCAAGAAAGGGTTCATAAAAGTGAAGCTACGCACAATAGTGTGCATGAAGAAATTGAACCAGTGCCGTCGCAGAGCGAAACTGCCATTGATAAGGTACATGAAAAAATTGAAACAACGCCTCCGTTGAAAAAAGTAGAAACAAAGAAAGACGAGGAGCAAAAGGAAAAGAAACAGGAAGAACAACAGAAGGAACATGTAAAGTTTCATGCAAAGGACATTGCTTTATCAGGAAGCCCAGATGATCAAATTTCAAAGATCGTTGACCTAGCTTCGAAGAAAGATCCATACTTTGCAATTAAAGTTGCAAAACACATTGATAATAACTATATTTTAGATAGAGTGCATGATCAATTGACTGAAGACCAGGTCAGGAAAGCGTTAATAGAAAAAGGACTATTAGAAAACCTTGGGTAGTTGTTTAGTGAGAGAGAAATTAAAATAAAAATAAATTTTAAATAAAAAATGATGGAGAGTTTGTTTTTTTGGCTTACGATTTTAAGTGGTTTTGCCATGCTTATTTCTGGTGGATGGCTTTTTCTCCAAACATATCTAAAGTTTAGAGCCCACTTAACACAATCTTTGAATCAAACACTTGACGTGATTAAGGTTGTTAAGCCCAAATCACCAGGTGGACAGTCTCCGGAAACAAAGGGTGCAGGAGAGAAGGAAGAAATTTCCAAGATGGAGCAATTACTAGGCTCGCTTTCTGACTTGCCTCAACATAAGGATTTTTTTCACAGAATAATCTTCGGGGAGCCACATCTTGCACTTGAAATAGCTGTGCCTTCTAATGACGAAAGTATTGTCTTTTATATTGCAGTGCCAACTCGTTTCAAAGAGGTTGTTGAGAAACAAATTCATAGTTTTTTCCCATCAGCACATATTGAAAAAGCACCAGAATACACTATCTTTAGACCAGAAGGTGTCACTGTTGCAAGTCGCTTGAAATTAAAGAAAGATGACTCGTACCCAATAAAAACCTACCGACAACTTGAATCAGATCCCTTGCAGAACATTACCAATGCATTATCAAAACTTGAAAACAAAGAAGAAGGGGCAGTGGTGCAAATAATTATTCGTAGATCAGGAAAAAAGTGGAAAGAGAGAGGAACAAGAACTGCTCACAAAATGCAACAAGGTCAAAGACTCGGTGACGCTACTACCTCTAGAGCAGGAAATCTCGCCAAAGGCATTGGCTCTGAAATGGCAGGAGCGATAACAGGAAAAGCGAGCGACAAAGGTGTTTCTTCGACTCCCGAACCAGTTTCATTGACTCCCGAAGAACAAGAAATTATCACAAGGCTAGAATCAAAAGTAAAGAAAGCACATTTCGAAACTAATGTTAGATTGATTGCATCTGCAGCAACAAAGGAGAGAGCAGAGATGATACTGGGGTCCATCGAAAATGCTTTCGTGCAATTTGAGGACACTAACTTGAATAAGTTCATAGCCATTAGAAATAAAGTTAAAAATGCTCACAAAATTGCATTCGATTATATTTTTAGAAATTTTTCAGAAAAACATCGCATGATCCTGGATACAGAAGAATTAGCTAGTATTTTTCATTTTCCAATTTCCACCACAGAAACTCCAAAAATAAGTTGGCTACAATCTAAGACATCACCACCTCCAACCAATATTCCAAAAGAGGGCTTGAGCGTTGGATTTAGTGATTTTCGAGGTTCAAAAACGGAAATAAAGTTATCAGAAGATGACCGAAGAAGACATCTATATATTGTTGGACAAACAGGGACTGGAAAGTCTACCTTTATCGAAGAAATGGCGAAGCAGGATGCCGAAAAAAGAGGTATGTGTGTTATTGATCCACACGGAGATCTAATAGATCATATCTTAGAATCGATTCCAAAAGAGAGAGCAGAAGATGTGATTTACTTTGACCCTGCTGATATGGAAAGACCATTCTCTTTGAATATAATGGAGTATGACCTTAAGCGCCCTGAACAAAAAACTTTTGTAATCAACGAAACATTGGCAATTTTTGATAAACTCTATGATTTGAAATCAACAGGAGGCCCAATGTTTGAACAATACATGCGTAATGCAATGTTACTAGTAATGGATAGCCCGGAAATAGGGTCGACACTGATGGAAATTCCAAGAGTGTTTAGGGATCTTGAATTCAGAAAAGAAAAATTGAAACTCTGCAAAGACGCAACAGTAATTGATTTTTGGGAGAAAGAAGCTGAAAAAGCCGGAGGAGATGCTGCATTGGAAAATATTGCACCATACATTACTTCCAAATTGACGACATTCATCTCCAATGACATTATGAGGCCTATTATTTCTCAACAAAAGAGTACGCTTGATTTTCGAGAAATCATGGATCAAAAGAAAATCTTACTTGTGAATCTTTCAAAGGGAAAGATTGGTGAGATCAACAGTCATCTCTTGGGAATGATCATCGTTGGAAAACTTTTGATGGCAGCATTGTCGAGAGTTGATATTGATGAAAAAGACCGAAAAGATTTCTATCTTTATATTGATGAGTTCCAAAATTTCACAACTGATTCAATTTCTCAGATTTTAGCAGAGGCTAGGAAGTATCGCCTAGCACTTGTCATCGCCCATCAATTTATTGGACAACTTTCTGATGATATTTCAAAGGCGGTGTTTGGTAATGTAGGCTCTCTCTGTTCATTTCGGGTTGGTTCAGAAGACGCAGAATTCCTTGAAAAACAGTTTGCACCAGAATTCGACGCTAGCGATTTAATTAACATTGCCAACTACCAGTGTTTCGCCAAGCTTCTAATGGACAATAAAACTTCAGCTGCCTTCGATATGAAGACCTATCCACCAAGCAAGGGAAGTTCAGAAATGAGAGAGGCTCTCAAAGAATTATCTAGATATAAATATGGTCGTGATCGTGAAATTGTAGAAGCAGAAATCAGAAAAAGAGCTGGTTTGAAGGACTTGAGTAAAACTTAGTAAATTTTAAAAACAGGCCACTTGCAAGTGGCCTGTTTTTTATATAGAAAAGAGATTACAATTTTTCAATTTTTAAATTAGAGTCCGCCTCTAAATCTCTCCACGTTGTTTCTAGTTGATTCAAGAGGTC
Source organism: bacterium (assembly GCA_018675685.1). Taxonomy (GTDB): domain Bacteria; phylum Patescibacteriota; class Minisyncoccia; order Moranbacterales; family DUUL01; genus UBA2772. Next base: position 141,999 of record JABGXP010000010.1, read on the forward strand.
TAATTTTTTCATTTTGCGATACCTAACAAAAGCAGCAGCACCAATCATGGCTGCGTTGTCCCCGCAGAATTCCAAAGACGGTTTTAGAAACTTAATATCTGGAAACTCTTTCGCAATTTCATCCCCAAGAGTTTTCTGAAGGTGGGAGTTTGCAGAGACGCCACCAGCTAGAACCACTGTTTCTGGTGATAGCTCTTCAGTAGCCTTTTTTGTTTTCTTAACCAAGACGTCAATTGCTGCAGTTTGAAATGCTTTGCAAATAGCCATTTTTTCTAATTCTGAAATTTTCTCAACCCCTTTTTTCTTTTGAAGTTCTTCGATGAAATAAAGAACAGACGTCTTCAGTCCAGAGAAGGAGAAATTGAAATCACCGCTTGCGAGCATTGGTCGAGGAAACTCGATTGATTCAAGTTTAGCTAATAATTTTTGATCTGAGATTTTTTCTTTTGCACTTTCAAAATCATTTGCAAACTTAGAAACAATTGGTCCTCCTGGATACCCAAGTCCAAGCATTTTAGCGACCTTGTCAAAGGCTTCACCAACAGCATCATCCTGTGTTTGTCCAATAATTTCATAATCCAGATGATCTTTCATCAAAATTAATTGAGTATGTCCGCCTGAAACGGTTAGTGCAAGCATGGGAAAAGTAATTTCATCGACAGAGTGTCCAATAACATTTGCATAGAGATGACCTTCTACGTGGTGAATTCCCATAAGTGGGATTTGGCGTGTGTATGCCAAAGTTTTTGCAGCGTTTGTTCCAATTAAAAGTGCTGGGATTAATCCAGGGCCCTGAGTAACTGCGATAAGGTCAATATCATCCAAGGTAGCATTGCTTGTCAAAAGAGCCTCATCGAGAACAGGTGTAATATTTTTGAGATGTTCTCGCGCTGCAAGGTTTGGAACAACCCCGCCCCACTTAGCATGAATCTCGATTTGAGAAGAAACAATGTTGGCAAGCAGTTTAATCTCATTAATCACTTCATCACAATCCAAAATTGCAACGGAAGTTTCATCACAAGAAGTTTCAATAGCAAGAATTTTCATTTGCTGAGAATGTTTAGATGAATTATTGTTTTTCCCCTGAAGTAAAATAAATGATAGAACAACCTATTATTATCATACAAAAGCATAATAGTTGCCCTATTGTCAAATCAAGAGCAGTAAGTCCAATATGAGTATCCGGCTCTCTTACAAACTCAATCATAAATCTAATGGAGCCATAGAGAATTAACCAAAGTGAAAATAAATATTTTCTTCCTAATTCTGTTTTGTTCAAAAACCAAAGAATAAAAAAGAGTAGTATACCTTCACCAAAGGCTTCGTATAACTGGGAGGGGTGTCTTTTATTGCCTACGCAAGTGCCAGTTTTCAAAAAACACATCCCAAGTGGGCTGTCCGTAACTCTGCCAAACAACTCTCCATTTAGAAAATTTCCAATTCTTCCCCAGAAATATCCTAATGGAATTGCTAGCGCGATAAAGTTTGCAACGGAGAAAAATTTCAACGAATATTTTTTACAAAACCAAAATCCTGCCAAAGCGATTCCAATCACGCCACCATGAAAGGATAGCCCGGAAAAACCCACAAAAAGTCCATCGGAGAAAGGGCTTAGAGACCCAAGTGGATTTGAAATAAAATTTGAAAAATCATAAAAAAGTATGAACCCAATCTTAGCTCCTAGGAATAAACCTGCAAGGGAATAAAGAAAGAAGGATTCAATAACTTCAAAAGGCTTTTTGTTTTTGAAAACTTTTTGGGACAGAGAGGGCTCATTATTAGTTTTTCTTTTGAGTAAGAAATATACTGTAAAGAATGCTAATAGATAGGAAATGGAGTACCAAAGAATCTTGAAAGTGCCAATTTGAAAGGCCACTGGGTCAATTTTTTTTGGGAAGGTAGACCAAAGTTCAAGCATCTTTTGAGATTAATAAATATCTTAAAGTATATAGTAAAAAAAAGTAATTTTCAATTTATTATAATTACTTATAGACACTAAACTTTCAATTAAAATTTTCCAATGCACTCGAGAAATAAGATCAATTTTGAGATTTCTCGTTAGCGTTGTATAATGTATCTATATCTGTGTCATATAAAAAGAAAATGAATTTAGTTCGGAGGCTCAACGGAATTCTTTTTGGTGTAATCTTGTTAGCAATTATTTCTGCGACAGGTATTTTTTTCTTTGCAAACCGTGACAATAAAAAGTTTGAAAAGCCAACGATAGATACCCATAAAAAAAGCGCCCTTGAATATCAAAGAAGTTTGACCAGGCAAATCAAGTTAGGGTCGGTCAATGGTTTGGCGATTACAGGAGAAGACGTGGAAGGAAATGTTGCCTCAGAGCAAATAACTTCAAAAGAAGACACTAATGAGCAGTCAGAAGAGGAAAATGAATCGCTACTTTTCATTGGGGGAGAACTGGAGAGACAAGGAGAGAAAGGTGAAAAGATTAAGGAAAATCTACTAGCAATTGCCAAGCTAAAATTTGGAGCAGCAATTTTCACTGGGAATTTAATTGAATTTAAAGAAGAAGGAAGGGAAGTTTCAAAAAGAATCACAGGAGTAAAAGAGCTCCTCTCTTCCAGTTTCAAAGATAATTTCAATATTTCCTTTGGCAATGGAGATATTTTTTGTGGAGAAAGATGTATCAGTGGTTGGGGCGAGATTTTGTTTGGAAAAAAAATTGAAACCAAGGAGCTTTTGTTTGCACATTCGTTTGAATACGGAGGAGCAAAAATTTTGTTACTAGAGCCTGGTTTTTTTGATAAAGAAGAGTCGCAAAAAATGAATTGGTTAGAGGAAAAGCTTGAAAAAAATGAGAATAAAAATTTAATTGTTGTTTCCCACAGTTCAATGAAAGGTTTTGAAAGCGACTCTCAAGATGGGGTTTGTGCAGAAAGTTGTTTTGAAGATGGAAGCAACCAAGTGGATAAATTATTTGAAAAATACGGAGTAGATTTAGTTATCTTTGGAGATCAGGAAAGTTTTTTTCAGCAAAAGAAACTTGGCGTCACATATATCTCCTCTGGGAGCTTCCAACGAGCAATTGAGAAAGAGAGCGGAGGAGTGTTATTTTCCAAGATCGATTTTGAGGAAAACCAATTAGTGCTTTCAACGTATAATAGGATGTTAGAGAAGATTGAAGAATTCAAAATAAAATAAAAAAATGCTTGATCTGTTAATAAGTCTTGGGGTTTCCAAGCAATATGTTGGTGATGTTTGGGTTGCTATTCTTTTTGTTGGTACAAGTCTTTTATTGATTGCATTAGTTAAGAGACAGAATCTCGGAGCTTTAATAGCTGCTATCTATGGAGCATATGCAATTGAAACGAAAATATTTTTTGATTTTCTTTCAGACCCAACTTTGAGATTCATTACTCTATTAGTAATGTCGGTGATGCTACTGTTGGTGTTTAAAAAGTTTTTTGGAGAAGTAGCCATCGGGAGGAATTTATTGTCTGAATGGATTAAGGCCGGACTGGTTTCAGCTACGATTGTGGGATTTGCTGCTAGTATTGTGATGGATTGGTACTCGAAGGCTGTTTTGAGCGGTTTTTTCTCAACATTTTCAATGAGTATTTTTCGCTCAGACGAAGCGCAGTTGGTTTGGATGGTTGCACCAATTTTGGTTATCTACCTTTTGAATCTAAGACGATAGAGCAAGGTGGAACATTGCAACAATCCGTAGGTTTGTTAAGATTGTTATGTTATTTTAATAAATATAAAATTTTCGAATTTAAAAATTATGCAGAAAAGTAAAAGGGGGTTTAGAAAAGTTAAACGTTTATTAATAGGTGCTTTTTTGATACTTATAATCAGCGTTGGAATTTTCGCCTATCGCTGGAAGATTGGAGCAATTGATAAAACCTCTGTGATCGTCAACACGCTTTCTACGTTTGAAAAAATTGTTAAATTTTTGCCTATCGAGCAAGATATCAAAAAAGAAATCGAGACAGTTGATAAATTGGTTGAATTGGTATTCAAGAAAGACGACGTGAAAAGACGCTATATGCTGATGTTGCAAAACAACATGGAGCTTAGACCAGGTGGAGGATTCTTAGGACAATACGCTGTAGTGGAGGTTAAGAATGGAGACATTGTCAGTCTATTCATCGAAGATGCAAATCTGCTTGATCAGAGAATCACAGCTAAAGTTGCTCCTCCATATCCTTTTACTAAGATGATGCAAATCAAGAAATGGAAGTTCAGAGATTCAAATTTTTCAGCAGATTTCCCTACTAATGTTGAAAAGGCAAAATATTTTTATCGCCTCTCTGGCAGAGGTAGTGATTTTGATGCAGTGATTGCTGTGAATGCTTCAGTCTTGAACAGAGCATTGGAGATCACTGGACCAATAACGCTTGGGGGTTACGGAACATATACAAGTGAAGACGCAGTTTTGAAGTTGGAAGAATTTGTGGAAAAGAAATATCTTATGAATGAGGATTTGGACACTCAAAACAGAAAAGCTGTGATGAAAAAATTGGCGCCAGCCGTGGCTGATAAATTGCTAACAGCTGAAAATTTCAAAAAAACCATCGACCTTGCCTTGGATGAACTTCGGAATAAAGATGTGATGTTGAATTTCGAAAATCCCGAAGCTCAAAAGATGATTGAGGAAGTTCGTTGGGGTGGTATTGTCGACACAACTTGGGATGGTGACTATCTGATGTTAGTTGATGCAAATCTTGGAGCACTCAAATCTGATTATTTCATGAAAAGAGATATTTTCTATGATGTTGATTTAACATTGGAGAAGCCAACTGCAACCTTGAACTATACCTATACGCACACTGCTAAATTCGGTGACTGGAGAACAAGTGACTACCACTCATATCTTCGAATGTATGTCCCGAAAGGATCTAATCTCTTGGAAAGGCACATGGTGAGTTATCCTAATATTCAAGAAGAGTTCGGCAAGACCTATTTCGGATTCATTGCTCACACCTTGATCAATCGTCAAACAAAAGCAGTGATTAAATATGAGTTACCAGATTTTGTGAAAGAAGATTATAAACTATATATCCAAAAACAATCAGGCGTGGGAGATGTTCCAGTCAAGGTGCATGTGAAAACTGCTGATGGTGAATTCAATCAAGAACTTATTTTGAAAAAAGATGTCAAACTTATCTTCGATAAATAAAGCTGATATTTCAGATTTCGAAAAAAGGGTCTACTTGGCACTTCTAAAAGTTCCCAAAGGGCAAGTTGTGACATATGGAGCACTGGCCAAGCTTGCCGGCTTCCCAGGAGCTGCTAGAGCCGTGGGGAGCGCAATGAATAAGAATCCTTTCGCGCCAAGCGTAGCATGTCACAGAGTCGTCAGGAGCGATGGAAGTGTGGGAGAATTTGCTTATGGAACAAAGCGCAAAATTGCCATGTTGAGAAAAGAGGGTGTTAGGATTGAAAAGGAGAGAATCACTGATTTTAAAGAAATAAAGATAGCATAAAAGACAACTCAAAATAGCTAAGAAACGCCTAAGTAGGTGTTTTTTAGTTGACAAAATGAGTAAAAAATGATATAATAAAAACAAGATAAAGTTCCTTCCAATTTTTCCAAATTTTTAGAAAACATCGCTTTTAGGCAATGTTTTAAAGGAGTTGTGATGATAGAGCAGATCAAAGAAGGTTCACGAAGAATTACCTTGGGAATGATGGTTACTTATATAGTGTTTATCTTTTGCATAAATCCAATTGAAGGCACTAAGATATATTTAGGCCTTTCAATTCTCATGCATTTAGTTACGCCAAACAAAACTTCAATGTAGAGGAGAATGAAAGATGTTTAAAAAGTGGACAAGGATCGTACTAAGGACTATCGCATGGATAATCATCCTAGCACTTTCAATAACTTTCATCGGAGCAGTTCTGGAATGCCCAGAGACTCTGACCCAGCTATTGATCACGAGTGCTGTGGCTATCTACCTAATGTGGTTTGCATTCAAAACATTGATGCCAAAGACAGTTGTCTCTGGTTTCAAAAAAGGCGGAAAAAAGGTCCGCAAAGGAATTTGGAAATTTGTTTTCTAAGGTCTCAAAGAGACAAAAAGGGTTAGTTGATTTCAACGAAGCCCTTTTTGTTTGGGAAATAGAGGACTCTATAGAGGGTACTATAGAGGGTACTATTCTTAAAATAACAAAAACCTCTGAGTTTTTTTGCAATATTGAATCAGAAAGTGCTAAAATTAAGAAAACGGTGTTTTAATAAATGAAAAAACTACATGTTTGCTCACAAAAAATGGATTGGTCTGGTGGTTTTTCTGTTGGGATTTTTCTTGGTAAGTGAAGCTTTGGCAGATGCTTGGTGGGGGAAAGGATATCGATCACCTGAGTGGGTTGTTGCTAATGGGGGAACTATTTTGCATTACACATCAGAGCGTAGCAAGGGTGACGTTGTTGTTGATCTATACACAGCTTCTGGTGACGTGATTGAAACAGAAAGAGGAAGTAAAGGTGTCTTTGACGATGGTTTGGCAGGGCAAGCATATTATTTAAAAATAAAAGACAGGAAAGAGAAGTTTAAATCACCAGTCTTTACGATGAAAAAAGGGAGCACTAATCGTGTGGTGTTGAAATTCAAAAAGGAAAAAACAGCTTTTGTTTTTGGGGCAGCAACCGGAAGAGTGGCAGTGCAGAAAAAACTTCCAGTACCAGTGCTAAAGCCAAAGCCTGCAGCGCAAGAATCGATAGAAAACAAGACAGAGGCTGAAGAAATACAGGAACCCCAAAAGGAAGTAGTAGCAGTGGTAGATAAAAAGTTCCTGGAAAATCAAAAAGTGCTGGGAGTGCGATATGAGCAACTTCCAAAATATGAAACAAATGCAGCTATTACAAAGACTAGGCTGGAGAAAAAAGAGGAATATACCCCCATCTTCAACATTGCTTCTTTTGCGACAGTTCTTTTATTAGCGGGTGTTGCATTTTTCTTGCAACATGTTCGTTCCAAAGAAACACGTCGGGAATAGAGTTTTTGAAAAAAGTGATTTATATAGCAACTTATATAAAAAAATCATATAATGAAAATAATATGAATCTATTTAGAAAAATCATGCTAGTTTGGTTAATAATTGGTTTTTTATTTTGGACCATTTACATGATTACAGTTAAAGATGTTGAGAAATTAATTTATTATCGTTTTATTTATCTCTATACCATTGTATTAATAATAGGTCCAATAATATGGTTTAAGAGAAGTAAAATCAAAGAAAGACTACTCAATTATAATAAATTCAATAATCTTACAAAATTTTTGTTACTAGGAATGTCCGTAGTAATATTTGAAGAAATAATTGCTGGGTCTGTTCATCATTTAACTGAACCTTTTAATGTAGTTGTTCTGATGCAAAGAGTGGGTCAATTTTGTTTCTTGAACCTTTTTACATTTACTGGTTTTTACTTCGCATGGTTTTTTCTAATTAGAAAATTTAAATATTCATTCCAAGAAGTTTTTTTCCTTGCAGGTTTTTGGGGGTTATATGCAGAAAAAATTATTTTTTCGTCATTAGTAAATCCTATATATTTCGTTACAATAGCTCCAATTTTCATATTTGTTTATGGAATAATGATCACCTTGCCAATGTTAAGTGTAAATTTTGCAGGCAATAAAAGATTGCATCCATTATTAAAATATACATTACCGTATGTGGTTATGTTTATATTCTCAATAGTTCCAATTGCGATTTTATATTATTTGAGAATACAATTTCCCGGTTTATTTCCTCCTACAGAAATGATACCCTAATGTTGGATGAAATCCAGTTTATTGAGACTAGCTTTTGCGAAATGAGTGTATAGAAAAAACGCTCCTAAAACTTCTTTTCCAATGTGCGAACAAGAAGAAATATGGGATGGGCCCGGGCGTACCTGCCTTTATACCTCATTTCGCATC
>JABGXP010000011.1 GCA_018675685.1 bacterium
GGCTGGGATTAGTTCGGATGCTAGGGTTTTGATTGACAAGGCTAGGGTTATTGCTCAGCAGCATCGAGTTACTTATGATTCTGCTCCGACTACTGAGTCTATTGTTCGAGATATTGCGGATATTAAGCAGCAGTTTACGCATGCAGCAGAGTTACATGCAGCAGTGGTTTTGAATAATTTTTTCTCACCTCTTAAAAAGAGCGTCACATATGACAAATTTAGTTGGGTGACATACACAACTCCAGAGATTGCAACTTTTGGAATAAACGAAAAAGACCTCAAAAGAAGAGGCTTAAAATATACGATTATTAAGAAAGACTTTAAAGATGATAACAGAGCTCTCACTGATGATTATCCTGACTCTCTAATGGTTTTGTATATCAGTGAAGACAATAAGTTATTAGGGGGCAGTATTATTGCACCAAGAGCGGGGGAATTGGCGCAAGAACTTATTCTTGCAATGAGCGCTGGTATAAAAGTGGATCAAGTTTTTTCGAAAATATACCCCTATCCAACAGCAACAAGAATTAATAAAATTGCGATTAGTCAGTTATTTTCAAAGAAATTAAAATCAAAGTTCAACCGAAGTCTACTCAAACTTTTTTATCATTAATTATCTGTAGCGACATGGAACACACCCCAAAAAGTTAAATTTAACAAAAAACCAATGAAAATAACAAAAAAGGAATCAACAAAGGAAAATTGGGAAGGAGTTAAAAGTCGCAATTACAAAATAAAAACATTGGAAAAAAATCACTCAGTGGTTTATGCGGAACTAAAAGGAGTGCACGGAAAAGTTAAAACAAAAGGTATTGAGAGGATCTATTATATCTTAGAAGGGGAAGGATTTTTCGATATCGAAGGTGTTATTAAAGAAGTCGGTAAGGATGACGTGATCACAATTCCTCCTTGCACCGAATATGATTATGCACCTCTTAAGGACAAGGAGCTGAAAATTCTTTTATTCATGGAGTTTTGGGATAACTAACATATTACAAGGCAAGTAAATATGTTTTTTATTTTAATAAAGTACCCATTAGTGGTATAATTAGGGAGTGCTTAACTATTAACTTTAAATTTATGGGTTTTGAAAGTGAAATCAATAAGCCAGGCGAGAAGCTTAGTGATAAAGAAGAAGTAGAGAGATTGGGCAATCAACTAGAAGGAGAGGCAAATGAACATTTTGCAGAGGACTGGGGAATCAAAGAAACTCTTGATGCTTTTGAAGGGGCTGTGGGTTTTGAAGCTAAAAAACAGGAACTATTAAACGAATTGAAGGAATTTGCAGAAAGCAAAGTTGAGCCAGAGGAAGGAGATCTCAATATCAGCAAAGAACAATGGAATGATCAGATGAAAAAAACAATGGAGCAAAAAATTAGAGTTGCGTTTGAATAAACTTGCTATAGAAAAACTTGTTTTAGCATATTAAAAAACCACAAGCGAAAGCTAGTGGTTTTTTAATATGCTTTGGTAACGTTTTTAAACAAAGAGCTGGATACATAGCCAGGAGAAAATAAAACCAAACAACACACCGCAGACAACTTCACTTATTCGATGACCAACGTGTTCTTTCAGTCGAGGATATTTTTTTGGATCGAGGTTTAGTGTTTGAGTTAACATATTCAGAAATCTTCCTTGATCTCCAAGGTACATACGAATTCGGACTGCATCGTCTAAAATGATCAGCGCTAGAACAACTGCAATCATGAATTCTCCAGAGCCAATTCCTTCAGAATATCCGATGGTAGTAACCAAGGAAGTAGCAAGAGCACTATGCGTTGACGGCATGTGTCCATGAGTCATTATGTAATTCCAACGAATTCCACCACTTTTAAAAGTGAAGATGATAAATTTTGTTAATTGCGCTAATCCCATTACAAATAAAGGTATTAACACTATTGCTAAGTTTTCCATTAAATTTTGTTTATATGTATATTTATAGTTGAAAGCATTTTAATTATATGTTATTTTTATAAATAGTTCAACTTGTGAATATCAAAAAGAGGTGCTAGAATAGCTAGACACAGGTTCTTTGTTTGTTTGATAATATAAATAAATATATTTAATAAAACACTAAATGAATAGTTTAAACAAAAATGCTAATGTTGGTCAGGGCGCTCCAAGCCGACCAATGTCACAACAGGGTAGCGGGCAGAAAGTGGGAGTAAATCTTGGTGCAACAATGAATCAAAAACAAAAAATAAATCCTTTACAGAAAAAACAAACTCATAAATTTGGATCTTTTCCAAAGTTCAAACCAGCAGCTCCAAATGATGCTAAGGGCGACAGTTTAGCCATGAAGATCATTGATATTATCGTTAGATCATCGGTCTTCTTGACTGTTTTTATGTTGCCTTTGTTTTTTGCGCCGAACGTTCCTTCTATACTAGAGCTAAACAAACAAGTTTTTCTAGTTTTGATTGTGGGAATTGGGTTTTTAGCATGGGTTGGAAAAATGGCTTGGAAAAATGAAATCAGGTTCAAAAAGGATTTCATTCTTGTTCCAGTAATCACATTTTTTGTGATTTTTGGATTGAGCACGCTTTTCTCTGAATACCAGGAGCAAAGTTTGTGGGGATTCTTTGGTGGAGAGGGAAGATCTTTCGTCACACTTTTGTTTTTTGTTGCGTTCTTTTTCTTAGTGTTAAACACAGTTAGAACTCGCGCAGAAGCATTAAAAGTAGTGGTAGTATTCCTTATTAGTGGCTTCATCGCTTCTTTGATTGGAATTTTGCAAATTTGGGAAGTGTATATAATTCCAATGGAGTTTACAAAAACCCCATTTTTTAATACTGTTGGCTCTGTTTACACATTAGCAATTTATGTAGGAGCACTTTTCCTACTTTCACTTGCGATGTTTTTGAGTGATGTTTCTAAAGTGTTGAAAATAGTACTAATTGCGCTTGCGTTCTTTTTCTTTTTCGTCTTGATGGTAATTAACTTTAAGATTATTTGGATAGCGCTGATCCTTTGTATGGCATTTTTGTTCGGAGTAACAATTATGAGTAGTGGTAAACCTCAAGGTCAAGCCAGAATTTTACCAATGATTTTTTTGGTGTTGGCTCTTTTGATGATTCTTCGTACTAGACCTTTAGTGCAGAAGAACTTGCCAGTTGAAGCTTTGCTAAATCACAAGACTTCCGCTAGCATTGCAATGGATTCAATTAAGGAAAACCCAATGCTTGGATCAGGCCCAACAACATACACCTCTGTTTACCAGAAAAATAGACCTAATAATCTTGGCGACTATTGGGCAGTTAATTTCAATACTGCCTCAAGCTATTTCTTGACACTAGTTTCAACAACAGGAATTCTTGGTGGATTAACATTTCTATTCTTAGTTGGTTCAGGAGTTTTTGCTCTTTTCAAGGGTGTTGCAAAAAAAGCGAAAAGAGAAGAAAGTGAAAATGACAGAGATGATTATATGGCTGTGGGAGTTGGAATGGTTTGGTTGTTTGTAACATTACTCCTGTTTGTTTATCTTACAAATATAAGTATTTTATTCTTATGGTGGTTCAGTTTTGCTCTGTTTCTAGCTTTTTCTACTTTTGACGAAGTTAAGAGTAAGGCGAAGGAGTTTGTAACTACTTCAGCTTCACCAACCTCATCACTGGTTCTTTCTTTCGTGTTTGTACTGGTGATTATTGGTTTTGTTGCTTCGATTTATCTTGAAAGTCAAAAATATTTTGCAGCAGTTCACTTTAATAAAGCTTTGATAGCAGATGCCAAAGGCGACGACTTGGAAACTGTGAGGCTAGAATTAAGTAAAGCTGTCGGATTGGATGTGAATCGAGATGTGTATTATAGAAACCTTTCAATTGCTCTTTTCGCACAAGCAAATAAAAAGGTTGCTGAAAGCAAAGGTAAAAAATTAACAGCTGAAGAATCAACTATTGTTAGTAGTTTGATTAGAGGCTCCATAGAAAGTGCTGCCAGAGCACAAAACTTGAACAAGTTGAATGTTGATAACCATCTAGCACTTGCAAGAGTGTACGAGGGAGTTTTGGTAACGATGGAGGGGGCAGATGAAAAAGCTGTCGAGGCCTACGAAGAAGCAATTAAGCTTGATCCAAATAATCCAGCCTTGTATCAAAAAATTGCCAGCATATATGTTTCCTTGTCAGACATCGCAGTTATAACAGCTAGAAGCGAAGGTTCCTTGAAGGAAGGAGAATTGCCTGAAGATAGCATGAAGAATTTAGCGATTGCAAGAACTAACATCAATAAAGCACTTGAAATTAAACCAGATTACACAGCCGCTAACTTGTTGACAGTCGGAATCTATGAAAGAGAAGGAAACATTGATAGTGCAATTGAAAAGGGTGTAGAAAACAGGAAACAATATCCGAAAGTTGCTAGTATTGCCTTCAGACAAGGATTGTTTTATTACAAAAAAGAAATGTTTGTTGAAGCAAAGAAGGAATTTAAGGCTGCTGTGAAACTTGACAAGAACTATGCAAATGCTCGATATTTTCTTGGACTAGTTCTCGATAAGGATGGAAACAAGAAGGGTGCGTTGGAACAATTTGAAGCGGTTGCAGCCTTAAACCCTGACAATACTGATCTAGATAAAATTGTTAACAATCTCCAAAGCGGGAAAGACGCTCTTGATGGATTGGGTGAAGGAACTGCAATTGAAGAAGGAGCAGCTCAAAATGCACAACCAGGAATCAATCCAGGAGTTGAAACAGGTCCAATTCCAGAGGAAGCGACACCTTCCCCAGAAGATATTCAGCCAGATGAAAGAGACACTGAGTACAATAACTTGGAAGAATAAACTTACAAGTTCATAAAGTATAAAAAAACGGCCCATACATAAAGGCCGTTTTTTTGTGGAGTAATTTTCACAGTGTCTAGAACAACTTTCTTAGGACGAGCTCTCTTCTCTTTTTTTCTTCCCAAGGAATTGAATCATTGAATTTTTCAGCAATTGTTCCAGGACGAGGAGAATATTTATTTAAAAAGGCAGTATGGAAGTGAACTTTCTTAAAAACTTGTACAGTTTTTTCGAAATCCTGCAATGTTTCACCAGGAAAACCAATGATTATATCAGTTGATATTTTTGCTGTGGGAATGTTTTTATTTATCTTTTCGATAATATTGATGTAGTGTTTTTGAGTGTATTTTCGATTCATTGCTGCAAGAATCTTGTCACTTCCAGATTGAATTGGGAGATGAATCTCCTTTGAAATATTTTTATTTTTAGCGATAACTCTAATTAGTTCTTCAGAGAAATCCTTAGGATGAGAAGTTAAAAACCTGAAAGTAATCTTTGGAAAACTATTCGCAAGCAACTTAAGTAGCGAAGGGAAGTCAATCAATTTAAGCCCTCTTACCCTTTCCTTGGGAGAAAAAGAGTAGCTGTTCACATTTTGCCCTAAGAGAATTATTTCTTTGCAGTCATTTTTTTCTAAAAAAGTGATTTCTTTGAAAATTTCTTCAAAAGGACGCGACCATTCACGGCCTCTTGCATAAGGAACAACACAATAGGTACAGAAATTATTACACCCAGTCATTATTGGGATAAAAACAGTTTCAGTTGATTTATATTTCGGGGTTATCTTAAGATAATCACTACACTCAATTTCTTTAAGTTCCGGCTCTTTTGTAAGTCCAAGGATTGAACCAAGAAGAGGAATATCTTTAGCGGGAATGAAATGATGAACTTTATCTCCAAGCCTTCGTTGAACATCTTTCCTGTGTGCTAAACAACCAGTAACAACAATTTTTGTCCCTTTTTTTCTTTTCCAGATATTGTGAATTTGTCCAAACGCTCTGTCTTCAGCTGTTTTTCGGACCCCACAAGTAGTGAAGATTACTAAGTCAGCTTCTTCGATTTCCGAAGCCTCATGTAAACCACCTTCTTCAAGAAGCGTAGCAATTCTTTCGCTATCAGAAAGATTCATTTGACAACCAAATGTTTTAATAAAATATTTTTTCATGCAAGTTTGTTTTTAAATTCTCGCTTAAGCTTACATGACAAGAAAATAAAAGACAACAGTTGAAATACTGTTGTCTTTTCAAGATTCTGTTTGGAAGGTCTATTTTTTCTCTACAATTTCTTTTTCCAATAGTTTGTAAAAATCCTCCTTACTCATGGTCTCATTTTTCCTTTCGCCTCTCCTCCTGACTGCAACTGTGCCATCTTTTTCCTCCTGTTCACCTACAATTATAAGGAAAGGGGCTTTTTGTTTGACGCTTTCTGCAATTCTTTTGCCGAGCGAATCATCTGAATTAAACATTTCAACTCTGATTCCAAACTGTTTCATCTCCTGCGAAACTAGCTTTGCATAAGCGTCAAATTTCTCAACAACTGGCAAAATCCCAACTTGAATAGGCGCTAGCCATGTTGGAAATGCTCCAGCATATTTTTCAATCAAGAATGCCATAGTTCTTTCAATACAACCGATTGAAGAACGGTGAATAACCATTGGTCTTTGTTTTTCTCCTGCTTTATCAATATAGCTCATTTGAAATTTTTCCGGCATAGCAAAGTCAATCTGGATAGTGAAAGCTGTGTCTTCCTTGCCATTAACATTTCTCATCTGTACATCAAGCTTGGGTCCATAAAAAGCTGCTTCATCAACTGCTTCGATATATTCCAAGTTCATTTTTTCAAGAATTTTTTGCATTGATGCTTGTGTTCCTTCCCATGCGGATGGATCATTAATGTATTTACCTTTCTTGTTTTCTTTGTCCCATTTAGAGAAGCGATACCAATATTCGTCTATTTTCAAAGTTTTCATAACAAATTGTACCAAGTCTACAACTTTCTCGAATTCTTCTTCGACTTGATCGGCGCGACAAATAATATGAGCATCTGCTAATGTCCAACCACCGGCATGACGAATCAACCCTGAAAGTTCACCGGATTTTTCTTTACGGTAAAGCTTGGCAAGTTCTGCATAACGCAAGGGAAGTTCTCGGTATGAACGAGGGCGAGAGTTATAGATCTCAAATTGATGTGGGCAGGTCATAGGACGCAAGACATATTGATCACCATATAACTCCATCACAGGATACATATCAGCTTGGTAATGTTCCCAATGGCCAGATTTTTTATATAATTCTACCCGAGCGAGATCTGGAGTATGTGTTCTTAGGTAATCTCTCTTCGTCTCTTCTTCAATAATGAATTTTTCTAATTGCTTCCAAACAGCAGTTCCTTTTGGAGTGAAAAGTGGCAACCCTTTTCCAACTAAATCAGAAAAAACAAATAAATCCAAATCTTTTCCTATTTTTCGATGGTCCCTCTTTACTGCCTCCTCTTGTTGTTTGAGATATTTTCGCAATTCTTTCTTATCATTGAAAACTAAACCATAAATTCTTTGAAGTTGCTTGTTTTTTTCGTCACCCTTCCAGTATGCACCAGAAAATTTGGACAAGTTAATTGCAGTTGCATTGATTTCTCCAGTTGACTCAAGATGTGGCCCGGAGCAAAGATCTACAAAATTTCCTGATTGATAGATTGTTACATTTTCTTTGCCAGTAATTTGCAAATCTTTTATCAATTCCACTTTGTATGGTTGCCCGGCTTCTTCGAAAAGAGAAATTGCTTCATCAACTGAGATGACCCTTTTTTCGAAAGGAAAGTTTCCTTTGATAATTTCCTTCATTTTACCCTCAAGGATTTCAAGATCCTCTGGAATTAAAGTGCGGGGGAGTTCAAAATCATAATAAAAACCATTTTCGATTGCTGGTCCAATTGCAAACTTAGTTTCAGGAAACATTTCCAAAACGGCAGCCGCAAGCACATGCGAACAACTGTGTCGAACAATTTCCAATCTCTCCTCACCTTTTATTTTTCCCATAAATATTTTTTAAAAATTAGTTTAAATGTATTTCTTTATAAATAAAAAACCTCATCTCAGAATATATCATCAAATACTCAACACAGCAGTGAAGGGTATTTTTAAATACATTCTGAGACGAGGTTTCTCGCGGTTCCACTCAGATTCCTAGAAGACTTTTCTTCCAAACTCTTGTTTATTTGTTCTGTGATTTAGGCGGAAGATTAACTCCGCGTCAGATAACATATGGTTGGTAGCCACATCAATCATCACAAGATGAACTGTTTTTATTCTAAGTCTTTTGTGATTTTTGTCAAATGTTTGTTATAATAACTTTAAGGTGAAAAGCCACTGAACTGTCCAAGGATAATAATTTATATTAAAATTATGTTAAAAGAATTCAAAAAGTTCGCTATGCGGGGCAACGTTGTTGATATGGCGGTTGGTATCATTATCGGAGCTGCTTTCGGTAAGATTGTTAGCTCCTTTGTTGCTGATATCATTATGCCTCCAATCGGAGTTGTTTTGGGAGGGATGGACTTTTCCAATCTTATGATAACGCTAAAGAACACCACTAGCACAACTGAAGCCATCACCATTAACTATGGCAATTTTCTCAATACCGTTATTGATTTTGTCATTATCGCATTTGCAATTTTCATAGTGATAAAACAACTCAATAGACTCAAGAAAAAAGAAGAGAAGAAAGTTAAAAAGACACCAGAAGAAGTTCTTCTTTTAAGAGAGATAAGAGACTCTTTGAAAAATAAAAAATAGTAAAAAATGATTTTAAGAAAAAAGAAAACCATATTCTCTTTGTTATTTTTTTGTGTTGTCGCGATACTAGCTTTATCTGGAAAAGAAAATGGAGAGTTCGAGGTTAAAAATGAGTTTAAAATTATTAAGAGCTCTTCAATTAAGAAGGACGATAAGCAGTACAACTATAAGTTGATTAGACTGGAAGGAGAAAATGATCCAGCATATGCAGTTTATTATCCTAATCAAAATGCCAAAGAAACAATTCTAATCACAGCTCCATATGAAAAGATTGATTGGAGTGGAGAACGGATTGATTCTCATCATTGGAAACCACATTCAGTTGTTGATGCCACAGAAAGCGCAAATTTGTCTTTAATAAACGGATTTGCAGTATTGCTTGTATACGCACGTTTCTATGAAGGTGGTAATATTAATAATGATATTGAGGATATTGTGGCAGGTTTAAAGTTTCTAGAGAACAAAACGGAGAAAATTGGAATTTATGGTGGTTCTTGGGGAGGATTTGAAGCGTTGTATGGAGCAGTGAACTCATCAGTAAAACCAGTTGTTGGAGTCGCTTTCTATCCACCAAGCGACATGGAGTCTTGGCTGAATTGGACAAAGGAGTCCCCAGGTGAAGATTTCTGGAAGCCATATCAAAAAAGAGTAGAAGAAGGTGCAAAAAATGAATATGAGAAGTGGAACCATGAGTACATTGCTAGAAACCTAGAGACAAATTTCCTGATTGTGCATGCCTATCAAGACACACTCGTTCCTTTCTCTCAGTCATATGATTTAGTGAATAGTTCGGATAGATTTGACGAAATGTGGCTATTAAAAAAAGAGGAAAAGTTGAGTCATGGAAAGTCATTGCATGCTGAAAAAATTTCAATGGAAACTATGAGTTCATTTGTGTATCTGATGAGAGGTCTCACGGATAGAGAACTACTTATGATTTTTGATAGAGTTGGTGTCGATAACTATCTTGCTGATTTAGAAGTGCTGAAAGAAGGGGGCGAAGACATTAGCTGGAGCAAATCTTTATTTGAGAAAATGTTTTCACCAAATATCAACTATTATGATGTGGAAACTGCTAAAATTGTGACAAGTCAAGAACTCAAAAAAGAATATCAAGAAGGAATTGAAAAGTTGGAAGTGAGTTTGTGACTTTGAATAATATATGGATTTTTGTTATAACAACAAAAAAAGTAGGATAAAAACAAAGTATTTAAAGCCTCTCGTTATAAGTTCTAGTAAAAAATCTTAATAATTCTGGCGATTTACTCTCTTGACCAGTCTAAGTGTCACTTTTTAGTTATCGGGGCATGTAACAACAAATGATTTGATTGGAAGATAGAGGACTCTATAGATGTCACTATAGAGTCCTCTAAAACATAAAAGATAAAAAACAGACTAGTTGTCTGTTTTTTATTATAAAGAAAGTTATATATTACTCAAAAACAACATTTCCATTTCCCACAATTCCTTTAATCTTCTCAATAGTATCAAGATTGAAAGTAATACGATGTGGAGTTTCCAATTTGCCTCCGATTTCAGGAGCTGTTATAAACACACTGCAAAGACCTTTTTTGTTGGTTTGCAAAATTTTTGATATTTTCTCTAGCGTGACTTTGTCACACCCAGTGTTAATCGTGATTAAAATATTTTTCTGGATAGTTTCTTCCTTGGAAGACTTAGGTGCTGAAGCGGGGCGATTTGATGGATGTTTGAATTTCTCTAAAGTAGGCGTAGTCTCTTTGATTTCCTTTTTCTTGTAGCGCCACAATTCTTTTTCATCGACTTCCAATGCTTCTTCTGTGAGAAGTTTCAATTCATCATCTTTTTCTGAAAGTTTACCAGTCAAAAGCAAGATCTTCTCCTCAACCCAAACGTCCCCAGTCCTCTCGATTGTTTTTGGAAAAACAAGGGCTTCAAGCTTACCGAGTCCATCTTCAATGGTGACAAAATACATCAACTGATTTCTTCTAGTGTAGATTTTTTGCATCTTAGTGATGATTCCACCAACTGTTACCTTATGATTAACGTGTGATGCAGAAAGTTTTTGAATCGGAGTCGCAAACTTCTTGAAGTAGTCTTGATAACCACGCAGTGGATGATCAGAGATATAAAGACCCAAAAGCGCTTTCTCCCAAGAGAGTCGTTGTTTTTTGGGAACCGCATCAGCTTCATGCAGAGTTATTTTTGGCATCATATCTTCCTCCCCGTCTGCAGAGCCAAAGAGAGAAGATTGACCAGCTAAGGCATTCTTTTGAAAATCTTTTGCATAATTAAGTAGCGTTTCAACATTCTGAATGACTTTATTTCTAGAAATAATACTATCGAGCGCACCACTCATTGCAAGAGCTTCAAGTGATTTTTTATTCATATCCTTCTCCTGAACACGCTCTAACATGTCAATAATGTCTTTGTATTTTCCATTTTCCTCTCTTTCGATTATTATCTTTTGAGCAATATTAGTCCCAACTCCCTTGATACCCTCCAATCCAAAACGAATTTTAATTTTATCGTCTTTAGAATCTTTCTCGGGGAAAAGTACTGCAAATTGACTGAAACTTTCATTTACATCAGGAGGCAGAACTTCAATTCCCATTTCGCGAGCTTCTTCAATTTCAATTGCAATTCGATCGATATCATCCTTGTCTGAATTTAAAAGCGCTGCTACAAATTGGGCAGGGTAGTGAGCTTTTAGGAAAGCTGTTTGATAACCGATTAGCGCATAACAAGCCGCATGAGAACGGTTAAACCCATAACCAGCGAATGGTTCAATGAAAGAGAATACTTTTTTGGCCAACACTTCAGATACTTTATTTTTAACACACCCTTCAATGAATTTTTGCTTTTGTTTCTCAATCATCTCAACAATTTTTTTACCCATCGCCTTCCTTAAAACATCAGCTTCTCCAGGAGTAAAACCAGCAAGTTCCTGGGAGATTTTCATCACCTGCTCTTGGTAAACAACAACGCCATAAGTATTTTCAATGATTGGCTTAAGCTTGGGGTGGAAATAATCAATTTTCCTTTTCCCATGCTTTCCATCAACGAAGTCAGGGATCCATTCCATTGGTCCTGGGCGATACAAGGCAACCATTGCAATGATGTCCTCAAAGACAGTAGGTTTGAGTTTTTTTAAATACCTCTTCATTCCCGAAGATTCTAATTGAAAAACACCAGTAGTAGAACCTTTCTGTAATAATTCATAGGTCTTTGAGTCATCAAGAGGCAGGGTATCAATATCAATTACATCGCCAGTTGTTTTTTCAATTATTTTCAATGCATTTTCAATAATAGTAAGGTTTTTAAGACCCAGAAAATCCATCTTCAAGAGGCCAATTTTTTCTACATAAGAAGCTTTTGAGGAAGAAGCGTATTGAGTTACAATAGATGGCTCAGTTCCTTTTTTCCCAGTCATATACTGCAAAGGAGAGTATTCCACGACAGGCTCATCTGTGATTACAACACCACATGCATGTACAGAAGCATGGCGAGCGACACCTTCCAGACGAAGAGCTGCATCGATGATACGTTTAGCATTCGTATTGCCATTGTATTCCATTATTAGTTCTTTTGACGTTTCAAGTGCTGTTTGAAGGTTTGTGAATTGAGGAATCATCTTAGCCAATTTGTCACAGTAGGTATATTCTACATCCAAAACACGGCCAACATCACGAATTGCAGCTCGAGCCGCCATTGTTCCAAAGGTTATGATTTGAGCGACATGATCATACCCATATTTTTTACGACAATATTGCAAAACCTCATCTCGACGATGATCAGCAAAATCAGCATCGACATCTGGCATCGAGATTCTATCTGGATTTAAGAAACGTTCAAAAAGCAGGCCATATTCTAGTGGGTCAAGATTCGTTATTCCAGTTAAATACGAAACAAAACTTCCAGCAGCGCTTCCACGTCCAGGGCCAACAATAATTCCTTGCTTCTTAGCCCAATTCATGAAATCTTGGACAATCAAAAAATATCCTGAGAATCCCATTCTCGAAATTACACCTAGTTCAAATTCCAGTCTTTCTTTGTGTTCTTTGTTGTATCCGCCATTCTTATACCTTTCTTTAATTCCTTTTTCACAAAGACTTAAGAGATATGAGTCTGCAGTGAAACCTTCAGGCACATCGAAGTGTGGAAGTTTGGTATTGCCAAATTCGATTGTCACATCGCATCTCTTTGCAATCTCTTGTGTATTTTCAATCGCCTCAGGAACATCCTTGAAACATTCGCACATTTCTTCGGGGCTCTTTAGGTATAGGTCAAAATCCATCATACTCATTCGATTCGGCTCGTCTTTTTTACGCCCAGTTTGTAAGCAAAGAAGAATATCTTGAACATCCTTGTCTTCAGGGTTAACATAATGAAGATCAGCAGAAGCAACAAGCGGAATCCCCGTTTCTTTGGAAATCTTTCGAAGGCCTTTGTTAGCAATAAGCTGTTTATCTAAACTTGGTAAGTATTGAATTTCCAAAAAGAAACTACCTTTCCCGAGAATTTTTTGATACTCCAAGGCTTTATTTTTTGCTTCTTCATATTTTCCTCCAATTATAATTTGTGCGATTTCTCCTTGAACACAACCGCTAAGTCCAATAATGCCCTTGCTGTATTTTTTAAGAAGTGAGAGATCAATTCTTGGTTTATAATAAAATCCTTCCAGATGAGCTGTTGTCGAGAGCTTCATTAGATTTCGATACCCTTCATTTGTTTCGGCGAGCAATGTAAGATGATAACGGTCTTCGTCCACACGCGGTTGTTTGTTGTGTAGACCATTGGGAGCGACATACATCTCGCACCCCAAGATAGGCTTAATTCCTCTTTGTGTTGCTTTATCGTAAAATTCAGGGACTCCATACATCGTTCCATGATCAGTAATTGCGATTGAGTCCATTCCAAGTTCTTGCACACGATCAAGAATATCGTCGATTTTTCCTAAACCGTCGAGGAGACTATAATGCGTGTGGACATGGAGATGAGTGAATTTTTGTTTTGATGACATAGTTTAGAAAAAGAGTGCCTTTAAAAGTAAGAAAGCTTTTTTTGGATCCCCCAAAAATAGCTTTTCCCCATCTAGCGTTTTTTAAGTATACAATCTTTATCCATAGTTTTCAATATTTGATTTTTTGATAAAATGTGGTGTAAAAAGAATTTACAAAAAAACAACTCCCTTGCAAAACAATGAATGCAAGGGAGGCTGAATATAAAAACTGGAATTTATCTGTTGCGGACTGCAACAACAAAAGTGATCACGGGAGCAGGGAGCATCATAAGTATCAGCCAAAAGTTAGTTATAATTGGCTGGTTTTTAATTCCCATAGCCATTTTATTTGCTGCATCAAATGGTGCTGCGATAAACAAATAGCTTACAAGAATTGCCAAAGCAACTTTTACGATAATTTTAGTCATGATTTAGTCCCTCTCCTTTATGAGTTTGTCTAAAAAATTCTCTTTATTTAACGTTCTATTTATATTATAGCACTCTTTGTATATTTTGTCAATAGAAAAGAAATGACAAAGTAAGAAATGTTTAAACAAAAAAACACGGCTACCAAGAATGGTGACAGTGTTTTTGTTTGTACGCGCAGAGGGATTTGAACCCCCGACCTTCTGCTTAAAAGGCAGTTGCTCTACCAACTGAGCTATGCGCGCATAAATGGATTGTCAAAATGCTTGAAAAATATTTCTCATTAAAACAAAAACATCACTTGAAAAGTGGATTTGAGAGCTATTATTTTTCAAACATTTCTAATTATATACAAACTTGCGGAAATGTCAACGGAGAAGTATAATTGAGAAAGAAAAAGAAAATTTCATTAAAATATTAAACAAAAAAATGAAAATAAAAAATATTGATGCGCACGAAATTTTAGATTCTCGTGGGATTCCTGCGTTGGAAGTTAAGCTTACATTAGAGGACGGCAGAACTGTAAAAGCAGCTGTGCCTTCTGGTGCTTCAACTGGAACAAAAGAAGCTCTTGAAATGAGAGATGGCGATGAAAGATTCGGAGGCAAAGGTGTTTTAAAGGCCTGTGCTCATGTTATGGAGGATATTTTACCGCAAATTAAAGACATGGAGGTTGAAGACCTTATTGCAATCGATGAAGCCATGATCCAGCTTGACGGAACAGAGAATAAGGCAAAGTTGGGGGCAAATGCAATTTTGGGTGTTTCATTGGCAGTCGCAAGAGCGGGGGCAATTTCAAAAGGAGTTGAACTTTGGCAGCACTTACAAGAGATCTATAAGTTTGAAAGACCAGAAAATTGGAACTTTCCAGTTCCAATGATTAATGTCGTTAATGGTGGAGAACATGCTGACAGCGGCTTAGACATTCAAGAATTTATGCTAGTTCCTTCTGGATTCAATACTTTTGCCGAGAGATTGCAGGCGGGGGCAGAAACGTACCAAGCATTAAAAAAAGTTTTAACAGGAAAAGGCTATCGTGTTGCAGTTGGTGATGAAGGTGGTTTTGCTCCAGCTCTCAATGCTAACGCTGAAGCTCTAGAGCTAATCATAGAAGCAATCGGAGAAACTAAGTATGAAGCTGGGACTCAAATAAAAACAGGAATTGATGCAGCTGCAAGTGAATTTTTTGACAAAGAGACAGGGATGTATAACTTAAAATTAGATAATGTTTCTTTGGATAGTGAACAGATGAGCGCCATGTATCGCGAATGGATAGAGAAATATCAAATGGAGCTTATTGAGGATCCAATGAGTGAATTTGATTGGGATGGATGGAAAATGTTTAACGAACAATCAGGAGGAGACATTTCTGTTATTGCAGACGATCTAACGGTGACTAACAAAAAGATTCTAGATGAAGCAAAAGAAAAAAATGCAGCTAATGCAATTTTGATAAAAGTTAATCAAATTGGTTCAGTTACTGAAACTGCTAGATGTGTACGAGCAGCGAAAGAATATGGAATGAAAGTCGCCGTTTCTCATAGAAGTGGCGAAACAACTGATGATTTCATTGGCGATTTAGCCGTTGGTTTTTTTGCTGATTATGTGAAATTTGGAAGCACGGCGAGAGGGGAAAGAGTGTGTAAGTATAATCGAGTTGCCGAGATAGAAAGAGAGACTAATAAATAGTTTCTGAAATTTTTAAAATAAATACCAGGGTGCTTATCGTTGTAAATGCAATAACGCACTGAGGTACTTTTTTCGTAGCTGAAAATAAAAAATGAAATAGAAGAATAGACATGAGAGATCAAAGCAAAAAAAATCCACTTGTTCTGGCAATTCTAGATGGATGGGGCGTTGGCCCTGAGAGTGAAAAAACAAATGCAATTTTTGCAGCAGACACACCGTTTTTTGATGCAGCTGTTAAAAAATATCCAAACACCACATTATTAGCCTCTGGTCATGATGTTGGACTTGAGAAGGGTCAAATGAGTGGTTCTGAAACAGGACATATCAACATTGGTGCAGGAAGAGTTGTAAAACAAGACGTCCGAATGATCCTAGAAGCTATTGACAATGGAAGCTTTTTTCGCAACAGCGCGCTTCTAAGCGCAGTAGAGCATGCTAAAAACAACAATTCAAATATTCACTTGGTGGGGCTTTTAGGGAATAGCGACAGCCCTCATGCACATCCAGACATTCTATTGGCATTACTAATATTGCTCAAACAACAAAACTTAAAGGACCGAGTTTTTTTGCATCTTTTCACAGATGGAAGAGATTCATATCCGCAAAGTGCCTTAGAACATTGGAAATCTCTGGAAAATCAAATAAAATATGAAGGACTAGCAAAACTAGCTTCCGTCAGCGGAAGATTCTATGGAATGGACAGAATAAAAAAATGGGATAGATTGATTTGTGCATATAATGCAATGGTGTTAGGGAAAGGAGAAAAATTCAGTACATTCGATGAAATTATTAAGAGTAATTACGAAAAAGAAAGAACGGACGAATTCATCGAACCAGCTGTACTTGTTGATGAAGAAGGAGAGCCCATAGGAAGAATAAAGGACAATGACAGTGTAATCTTTTTCAATTTTCGTTCGGATCGAGCAAGACAAATGTCCAAGTTATTCATAGGGAATAATACGGCAAAAGAAATAAATTTCCCCAAGCTGGATCTTTTGAAAAACTTAGAATTTGTAGCAATGACAGAGTTCGGCTCTGATTTGAATCTAAAAACAGCGTTTGTAAGTGCACCACTGATTGGCACGTTACCACTAGCACTTGCCCCTTTGAAGCAGTTATATATATCTGAAACAGAGAAATATGCACATGTTACATATTTCATCAACGGAGGATACGCTGATTCAGTCGGAGGAGAAGATAGAGTCCTAGTAAAGTCACCAGAAGTTCGTTCCTATAAAGAAGCCCCTCAAATGGCTGCGAAGGAAATTACGAGAATTGTTTTGGATAGTTTAAAAAACCAGACACATGAGTTTATCTGTTTAAATTATCCCAATGCTGATATGGTCGGGCACACAGGAGATTTTGAGAAGACAAAAAAAGGAATCGAAGTGATAGACAGTCAACTTGAAAAAATAAATGAGTTAGTTAAAAAGAAAAGTGGAACCTTGGTAATTACAGCTGATCATGGAAACGCCGACATTCTTTTCAATGAAGAACTTCAATTGCCTTACACGTTTCATACGAAGTGTGAAGTGCCTTTTGTTGTTATTTCCTATAATGCTAAGTTCAAGGGAATTAAACTCAAAGAAGGCGGAAAACTAGGAAATGTTTCGCCAACAATCTTGCAGATTTTGGGTATCGAGAAACCTAAGGAAATGGAATTAGATTCTCTGATTAAAGAATAAATAATATAATTTTTTTAAAATGAAGAAAGTAATTTGCATTGGTTCGATCACAAAAGATATTTTCATTTCAACAGGAGAAGCAAAAGTTGTTGACAATAAAGGGGACATGGCAGTTCAAAAATTAATTGGTTTTGAATTTGGTGCAAAGATATATGCCGATAGTTATCGAGAGTCTCTCGGTGGAAGCGCGGTTAATGTTTCAGCGGGGTTGTCGCAATGTGGAATATTGCCCCTTATTTTTTCAAGAGTATCCAACTCGGATACTGGAGACTGGCTTTTAAAAAAAATTGGTAAAGAGAAATTGAAAAAAAGGTTTATTCAACGAAATGGAAAAGTTGAAAGTGAAATATCGATTATTATCTCTGATTCAGTCCATAATGACCATGTAATTTTTCGCACTGGTGATTCAGTGGAGCGATTTGATTTAGCAAAAGCATTGAGAAAATTTAAATTCAATGCGGAAGGAATCTATATTGGGTCACAGAAAGAGGGCTGGGAAGAAAAATTCAAGACTTTAATCGAATTCTCAAAAGCAAAAAAAATTAAAGTGGCCTGCAATCCTTCAGGTTTTCAAATCAAAAATAACCCAAAAAGTTTATTGGCAATGTTTGGTGATTTTGAAATCATTTTCTTGAATCGTGATGAAGCAATTGAACTTTTGCAAAATTCCGAGGAAAATATAACAAATGAGGTAGGACCTATTTTTGAGGCACTTCTAAACTACAAACCGAAAGTTCTGGTTATTACTGATGGAAGGAAAGGCGCATATGTCGCTGAGGGAGAAAATATTTATCATATTAAAGCAGGAGCCACTGAAATTATGGATACGGTGGGCGCAGGAGATGCTTTTTCAAGCGGTTTTTTTGCTGCATATCTTGAATATAATGATGTAAAAAAAGCTATTTGTTGGGGAGTAATGAATAGTGTATCAGTGATCTCAGCTATGGGAGGAACAAATGGTTTATTGAAAAAGAAAGAACTAATAGCGCTGGAAAAAGATACATTATCAACAATCAAAAAGATTAAATAACAAACAATGAAAAAAATTCTAAATCCAGATTCAGTCGCAATTATTGGCGCTACTGATACAGAGGGCAAGATTGGAAATATTCTTTTGAAAAATATTTCTCAAAATGACACAATAACAATCTATCCAGTCAACCCAAAGCACGAGGAAGTTGGAGGATTGAAGGCTTATGCTAGTGTTTTGGATATTGAAAGGGAGGTAGACTTAGCAGTTATCGCTGTACCAGCTAAATTTGTGAACGGAGTTGTTGATGATTGTGCTAAAAAAAATATTCCAATTAAAAACATCGTTATTATATCGGCTGGTTTTTCAGAAGAAAGTGAAGAAGGAGCTAAACGAGAAAAGGAACTAAAAGTTCTAGCGAAGGAGCATGAGATAAGAATCGTTGGACCGAATTGCTTGGGCGTAATTAACACAAGCGAAAATTTCAACGCATCATTTGCTGGAGGCAAAATTCCTGCCGGAGGTGTTGGCTTGGTTATGCAATCGGGAGCTCTGACGACAGCACTTTTTGATATGGCTGCTGATGGAAAGTTTGGATTTTCTCTCGTAACAACACTCGGCAACAAGGCTGTTGTCAATGAAAATGATCTTTTGGATTATTACATGCAAGATGAAAAAACAAAAATCATAGCATTGTAT
This sequence comes from bacterium, assembly GCA_018675685.1. Lineage (GTDB taxonomy): Bacteria > Patescibacteriota > Minisyncoccia > Moranbacterales > DUUL01 > UBA2772. Next base: position 19,018 of record JABGXP010000011.1, read on the forward strand.
TTGGAAGATATTGCAAACGGAAAGGAATTTGCTAAAAAATTAGACGAAATCACAAAAATTAAACCAGTTGTTATCCTGAAAGCTGGGGTTTCCGAGAAAGCTCAGATAGCAATTCAATCACACACAGGAGCAATGGCTGGAGACGCAGCTGTTACAAAAGAAGTAATCGAAGCAAAAGGTGGAGTGTATTGTAAAAACCTACAAGAATTTTCAGGAGCGATTTCTTTATTGAACAGTTTTTCATTGCCCAAAAATGAAAAAATTGTCATTGTTACAAACGCTGGAGGCCCAGGTGTTGTAGCAACAGATATCATAGAAAGTGATTCTAAATTGAAAATGTTTGAAATTCCCGTAGAAGATCAAAAGAGAATTGAAACTGGTTTGCCATCAGAAAGTTCCGCTAAGAATCCAGTTGATGTTCTTGGAGATGCAATGGATGATCGTTATCGACAAACCTTGGAAACATTAAAGAGTGTACCTGGAATAGGTGCTGTTTTGGTCATTGTTACACCACAAGCCCAAACTCCAATAGAAGCTATCGCCCAAGTCATAGTTGGCATGAATGAAGAAATGTCGGTGCCTGTTATACCTGTATTTATAGGAGGGGCCGCTGCTAGGTGTGCAGAAGAATACCTTGCGAAAAGGGGATTGAGCAATTTCCGCTTTGCGTATAGCGCAATAAGAGCTCTAGAGAAAGCACTAGAGTTTGTTAATGCAAAGCAGCTTGATGAAACAGAAGCGTCGGTAATCTCTGCTACTTCAGAAGAGAAACAGGAAAAGGATGTAATTATTTCAAAACTCAAAGAAGAAGGAAGAGGTGTTTTTTACTATGATGAAGCAACAGAACTTGGAAATAAATTTGAATTAAATATTTTAAAAGCAACCTATCTAGTCCATGGAGCCTCTGAGTACACAGGCGAGTACCCTGTAGTCTTGAAGTTGGACAGCCCCACTGTTTTGCATAAAAACGCCAAAGATGCTTTATATCTTTATATCAAAAATGAAGACGAGCTAGAAGAGAAAAGATTGGGATTAAAAGAGTCTTTTCCTGGGGAAAGAATGTTGGTCCAACCAATGATTCATGCTGGTTTCGAAGTAATCATTGGCATCAAAGAAAATAAGTCTTTTGGACACGTTCTAATGGTTGGTCTTGGAGGAATATTTACTGAACTTTTTGACACAAAATTGCTTTGGCTCCTACCTATAAGTGAAGAAGAAATTAGCAGGAAAATTAAGAATTCTCTTCTAGGGAAAGTTTTGAAAAAACAGAAAATTGATATAAACTTAGTTGCTTTGGAAGCACAGAGAGTCGCAAAGTTATCTATGTGTAATCCAGAGATTAAAGAGCTTGATATCAACCCAATAATGTTGTACCCGAAAGAGCATCCAATGGTTGTTGACATTAAGATTTTAATTTAATCTTTAAATAAGTTGATTCACAAATAAACAAAATAAAAAAATGGAAAAAAACAGAAAACAAAAAATTCTTATCGTTGACGATGATGAGCAAATACGTTCAATGTATTCCGAATTATTTCGTCAAAGTGGATTGGGTGTAATTGAGAGAAAAGACGGGATAGAAGGTCTTGAAGTTGCAACTAGTGAAGAAGTCGATGGTATCTTCACAGGGATTATTATGCCAAGAATGAATGGATTTGATTTTGTAAAAGCACTGAAGGAATATAAAAACACTGTTGATATTCCGATTATTGTGAATTCTCACCTTGGAAGAGAGGAGGACCGAACAGCAATGGAGAAGCTAGGTGTCAATGATTTTATTATTAGAGGCCTTATCTCCCCAGCTGAAATTATCAGGAGAGTTATTAATGTTATGAATGCAGAGGCATATTTTTTTAAGGTTGACAAAGAGTCTAAAGATGTGGAAAGATTCATGAGGGAGCAAAGAATGCCAGACGGATTTTTATGTGATGAGTGTAGCACTGAGTTGGCAATTAAACTTAAAACAACTGACAAGGACTATTTCAGGGGTTCTGTTCGTTGCCCTTCTTGCAACAAAAGATTTAATTAAGAATTGGTTGATTTCAAGGAATGCTTTGAAATTTATTTTAAGAATTATAGACAGGAAATGAAACAAAATTGGAAGGTGAGACAGCAGAATTCTCTGGAAAACAGAATATTCCTAGATTTAGAAGAGGAGATAGAAGAATTATTATTAGCCAAGGGTATTGACAGTGAGGAAGCAAAAAAAGCTTTTATAGATCCTGGATATGATGCAATCTCAATCGATCCATTTTTACTAACGGATATGGATTTAGCAGTCAAAAGGACGTTGGTTGCTATTGAAAAAGGTGAAAAAATTTGTGTATATGGTGATTATGATGCGGATGGTGTAACAGCATCTGCCTTGCTACTAGATTTTTTTCAGCAGATTGAAGTTGAAACAGTTGCTTATCTGCCAGATCGTGCGACTGAAGGGTATGGATTAAATAAAGAGGCCTTAGAATACATAAAAGACAAAGAAGCCACTCTCATTATTACTGTTGATTGTGGAGTTTCAAACTCAGAGGAGGTTGAGTATGCGAAAGAACTTGGAATCGATTCTGTTATTTTGGACCACCACCACTTACCAGAAAATATGCCGAAAGCAGTCGCCGTTGTTGATCCAAAAAGATCTGGCGATAAATATCCAAACAAAGATTTAGCGGGGGTCGGTGTCGCCTTTAAGTTTTTGCAAGCAATAGCACCTAAAGTTGATAATTATGACAGTGCACAATTAAAATGGTTTCTAGATCTTGTTGCAATTGGCACAATTGCCGACTGTGTGGATCTTTCAACAGAGAACAGGATGTTGGTGAAATTTGGTTTATTCGTGCTTTCAAAGACAAGAAGAGTTGGTCTTCATCATTTATTCCAAGTTGGAAAGATTAATATAGACGAGAAAAACATTCCCTCTAGTTATGATGTTTCGTTCCAAATTGCTCCAAGAATCAATGCTGCAGGAAGAATGGATCATGCTAACGCTGCCCAAAAGCTATTACTTTGTAACAAATTTCAAGAAACACAAGCTCGATTATTAGCACTCGAGATTGAGGACAAGAATAAATTCCGACAGAAAGTGACAAAGGAGATTGTAGAGGAAGTTTTTGGAAGGGTTAATAAGAATAAAGATAGAAAGATAATCATAGAGGCTTCTCCTGATTGGAATTTCGGAATTGTTGGTCTTGCAGCTGGAAGAGTGGCAGAAGCTTTCCATCGGCCAACTATTTTATTCCAAAATCATCAAAAGGATGGTGAAAAATTAATGAGAGCTTCTTGTCGTTCAATTCCACAATTCAACATGGTTGAGGCGCTGGAAAGAAACAAAGAATTGTTATTGAAATATGGTGGGCATTCCCAAGCCGCTGGTCTAACACTGAAAGAGGATGATTTTGCGGAATTCCAAGAGAAGATGCAAGCAGAAATGAAGAATATTGACGATAAAGATTTGATTAAAGAGATTTTAATCGATAGTTGCATCCCATTTGAAAGAATCACCGATAAATTAGTTGATGAACTAAGCCTTTTAGAGCCATATGGAGCGGGGAACAAAAAACCAGTTTTCTGTTGTGAAAAACTAAGAGTTTCGCAAGTAAGAACAGTCGGGAATGGAGATGCTCATTTAAAGATACAGTTGCAAAAGGAAGACGGACAAGGAAAAGTACTAGACGCAATTGGGTTTGGCATTGCAAAGCAATTTCAAAAATTAGCCGAAGGGGACATCATCGACCTTGCTTTTAATCTTGAAATGAATCAATGGAATGGAAATAAGAATCCACAAGCGATGATTATTGATATTGATACAAGCAATGCTTAGACGGAGTTTCCTTGCAAACGATTGACTCTTGGTAAATTTTTAAGTATAGTGGTTAATAGTTTTAAGTTGAAAACAAGAGCTATATACTTAAGCAAAGAAGACGATTGTTTGCCGAATTCGTCTAGTGGTTAGGACGCCAGATTCTCATTCTGGTAACAGGGGTTCGATTCCCCTATTCGGTACGAAGTTTTTAATCTAGAATATATAAAAATAATAAACAAAATTGTGGAAGCATTAAATTTGTTAAACGACTACAAAGAACGACTGCGACCTTTTTTGGAGGAATATTTTAAAGAGAAGATAAGGAAAGCTAAGTTAATTGATCCACTTGCAGAAGAGTCTGTGAAGATGATCAGTAACTTTACGCTCGCTGGAGGAAAAAGAATTCGTCCTGCAGTAATGTACTACGCATATCTTGGTTGTGGAGGAAAGGATGAAGACAGAATTGTAGAGGCTTCAATGTCGATTGAATTAGTACACTCCTTCTTGCTTATCCATGATGATATTATTGACAAAGATGAGCTCCGGCATGGTGTGAAAACTCTAAATGCTGAATATGAGGCAATCGCAAGAAAGTTTTTTCCAAAAACAGACCCTGTACACTTTGGAAACTCAATGGCAATGATAGCAGGCGATCTAGCTGGTTCCATGGCTAGTGAAATTGTTTTTCATTCCAAATTCGCTCCAGAGACAATCATCAAAGTCCTAGATAAATTGCAAGATATTGTTTATGTAACAATTCCAGGAGAAATGATAGACGTTATCTTGGAAGCAAAAGGAACAGCCACCGAAGAGGAAATAATGAGAATGTATGAAGGGAAGACCTCGAGATATACATTCGAGGGCCCATCTCATTTAGGTGCGTTACTAGCAAACTCTGATGAAAGTGTTTTGGCTAATTTCACTGACTATTCAATGCCTCTTGGAGCAGCTTTTCAAATTAGAGATGATGTTCTGGGAATTTTTGGTGAACAAAAAAAATTAGGAAAACCAGTTGGCAGTGATATTATCGAAGGAAAACAAACATTACTCGTAATAAAAGTTAGAGAATCTGGAACGGCAGCACAGAAAAAACGAATGGAACAATTGCTTAAAAAGCAGGACATAACTAAAAGTGAAATTGATGAATTCAGACAAATTGTCACAGAATCAGGATCTCTGGATTATGCAAAAAATCTTTCAGAAAAACTTGTCAGTGATTCAATCAGCGCTTTAGACAAAATCGATTTGCAAAATAAGGACGCCAGAGTTTTCTTTGAAGGAATAGCACATTTTATTGTTAACAGACAGCATTAAAAATTGGAAATAGCTTATGGAAAAAATAGACATAACCTTACCAGAGCATATCGCTATTATTCCAGATGGAAATAGGCGGTGGGCGAGGATGAATAATCTAAGTCCATGGAAGGGTCATAAGGAGGGAGCGGACCGTATAGAGGAAATTGTTCGAGAAGCTCTCAATCTGGGGGTTAAATATCTAACCTTTTGGGGCTCTTCTGCTGACAATTTAGCTAAGAGACCTTTCCAAGAAAAAAAAGCTTTACTAGAGATTTATGAGGAATATTTTCAAAAATTAATAAACAGTAAGGAAATTTACGAATCACAAGCTAAAATCATAATTTTAGGCGATTGGCGTAACCAATTTCCCGGGAAATTAAAAGATATTCTTGAAGAGGGAGTAGAGAAAACAAAAAATCATTCTAAGCACGTGCTATGCTTTCTCTTAGCTTATAATGGAGATGATGATATGCTCCACGCTGTTAAGACTCTTGTTGGCAAGGCGCAAAAAGCAACCAAGAAAATTGTAGTTACAAAAGAAATGATTAAAGATAATTTAATGACAGCGCAGCTCCCGAATGTAGATTTTGTGATTAGAACTGGAGTTCAAGATGATCCACATAACAGTGCCGGATTCTTGATGTGGCAAACTCAAAACACTCAGTATGACTTTTCCTCTGTAATGTTCCCACAGTTTACGAAGGAAGTTTTTAAGGAATCTCTACAAAAGTTTTCTTCAAGAGTCAGAAGACTGGGACATTAGGGGTGCACAATCAGCTAGATAAAAAGAGATATATTTTATAAAAAGTAAAGAAAAAAAAATGGCTTTAGAATTTAACGATGCAAACTTTGAAGAAGAGGTTTTGAAAAGTGATAAACCAGTTTTGGTGGATTTTTGGGCTCCTTGGTGTGGACCTTGTCAAATGATGGGACCTGTGATTGATGAAACTGCCAAAGAAGTCGAGGAAACAGCAAAGGTGGGGAAATTGAATGTTGATGAAAATAGCGAGACAGCTCAAAAATACGGGGTGATGTCAATTCCAACATTGATTATTTTCAAAGGTGGCAAAAATGTAAAGCAACTCGTAGGAGCTCAATCAAAAGAAGTTCTTGTTGAAGAAATGAAAAAGGCGTAGTTTTAATAAAAAATGACAAAAGATAATATGAAAGACCTTATTATTCTAGGTGCTGGGCCAGCTGGATTAGGAGCATCTATTTATGCTTCCAGATATAAAATTGACCACATGCTTATTGGTAAAGAAGCTGGAGGGTACTTGAACGAGATCCATAAAATAGAAAACTATTTAGGATTTGAATCAATCACTGGGATGGAGCTAGGTTTAAAGATGCGCTCTCATGTTGAAGGCTTAGGCATCGAACTTCAGCAAGAGGTTGCTGAAAAAATTGAAGTGGTAGACGGTGGGTTCAAGGTCATAACAGACAAAGGTGAGCACGAAGCAAAGAAGATTTTATATGCAATCGGAACTTCAGCTAGGAAACTTGATATTGAAGGAGAGGAGAAATTCATGGGAAAAGGTGTCTCGTATTGTGCAACTTGTGACGGGCCATTCTTTAGAAATAAAAAAATCATAGTAGTCGGTGGAGGAAACTCTGCTGCAATGGCAGCATTAATGCTCGCTGAATATGCTGAAAAGGTGACTCTTGTTTACAGAGGACCAGAACTAAGTTGTCTGCCAAGTTATTCAGATAGTTTAAAGGATAACGACAAAATAAAAATTGAGTACAGTAAAAATATAGTGCGAATCGAAGGGGAGAATGTTGTTGAAAAAGTAATTTTACAAGATCATGAAAAAGAGGAGAGCGAAGTTGAGGCTGACGGGGTTTTTATCGAAATCGGTTCTTTGCCAAACCAAGAAATGTTAGTTTCATTAGGAGTTGAAATGGATGAACAAGGTTTTGTAAGAACCAGTGCGAATCAATCCACTAGCGTTGAAGGGATCTATGCAGCTGGCGATATCACAACAAATTCAAATGGATTCAGACAAGTTATTACAGCTGCTGCTGAAGGCGCAGTTGCCACCCTTGAGATCTTTAGAAAATTAAAAGAAAAGTAAAATGGAAATGGATAATTTAGGCAAGGAAGGAAAGAGGGGAGTAATAGAAGTTGTCTCAAAAGAAAAAATTACCAAGGAGAACTTAGCTCAGATTTATACCCCAGGAGTTGCAATGTTGGTAAAAAAAGTCATGGACAATGAAGAAGCCGTGTATGACTGTACTTGGAAGGGCAACGCAGTTGCTGTTGTTAGCGATGGAAGTGCAATTTTAGGATTGGGTAATCAAGGACCAAAGGCAGCACTCCCTGTAATGGAAGCAAAGGCCGCTTTATTTAAAGAGCTTGCAGGTGTTAATGCGGTGCCAATTGTGCTTGATACCCAAGATACAGAAGAAATAGTTTCAATTGTGAAAGCAATCTCTCCTGGTTTTGGAGGAATCAACCTTGAAGATATTTCAGCGCCAAGGTGTTTTGAGATTTCTAGAAAACTAGAAAAAGAACTGGATATTCCGGTTTTCCATGATGACCAATATGGAACAGCAATTGTTGTTTTGGCCGGACTAATAAATGCTGCAAAAATTGTCAAAAAGGACTTAAAAAAACTAGAGATTAGAATTTCTGGTGCAGGTGCTGCAGGACTTGCTATCGCAGACTTACTTTTAGAAGAGGGGTGCAATGAAATTACTTTGTTTGACTCCAAGGGTGCAATTTATGAAGGAAGAACTGATTTAAACCAAGAAAAAAAGAAAATTGCAAAAATTACAAATAAGACTAGTTTCAAAGGAACTTTGCAGGAGTCTTTGTATAAAGCAGATGTTTTCATTGGTGTTTCAGCAAAAAATCTACTTACTGCAGACGACATAAGAGGGATGAACGAAGATGCAATTGTTTTTGCTTTAGCCAATCCAGAACCAGAGATTTTACCGAAAGAAGCTCTTAGGGCAGACAATATTGGAATAATCGCAACTGGAAGATCAGATTTTTCAAATCAAATTAATAACGCTTTAGTTTTCCCTGGAATTTTTAAAGGTGCTTTACAAAATAGGACAGTGGAAATTACAAATAAGATAAAAATTGAGATAGCAAAAGCGCTAGCAAACTTAATTAAACAGCCGACTAAAGATAGGATTATCTCCGATGTAGTGGACAAGGGAGTTGTACCAGCTATTGTAAATGTGTTTGAGAGATTTTATAAGGAGCATAAACAATAATGGTCTCTTGCCAATCACCACTTTTTTGTTTAAACTAGAAATAATAAAGTAGTAGCTAATTTGTAAAAAAGATAGAAGGTATGAAATTGGTTTTACTTAAAGATGTTAAGGGAGTTGGGAAAGCTGGAGAAATAAAAAATGTTGTTGACGGCTATGCTAGAAATTTTTTAATCCCGAGAAAATTAGCTGAAGCAGCTACAAAAGGAAACATAAAACGTGTTGAAGAGAATACAAAAAAAGCAAAAAAGAGCGAGGAGGAAAGCTCATCCAACAAGAAAGAGGCCGCAAAAAAGCTTGATGGGAAAAGAATTGTGATGGTCGCAAAAGTCCAAGACTCCTCAGAAAAATTATTCGGTTCAATCGATAAAAAACAAATTGCTGAAAAAATAAAAATTGAAGGGACAAGCATTCGTTTGAAAAAACCAATCAAGGAACTAGGGGAGTATTCATTGAAAGTTGATTTTGCCCCAGGAATTTCCGCAACTGTAATAATCGTGGTGGAAAAAGAATAGGGGAAATAAAAATAGTCGCTACAGAGGGGAGCGACTTTTTGTGTGAAAATCGATGACATTCTTTAGTACCAGATGTGTGCAGGAAATATTTAATATAAAAGTTTAATTTATCTAAAAATGGAGAACAAAAATTGGGCTAAGGATGCCAAATTCATCTTTGTTTTCGGGGGTGTAATGAGCGGAATCGGAAAAGGAGTTTCAGCCTCTTCTATCGCTAAAATCATTCAAGCTAGGGGATATTCAGTGACTGCAGTTAAAATAGATCCCTATGTCAACGTGGATGCTGGAACAATGAATCCAACCGAACATGGTGAAACATTTGTTCTTTCCAGTGGACTGGAAACAGACCAAGATATGGGAAATTATGAAAGGTTTTTGAATGTAAAGCTTCCGCCGACTAATTACATGACAACGGGAAGTATTTACCAAAAAGTAATTGAGAGAGAAAGAAATTTAGAATACAAAGGAACCTGTGTGCAGATTATTCCACATGTGACCAATGAGGTTATTGAAACCTTAGAAAAAGCAGCTGAGAATAACAAAGCAGATTTTGTAATCATCGAGGTTGGAGGAACAACTGGTGATTATGAAAACATGCTTTTCACTGAAGCTGCTAGGTTATTAAAACTTCAGCGTGATGAAAATAGTGTATTGTATGTGACAATTACCTACGTTCCGTATCCTGAAAAAACAGGAGAGATGAAAACAAAACCAACCCAGCAAGCAATTCGTTCTTTGAATTCAGCGGGAATTCAAACTGACATAATCATTGCTCGAAGTTCAGTACCAATCGATAAAAAAAGGAAAGAAAAAATTGCGCTTTTTTGTAATATTAAAGAAGGGGCAGTGATTTCTGCCCCTGATATTGAGTCAATTTATGATGTGCCATTAAATTTTGAAAAAGATAATTTAAGTGAACTAATCTTGCAAAAATTGGGAATAGAAGCCAAGAAAAGCGATCTTAGCGACTGGGAGGAGTTTATCAGAAAGATGAGGAATGCTACAGAAGAGATAAAAATTGGAATCGTTGGAAAATATTTCGGAACAGGGGAGTGTGTTTTGTCTGATGCATATATCTCAGTAATTGAAGCAGTGAAACACGCAGCAATTGCCGAAGGGAGGAAAGCAAAGATAGAATGGCTAAGTGCTGAGGAATATGAACAACATCCCGAAAAATTAGAAAAATTACGTGATTATGCTGGAATTATCGTCCCAGGAGGATTTGGAGAAAGAGGGATTGAAGGAAAAATTGCCACAATTAAGTTTGTGCGAGAGAATAAAATTCCATATCTCGGACTTTGCTACGGAATGCAACTCTTAGTTGTTGAGTACGCCAGAAATGTTCTAGGGCTTCTAGATGCAAACACAGTTGAGATTGACTCAAAAACATTATCTCCAATTATTGATATTATGCCAGATCAAAAAAATAATATTACAAATGGAAATTACGGAGCGACTATGAGATTGGGCGACTATCCTTGTAAGATTAAAGAAGGAACCCTTGCGTTTGAGGCATACGGAGAGACAATGATCAAAGAGAGACATAGACATCGTTATGAAGTTAATCCTGCTTACATCGAACGTTTGGAGGAAGCTGGTTTAATTTTCTCAGGAGTCTCTCCGAACGGAACTTTAATGGAAATCGCTGAGCTTCCAAAGGACCAACACCCTTGCATGTTCGGAAGTCAATTCCACCCAGAGTTGACGTCATCACCGTTACATCCAAGCCCAATGTTCTTGCAGTTTATTAAGATTGCTAAAGAGAGGAATTAAACTGCAGTTAGTTTTGATAAGGTAAATAAATAAAAACAGTTATCAATTGATAACTGTTTTTATTTAAAGCTTTTTTCTTGTATTTAACCTGCCATTTCTTCCTCAACTTCTTTTTTTGCAGCTTCTAATTCTTTCTCTGCTGCTCTCTCGGCACTTTCTTCGTAACTTGTTTTTTGATCATGTCCAAGCACATGCATCCAAATTTGTCCAGGAACAAAGTGAATTTCTTCACCGCTTGCGTCAAAGAATTCAAACTGATTTGCGAGCCCTTTTGCTCTCTTCCAAGTGCCTACAATCTCTTCACCATTCAAGAAGAACTTTGCTTCGCCTTCAAATTTTGTGTCGAACCATGGATCACCAAGTTGCATGTTTGGATAACCACCACTGTCATTAAGACTGTGTGTGTCGTCTACACCTTCCCATGGATCCTCCAAGCCTTGCCCTTTGTAATCAGTTTCGAGTAGCCAAGTATCCTTCTTAGTAACAATCGTGATTAAATTCTTGGGAGCATATTGTTTTCCTGTGGCATAATCAATGTCTTTATGTCCACCAATCGAGCGAAGATATGAATTTGTTGCTTTGTCATAGAGATATTCAGCGCCGATGCTTCTGCTTCCGAATTTCACTCGCAATCTTCCATATTCTGGCCTTTGATCCAAAGGAAGATCTCCTTGATGAGAATATCCCCTCAAAGTTGTCTCTTTTCGATATCCAACTTGTTCAGCTTTCTCAATGAGCTTTGAGATGCTTGTGGATGCCTTGATCATGTTGTTGGCTGGAATGTCTTGCCTTCGGAAACAAGTTACTCCATCAGAACCACTTGGAGCAACTTCGCCGTTACAATCAATATGATCAACGAGACCTCTTTTTAAGACACCCTTTGCAATACTTGAGCCTCCCCAAGGAACAAAGATAGCATCTAAAGAACCTGCAATTGAAATATTATCGACTCTTCCAGAACGCATTGGACCAACAACTTCCGGAGTGTTGCATTGAAAGACACCCATCAGTCGGGGATCTCCATGAACTGCCCGATGTGGCATCTCAAGAACAAAATCTGCCAAAGAAAGATTTGAGAACCATTCTCTAGCGGCTGCATCTCCCGAGTACATAACAGCGAAAGGTCGCATCTTATTATTTTCACATGCAAGTCCTGTAATAGGGGAGGCATTTTCAGGGGTAGTGTATGGAATAAACTCTGCCTTGGAAATTTCTTGTTTTTCAGGAGGTCTAAGTTCCACAGGAACAGCTTCTTTTTTGAAGAAACTGAAGAGAATTACAACCATAACAATAGCAATTGGAATTGCTATAAGTGTTTTTTTCTTTCCCATTCTAAAATTTTATTATTTGTTAAAAACTAGCATTTATTTAATACGCATTAAGTATAGAATATTTTTCAAAAAAAGTCATTTCTCTTGATGCCTCTTGAATATTGTCCAACAGCAATATTGTTAAGTGAGCTAAAGGTGAAAGAGAAATAGAAACATAAAAACACCTTGAGTAAATCAAGGTGTTTTTATATCTCACAGAGCAATGGAGCGCAGCTCGTTAATCCATTATTCTTTTTCTAGCGTTGCTCTTATAACCAACCTCTTCCAAGTTGTATTAAGAGGCCAACAAGTCACCAAGGTGACCACGGGTTCTTCACTACTTTCAAAAATTGAAGGATCATCAGCTTTAACAACATCTTTGTTTTTAATGACAAAGTTGTGTTCAAAGGATTTCCCGTTTCGCTGGGTTGTTTTTATTGTAATCTTATCACCGAGCTCTAAGTTGTTTATTTTTTTAAAAATATGATTATATTCACCTTTCGCCCAAAGATAGTTACTGGAGTGTCCAGAAATAACAGTATTTCCATTTTGCGTGGGAACCCCAGTTGCTGGGAGTCTTACTACACCCTCTTCTAGATCTTTAAGCAATTCTTTGTCATCAAGACTTTTTGACCAAACAATTGGTGCATCGACGTCAATTTTCTGGATTGAAAGTGAAAAGTTTGGTCGGACGTCACCGGCAGCTGTTGGATCATAGCCATTTTTAATCTCTTGCGCATCACTAAAACTATCTCCATCGGAGTCTTTCTTGAAAGGGTCTGTATGATGTGCAAATTCTAAATAATTGGGTAGCATGTCCTGATCCTGATCCTTGTCCCGATCATTTTCTTTGATACTTAGACCAACTTCTGTTTCCCAGAAATCTGGCAATCCGTCTTGATCTGTATCAAGCTTTCCCTCACCAATTGGATTATAGCCATCACGAACCTCTTTTCCGTCTCCATATCCATCACCATCTGTATCTGGATTTAAGGGATTTGTGGAATTTTCATATTCAGCTAGTAAAGTCAGCCCATCATCGTCAACATCAGACTCTGTTTCTGATTCATTTTCCAAATCAATTGAGTATCGTTTGAGCCAAGATGTTGGAATCTCACTTTTTTGTCCAAAAGTATTATCACAAATAGAACGAAAGGTTCCGCTAAAAGTACCTTTAAAATCAAAATTCAAAAGATAGAAAACAAAAACAGACAGAATGACTAGAGCGATAATGCTAAGAGTTTTTTTCATTATTTTCATTTAATATTTTTAAAGAATCTGCAGACCACCAATTAAAGCAATCCGCAGATTAGTTAAGTAAGATTTTCGCTAAACTAAATCTAGTAAAGAACCTTTTTAAATTGTTTCAAAGTTCTTATTGATAGAAGTGAGACTATTCCCGCTACGAAAACTGCAAGTATTCCAGATCCAGTTGCTGGGGTGCTTCGATTAATATAACCAAAATCAGCTTTTGTATGATCATCATTATCTCCATCTAGATATACCTTTGCTTTGTTGTTAGGCTTTCCATCAGGATCATATACTTGTGTATATCCAGCGACATCACGTCCTTTAACATAAACTTTATAATCTCCTTCACAAAGATCATCAAATTCATATTTTCCACTTTTGTTTGTGTGAGTTGTTAGTTCTTCATCATCATCGTTATCCCATCTGTAATCTTCACCAGCCCATTTAAGTGTAATTTTTACATCATCAAGGCCTTTTTCTTCACCGTCTTTAACTCCGTTTTCATTTGCGTCATTCCAAACAAGGTTTCCGATTGAACCACTACATTTCGATTTTTTTCTTGATTTTGGCTCAGGTTCAACTTCTGGCTCAGGCTCTGTTGGCTCTGGTTCAGTTGGTTCAGGTTCCGTTGGTTCCTTGCAAGTTTCGCAGATAAACTCATCAAATTGAGTTTCTTTATCTTTAGACCACTCTTCATATGAAGTGGCAGATGTTTCTTGAACAGCAAAAAACGCACTTAGGATGATTGCAACGCAAGCTAGGATAATAACTTTTTTCATAATACTTTTGATAAACTGATTAGTTTTCTTGCCCTTTATTCTTAAGTTGATTAAGACAATGTTGAACCTTAGCACATCAGGACTAATTTGTCAAGCATATTTGCCTTAGCTTAGGCAAATAATTCTCAATAAGATGAAAAATTTGTAAAATAAAAACCCCTCTTGAAAGGGGTTTTTATAAATAGATCTCCAAGGTCTATTTTGATTCTTCTATTTCGATAAACTTCACTTTTCTGATTTTTCCAGTAAAAAGCTGAATTCTCTTTGTTGCAAAGGCAACAATACCATCTTTTAGTGAAATAATCGTGTCGTCCTTAGTTTGTTTAGTGTTTTTTCCTGCTCGGAATTTTGAACCACGTTGTCGAATAAGAATTTCTCCTGTTCTAACTACCTGACCCCCAAACCTCTTCACGCCTAGATACTTTGGCCTGGAATCACGGTTATTATTGGTAGAACCACCGGCTTTACGATGTGCCATATTTTTAAACTTTATTCAAATATCACACTAGGTAGGCACGACATTCGTTTAATGTTATAATTCACTTAAACAGAAGGATATTTCTTATTAAGTATTTTCCATTATAAATACAAAAAAACATTATGTCAACAGTGCTTAGACATTTTTGGGAGAAATACGGAGGGGTTGTTTTGATAGTCATAGTCAGTATTCTTATTATTATCGTCGCCTATAGAGTGGGGCAATTGCAAAAAGAAACTGAAAATGCTGCAAAAATAAACATTTTTTTAGTCAACAAAGAGAAAGTTATTCCCGTAGACCAAAGGGCAAGAGCAATTGACGAAGCTTTGCAGCGAAAGGGGCTTGAAAATAAAATAGAGAAAGTTGCAAGCAAGGATGTCGATGAACCTAAGAACTGTCTTTTTGTTGCCTCAAAAAACTCGAAGGTGTATCACTTGCCAAGTTGCAAAAATGTAACTAGAATAAAAGATAATAACAAGCTTTGCTTTAGTTCTCTCGAAGAAGTAAAAGCGACGAGTCGCGAAGAAGCAAAGTGTTGTCACAAATAGTGCTACAATAAATAATTCATTAAAAAAAATCCATGGCAGAGCCAATTAATATCGATGCTACTAAAATCAGGAAGAAATTTACCAGTTTTTGGAAATTTTTTCTGCTACTTTTTTTGGTAGTTGTTTTTGTTCCAAAACTCTTAGTAACAATAGACGCTGGAGAAACTGGAGTCTATTCACTCTTTGGAAAAGTTAAAGACAAGGAGCTTTCTTCTGGTTTGCACATTGTGAATCCTCTTGGAGTAGTCACGAGAATGAATATTAGGACAGATGAATACACAATGAGTGTGATTCGAGGAGAAGGAAGAAAGCAAGGAATTGATTCAATCGCAGCTTTAACAAAAGAGGGCTTGAGCATCGATCTAGACATCACAGTACTTTATCACTTAGATGAAGAAGAGGCAGCAAGAGTTTACAGGACAGTTGGTTTGGAATATGAAGAAAAAGTGATTCGACCAGAAATCAGAAGTTCCATTAGAGAGATCATTGCTCAATATGAAGCCAAGGACGTCTATTCTGAAAAAAGAGAAGAAGCAAATAAGAAATTAAGGGATACATTAGACATTAAGCTTAAAAAAAGAGGGATTGTGCTTGAAGATGTATTGCTTCGAAATGTTCAATTGCCAGTAAATCTCGCAAGAACAATCCAAGAAAAATTACAAGCAGAGCAAGAATCTCAAAAATATGAATTTATTATAGAAAAAGAAACAAAAGAGAAGCAGAGAAAGATAATCGAGGCAGAGGGGCAGAGAGAAGCTCAAACAATTATCAATGAAAGTCTTTCTTCAAATTATCTTTATTATCTCTACATTAAAGACCTGAAAGATAGACAAGGCACAATCTATGTTCCAACAAATCCAAGCACTGGAATGCCTACCTTTAAAGAGCTTGGCAGATAGAGCTATTAAAAACCCCTCCTATTAAATAAGAGGGGTTTTTATTGAGCGATTTTTAACCAATAACTTAACGTAACAAAAAAGTCTATATGAAAAATGAAGTATTCGTGGTCTCACTCGGGGGATCTTTAATTGTGCCTGGAGAAATTAATTGGGAATTTTTGAAAAGTTTTAGAGAGCTTATTATTGAGCAGATTGGCAAAGGAAAGCGTTTCATTATTGTTACTGGAGGAGGAGACATTGCAAGAAAATACCAACAAGCAGCTGGAAAGATCACAGCTTTGGAGGATGATGATATGGATTGGTTGGGAATTCACTCCACCCGTTTAAATGCTCATTTGATTAAGACAATTTTTCGTGATTATGCACATCCACGAATCAATAAAAATCCTCGCACCAAAGAAGATTTAATGGTTCATTTTGAGGATGGAGAGGGGATTATGGTTGCCGCTGGTTGGCGACCAGGTTGGTCAACTGACTATGTTTCCACGATTCTTGCCGAAAGACTTGGAGCGAAAACAGTGATCAATCTTTCGAATATTAAATATGTTTGTGACAAGGACCCGAATAAATTTGACTATGCTAAAGAATATAAGAATATGCATTGGAACGAGTTTCGAAAGATCGTGGGCGATAAGTGGGACCCAGGCTTGAATATGCCGTTTGACCCAATCGCTTCAAAGCATGCAGAGGAATTGGGGCTAAAGGTAGTCATTGCAGAAGGTCGCAAGATAGACAATCTTAGAAATATTTTTGAAGAAAAGGAGTTCGAAGGAACAATTATCGAGGATTAAACCAAAAGTGCAAAAAAGTTTAAAATAAACTTAGACAAAGAAAAGAGAAGTTAACCTAAAAAGGTTCAGCCAAAAAAGAGGGAGGTAACGTGAAAGCAGACAACAAAAAAATGACAGAAGCTGCTGGAGGTCTTCTCATTGTGATACTAGCACTACTAGCTATCGCAGGACTCATCCGCTATGGAGAAGGTTGGACAATGTGATCTTATTTTAACGCTCCCTGTTGGCTATCGGCCAGCAGGGATCTTTTTTGATAATTTGAGCTTTAACAACGAACCATTCTTGTTTTTTCAGCGCATTATGGTATTATTATGCGTTAACTACAAAATAGTTAAAAAGTTTTTTTAAAATTTATGATATTTTTTATTTGACACAAAGACATTCAAACAACAGGAGGTAGTCGCATGAAAAAGAAAGAGCAAGAAAATCCGATAATCAAAGCAATGCTTAAGGGTTATGGAGAAAAATTCCCTTCGTTGGAAGAATTTTTTTCCTTAACAACAAGTCCAGAAGACTTGAGAAGACTTCTTTCGCCAATTCCTGAACTCGGCAGATATCTAAATCATGTTGAGTTCCTTGGTGCGGTCACTTCAGATTTGGCATATGCAAAATTGCGCTTTCGCGTGATGATTGAGTATTTCATTTGTCTTTGCCAGACCATTGGCGAGCGATCTTTTGAAAACAAGGAATTCCTCCCAAGACTAACAAGTGAGGAAATTGAAACTCTAAGGGCAATTGAAATTGGACCCAATGAAGTTATTCAAGCTCAGTTTATTGAAACTTTCACAGGGCACGACACAGCCGCTGCTGGGGATTTCCTTAAATTATTGATTCCTAAAAAAATCCCAAGATTGGCGAATGCGATTGAAGGAGTACATTTTGCAGCAACATCCGAGGATGTGATTGGGAATGTCACGGGATTGATGGCTAACAACCTAATCTATCATCACCTCTTGCCAAAAATAATTGATTTCTGGATTTTCACAATCGATTGGAGCCAGAAATGGCAACAAGACGGGAAAGGTTCGTTGATTTTGCCAGCCTTTACGCACAAGCAATCAGCAGAACCAACTACTCAGAACAAGATGATTTCAGTGCCGTTGTACTCGACGGTCACTTGGATAGGAATGTTGATACATCCAATGATCCCAAAGTTCCAACCATTCTCAGGAAAGATGGGGGGAGCTGTGGGGAATGGAACTTGTCATTTTGCAGCTTTTCCTGAATTCGATTGGGAGACAATTTTTCGTGATTTCGTGGAAGGATTTGGCTTACATTATGACAAAATGACTGATCAGTGTAGTCCATATGTCATGGAAGGATTCATCTTGCACATCATCGATGATATGTTAGGGAAAATGGTCAAGTTCGGTGAAGATTTTTGCGATCTCGTCAGTTGCCCAGGACAACTTTTCGTAAAGTTGAAGAAAAAAGGGCAGAAGGGTTCATCAATTATGCCTGGTAAAACAAATCTGTGGGGCATCGAAGGGGCACTTGTGATGCTCCGGAAAGCTCAAAGTGCAATTAGATTTTTTATCTCAGAATTGCAAAACTATCCACATCAAGGGAATATGGCCAGATCATATCTCTTTAGATCACTCGGTGGCGATTTGATGCCTGCCTTTATTGCAATTGACAGGATCACCAAAGAACTTGGTGCTTGCGTTCCAAGCGAAAGAAATATTGAGGAATGCCTCAAGAAATACCCTGGAATGTGTGGAAGTTCATTGCAAACATATCTAAAGGCGATTGGGATTAAGGACGATGCATACCGCCTCATCCAAGAGATTTCAATCAATGAAGATGGATCCTACGCCAATGCAGGAGAATTTAAAGATAGGCTCCAGAATGTTGCAAAAAAACTCAACCTCTCTTCGAACATCCAAGAAAGATTGATTGAATTAACGGAATTTTCCGTTTTGGTTGCCCCAGCAGACAGGAAGGCTAAACTCTTTATTGAAGAGACAAGGAAAGATCTTGCGGAGTTTAAAAAAATGTGTGCTCAGGTAAAAATCTAAAAAATATCATAGACAGAGAAAAAGGTTATCAGTTTAAATTTAAACTGATAACCTTTTTTATTATAAAATTATATTGTATTATAAATATATGACAAAGATGTAAAGTATTTTTGCTTAAAATAAAGCAATGAATAAAATACAAGCAATATAGTGTAGAAATAAATTTGACATTATTTTCATTCAAGAATAATATATACTATATCGAATTTAGAAGTAAAAAGATCAAAATAAAATAAATGAAAAGAACTATTTTTGAAAAGCTTGGACTTTCAGAAAAAGAAACAAAGATATATCTAGCGCTTTTAGAGAGTGGGGCAATTTCTGTTCGTGGGCTTGCTAATATTACTAAGATAAACAGAGGTTCTGTCTATGATATTTTAAAAAAATTACAAAAAAAGGGCTTGGTAGCCTTCTATCATCATGAAACGAAACAAAAGTTCATTGCAGAAGATCCAGAAAAGTTGAAAACCTTAATAGAGGAAAAAGAAAGAAAGCTAAAAACAGCCAAAAGTGATATTGAAAAAATCATTCCTGAACTCCGATCTATTCAAGAGAAAAATGGACAAAAACCAACAACAAAATTCTACGAAGGACGTACGGGGATTAAGACAATTCTCGACAATGTTTTTGAAATTTTAGCATCAGAAGCTAACACGGAAAAGGAATATTATGTTTATTCAGCAAAAGAAGCAAGTGAAGATATTAAAGAGGCATATCCAAATTTTACAAAAGACAGGATTAAGCAAGGCATTTCAGTCAAAGCTATTTCGCTGGCTGGTGGAGGTAGAGTGAGTGGATTAGATCAGCGAAGATGGCTTGGAACAGAACAAAACTCAGCGACATTTATTTTGATATATCCTGGAAGATGCGCTTTTATCTCTCGTGATGTCAATGGGGTGCCAGTCGGAGTGATTATCGAAAATGAAATGGTTTATGAAACGCAGAAAGTTATTTTTCTGCAACTTTGGAATTTATTGGAGAAATAATATAATTAAAAACTAAAAAACAAAACTATGTGTGGAATTGTTGGCTACATTGGAAAAAATAAAGCGATGCCAGTTTTGCTTGATGGATTAAGAAAATTGGAATATCGAGGCTATGATTCTTCAGGGGTGGCAATTTTTGGAAAAACATTGCAAACATTCAAGGCAGTCGGAAAAATAAAAGAACTAGAAAAAGTGATCGGAAAAAACAAGTCGGACGGAACAATAGGAATTGCTCACACTCGTTGGGCAACTCATGGGAAGCCATCAAAAGCAAATGCACACCCACACTCTGATTGCACAGGAAAAATTCAAGTTGTGCACAATGGAATCATCGAAAACCATGCAGAGTTGAGAGAGCTTCTCAAAAAGAAAGGGCATAAATTCCATTCGCAAACTGACACAGAAGTCATCCCTCATCTGATTGAAGATCTTTATAAGGGAGATATCACCCAGACACTTCAAGAGGTTTTGCAAATCATCAAAGGCGCGTATGGCTTGGTTGTGTTTTGCCAAGATGAGCCCGAGAAATTACTCGTAGCTCGTTGCGGAAGTCCTCTTGTGATTGGAATTGGAAAGCACGAGACCGTGATTGCTTCTGATGTGTCAGCAATTTTGCAGCATACCAAACAAGTGATCTACCTTGAAGATGGAGAGATGGCAGAAGTCGGCTATGATAATTTCCGAGTTTTTGATGCAAAGAGAAATTTAATCAAAAAAGATATCGAAAGCGTGCTATGGAATATCGAGGAGATTTCAAAGAAAGGATTCGAACATTTTATGTTAAAAGAAATTTTCCAGCAGCCAGAGTCTTTAAAAAACAGTTTCAATGGAAGAATTTCTTTTGAAAATGGAACGGCAAAACTAGGTGGGTTGACTGAGGTTGCAGACAGACTAAGAGATGTTGAGAGAATTATTATTGTGGCTTGCGGAACAGCTTGGCACGATGGTCTTGTTGGCGAATACATGCTTGAAGAATATGCAGGAATTCCAGTTGAAGTGGAGTGGGCAAGTGAGTTTCGTTATCGAAACCCGATTCTGAACAAGCGAACAGCGGTTATTGCTATAAGTCAATCTGGAGAAACAGCTGATACACTTGCAGGGATTAAAGAGGTGAAAAATAAAGGGGCACTAGTTTTGGGAATTGTAAACAGCGTTGGATCGACAATTTCACGTGAAACTGATGCCGGGGTGTATAATCACATCGGGCCAGAAATTTCCGTTGCATCAACAAAAGCATTCACTTCCCAAGTCGCCATTTTGGCACTCTTAACTGTTTTTTTGGGGAGACAAAGGCGAATGTCTCTTGTAATGGGAAAACGCATCTTAAAAGAGCTCAGCGACTTGCCTGAGAAAATTGATGAATTTTTAAAAGATAATAATATTGAAAGAATTGCGAAAAAATATCACAAAGCAAAGAATTTTGCATTCTTAGGAAGAAAATATTGCCAACCACTAGCAAACGAAGGCGCCTTGAAATTAAAAGAAATTTCCTATATTCACGCAGAAGGGTTTGCCTCTGGTGAAATGAAGCATGGCTCGATTGCGCTAATTGATAAGAAATTTCCTTCGTTTTTCATTGCCCCGAAAGATAGTGTGTATGAAAAAAACCTTAGCAATATTGAGGAGATCAAATCTCGAAGTGGTGATGTGATTGCTATTACAACTAAGGGGAATAAATCTTTAGAAAAAATAGCAGATGATGTGATTTATATTCCGAAAACTTTGGAAATGTTGACTCCAATTCTAGCGACGATCCCATTGCAACTTTTTGCATACCATGTAGCAAGGATAAAAGGTTTTGATGTAGACAAGCCAAGGAATCTTGCAAAATCTGTTACTGTTGAGTGATTTTTATCTTAATGTTATTGAAAAACAGAAAAGACAGTGCTACAATATAGTGCTGTTCTTTTTTAACTTTAGAGTTTACCAAGAAGAAGTATAATTGTTTTTAACATTCAACCAACGAAAAGGGGTGTCAAATGAAAAGCAAAGTTAACATGGGTTTTCTTCCAAAGGCTGTCAGGGCGATTGAGTTAATCGAAAGGTTTGAAGTGGCAGGTCTCCTGCATTTTTCTACAGGAAAAACAAGGGAAATGTTTGAGATTCCGGATAAACCAGAACTTCTTTTGATCTATGCAACGGACCGTATCAGCATTTTTGACATCGTGCTCAATGCGCTTATCAAAAGTAAGGGGCATGTTCTTACAGCATCAACCATTTTTTGGCTGAATCAGTTCAATTTTGGTGCAGGTGACCACTTGATGGCATATGGTTCAGGGATCGATGAATTTCTTCCGAAAGATTTGAGGGGGGATAGCGATCTTCAGAAAAGATGTCTTGTTGTTGAAAAAGCCATGGTTTTGCCAATCGAGGCGATCGTAAGAGGAAATCTGACTGGTTCCGGTCTCAATGACTACAAGGCGACTGGAATGGTTTGTGGACACGAATTGCCACCTGGTCTGCACGACGGAAGTAAATTGCCAGAGGTATTATTCACTCCTTCAACCAAGGCTGAAGCTGGTGAGAAAGATCGGAACATTGAATTTGATGAAATGGTTGAGCACATTGGCGGCGATTTTGGACTGGCAACAAAAGTGCGCGAAGAGGCAAAAAAAATCTTTTCCCTTGCGAATGAGATTGCAAACAAAAAAGGCATTGTCATTGCTGACACAAAGTTTGAATTTGGAATGGTCACAAACAAGAGCAATAACACAGTGAAGCTGGCCCTCATTGATGAAATTCTGACGCCGGATTCTTCTCGCTTCTGGCCGTTTCAGGATGAATATACTTCTGCGCCCGAAAGTTTTGACAAGCAGGGCGTCCGGGAGTGGGGCAAGAGTGTCGGGATTAAAAAAAATCCCACTATTGTTCCTCCCGAGGAAGTCTTGGATATTGCCACAAAGAAATATCGAGATATCATCCAACGCTTATCAGGAATGCCACTGGAAAGTTTTTGGCAAACAGAAATGAAGATAGATCTGGCTGCATAAACAGTCATGCTCCAGAAGAATTTAAAAGTTACCACAACTCATCATAGTCGTGGTAACTTTTCTTTTTGTATACTAAAAGCTCACGTCACACAGTTTGTGTGTCGTGAGCTTTTGAAAAAACAAGGAAAGAATATTAATAATCATTTGATACCTGCAAGAATTTTTTCAATAACGAGAATTTCCTCGTTGATCCCCAGAGCTTTTTGAAGTTCCATCCCCAGTTCTCCCTCTCCTGAAAAATGTTTTCTAGCGGCATTGATCTTCACCACTATTGGAATTTCCTCAGTCTTTTCGTTGATTCTACTAGCAAAAAGAATACAAGGAGCGTTGTCATCGGGATCAAGAGCAATGGCTATTGGTTCATCACCATTTTTATTGTTGTTAGGAGAAGAGAAGTGGTTTATCATTACGCCTACATTCAAAGATAGTTCCTTTGAAATTTGATTAGCTCTCCCTATATTTTTCGGTAAGGGATTCTTCCCTCTGCGCAGTCTTGATATTTGAGTCCGTTGCTTCATGATTTCCCGAATAGTTGCTAGAACTTGTGGGTCATTGGCAGTATAAGTGATTTTAGGAAAAATCCCTTTTATGTGCATAACCACAACGCCTTGTTCTAGTTTCAATAGAGGAACAAACCAAGGCTCAAAAAGAATTTTCTGCTCCTCGGGGTGATGATTGAGGGTTACAGAATTTCTCCCGCTTAAAATCTTTTTGAATTTCTCCAATTCCTCTAGGAATTTTTTGGAAAAATCCCAACTAGGCACTTCTAAGGACTTGTTTCCCGTGATATCCATATGATATCTCCTTTTGTTAGATTTTCTGATTTAGAGAACTTTTTGCCCGTTTCAAAGCATAAGGCAATAATAAAAAATACCCTAAAATAAGAATCTTGTCAATATTCTCAAATTCTTTAGAAAAGAGTTTGGGAAATTATTTTTAAAATAAAAAAAACCTGCATCACACGATTCGTGCAGTGCAGGTCTTTTAATTAAGCTAGTTTAGCTTTCTTACAGACTATCTTTGATCTCTTCAATGGATGCTTTGCCCTTTTTAATTTGAGCGATTTTTTCATCCAGGCCCAGTGCCTTTTGATAATCCTTGGGCAATGGATTTTTGCCGGAAAGATGACCTTCAAGCAAACGGCGCTTGATTATTCCAGGAACTTCAGGAAGTTCTGTATCAACTTTTTTCTCAACGATGATACAAGGAGAGCCTTCAAGGTCAAGCCCAATGCCGACTGGGTTGCAATCAGCGATCGGATTTCTTTTGAGGTAGCTTCTAATAAAAATCAATGCTTCAAATAAATTTCCTTTTATACTGGAAATTTTCACTGAAGTTTCATCAAAGGCTTCCCTTTCTTTTGCGGCCCCTTCTTTCTGTTGTGCAAGGGCTTTCTGAAGACTAAAGAGTATTTCCCCAAAGTCATCGTCTAGCCTTACTTCAGTTTGAACTTCTCCGTTCAAAACAAATAAGAATTTTGCAACAGCCTCTTTTGAGCTTTCTTTTCCAGCAACAGCTTCGTTCTGCTGCACACTGAGCACGTTTTTATCCAAAGAGAGTTCGGCCCAGCCTCTGGAGAAATATCCGTCTAGCTGTCTTTGAAGGCCCTTCTTTGTTCTTTGAATATCCGCAAATAGGTTTCTTCTTTCCTGTTGGCTTTCGAACAATGCGGAAATTTCATCCTCCAGGCCGATTACCTTGGGAATCAAAGCGGCAATTTCATCATTGCCAATCTCGGAAACAACCTTAGTGTAGATGCCTTCAAGGCTAACTGTGACTGAAATATTCCCTTTTTCAGAGGAATCAAATTTCAATCCTTGCACTAAATTCAGCTCTTCAATGGTATTCATTGCACCATTTTCCAATGGGATATGCTTGCCATTTTTCAAAACTGCAGAAAATTCAGCATTGTCTTTTTGAATATCCTCAGGTAAAGCTTTTAAAGCAGCCTCTCTCTCCGAGTTATCTGCTTTGTTGCCCATCATTTCCTGCATGATGTCGTCCAAATCATCCTCGGATGAAATAACTCTAACATGAGGACTGCCGAAGGGGTTATCACCACCAAGCTCCATGATTTTGCGAATATCTCCGCCGTCCAAGGCATCAATGATCTCCTGAATACTTATTTCAGGGCCTCCGCCTTCAAGCATCGTGGCAATTTTTTCAAAAGTTCCAGGTGCGCCAGAGAATCCTGGGAAACCGCTGCCTGAAAATGAGAAAGAATCCTTCCCGCGGGGGGTTCCAAACAATTTTTCAAAAATGTCCACAAAACCTCTCCCGGCTTTATTATCTCCACATACAGGGCAGTTTGGGTCTCCACAACCAGGTTTCTTAGCTTTCTTCTCCATTGATCTCTCCTTTTTCTGATCCTAGGTTAATTGTAAGAGTACTTCTTTCTTTCCATTATTCTCTGCACATTGCAAAAGAATTATAAATAATAACACTAACAATTGATTTTGTCAATGTTTTAAAGATATTTCGTTTGCCATATTATTTTCAAAAAAGCTTGCCTTAAAAAAGAAAAAGACCCATGTCACGCAGTTGCGTAACA
>JABGXP010000012.1 GCA_018675685.1 bacterium
TACACACAGAGGGTGTTGGTCTGGGTCTCTATGTTTGTAAAAAAGTAATCGAAGCTCATAAAGGAAGAATTTGGGCAGAATCACCAGGAACAGGAAAGGGAAGTACTTTCTTTGTTGAACTTAAGACTGATTTTAAGCCCAAGCTCACAAAGATTCAAAGACATAGGAGGACACAGGAGAACAAGCTTGAAAAAATGGGTGTTGCAAAAAATGAAAATAGAAAATAGTACAACAAAACATAAGAATAGCTAAAAACCACCTAAAGAGGTGGTTTTTAAGATAGTAAATAAAAACTGGTTTATTTTGCTAATTTTCTTGAAAGTCGTGATTTTCTTCGAGCCGCAGTATTCTTTTTGATCACTCCTGACTTAACAGCTTTATCAAGAGCTTTTTGTGTGGCAATGAAAAGTTTCTTTGCCTCAACAAGCTTTCCTTCCTTAATTGCTATTAAAAAATCTTTAATAGATTTTCGGTATACAAGTTTTTTTGCACGATTTTCGGCTGTTCTTCGTGCTGTGACCTTCACGTATTTTTTTGCCGATGCTAAATTAGGCATTTTCTTTATTCAATAAATACAAATTATAAAAAATCATAAGACACTTTTAGTTTGAAAAATATCTTATTGATAAACATCTCGAGAATCAACTCGAAACTCTTAACAGACTATCATGTGCTGGAAGTTTTGTAAAGGAAATGTTAGTATAAATTAAGGAATAATTAAAATAGATTAAAATAAAAATGATTGGAAAATTGAATGGGAAGGTGGACTTAGTGCATAACAATTTCGCTATAATTGATGTTTGTGGTCTTGGGTATAAAGTTTTTTTAACCGAAGTTTCACTTGGAAGAATCACTGCAAGAGAGGAAATTTCTCTTTTTATTCATACAAATGTAAAGGAGGATCACATTCACTTGTATGGTTTTGAATCCTTGGAAGAGTTGGAAATGTTTGAGCTTCTTCTTTCAATTTCAGGCGTTGGTCCAAAAGCAGGGCTGGGTATTTTGACAATTGCTTCTCCTATGACCATTAAAAATGCTATCAAAAAAGGGGAGCCAGGCATTTTGACAAAAGTTTCTGGGATTGGCAAGAAAACTGCAGAGAGAATTGTTTTGGAATTGAGTAATAAAATTGACAACATTACAATCAACGATGATGCTGAAGTGGAGACCGACTATGAAGTCGTCGAAGCTTTAATGGCGATGGGGTATTCAGTTGCCGAGGCTAGAGAAGCGAACAAGTCGATTCCGAAAGAGCTAAGCGATATTTCAGATAAAATTAAATTCGCCCTTAAATCAATGAAGAAATAGTCAGTATGAGAAAAGAAGAAAAAGAATTTTTTATAAAAGATGGTGGATTCTTGCAGTCATCCGAATGGATTTCTTTTCAAAAGAAGGCTGGGAAGAAAGTTTTTATTTTAGAGGAAGTTGAAAAGTTCAGTGCGAATATAATCAAACACACACTGCCATTTGTTGGAAGTTATTTTTTTATTCCGCGTGGACCAGTTTTTTTTGAGATAGGTTTTGTGGAAAAATGTGCTAGTAAATTATTGAAACTTGCTCAGAAAAATAAAGTTGCTTGGATCAGAATTGAACCTCAAACAAAAACAGAGTTAAAAGAGATTAAAAGGTTTTTCAATGGTCTTGGTTTTAGTATTGTTAAATCTAAAAAAGACCATCAACCAGTGCAAACTCTGATGTTGAGCCTAGAAAAGCCCAAAGAAGAGATTTTAATGGAAATGAAAGCTAAGACCAGATATAATATTCGCTTGGCTAAAAAAAGGGGGGTTGTGGTTCAAAAAATTCATAGCAAGGATGCTATAAATGCTTTTATCCGGCTTCTCAAGGAGACAGCTAGACGTGATGGGATTGCGATTCACCCTGAAAATTATTATAAAACAATGCTAGAAGTGATTCCTGAAAAAATCTTAAGTTTGTATGTTGCTAAATTTAAAGGAAAGATTGTTGCCGTAGCATCGGTTTCATTTTTTGGATCGGTCGCTACTTATCTTCACGGAGCTTCATCAAATGAAAATCGAAATGTCATGGCGCCACACCTTTTACAATGGGTTGCGATTTCTGATGCACAAAGAGAAGGATTCAAAAAATATGATTTTGGTGGAACTAAAATTCAAAGGGGCGAGAATGGGCAATTATTGGAAAATAATTGGTCTGGAATTACTAATTTTAAGCTTGGTTTTTGTCCTAAGAATAAACCAATTGCATTTCCTGGATGTTGGGATGTTGTTATTGATAAAAGGAAGTATTATACTTACAGGGCATTGCAATATGCAAAAAATATTGCTTCCAGATTAAAACTGAAAATAAGAAAAAATGCTTAGGTGGATTAAAAATAAATATCATTTAATCAGGTCTTTTTTTGCCGCTGTTTATTTTAGGTTTCCTTCTAAGAGGATAAAAGTCATTGGTGTTACCGGAACAAACGGAAAAACAACCACAATCCAAATGATTGGCAGAATTTTGGAAGAGGATGGTCATAGAATAGCAATGGCCTCCACAATCAATTTCAAATTTGCCCAAAAGGAGTGGGTAAACGAGACTAAGTTTACAACACTATCAGCTTGGGAGGTACAAAAATTTATCCAACGTGCAGTTGATGAACGTTGTGAATATTTAGTGCTTGAGGTCTCTTCTCATGCACTGGATCAAAGTCGTTTAGCGGGGGTTTATTTTGACATTGCTGTTATTACAAATGTCACGAGGGAGCATCTGGACTATCACAATTCAATGGACAGATATAGGAGTGCTAAAGCAAAATTATTTAAGAAACTCAAAAAGAACGCCCTTGGTGTAATTAATCTTGATATGGAAGACCCTCAAAGATTTATCAAGATAACTCAAAAGAGAAAACATAGAGTTGTTGCCTTTACGACGGATGGAGACAAAAATGAGGTGTCTAAAAAAGACGGGACACTAATGACTGTTTTGGGAGAACAAATAACATCAAGTATAAGGGGTTCATATTTTACAATCAGGGGTGAAAGATTCCATTTAAACATTCCAGGTATTTTCAATATCGAAAACGCGCTAGCTGCAATTTGTGTTGGTAGTTTAGAGGGAGCACGCTTGAGTGTCTCGAAAAGAGCATTGGAAAACATTGAAGCAGTTAGTGGTAGAATGGATTATGTCAAAAACAGCAAAGGAATTTCAATTGTGGTTGATTATGCCCTTACTCCTGATTCGATGGAAAAGATTGGATGTCTATTAAGAAGAGCGCAAACTAATCACGAGTTTAAAAGAATTATTTGGGTCCTAGGAAGTTGCGGCGAAAGGGATACTGGAAAACGCCCAATTATGGGAGAAATTGTTGCTAAATATGCCGATTTTGTGATAGTTACAAATGAAGATCCCTATAATGAAGATCCAATGCAAATTATCAACGCTGTTTTTGAGGGTGTTATCACCGGTGGGAAGCATGAAAAGGAGGATTGTTGGAGAATCCTAAAGAGAAGAGAGGGTATTAAAAAGGCCTTAAGTCTTGCGCAAGAAGGAGACTTGGTTCTCGTCACCGGGAAGGGCGCCGAAGAAACAATGGCGGTTGGGAATGAGAGAATTTCATGGAATGATAAAAGAGTGATTCAGGAACTGCTCGAGGAAGTGTAGAAGGATTTATTTTTTAAACAGAAGATGAAAAACATTTTTAGAAATTTGATCTTAAGAATTCTTTCAAAGTGGAGAATTAGAAAGGGGGAAAAATTTTCCCACAACACAAGAATTGTGTTAAGAAAAATTGAAAAAAAAGAGGGGTTATTTATAGACGAAATTCGTGGTAATAGTTTGCCGAAATTAGATCAAGCTCGCTTTAGACAACAAGCAAAGGGAGATAGCTTATATCTAGTAGCATTTATTGAAAAAATGCCAGTGGGTTATATCTATATAAATTTTTCTGGAACTTGCAAATACCACACAAGTCCAGTTTTGCAAGACTTATTTGTTAAGAGTAAATTGAGAGAGCAAAATATTGGGACGCAAATTATTCAAGAGGCCGAAAGAATACTTAAGAGCTTGAACTATAAAAAATTAAGCTTGGATGTCGAAGTTAGAAATGGATGGATCCAAAAATTATATGAAAAACAAGGTTTTATAAAAAAAGGTGGTCACCACGAACAGTCTTGGATCGAAGAAGATTCTGGTAAAAGAGTTGAGATAAAAGTTGTTTATTTAGAGAAAAATATTTAATGAATAGTGCAAAATATAATTTTAGCGAGGAGATATTTAAAAACAAGCCATTTATGGCTTGTTTTTAAATAATGAAAGATTTTCGCAAGAATTATTTCTTTTCCGTTGCTTTAGTTTCAGGTGGTTTCTTTTCAGTTTCTTTTTTCGCTGCAACTTGCTTCTTCTTTTCTGTTTGCTTGTTTTTTTCTATAGCAGAAAATTTTTCCATTCTTTGCTTGAAACGATCAACACGTCCAGTTGAGTCAACAAGTTTCTTTTTTCCAGTATAAAAAGGATGACATGCGCTGCAAATTTCGATATCTTTGTTTTTTAGAGTTGAACCAGCTTTGATAACATTTCCACAAGAACATTTGATCTCTGCTTCATCGTTATATTTTGGGTGAATATCCTTTTTCATATGTCGATAATATAATTAATTTATTTTTGATGCAATAATAACAAAGCCAAAAACTGACTTTAATGCGTCTTTTCCTAGACAAGACCTAGATTAACACAATATTTTGGAATTGGCAATAGCTTTTTAAACTTTATTCTTAGCGGAAGAAGGGGTTGAAAAAAGACAGTGAAATGATATGATGAAAATACTCGAGAATGTCAGAAAGACAAATTTCTGAAATTTGTTTGGTTGGAAACTGGACAATTTTATTTTTTTTGTTATAATTATTCTTGTTGTTGCAATGTTCAATCTTTGCAAAAAAGGGCGATTAGCTCAGATGGTTAGAGCGCGTCACTGATAATGACGAGGTCCCAGGTTCAATTCCTGGATTGCCCACACAATTGATAGTTTTTAATATGGGCCCTTAGCTCAGTTGGTAGAGCGCCTCATTTGCACTGAGGAGGTCAGGAGTTCGAATCCCCTAGGGTCCACACACATAAAAATCTTTCGCATATGCGAAAGATTTTTTGTTTATAAAAAATTTGCAATGAATTCAAACCAAGAAGGTCCTAGGGGAGGTCTCTTCATGACGGAAACACTAAAATTTCAGTGCTATGTGAGTTTGATGAGTGAAGCAAGACAGGGCCAGGAAGAATGTTCCTGGCCAAATCCCGATTTTTGTCGTTTAATTCCTTTTTCTCTCAACCGTCATCAGCTCCACGGAAAACTTTATTTGGTCGTCAATTAAATTATCCCCCAAGTTATCAAAGAATTTTCCTGAACCGAAACGAACATTCCAAAGAGTTCTGTCTATCTCAAGTTTTGTTTTGAGTAACAATTTATCATTTACTGAATGGAGCGTTGCGTCGAAAGTGATTTCATTTGTTATTCCTTTGATAGTAAGATCCGCAATTATGGAAAAATTAGAATTTTCCAACGGAGTTACTTCCTTTATTGTTAATTGAGTTTCTGGGAAATTATCCACATCAAAAAAATCAGTTGAAATCAGATGAGTTTCAAGTTTTTTCTTGCTATCGCCCTCTAAGTCAAGGCTGATAATAGAATTCATGTTAATAACAAACTCTCCTCCTACCAAAACTCCTTTTTCGGTCATAACAAATCCATTTCTTAGATCGACCGTTCCGTTGTGATTGTTGGTAGTAACTAGAGTTTTTTTAGCTTCCCAGCGAATGATTGACTTAACAGGATCAATCTCTAACCGAAGTCCTTCGGCAGTCTGCTTGGGAAGAATCTTTTGTGAATCAGTAATTTCTCTCTTTGTTGAACGGTTAGAGTTATTTCTGTTTACACTCCAATAGCCCGCTAACACAATTACTATCACAAGTAAGGCTAGTAATATAATATTTTTATTCATGGTATTTAGACTAATTATTATTTCGCCACCAGTATAGCATGAATTTTGCTAGCCGTATACTCTTCAGTAAGAAGAGTTAAATCAAAAAGAGTTTTCATGAAAGTGTCTCATGAAAAAGCAGCACTGTCCACATCATATGGAAAATTTTCACACAGGCAAAAGTTTTTTGTTTTTTTGCTTTGCTTTTGCTAAAATCTACTGTATAAAATTTATTTCCAAAAGCATGACAAAGTATATTTTGAATTCAGGTAACGCAAAATACTATCCAGAAAAAGAAAAAGCTTCTATCAAGGAAACCCTTCTAGGCCTTGGAGATGATGTAAAAGTTCTTTATTGTTTTTTTTCACAACCGCGGGAAGATTGGGAAACAAAATATGAAAAATATAAAAAAGGTTTCTTGAGGGCAGCAGACAAGAATGTGAGATTAACCTTCAAACTTGCGTTTCCAGACACATTTGAGGATCAAGTTAAAAGTAGTGATGTGATTTGGATTGCAGGAGGAGATGATCACCTTATTAAATATTGGCTTGAAAAATTCGATGTGCCAAAAATTTGGGATGGCAAAATTGTTGCAGCAAGCTCGGCTGGTTCAAACGCTCTAGCAAGTTCATTTTGGACCTGTGACTGGCGAGAATGCATGAAAGGCTTTGGTGTCTTGCCGATCAAATTTATTGCTCATTTTGACTCTAGCTATGGCAAAGAGGATCCGCGAGGAGAAATTGATTGGCAGACAGGATTTAGCGAACTAGAAAAGTATGGTGACACATCTTTGCCGGTTCATGCGCTGAAAGAAGGAGACTTTGTTGTATTTGAGAAATAATAACAGAAAATTCAAAAAGGAAAGAATGAAAAAATTTATAATAAAAACTCTTGGATGTAAAGTGAATCAATATGACTCCCTGACTTTGAGAAAAAAACTTACTGAAATTAATTTTGAATATTCACAGAAAAGTTCTAATAAGATTGATTTGGCGATTGTCAATTCCTGCGCTGTCACCAAAACCTCGATTAAAAAAGGACGAAAAATGTTGGTTTTAGTAAAAAAGGAGAATCCAAATGCAAAAATTGTCCTTCTAGGGTGTTGGGCTAAGATATATCCAGAAGAAATGGAGAAAATCGAAAAAGATGTTCTTTGGGGGGTTGGAGATCCCAAGGGGTTAGTTAAAAAAATCAAAAAGCTGTTTGCAGTTGAAACAAAAAAGCTCAGCGGGAATGATAAAAAACAAGAAATCCATCCTCCTGGACAAGGGGAGCGATCACGATATTTTTTAAAGATTCAAGATGGTTGCGAGCAGTTTTGTTCATATTGTATCATTCCATATTCAAGAGGAACACTTTCGTCTAGGTCAAAAGAGGAGGTTTTAGCAGAAATAAAAGTAGCGACCTTGGGCGGGTATGACGAAATTGTTTTATGTGGAATTCATCTTGGGTTGTATGGAAAGGAGAAAAACTCTACAACCTGTGACTTGAAAACATTATTAGAAGAAGCTATTCAAATTAAGAATGTAAAAAGAGTGCGGCTTAGCTCGATTGAAGTTAATGACGTAGATGATCGTTTGCTTGAGTTAATGGCTGGAAATGAAAAAATTTGTCAACATTTACATTTACCTTTGCAAGCTGGGGCTGATAAAATTCTCGCAGCAATGAATCGACCGTATACAAAAGAGTGTTTTAAAGAAAGAGCGCAGAAAGCTCGAAAATTAATGCCCGACTTAGCTTTGACTACTGATGTCATTGTTGGTTTCCCAGGAGAAACAGAAGAGAACTTTAAAGAAACAATGCTTTTTTGTCAAGAGATGAAGTTTAGTCGGATACATGTTTTTCCATTCTCCGCTCATGAAAAAACACCAGCAGCAAAAATGAAAAACCAAATAAAGAGTGAGGTAAAAAACAAACGAGCTCGAAAATTGCGAAAAATGAGTGAACAAATGAGTGAGGAATATAAAAATAATTTCAAAGGAAGAGATCTTTTGGCAACTACAGAAAGAATTCTAGAGAATGAAATTCAAGGCAAAAGTGAATTTTATTTTAATATAATTCAAAAAAAAGCTTCCTTGGGAGACAGGAGTCCTTTGAGAATCGGAAAAATTATCAGAATGAAGCTAGAATAAACGTTTAAAAGCTTAAAAAACAAGAATCGGTGTTAAAAATGTTTCAATAATCGCAGCGATGAAAAGCAAGGGAACTATTACTAGGAAGAAAATTCTAATAGCAAAAACAAGTTCCTTCTTAAATGTTTTTCTTACTTTTCTAATATAATCCAAGAATTTTCCTGAAAGATGGATTGATAAGGCAGCAGCAATCAAGAAGGCAGGAATTTCGAATAGCCCATGAGGTATAAGAGCAAGAAACACACTATCTCCACCAATTTTTTCAATCGAATAAGCGACAACAACGCCTATCATCGTTCCGTTTGATAAAAGAGCAGCAATTGGAGCAAAGCCAAAAAGAAAAAACAATGCGATGATCATTGCAGAAACAGATACATTATTGAAGAAAATGTAAAGCCAGAGCTCGCTATTGCTTTTGCCTTTGAGTCCAACAAAGTTCTCTGCTAGAATATTAACAATTTCTTTGGTCCACTCAGGATTTGATTGAGCAGTATAAAACCCCATTGCAGTTGAGATTGCGAAAAGTAGTAAAACAAAAAAGATTTTTTTATTTAGAACTTTGACAGATAAAAGTAGTTTTTTGTATGATTCAAATAATTCAGCAGAGGAGGGGGTCATTTTGGTTTCTTGTGTTTTTTCATTATTTCTCTCTCTATTGTAGTACAGTTTTTCATTGCAGACAAACTGCTGAAGACTTGATTCTTTCAAGAGATGTTTATTTTTGGTATACTAGAAACACTAATGGAAAATTTTAAACTAACAAAATAATAAAAAGAAAATAACAACAGGATGAAGAAAAAAATAAAAACCGAAGTTAAAAATAAAAGTCACAAGAACCCTTCAGGAAGGGAGAAAGAACTAAAAATATACAAAAAGGGCTATACGAAAAGGACAATGAGTCAAAGGTTTTCTGATGGTGCATCAAAGATTTTGGGAAGTTGGGGGTATATATTTTTTCAAACAGTTTTTGTAATTTCATGGATAACGTTGAATATCGTTGGGTTTTTCTATCAATGGGATAGATATCCTTTTATTTTTTTGAATCTTGCCCTAAGTGTTATGGCTGCATACACAGCTCCTGTTATTTTGATGAGTCAAAATAGGGAAGCTGATCGTGACAGAAAGAGGGCTATTATTGACCTAGCGACAGACAGAAGCTCTGAAAGAAAGATCAAAGATGTGCAACAAACACTTGTTCGTCTCGAAAGGAAGATGGATCAACTAATAAGAGTAGGAAAGAAGTAGGAATGAAAAGTTGACAATAGATTTAAAATTGATAGAATCTTAGCATAAAGCAGTAGCAGTGGTTAGTTAATCAAAGATAAGCCAAAGAAACATGAAAAAAATAAAACCGATTGGAAGCAATGTTGTTGTTCAAATTCCGAAAGCTGAAGAAATGACAAAAGGTGGAATCTTTATTCCTCAAACAGCTTCAAAAGAAAAATCTCAAATTGGGATAGTCGTTGCTGTGGGTGAAAGCGAAAAAATAAATAAACAAATCAAAAAAGAAACTTCTGTTTTATATGAAAAATATAGCGGGACAGAAATTGAAGTTGACGGTGAGAAATTTGTAATCTTGGATGCAGCAAAAAATATGATCTTAGCAATTGTTCAATAGATGTTATTTTTTTGTAAACATTAGTATTTCTAACTCATAGCTTTTGTTGTGAGTTTTTTACTTGCCACAAAACTCTAAATATCGTAAAATGTAATCAAGCGAGTTAAAAATAAAAATTCTATAAAAATAAAAAATGAAAACAAAAAAAGGAATAGCAATTATCTTTGCTTTGTGCCTCCCGGTACTTTTTTCTGGTTGTGGTTTGAAAAAGGCCAAGCCAGATACTAGTGGTGGAATTTATCGCAGTGAAGATTCTGCTTTGAAATTTGAGCAAAAAGCTGCATTAAAAGGGGGAGGAACACTGGGGAATGCTAATATTTTAGCGCTTACAATGGACCCTAAAAACTCAAAACTTATTTATATTGGAACCCCTAGTGGTATCTATAGGAGTGATGATAGGGGCGATAACTGGATTAAGGACACAAGCAATTTCAAAAATGTCAGAGATATTGAAATCAACCCAAGTAATACGAATGAGATTTACGTTCCAGCAATAGTAAATGGCGTTGGTAAGATTATGAAAACTGAAAATGGCGGTGAGCAGTGGAAAGAAGTCTTTACTCAGAGAACACAAGAAGGTTCAGTTTTTACGATTGCTATGAATCCCAGAAAACCCAATGAGTTATTCGCCGGTGATTCTGGTGGAGCTTTATATAAAACATCGGATGCTGGTGCCACATGGAAGACTGTCCTTTGGGAGAAAAGTGGTATCAATCTAATCAAGTTTGACAGTATAAACAATAACAAACTTTATTTCGTGACCACAAAATCTGGAGCGAGGAGATCAGATGATGGAGGAGTATCTTTTGTTAAGGTTGAGAGTAAGGGCACTATATATAATTTAATTCCACATCCCTACAAAGAGGGCGTTGTTTTTCTAAGCGATAACAATGGATTGCACAGAAGCATTGATGGAGGAGAAACACTGGAACCCCTCAATACATTAGTGCGACCCAAGAACATTTCATCAAAAGGGATTGCAATTGATCCTAAAAATGATAAAATAATATACTTCATATCTGGGAGGGCAATTTATAAAACTGAGAATGGTGGAGAGAGTTGGAAGCCAATTCAATTTTCTGTGCCATCAAGAAAGATCGAGATGGTTATCATTGACCCAGAAGAAACCAAAACAATTTACCTCGGAACAAGGAAACTAGCGAAGAAAAAGAAAATGTTTCCTTTTTAGAAGGTCTTAAACATTTAAAATAAAACCAATGAACAGTGATGATTTAGGAAAAGTAAAAGAAAATTTCAGTGAAATTATTGAATTTTTTAAGGATGACTTGAAAACTGTCAGGACAGGAAGAGCAAATATTGGATTAGTTGAAAACCTGGAAATTGAATATTTTGGATCAAGGACGCCATTGCAACAAGCAGCTTCAGTGTCAACATCCGATGCTCGCACGATCGTGATTTCCCCTTGGAGCAAAGATAGTCTCGTTGACGTGGAGAAAGCAATCAGAGAATCTGATCTAAACATCAACCCGACTAATGATGGAAATGTTATTAGATTGTGTTTCCCTGCATTAACAGAAGAGAGAAGGCTTGAATTAGTTAAAATTGTTGGTAAGAAAACAGAGGATGCAAGAATTAAAATTCGCAAAGTCCGTGAAGATGCTTGGGATAAAATTCAAAAGATGGAAAAAGACGGAGAAATCTCCGAAGATGATAAGTTTACCCAAAAAGATAGTCTGCAATCGATTGTTGATGAGTTCAATAAAAGAATCGAAGAGATTTCAAAAGAAAAGGAAGTTGAGATTATGCAGGTTTAGTTTGGAGAGAAAATTAGGTGTAACTAGAGCGAGGAAAGAAAGGCTGGGTAAATAAACTTAAAAGATTAAAAATAAATGATAGCAGTTATAGTTTTTATAGTAATTCTTGGAACACTTGTTTTTGTTCATGAAGCAGGGCATTTTTTTGTTGCGAGAAGAAATGGTATCGCTTGTGAGGAATTTGGGATCGGTTTCCCTCCTAGAATTGCTGGTTTTTTTAAAGACAAAAAAGGGAAAAGAAGGTGGGTGTTTGGAAATAAAAAAATCGAAGAAGCAATCAAAGAGAAGGACGAGACTGTCTATTCTTTAAACTTAATTCCAATCGGAGGATTTGTTAGGATTAAAGGAGAAGATGGTGAAGACAAAAACGCCCGTGATTCATTTGCAAGCCAGTCAATTTTTGTTAGATTTAAAGTTCTGTTTGCTGGAGTAGCAATGAATTTTATTGTAGGCGCACTATTTTTTGGCTTCGCTTTTTACTTAGGTTTGCCAGAAGCAATTGGTGATGAAGATGTTGCTCCTAATGCAAAAGTTCAAATTTCTGTTGTGGCAAAAGACTCGCCTGCCTCCAAGGCAAAATTGCAGGTTGGAGATACCATTGTTTCAACATTAGAGAACGGGAAAGAAAAGGATGTTTCAAAAGTTTCAAATATAAGAACTGCGACAGAGGAAAAGGGCGGTCAAAACATAGAACTCAAAATTCTGCATCCAGGAGAAGATGACCCGGTAGTAGTTTCAGTTTTTGTTAGAAAAAAGGAGAATACCCCAGAAGGACAGGGAGCTATAGGAATTGAATTGCTAAGAACTTCTTTTGCAAAATATGGTTTTTTTCAATCGATGTGGATGGGGGTTGAAACAACCGGACGAATCGTTGTAGCAATTTTCCAATTCCTTGGAGATTTGATTGTTAGATTATTCACGCCAAAGCCAATGGTTGCAGATGTTGCTGGTCCAGTCGGAATTGCTGTAATGACGGGACAGGTGGCTAAGATGGGTCTAGCGTTCACTTTACAATTTGTTGCGATGTTATCAGTTAATTTAGCTGTTATCAATCTTTTACCCCTGCCAGCCTTAGACGGAGGAAGGATACTCTTTTTGATTATTGAAAAAATAAAAGGGAAACCAGTAAGTGAAAAATTTGAAGGGATAGTTCATACGGCAGGATTTATTTTTTTGATGTCTTTAATGATACTTGTGACAATCAAAGACTTCAAAACATTCGAGATTATCCAGAAAATAAAAGATCTATTCTAATATCACGAGTTACTTGCTTTGACACACCCTGATTTATCCTCTAAGATAAGGATAATTGGGGTGTTTTTTAGTGAAAAAAGTTAATGAACCGTGCTTTATCAGCAAAGAATACTCAGAATAAAGGTGAAATATTTGAAAATAAACTAACATAAACTATAGAAATTTATGCGTCAATCTAGATTATTTGGAAAAACCTCTAAAACAATTTCAAAAGATTTGAAAGTAGCTAGTCATAAATACTTACACCAAGGTGGATTTATTAGGGAATCTGTCGCTGGTAGGTATTATTTTTTACCACTCGGGATTAGAGTGAGAGACAAGATTGCTAAAATTATCGAGGATGAAATGAATAAAGCTGGTGCTCAAAAAATGATCACACCAACATTGCACCCACTTGAGCTTTGGAAAGAGACTAATAGAACCGACACTGCTGGATTTGAATTAATGACACTTGAAGATCGTCGTGGTTCAGCCTTCGCTCTTGGGGGAACTGCGGAAGAAATGATTGTGGATTTAGTCCGTGGTTATAATATAAGTTACAAGGATTTACCCTTTAATATCTATCAATTTTCTTCAAAATTTCGTGATGAATTACGTGCGAGAGGAGGTTTATTGCGAGTGCGAGAGTTTGTTATGAAAGATGGGTATTCTTTTCATTCAAATGAGGAATGTTTCAAAAAAGAATATAGAGTGATGTGGGACACATATACGCGCATTTTTGAGCAATTAGGGATGAAATCTTATGCAGTAGAAGCCGATAACGGATATATTGGTGGAGATTATTGCCATGAGTTTGTTGTGGAGTGTGATGCTGGTGAAAGCGTTTTCTTTGTTTCAGAAGATGAAAAATATGTTGCTCATGAAGATGTGGCTAAGTTTAAAAGAGAGGAGATGAACTCTGAAGATGAAATAAAGGATTTTGAGGTTGTTGAACAACCAGAGTGGGTAAAGACGATGGAGGACGTCAAGAAGCACTACGATTTGCCAACTTGGAGGTTCTTGAAGAATGTTGTATACCGAAATCGTGTTTCAGAGGAAATCATAATTGCAACAATAAGGGGTGATTTGGAAATCAACAAGACTAAGCTAGAACAAGTGCTTGATATGGTAGGAACACTGGAGGACGCAACAGAGAAAGACCTTGCTTCAATTGAAACTAAGACAGGATATGTTCATGCCTGGGGACACGAGAAATGCAGATATATTGGCGATCTATCTTTATGGACTGTAAAGAATTTCATTGGTGGTCAGAAAGAAGAAAAAACAGACTCAATTAATGTTAATTACGGAAGAGATTTTGAGCATGAGATTACCGCTGATATTGCAATGGCAAAAAACGATTTCTTAACAGAAGATGGCAAGCAAAAACTGAAACGAAAAAAAGGAGTAGAAGTGGGGAATATATTTCAACTTGGAAAACATTATTCTTCAAAAATGAATGCCACTTTCGTTGACGCCAAAGGAGAACAACAACAGTATTATATGGGTTGTTATGGCATTGGACTGGGAAGAAATATGGCAACTATAGTTGAGAAAAATCATGATGATAAAGGAATTATTTGGCCAGAGAAGGTCGCTCCTTTTAAGGTTCATTTGATCGGAATTGCAAATAAAGATGAATCTGTCCAAAAAGAAATAGACGAATTTTACAAAGAGCTGCAAGAGAAGGGCGTAGAAGTGCTATATGATGATAGAGATATCAACCCGGGTGGTAAATTTGCAGACGCTGACATCATCGGATGTCCTTATCGAATTGTGATTAGCCAAAAAACAATCAAGGATGGGAAGATTGAACTAAAAAGGCGAAAAGAAGATGACGTTAAAATGATTTTAAAGGAAGAATTATTAACAGAATTGTTGAAATAAAAATATGATAAAGCATTTATCAGCAGAGGAATATAAAGAGCTTATCGAAAGTAAGAATGTTTGGAATCTCGATATAAGGGAGGGATATGAGTTCAACGAAGAACGTATTGAGGGAGCGAGACTTGTTCCTTCGACAAAATTTGAGGATATTTTTGAAGAGCTGAAGATAAAAAAAAGTGAAAAAATCGCGGTATATTGCAGGAGTGGTGCCAGAAGCGCTTTCATTGCCCAGAAACTTAGCGATAAGGGCTATGAAAATATTTTTAACCTAGAACTAGGACTGATTGACTGGAAAAAGAATGGTTTTAATGTTGAGAAATAATTTTTTGTAGAGGAGGCGTAAGTGTTGTGAGAAAGAAAGTCTAATAAAGTCGAAATAAAAAGAATATGTGGAATAAAATTTTCGGGAAGATCTCACAGGATATCGGAATAGATCTAGGAACAGCTAATACGTTGGTCTATGTCAAAGGAAAGGGTATTGTTATTAATGAGCCATCCGTGGTTGCTGTTAATAAAAGAACCGGACAAATTTTAGCGATTGGAAAAGAAGCAAGAAAAATGGTTGGGAAAACTCCAGGTCACATTGTAGTTTCGCGCCCCTTAGTAGACGGGGTTATTTCTGACTTTGAAACAACAGAACAGATGTTGAAATATTTTATTCAAAAAGTTCATGCCGATACTTTCACTCTTCTACCAAGACCCAGGGTTGTAGTCGGAGTGCCTTCTGGTGTCACTGAAGTTGAAAAGAGAGCTGTGTTTGACGCCACAATCAGTGCAGGTGCAAGGGAGGCGTTCCTTATCGATGAGCCAATGGCTGCATCAATTGGAGCACGTTTGCCAGTTCAAGATGCAGCTGGTAATATGATTGTTGACATTGGAGGAGGGACAACTGAAGTAGCTGTGATTTCCTTAGGAGGCGTCGTTACTAGCCGAAGTTTAAGAATAGCTGGGGATGAAATGAATGAGGATGTGATCCGCTTTGCACGTGATAAACACAACCTGCTTTTAGGAGAGAGAAGCGCAGAAGATATTAAGATCGCGATTGGAAGTGCCTATAAAATGGAAGATGAGCTAGAAATGACGATTCGTGGGCGAGACTTAATCAGTGGTTTACCAAAAGAAGTTATTATAAATGATTCGCAAATTAGAGAAGCTCTTTCCCGATCTATAAAAATTATTGTTAACAATATCAAATCTGCAGTTGAAGAAACACCCCCAGAATTGGTTGGGGACATTATGCAAAGAGGAATTATATTAGCTGGGGGAGGGGGATTAATTAGAGGACTCGATCGATTGATCGCGGAGCAAACTGAGATGCCAGTTAAGAGAATGGAAGATCCGTTAACAGCGGTTGTTCGGGGCACGGGAATAGTACTAGAGAATCTCGATGAACTAAGAGATGTTTTGATAGAATCCAGTGATGATAAAAAACTTCGATAATTTGATTCGATGTTTAACCAAAATAAAATAATATGAAATTGTCTAAAAAAAGCAATTTGATTGTCTTACTTACAGTTATTTTGGTTGCACTCGTACTGATGTTTATCGGGAGAAATGCTAAAAATAAGCCATTTGAAGGTCCAGTGCGTAGAGTGACAACTCCGGTCGCTGGTTTTTTTTCCGGAATTGGCGTATGGGCTGATGATAAATTTTCCTTCCTAACTGAGATTGGAAATTTAAAAAAACAGAACCGAGAATTATTCGAGGAGAATTCTAAGATAAAAAGCCGCCTTGCAAAACTAGATGGAGTTGAAAAAGAAAACACAGAATTGAGAAAACAGATTGATCTAGCCCCAAAAGAGAAATATATATTGATCAGTAGTTTGGTGATAGGAAAAGATTTAAGAAATCAAGAAGAGACAATCCATTTAAATCGAGGAAGGAAGGATGGAATTAAAACTCAAATGGCCGTAATTGTTGACGAAGGAATCTTAGTGGGAAGGGTCTCAAAGGTTTTTGAGACATCATGCGATGTGGAATTATTGATAAATAGAAATTCCAAAATCAACGCAGAAATTATCCGTACCGAGACGAAAGGAATCGCAAGGGGACAATTTGGAACTTCAATCGTCTTAGACATGATTCCTCAAACAGTGAAAATAGAACATGGAGACTCTGTTGTAACTTCAGGTATAGGAGGTTTATTACCCAGAGGTCTTTTGATTGGTTATGCTCAAGATGCATCGCCGACTCCAGACCAACTTTTTCAGAAAACTTCGCTAATTTTACCTTTCCAACTTGATGAACTTAGAATGGTTTGGGTTGTGGAAGGAAAGAAATAAACGGTATGAAGAAAACAATTTTTTTACTTATCTTACTTATATTTTTTGCGCAGTATTCACTTTTGTCTATGATTGGTGGTGCCAAAAACATAAGTCAGGGAATATTACTAACCCTTCTTTTAGTTGTTTTTCTTCGTAGAAATTACTTGGAAAATATCGGATGGGCTTTGTTTGGAGGCTTGTTAACTGATTATTTCTCTAGCGTCCCTTTCGGCTTTAACGTTATAAATTTTACTGTTTTAGTTTTTGCAATGGATGTTTTAAAACAAAAAATTGCTTTAAAGGAAATGCACTTTTCCATTGTTGCATTCGTAGTTTTCTTGGGACTGATTTTGTCTAATTTGTTGGCTATGTCGTTTTCTAGTATTCTTAGTGTAGTTAAGATTACAGCGCAAATTTCATCAATTGATTTCTCTGTGCAATTTATTATAATCAATGCATCTTTAGCTATAATAGGTTTTTTATTTTACAGATTGGTATTGATTATTGAAAAAGTTTTTGGTATTGGAGCTATGGAAATTAAAATAGACAAATTGTGATGTTTGGCAAGAAAAAAAGTTTTACAGACAGAGATTTTGATATTGAAAATCCTTTAGAATATGTTTCAGAGGATGCTGATTTTAATTTTGAAGATGACGAGAAAGAGATTAATGTTACGAGTTGCGATAAAA
Organism: bacterium; assembly: GCA_018675685.1. Lineage (GTDB taxonomy): Bacteria > Patescibacteriota > Minisyncoccia > Moranbacterales > DUUL01 > UBA2772. Next base: position 17,526 of record JABGXP010000012.1, read on the forward strand.
ATTTATTATGGATTGCAATTTCCTTCTTACTCATAATATTGTGCGCAAGAACTTTTTATTTGCAGGTAGCCAAAGGTCCTTATTACAAGGAGATTGCTGAAAACAATAGAGTAAGAGAAGTTGTGATAAAAGCTCCGAGAGGGATTATTCGTGATAAATACGGTGAAGTTCTAGCTAGAAATATTCCAAGTTTTGAAGTTGTTTTTGTCCCCTTGAATTTGCCAGAGAACGAAAGTACCTGGAAAGTCTTAACTGCAAAACTAGGTGAACTTTTGGGGCCAGAACTTAACCAAGAGGAGTTATTTTTGCAAATGATGCAAGCGTCTAAAGTTGATAGGAGAAGCTATCTTATTCAAAAAAATGTGGAGAGAGATAAGGCATTCGAGATTATTGAGAGGTCAGTTGAATTTCCTGGCATTTACATTGGGAAAACTGCAAGAAGGGAATATGTGGAAGGAGAAATTTTTTCAAAAGTAATCGGATATGATGGGAAGATTACCAAGGAGGAGTTAAAGGAGAATCCAACATATTTAATGACTGACTATATTGGAAAAAGTGGGATCGAATATAGCTATGAAGATAATTTGCATGGGAAGCACGGGATGCGTCGTTTTGAGGTTGATGCAACAGGGAACATCAAAGAGGATTTAGGCGAAGTAGTTCCAATTGCTGGTGACGAGCTAATTTTGCACATTGATGCTGAATTACAAAAAGAGATCACAAAGATAGCAGAAAAGACATTGGTCGATAATAAGGATGCAACAGGTATAGCAGTTGTAGCACTCGATCCTCGAACAGGAGGTGTTAGAGCCTTGGTTAGTTTGCCATCATTCGATAACAATATGTTTGCGCGCGGGATTTCTAATAGTGAATATGCCGAATTGATTAATAGCAATAAAAAACCTCTTTTAAACAGAGCTATAAAAGGAGAGTATCCACCAGGGTCTCCATATAAAATCATGATGGCTGCTGCTGCACTGGAGGAGGGTGTTGTGACAGAGCATACAAGTATTAATTGCGGAGGAGCAATTCACGTTGGTGCTTGGCCTTTTCCTGACTGGAAAACACATGGTAGTACTGACGTTAGAAAAGCAATTGCTCAGAGTTGTGATGTTTTCTTCTATACAGTAGCCGGTGGCTGGGGAGATATTGGTGGGCTTGGAATTAAGCGTATGGAAATTTATGCGAAAATGTTTGGATATGGCGAAGTAACAGGAATTGATCTACCTGGAGAAGAAAATGGCAATGTCCCAAGCGGGGACTGGAAATTTAAGCGATTTGGTGAAAAGTGGTACATAGGTGATAGTTACCATGCTGCTATTGGGCAGGGCTATGTCACAACAACTCCTTTGCAGGTTGTCCAGTCAATCTCCGTGATTGCAAATGGGGGTAAATTGATCCGCCCTAAAGTTGTTGATAAAATTTTACACCCTGACGGTGAAGAAGAAGTACTATTGTCAGAAATAATTACAAAACAAGTTGTTTCCAAAAAAACTGTAGAGATTGTTCGAGATGGGATGAAGGACACTGTATATTCAGTAGGAGGCTCTGGCGCGAGCTTGAGAAGTCTCAAAGTTGAGAGTGCTGGAAAAACAGGAACGTCACAGTTTGGAAATGAAGATAAATTACATTCTTGGTATGCTTCATTTGCGCCATTTGAGAACCCAGAATTAGCAATGATAGTTTTAGTTGAAGGTGGAGGAGAGGGGCACACTTGGGCAGTGCCGATTACAAAAGAAACATATGAATGGTATTTTGATAGAAAGCGGGGAGAGATTGAGAAAGAGGGGGTTAATAGAACAAAGGAGGAAATCGAAGAAGAGATTATGGAAGAGGAGGTTTAAAGTTATTTTTTGTATAATATTTTAACTTAAAGATATATGTCAGGACACTCTAAATGGTCAACAATTAAACATAAAAAGGCAGCTTTAGACGCAAAACGATCTAATGTTTTTACGAAACTCGCAAAGGACATTTCTGTCGCAGCTCGTGAAGGTGGAGATCCAGATATGAACTTCAAATTGCGAATGGCAATGGACCGAGCTCGGAGTTCAAATATGCCTAAGGATAATATTGAACGAGCAATAAAGGCTGGGACGGGGGAGAACAAAGATGGTGTTATTATCGAAGAACTTATTTATGAAGGCTATGGCCCTGAGCAAGTTGCAATTTTGATTAAGACTGCAACTGATAATAAAAATAGAACTCTTTCTGAGGTTAGAAATGCATTAAATAAGAACGGTGGGAAAATGGTTGAGGGCGGCAGCGTGAGTTGGCAATTTTCGCAAGTTGGAGTTCTGGAGATCGAAAAATCAAAAATAAAGGACGAAGAGTTAGAAATGATCTTTATCGAAGCTAATGTAAATGATTACAAAAAAGAAGAAGATGGTTGGGTTGTATACACAGAAATGACAGATCTTCAGAAAGTAAAAGAGTCACTAGAAATCGCTGGCTTGAAAGTTCTAACTGCTTTTATTGGATATGTCGCAAAGGATACAATTGAAATAAGCGACAAGGCTCAAGAGAGTTATGAAAAGCTCCTAATGGCGCTTGATCAACAAGATGACGTTGTTGATATATTTGATAATTTAAATTAGCAATTGATATTTGGAATTAAAAGAGGAATAAAAAATAGAATGGAGAAATCAAAGAAAGGAATAACTATTCTAGGAATCGATCCTGGAACAGCAACAACTGGTTGGGGTGTAATTCGTGAAGTGGATGGAGACTGCCAACTTGTTGCATATGGAGCAATCGAAACCTCAAAAAATAAAACAAACGTTAATAGGCTTAAGGAAATTGCAAATGACCTAGAGACATTAATTGCCACATATAAACCAGATGAAGCTGGCATTGAAGATTTGTTTTTTTGCAACAATGTTACAACAGCGATTAAAGTTGCTCAAGCAAGAGGTGTAATGCTTCTGGTTTGCGGTAGGGCAAAATTGCCGATTGGAGAGTATACACCATTGCAGGTAAAACAAGCTCTAACTGGTTATGGGAGGGCAGACAAGGCTCAGGTCCAACAGATGGTCAAGGAGTTTTTGCGATTGAAGAAAATTCCAAAACCAGACGATGCAGCAGACGCTCTAGCTGTCGCAATTTGTCATCAAAGCTCTCGAAGAATAAAAAATCTTAATAAAATAGGTTAAGCAGATTCTTTTAAGAGAAAGGAGTGCTTGTAAAAAGTTGAGCGATTGGATATACTGTATTATTGAAAATATGAAAAAGATATCACAAAAGAAATGAATAAAATAGAAGAAAAAGGAACATATAAAAAGAAAAAATCCACATCGCTTCACCGCGATCGTTTGCGTATGCCACCACATAACTCTGAAGCTGAAGAATCGGTCTTGGGATCAATTATGTTAGACAAGGACGCAATTATTAAAATTGCCGATCTTATTTCACCTAGTGATTTTTATAACGATAAAAACAGAATGATCTATGAGGTGGTTCAAGAACTTTATAATGAGCAATTGCCCTTAGATATTTTAAATATCTCATCACGTTTAAAAGAAAAAAGTCTTTTAAAGACTGTCGGTGGTCGAAGTTATCTTACAGAGCTCATTAACACCGTTCCAAGTGCTTCAAATGTTGTTTCCTATGCAAAGCTTGTTCAGAATAAATCTTCGTTGAGACGCTTAATTTCAGCCGCCTCTGATGTCGTTGAGATGGGGTATGAAGAATCTCGACCTATAGATGATATTATGGATAGTGCACAACAAAAACTTTTTGCGATTGCGCAAACTTCCACAAAACAAGAGTTTGCAAAGATCAACTCTTTACTGGAAAGTGCTTTTGTGAGAATTGATGATATGCACAAGAACAAAGATAAGTTCCGTGGAGTTGAAACTGGAATGCAAGATATCGACAATCTTCTGTCAGGTTTACAGAAATCTGATTTAATTATTTTAGCTGCAAGACCTGCCATTGGAAAAACTTCTTTCGCATTGCAAATTGCTCGACACGCTGCAGTAAAAACAAAGGCTGCGGTTGGTGTGTTTTCCTTGGAGATGTCCTCAGATCAATTAGTTGACAGGATGTTGAGCGCTGAAGCCAAAGTTAATTTATGGGCACTACGAACAGGAAACTTGGATGAAGAGGATGATGATTTTCAGAAAATTGGTGATGCAATGGGGGTTTTATCTGAGGCACCAATTCACATTGACGATAGTGCTACTGCTAATATTATGGAAATGAGAACCATGGCTAGACGTTTACAGTCTGAGCATGGCTTGGATCTATTAGTTATCGATTATTTGCAACTAATGGAGGGCCGGGGAAAGTCAGAATCTCGGGTGAATGAGATTTCAGAAATTTCTAGAGGATTAAAAAACCTTGCGAAAGAACTTAACGTACCAATTTTAGCTCTCTCTCAGCTTTCTCGTGCTGTGGAGTCACGAAGTCCGCAAATTCCAAAATTATCAGACCTAAGAGAGTCTGGTTCAATTGAGCAAGATGCTGATATTGTGATGTTTTTATATCGTGAAGATCGAGAGAACCCTGACACAGAGAACAAAAATATTATTGAGGTTCATGTTGCAAAACACAGAAATGGTCCAACAGGTCAAGTCAGTTTATATTTCAATGAAGAATCAACATCTTTTCACGCATTGGACAAACATCATTCACAATAAAACTGGAAATAAATCAAACTAGCTTAATAAAAATAAAATTAAAACTGTGTTTCCAAAAACATTTCAGAAATTAATAGATCAATTTTCAGCCCTCCCTTCAGTTGGACCAAAAATGGCTGAAAGATTGGTTTTATATCTTTTCAAACAAAATACAGACACCACAAAACAATTCGCAAGAGATCTGCATGAATTTGCAACAAATGTACATTATTGTTCGAGATGTTATAATATATCTGAAGAAGAAGGTGAGTGTTCTATCTGCCGAGACAAAAAAAGAGATAAAAAAACAATTTGTGTTGTTGAGGAACCACTGGATATAATCGCTTTTGAAAAGACTAGACGTTTTTTGGGCTTGTACCATGTGCTTGGCGGAAACTTAAGTGTGATGAGTGCAGAAGAAATTAAAAAACTCAAAATCAATCAATTGGTTCAAAGAGTTAAGGACGAAGAAATAGAAGAAGTAATTGTCGCTACAAATCCAACGACCGACGGAGAAACAACATCCTTATATCTCGGTAGAATCCTAAGACCTTTAAATGCTAAAGTAACAAGAATCGCTAGAGGACTGCCAACTGGCGGTGACATCGAATATGCCGACGAAATGACACTGCTCGGTGCTCTTGATGGAAGGAGAGAAATCTAATATTTATTTTTTTAAACTTTAAACATTAAAAATAAAAAAATGACAAAAAAAATCGGAATGTTTCTTGTGATGGGTCTGTTTTGTGTTTCTTTTGTTGGTTGTGGTAAAGAAGTAGCGAAGACTGACGATGCAAATCAAGGTAAAGCCATTGAACATATGGAAAAAGAAATGGCAACAAAAACAGAAAAGATGGTTGAGAAGAGTGGTATAGCTGGTTTATTGGAAAAAGGCGATAAGATAAAATGTGAGTATAAAATAGAAACAGGAGATGATAATGCTACGGTTCTTACATATATTGATGGAGAAAAATTTAAGACAGAATCAAATATGGGAGGAATACAAGCAGTTTCAATTTTTGATGGAGAAAGTTACTATAGTTGGACAACGGGGAAGACAAAACAAGGGAGTAAGATTGATAAAAGATGTATGGAGGAAATGGAGGCTGAAACAATGGGTGATGAAATGGATGAGGATGACGACGACGACATGACATTTGGGGATGTGGACGATATTGTTGCCTGGGAAAATGATATGCAAATGAATTGTTCTAAGACGGGTAACATCGACTGGACTATTCCAACAGATATAAAGTTTATAGACACTTGCAAGATGATGGAAAACATGGAAAATCAAACACAAAACATGGAACAAATACAAAAAGATATGGAGCAGATGCAAAAAGACATGGGAATGTAGGTTTGTTTTAAGTAGGTTTCAGATAAGTATAAAAGCACCAGTTATTGCTGGTGTTTTTTCTTTTATCACTATCAACATCAACCTTGCACCAACCCTAAACACAAGCTAATATTAATCATTCCTCAAACACCCCTTATAATAAGGGTAAACAGCACCTAAATATTTTTAGATACATCTATAGATGCCTCTATAGTGACCTCTGTAGATGTTACTATTATTGTTGAAGATAGATTCTTGTTTTTTTAAAGAAATATTTATTAAATTTTCGTTTTGCTGAACTGGGCTTGATGTAGAGAAATTAGAAGGCTGGTATTTGTCAAGTTTGAGCAAAAGTTGTAAACTGAAAGCAGACTTTCTGTGTGAGTAGAAACTTCAACACAAACCAGTGGACCGGGCTACAAGCCCGCTCCAGCGTGAACTTTTTTAATTTTGATAAAATAACAACTTAACAATGAATACATGATTGCTATAATCATTTTTTCAATTTTAGTCCTATGTTTAAACGGATATGCAATTTATTATGCGCTATTCAAAGACATGGATGGTTTGGGGGGCTATGTCGTGATTTTTTTTGGTTTTTTAGGGTTTGTGCCAACAATTTTTTGTTATGCGTTACTGATTACAAAATGGAAAACGTTAAGCAAGAAAATTAAAATTCTAGGCTTGATTTCAGTTTTATCAATATTTTTTATTCCCATATCAATATATCACAGAGACTATCTTGATTGCATTAACAGAAAGAGCCACATAACCAACCGGATGGATTCAATTACACAAAATATTCAGTCATGGTATTTCAATGCTGATACAAAGAAATTCTATCTTTTGAAAGAGTATGGATATCAATTTTCTTCCAAAGATATTCCGGCTAATGGCGATTTTGATCAAACTGTTGTCCCTATGAGTTGCAGGAAATGGCTTAAAAAATGACATTAGGATAAGTAGCTGTCTGTCTCCTGGCACCAAGACCCAAAAATGACTAATAAAAATAAATCCAAATGGTTTAGAATAGAAAGTATAGTACTAGTTCTTACTATAGTATTACTTGGGATTATAAGATCGTTTATTACTGTTGTTCCAGGATATGAAAACAAAACAAATAAACAGTCGGCTCTAGACCATCAAACTATTTAAATTTTCCTGTAATTATTTTTCATCTCTCTTCCATCTCCATTTGCACTCTTTTAAATGTAAATAGAAATATTTTTTAACACCATTAAATTTTGCAAGTCTCCTTTTGGTAAAAGACCAAAAAGATTCAATGCCATTAATGTGAATATGACCATTCCCAAGCAGTTCTTAAACGCCAGTTAAAATTCAATTTAGGAAGTTTATGTAGCAAAAAATTAATCATAGATTTAATTCTAATATAAAAGACATATTTCTTGCTGGGGATAAAAAATTTATGTCAAAGTTATTGATTCTCGCAGAAGATTGTAAAAATAACTTAAACACTAACTAAACATACGACATCTAAGTCAAACACAAAAGATATTATTAAAATATTAATTACCGCGTTATCATTGGGTTGGATAGCTGTGGTTATAATCAATCTTTTTTCATATATCCCAATCTTTCTTTATTATAGATATTATTTTAGTATTTTTGGAACTGGCATATTTCCTTTTATCTTTCCGAGTATAATTTTTTATTTTTTGGTAAAGCTTATCGCTAAAAAACACCCCGCTCTGTTTGAAAAAGTTTTCTTTTTTTACTTTATTTGCTCTAATTCCAATATTGATATGGATAATTCGGTCCATTTATTTCATAGTAACTTATAGTCCGATGGGGTAAATATGAGTCATTAAGTACCCCCCAGCTCCAGCGCAAAGTAGGAGAACTATAAGGTTCAGGTTGTAAACCTGAACCTGCAGAGGTTATTCAAGTAATCATGTAATTAATTACTTACATGATTTGTTTTTTATTAATAGATACTCTTAAAGATATCTTAAAATTTGGCCAAAATTGTCTTGATTTCTTCCAAATTTTCAACTTGGAAGAACTCAGCTCGAAGCTTCTTAGCTTCTGGGAATCCTTTAAAATACCATCCAAGATGCTTTCGCATTTCTACAACATTTCCTTTTCCTTTATACTCCTCGATCAATTCGCAATGTCTCAGTGCGACTTTTTTTATTTCCTCAAGTGTTGGCTTAGTATATGTTCCAGTTGCAAAATATTCTTTGATTTGAGAAAAAATCCAAGGATTTCCAAAGCAACCACGAGCGATCCCAAGACCATCAGCAGCCGTTTTTTCAAAAACCTCTTTAGCTGTTTCTGGCGTAAAAATCCCACCATTTGCAATCACTTCTTTTTTTGGATACTTCTCTTTTATTTTTTTGATTAAACCAAAATCGATATCGCCAGAAAAACCTTCATGGAAAGTTCTGCCATGAACCATGATTGTTTTCCAATTTAAATCTGAAACTTCTTGAAGGAAATCAAAAGCTGAGACGTCATCGATACCTGCTCTGATCTTAATTGAAACGGGAAGGGAAGTGTTGTCTATGACAGCTGCTATTATTTTTTTTGCATGTTTTGGGTCTCGCATTAGCGCACAACCACTGTCTTGTTTCATTACTTTTTTTACAGGACATCCAAAGTTAATATCAATTCCTTCTGGTCTGCGAGGGGTTGAACTTTTATTGATTTCATCAATCTTGGGCAAGTTGTCAATTATTTTTGTCGCCGAAGCAAAATGTTTAGGATTATTCCCAAAAAGTTGAATAATCAAAGGAAAATCTTGTTTACAGGAGTTGACAAGAGAGATGTTTTTCTGTAAGGTGTAATGCAGACCAGTTGAGCTTAACATTTCTGAATACAGGGTGTCCGCACCAAGTTCTTTGCAGATAATTCGAAATGGTAGGTCGGTGATTCCAGCCATAGGGGCGAGGATCAAGTTTGGAATTTCTTTTTTCATATGGAGGTTTAATATGGCTGAGTTAATTTTAGAGGCAAAAGAAGCTGCTAGCGAGTGGTTTAAGGGTAAAACAAAAGACAAAACTCTTATCCAATTAGCCATAGCCTTTGCTATGCTAGCACTGGATTCCGAAGAACATGAAGTTCGTGGAATTCTAAAAACACTCATTGAAACATTAAAAAGATTCAAAACAAAGGGAGCAGAAAAAATGATTAAGGCTGTTACAGAAGAGATGGAAATGCATTGGACGAATAAACCAGCTTCTAACAAACCTTTTCTCTTACTGTAAAGAGGAATCAGAAAATGAATATGAAAACCACCAGTGGTGGTATATTCGGCAGGTGGCTTGGAAATATTATTTTCAAGCCACCCTTTAGTTTTCTATTTTTTCATAACCACAAACCCCGCTGACTCATCTTCCACGACAAAACCTTGTTGAAGAATCTTATCTCTTAGTTTATCGGCTTTTTCAAAATCTTTTTCTTCGCGTGCTTTTTTTCTTTGGTTTGCTAAATCAATGATTTCAGCAGGTATTTGCTCTTTTTTCTTTTCAATCAACTCCAATCCCAAGACTTTATTAATTTTATTCCAAAAGGATAGAAGCTCTTTTGTATCTGTTGAAGACAGGCCTTCTTCTGCGATAATCTGATTCACTTTCGTTATTAACTCGAATACAACACTGAGAGCCTTTGGTGTATTTATGTCATCATCCATTGCCTCAACAAAACCTGCTTGAACTTTATCTAAATTTAAATCCTTTTGTTTTTCTGATTGAATCTCTTTTCCTTTGATTTCCTTTAAACTTTCTATTAATCGAGAAATTTTCTCCAGATTTTTTTGTGCTTGCTCCATCCCATCCCAAGTGAAGTTAATATTAGAACGATAGTGCGAGCTGAGAATTAGGAGACGGAAAACCATAGGATCATATCCTTTTTTAATGATATCACGCAAGATATAAAAATTTCCTTTTGATTTTGACATTTTCTCTCCATTAACTAAAAGATGTCGGAGATGTAACCAAAACCTAGCAAAAGTTTGACCTGTTGCACCTTCAGATTGAGCAATTTCATTTTCGTGATGGGGGAAGATATTATCTTCTGCGCCAGTGTGGATGTCTAACGTTTCACCAAGATACTCCATACTCATTGCGCTACATTCGATGTGCCAACCTGGATAGCCTAATGACCAAGGACTTTCCCATTTCAAAATATGCTCTTTCGGGGCCTTCAACCAAAGAGCAAAATCGTAAGCATGCTTTTTATCAGGATGCTTTTCAAGTCTTGCTCCATGCTTGAGTTCCTCAACTTTTTTGCCAGAGAGTTTCCCATAGTTTTTAAACTTTTCAACATCATAGAAAACATTTCCATTGCTTTCGTATGCCAAGCCTTTTTTGATTAAAGTCTCGATAAGATCAATCATTTGAGGGACATGTGCAGTGGCACGAGGATAGAACTGAGCTTTTTGAAAATTCATCTTCTTTGCATCTTCGAAAAACAAATCGATATAGAATTCTGCAATCTCCAAAGGAGACTTTTTTTCTTTTATTGCAGCCCTTAGCATCTTATCTTCGCCACTATCAGCTTGATTTACTTCGTCATCAGTTAAGTGTCCAACGTCTGTAAAATTAAAAATATGACGGACCTCATACCCTTTAAATTTCAGATACCTTTTAAGTGTGTCTGCGAATGTGTATGCAGTAAGATTCCCAATATGTGCATGGTTATAAACCGTTGGTCCACAACTGTAGAACCGCACCTTTCCTTTTTCAATTGAGTTAAACTCCTCCTTCTCCCCCGAAAGGGTGTTGAATAATTTGAGCATATATTTATTTTATAAATTGGCTTAGATATTTTTCTCCTCTGTCCGGAAACACACAAACAATATGAGCTTTTTTGTTTCCAGAAAATTCTATTTTTTTAGCAATTTCAAGTGCACCATGTAAGGCAGCAGCAGAAGAAATTCCATAAAATAAACCTTCTTGTGTGCAAAGTTGTTTATGTATTTTATGGACCTCTAGTTCATTTCGAATTTTGAATCCTTGATCAATAACCGTGAAATCAAGAATTGGTGGGATATATCCCTCTAAACTTCTTGGTCCAGGAATTGATGAATTTGAACCAACTTCAACTCCAACTACTTGAATTTGATTGTTAAAGCTCTTCATTCGTTTTCCAATCCCACTAATTGTCCCACCCGTCCCAACAGTTGCAACTAAGTGAGTGATGTTCGGGATTTGCTTTGTGATTTCCTTCCCAGTTGTTTCAAAATGAACTTGAGCACATATTTGATTCTCATATTGATTGGGCATTACTAAAGAGGTATCACTTTTTGCTAACTCCTTTATTTTTTTGATTGCAGTTTCCCCAACCCACTCTTCTTTTTTGCAGAACTCAACTTTAGTACCAAACATCTTCAAGATCGCAATTCTCTCAGGAGTAGCATTTTCGGGGAGCACTATTCTAACGGCGTATCCTTTTTTAGCAGCTATCATCGCGAGTCCAATGCCCGTATTACCCGATGACGGTTCGATTATAGTTTTGTTCTTTTTGAGGAGTTTTCTTTTTTCTAAATCAGTTATAAGGGCGAGCGCAACACGATCTTTAATTGAACCTCCAATATTTTCTCCTTCTAGCTTTGCATATATATTATACTTCTTGGTGCAAAAAGAATCCAGCTGTATTAGCGGAGTATTGCCAATTAACTTCGTCAGATCAGTTGGTTTTCTGTTTGCCATAGCCAGCATTTTTAAAATTTAGAAAATAAAAAAATCTCTCGTCCTTCATGAAAAAATACTTTTCATAAAAGGGCGAGAGATTTCGCGGTTCCACCTTTCTTTCGTATTGCAGAGAGTAGTAGTCGATTTTGATATTCACCAAAATGCTAGCTAAAAAACTAAATACGCTTAATTTGAGCTATTACGGAGCAAGACCGGCGAGAGTTGTCTACGAAGTTAATCGAGGTTTTATTTTCTCGCAATCTGTCTTTTGGAAAAGACTAGCAAGGCGCACACTTCCTTGCTTTGATTTTTTTGAAAAAAAGAACAATCTAAGCATATAAGTTTTTTAATAAAATGTCAAAAATTATCAACAAAAAGACCCGCGAGTTTATAACAAGCGGGCCACAAAGCTCTTTGTAGGATTAGTTTTAAACTATAACCATTTTTTTCTTCGAAAGAATGTAAGTAAGGAAACAACAGTAAAAAACATCAAGCCGAGAATAAACCAGAAAGTTGTTTTTTCATGGGCAATCGAGAAGGAGTCGAATGGTGCCATTCCAAAAATCCCAACTGTTACTGAAAGTGTAAAAGTTATAAGTGAAATAGCCGTCAAAAAACGCATTGCCTCATTAATCTTATAAGAAACAAGAGCATTGTTAGTTTCTTCAAGTGATTCAATTACTTCTTTGGTATTTTCAAGAGCATTCCAGACCCGGATATTGACACCTATGAGTTCTTGAAAATATTTATTCAAACTATCATCTAACAAGTTATAGTGTTTTTGTACAAGAGATTCAAGGATGCTTCTTTGGGGTTTGAGAGTTCTCCTAAAAGCCAAGATATCCCTTTTCACAACTGAAGTTTCGCATACCATTTCTTTTTCTTTCCCGCTAAATATCTGTTTTTCTATTTCACTTAATTGTTCATTAATATGATCAATCTTTGGGAAACAAGAATCAAGCAATTTTTCTAAAATAAAATAAAGAAGATAAGCAGTTGATTCGGACATCGCTTGATTTTTAACTACCTCATTTTCATTAAACTCTTTAATGATTGCTTTGAGCGGTATGTTATCACCAATGTGGGCTGTAAAGAGATGATCCTTGGTAATTACAATATCCAATTCTCCTGGTGTAGTAACTCTTTTGGAGCGATCAAAGAGGGGGATATGTATCACGACGTATAGACAATTACTGAATTCTTGAGCTCGTGGACGTTGTGATGGGGAAGTAAACTCATCAAGAACAAGTGGGTCTAATTTGAAATTATCTTTCACATATAAAATATCTTGAGGTGTCGGGTCTTGAATATCAATCCAAGTTAACTTATCTCCGCTGATTTTATTCATCATGAATTTATCGTTTATATTTTTCTTATTTTCTCTATTCTAGCAAGAAAGTTCATTATTTCAAAGCTTTATATTTTTGAATAAAATTTCAAATACCCGTACTTGCTAAATATCTAAAAAAGTATTTAATTAAAGCAGTGATATGATGACTAATTTGAATCAAATGAAAAAAGTCTTAATTTTTTTGATAAAACTCTATCAAAAAACTCTCTCAAGAGACACCGGCCTCCTTTCTTATTTTTATAGTGAAAGAACTTGCAGGTTTCATCCCACTTGTTCACAATACACACTGGAAGCTATTAAGCGTTTTGGTTCTCTTAAGGGTTGCTACCTAGGTCTTTCCCGAGTGCTTCGATGCCATCCTTGGAGCGAGGGAGGGATTGACGATGTTCCAGAAAAATGTGAGAATAGAAAGCACAGATAAAAAAACCACTCAACAATAGATGATTGTTAAGAATTAGCCCCAAGATTGAATGTCAGAAGTTATACAACCAAAGACATTAAAAGAATTGATCTCTCTGAGAAAAATTCCATATAGTAGTAAGAGGATCGAGCGAATCTCGAAAGCTTATGCGATGGCCAAAAAAGCACATCAAGGACAAAAGAGAAAGTCAGGGGAAGACTATTTTGTCCATTGTGTGGAAACTGCTGCAACATTAGTTAAAATGGGTCTTGGTTCAATCACGATTAGCGCGGCATTATTACATGATGTTCCAGAAGATACAGAGATTAAACTCGAGGAAATTGAAAAGGAGTTCGGAAAAGAGGTCGCTTTCATTGTTGAGGGTGTGACAAAGTTGGGGCATGTTAGGTTAAAAGGAAGTATTGAAGAGTATTATTTGGACAACCTGCGAAAGATGTTTATGGCAATGGCGGCTGATATACGAGTGATTCTAATCAAACTCGCCGATAGATTGCATAACATGAGGACACTAGAAGCGTTACCTGAGAATAAACGATTTAGAATTGCAAAAGAAACAATGGAAATTTTCGTTCCAATTGCAAACCGTTTCGGTATCGGTGAGGTTAAGGGAGAGTTGGAAGATTTGGCATTTAAATATATAGAGCCTGAAAAATACAAACACATAGTTGAGTTAGAAACAGAGGCGTATAAGCTGCGTTCACAGTACGTGAAATCTGCAATCAGGGAATTAAAGGAGGAACTGAAAACGTCAGGGATAAAATTAATTGATGTTCATGGCCGAGCAAAGAGATATTTCCGACTGTATAAAAAGTTGGAGAAATATGACATGAATGTTGATAAGGTGTATGACTTAGTTGCAATTAGATTGGTTGTAACAACAGTTGCTTCTTGTTATGAAACCTTAGGAATTGTACACAAAAAGTATAAACCGCTTATTGGTAGAATTAAAGATTACATTTCTTTGCCAAAGCCAAATGGATATAAGTCGATTCACACGACGGTTTTTGGACCCGAAGGGAAAATTTTGGAAATTCAAATTAGAACAGAAAGAATGCACGACGAAGCCGAATTCGGGATTGCTGCTCATTGGATATATACACAGGGCAGAACATGGAAAGATATAATGTTCAGAAGAGAACCAAGGGCCGCGGAAGTACCCGAGAAAGAGCTTGAGTGGGTGCAACAGCTAAAACAGTGGCATACTGAGACGGGGGGGCAAACAGATGAATTCTGGCGCTCAATTAAAATTGATTTTTTCAAAAATCATATTTTTGCCTTTACTCCCAGTGGAGATGTAATTGAATTGCCAGAAGGTGCAACACCAATTGATTTTGCTTATCGAATTCATTCAGAAGTAGGTGACAGAGCAATGGGAGCAAAAGCTAACGGAAAAATGGTCTCTCTGGACTACATTATTCATAACGGTGATTTAATTGATGTTGTGACGTCTAAAGATAAGAAATTACCAAGTCGTGATTGGTTGAGATTCGTAAAAACAGCGCATGCTCAGGCCAAGATAAAAAACACATTAAGAAAGGGCGGAGTGAGAGTGGTTGGCTCAAAATAACTTGATTGACAGAGACCCTTTTTTATGTAAGAATGGAACTAAGTTGGTTCATGAGGCAACTGATATATTTTTTGATCGCGGGGTGGAGCAGCTTGGTAGCTCGACTGGCTCATAACCAGTAGGTCATCGGTTCAAATCCGGTCCCCGCAACAAGATTTAATTTTCAATTTTCAATCCCCAGTTTTCAATTCGTAAACAAGTTGAAAATTGTTAAAGAAAATTGATTTTTTTATGTAATTTAATGATTTGGCGGCGTAGCTCAGTTGGTTAGAGCGTGGGACTCATAAGCCCGAGGTCAGAGGTTCAAATCCTCTCGCCGCTACAAAGAGAAAATTCGAGAAAGTGTTCTGATGTTCTTGTTTTTACAAATACAAAAAAATAAAAAGTACGTCCCAATAATTTAAAATGTTTTATTATGAAGATAGGTTTCGATATTCGAACTGTAGGGAAAAATCGAACAGGTGACGAAACTGTAACTATACAGTTGATGAATAATCTTTTGGAAATTGATAAAAAAGATGAATTTTTGTTATTCACAGATGAAAGTGACCAAACAGTTTTGAAGGAAATCGAGAAAAAATTCTATCGAGATAAAAAGAAAAAAAAGAAGTTCGAAATTTTTTCAATTTTGCCTTCAAAAAAAGCTTTTTGGACATTCTGGTCTTTGCCGAAGTTTATAAAAAAAACAACTATCAATATATTGCACGTGCAATACATCACACCTTTGTGGATTCCAAAAAAAACCAAACTAGTAACAACAATTCATGATATCTCCTTTGCAAGATATCCAAACTTTATTGCAAAAAAGGATCTATTTCTCTTAAAGACTTTCATTCCATTGTCCTTAAGAAGAGCAGACAAAATCATTACTGTTTCAGAATTCACTAAACAGGAAATTATCGATGTTTACAGAATTGATGAACAAAAAATTGAAGTTGTACATAATGGTGGTGCGACAGAAGAGTTTTTCAAAAAAAGAGTAGAGACGGAAATTATTCAATTCAAAGAGAAAAATAATCTTCCAGAAGATTTTATTCTATACATTGGAACGTTGCAGCCAAGGAAAAACATTCCTTTTCTTTTGCAAAATTTTGTTAAATTTAAACAGAAATTTGCTGCAGATAGAAAAGTTGCAAGAATGAATTTAGTGTTAGCAGGAAATAAGAGTGGTCACAACTACGACAAATCAATCGACTCTGAGATGACTGAAATAGAAAGAAGGTTTCCTCAAATTGCCAAGCAGATAATTTTCACAGGCTTTATTGATGGCAAGGATTTACCATTGTATTACAAGTCAGCTACAGTGGTTTGTATTTGTTCTAACTATGAAGGTTTTGGGTTGCCAGCAATTGAAGCAATGGCAAGTGAAACTCCTGTTCTGTCAACAAACGCATCCTGTATGCCAGAAATTTGCCTTGACGCTGCCATGTTTTATAAACAAAGTGACCCAGAGGATTTTATTGAAAAATTGTTTCAAATAATAAATGATAAAGATTGTGCAGAAAGATTAATTGAAAAGGGGAATAGAAGAGCCCGGCAGTTTAGTTGGAAGGAATCAGCAAAACAAACTATTAAAGTCTATAATCAATTTAAATAAAAAATAAAGTACAATCAAAATCCTTGAAATTTGACTACAGAAAGTGTATATTTGATATGTTAAAGCTAAAAATTACAAAACCAAGTAACATAGTGATAAAACAATAAATTAAAGTTCCTAGATATGAGTATATTTTCAAACAAAAAGAAAAAGAAGCAGACTGGATTCAGAGTTCATGGAAATGAAAAAATAAGCTTTTACCAAAAGAAAACCTTTTGGTTTTTTACCGTTTTTATTTTTGCTATTATTGTCGCTGGAGGAGGATTTTTGTATAAATCCGGTAGTATTTTGAGTAAGATGTCTGGTGGTAAAGAGTCTGTTTTTGGAAGTCTTTTAGGTGTTGCATCAGGAGAAGAGATTAAACAAGAAGGCGATGGAAGAACAAATATTTTGCTTTTAGGGATGAGAGGAACAGAAATCTTAGGAGGAGACTTATTGGCGGATGTCATTATGGTGGTTTCTTTAAAGAAAGATGAGGATAAAATTGCCTTAGTTTCGATACCAAGAGATTTATATGTAAAAATTCCTGGAAGCACTGATTCATCAAAAATTAATGCTATCCATGCGTATGGTGAACAAGCAGGCAAAAAAGAAGGCATCTCCCAAATGAAAAAAGCAGTCGGAGAAATAACTGGAATGAATATTCATTATGCTACTACAATTGATTTTGTTGGATTCAGAAAGCTAATCGACGCAGTGGACGGCGTTGACGTTACACTGGAAACTCCTTTCTATGAAGTTTCCCAGTTTGTTAAAGGGAATGAGTGTGGCGGAGAGTTTACGTTGCCTGCCGGAAAAAATCATTTAACTGGTGAAACAGCCCTTTGCTACGTTAGGGCCAGGGAGAATACTTCTGATTTTGATCGCGCAAAAAGGCAACAAGTTGTTTTGCAATCTTTGAAAAGTAGATTAATTTCGCTTGGAACATTGACTGACTTTGGAAGGGTGAGTAATATTCTTGATGCAATTGGAGATAATGTGAGAACTGATATGCCAGCTGGTGAAATGAGGGGTTTTTTTGATGAATATGTGGGAATGCAAAATGCTGAAATTTACCAGAGAGTTTTGGAAAATACAGAAGAGGGCCTTCTGAGGGTCCCAGAAGATATTCATGGAGCAGGATATGTTCTTGTCCCAAGAGCTGGAAACTATGATTATTCAAAGATACATGAAATTTGCAAGAACATTTTTGTCGTTGCAAGACAGAGCGATGTCGGTCCTGTGAATCAATATGCCAAGCCACAAAGAAAAATTAGAACAATTCCCATCAAAGTTATCGGAGAATTAGAAGCCTCGAGTAAATATAAAGCAAAAGCAACCCAAAAAATATTCCAGATAAAAATCGAAGGGAATTATGCAGGGAACCAGATTACGATCGATCTTAGTAAGCTGCCAAAGGCAAAAGACGAAGGTACTGTGAATGTAAAAATTGAAGACCTGAGTATACCAGAAGGCACGAAGGTTATTTCTCACATGCCAACAAAAACTGTCGTAAAGATAAAAATAGAGAAATAAGGACAACCTAATTTATGCAGAGAACAAATCCCAAGCTATCAATTATTATCACTTCATATCAAAACCCAGAGTTATTAAGACTTTGTTTGGAGTCAATAAAGAAAAATGCCAAAGATTTGGAGTATGAAACAATTGTTGCTGACAGTAGCACAGGCGAACAAACATATGATCTCTTTAAAGAGGACTTTAAAGAGACCCTTTTTATTCCTAATCAGAAAAACAAAGGCTTTGGTGGGTTAGTTAATCAGGGGCTCAAAAAGGCAAAAGGAGATTTTTTGTTTATTATCAATGCTGATATTATAATCAAAGATAATGCTATTAAAAAACTACTTGAGTTTATCGAAAAAGACGATACAGTCGGCATTGTAGCTCCAAAGTTGATTAATTTTGATAATTCTGTGCAACAGTCTTGTTTTAGATTGTATTCTCTACTGACAATTATCTACAGAAGAACATTTCTTGGAAGAATGAGTTTTGCAAAAAAACATCTAGCTAATTTTTTGATGAAAAAAGAGCAAAAACTAGGGAACATTTTTGATGCTGATTGGGTAATGGGCAGTGCTATGATGACGAGAAGAAAAGCCGTTGACAAAATTGGCCCTTACGATAAAAGATATTTCATGTATTTCGAGGACGTAGATTGGTGTAGGCGTTTTTGGGAGAGTGGCTATAGGGTGGTTTATAATCCGAAGGTAAAAGTTTTTCATTATCATGGAAGGGCTAGCGCAAGTAGAAATGCTTTTAGTTCAGTTTTATTTAATAAATACACAAGAGCTCATATTAGCAGTTCAATAAAATATTTCATTAAGTTTGCGGGAAAGAAAAATCCACACATTGAATTTAATCAAGGAAATTAGAAAAAATGAAAAAAGAAAACCAAGGTTATCGAGAAGAAACACAAGAACAACAAGGCGTTGAAAGTACTGATAGCGACAATCAAGTAGAGGAGAACTTACTAGATAACTCTAATGGGGAAAGCCTTATCTCAATAAGTAAAAAAACAACCAAAAAAAATAACATTGGGATGATTGTTTTGCTTTTGTTCGTTTTTGCTGTTGGTTTTATGTGGGGAGGAAAAACTTTTGAAAAAAAGAGTCTTTCAAACAGACTCTCAAGTTTTATTAAGCCCTCAGGTAGTAGTGTAAATATTTTCGACAAGGGAAAACCTGAAGATGTTGACTTTTCTGTTTTTTGGGAAGCATGGAGACAAATGGATGATAAGTTTGTTGACGTTGATGAGCTAGATTCCCAAGAAAGAGTCTTCGGCGCTATTAAGGGAATGGTGTCAGCAGCAGGTGATCCGTATTCAGCATATATGAATCCGGAGGAAACTCAGGATTTTAACACTGATATGGGCGGTAGCTTTGAAGGAATCGGTGCGGAATTAGGAATGAAAAAAGGAATGCTAACAGTAATTGCCCCCCTGGAGGGAATGCCTGCAGAAAAAGCTGGTTTGCGAGCAGGAGATGTAATCGTGAAAATTTTTGACGAGATGACTCTTGATATGACCGTTGATGATGCAGT
Organism: bacterium; assembly: GCA_018675685.1. Taxonomy (GTDB): domain Bacteria; phylum Patescibacteriota; class Minisyncoccia; order Moranbacterales; family DUUL01; genus UBA2772. The sequence continues at coordinate 37,113 of JABGXP010000012.1, forward strand.
AAAAAGAATTCGTGGTGAAAAGGGTACAGAGGTTAAATTGACAGTTGCCAGAGAAGAAACAGGAGAAACTTTGGAAATCGCAATTATTCGTGGGAAGATAGAATTACAGAGCGTAAAGTATGAGAAAAAGGATGAAGGAATCGGATATATTAAGATTTCAAAATTTCTTGAAAATACGGGTGGGAAATTTGACAAAGCAATTATAACAGCTATAAACGATAATGTTGATGGTTTAATAATAGATGTAAGAAATAATCCTGGAGGATTCTTGAATGTTGCAATTGATATGACTTCAACGTTTATTAAGAAAGGCGATGTTGTGGTTTGGGAAAGAGGAAGAGACGGCAAAAAAACTCCCTTTAGAGCATTGGGAAAAAGTGATAAGCTGCTTGATTTGCCAATAGTTGTACTAATGAATGGTGGTAGCGCAAGTGCTTCGGAGATTATGGCAGGAGCATTAAGGGATCTTAGGAATATTAAATTAGTCGGAGAAAAAAGTTTTGGGAAAGGTTCTGTTCAACAATTGCAAGGGCTTACCGACAAATCAAGCATGAGAATCACTATTGCGAAATGGTTAACTCCAAATGGAGATTCTATTCATGAGGTTGGATTGGAACCAGATATCGAAGTGAAGATGTCCATTGATGATTATAAGGAAGAGAGAGATCCTCAGCTTACAAGAGCGCTGGAGGAACTGAAAACGGAGATAAGTAACTAAGCGGAATGCAAAAAAAAATTGTAACAATCGGAGGAGGAACGGGAAGCTTTGTTTTATTATCTGGACTAAGAGAACTTGCCTTTGATATCAGTGCTATTGTTTCTATGGCTGATGATGGTGGGTCTACTGGTCGTTTGCGTGATGAATTGGGTGTTTTGCCGCCAGGAGACATTAGGCAGTGTTTAGTCGCTTTAAGTGAACAGCCATTAATTTGGCGTGATTTGTTTAATTATCGTTTTGAAACGGGAGATTTAAAAGGACATGCAGTGGGAAATATTTTTCTTTCCGGCTTGGAGAAAATGAAAGGTGATTTCTCTGAAGGTCTTGATGTAGCAATGAAAGCGTTAAATGTACACGGGAAAGTTATCCCTGTAACAAAGGATAATGTAAATTTACATCTAGCACTTAACAACGGAAAGGTACTGACTGGAGAAGCCGAAATAAATAAAAATAACAGCATCGAGAGGATTGGTTTTGAGCAGATATATCTAGAACCACGTGCTCAAGCAAATCAAGACGCGATTAAGGCTATCATGAAGGCAGACGTTGTTGTGGTAGGGCCAGGAAATCATTATTGCAGCATAGTTCCAAATTTATTAATAGATGAAATTTCAAGAGCTATAGCCAAGACAAAAGCTAAAGTTGTTTATGTGGCAAATCTCGTAAATAAAAAAGGTCATACGGAAAATTTTTCATTGAATGATTATATTGATTCAATCAATAGTTTTATTGGTAAAGAGAGAGTTGATTTTGCAATTTTTAATGTGCAAAAACCTTCCATTGAACTGAAGAAAAGGTACGAAAAAAGAGGTGAAGAGATCCTAAAACTCAAGAAAGCTGTCAAAGGAAAGGAGGAAAGGCATAAAGTGATCACAGCCAACCTACTTGGTAAAGAAGAGGAATATAGCAAAGCTGATAAAATTTCGCACGTTAGATCTCTGATTAGGCACGATCATAAAAAATTAGCAAGAGTCATTGAAAATATTGCTAACCTCAAGGATTGATTAATAAAATCACTAGGAATATTGACGGAAACATCTTTTTGGGCTATGCTCAATTTTGTAGTTTATATTTTTGCACCATTAGCTCAGTTGGTAGAGCAGTCGCCTCTTAAGCGAACGGTCGGGAGTTCAAATCTCTCATGGTGCACAGTTTTGATAATCATATTGCGCTTGTAGCTCAATTGGATAGAGTACTTGACTTCGGATCAAGGGGTTGCAGGTTCGAGTCCTGCCAGGCGCACGAAAGAAAACACGAGAATTTTATCTCGTGTTTTTTGTTCCCTGGTGCTATAATTAAGTTCAGTATAACAAGTATAGTAAAAAATATGAAAATTTTATTTTTTGAAACGAAAAAAGAGTCCCAGGCTTTTTTTGAAGATAAACTGTCTGAGCACGAAACTATTTTTTTTAAAGAAACTGTCCAAGAAGCAAATATAAAAGAAGATGATCTAAGTGCAGAAGTGCTTTCAGTTTTTATTTATTCACAATTAACGAAAGATGTCTTGGCAAAATTTAAAAATTTAAAAATTATTGCAACTCGATCAACTGGCTTTGATCACATAGATATTAAGGAGTGCCAAGAAAGAGGAATAAGCGTTTTAAACGTGCCTTTCTATGGTGAAAATACAGTTGCTGAGCATACATTCGCCCTAATTCTTTCGCTTTCTCGTAATGTACATAAGTCATATCTAAGAGGAAAGAGAAATGATTTCTCAATTACCGGGCTACAAGGCTTTGACCTTAGAGGGAAAACATTAGGAGTAGTCGGTGTCGGGCATATAGGAAAACATATAATCAAAATCGCAAAAGGTTTTGGGATGAAAGTGATTGCCTTTGATAAATTTCGAGACGAAATGTTGGCCGAAGTTTTGAATTTTGAATATACAAACGAGTTAGATGATCTATTGGGGAGCTCGGATATTGTTTCTCTAAGTCTTCCTTTGAATAAAAAAACTCAACATTTAATGAATGAAGAGCGTTTTAGTAAAATGAAAAAAGGGGCAATACTAATCAATACTAGCAGAGGAGGGCTTGTAGACACAGAGGCTCTGTATAAAGCGCTAAGCGAAAATAGGATTGCTGGAGCGGGATTAGACGTGATAGAAGGAGAGGAATCTATTCAGGAAGAGAAAGAGTTATTATCATCTGAACGTAATAGCGAGAAGTTGAGAGAAGTTTTTCGAGACAAGGCTATTTTCGAAATGGAGAATGTTGTTTTTACACCCCATAATGCTTTTAACAGTGCAGAGGCAATTGAAAGGATCTTCTCGACAACTGTTGAGAATATTAAGGGATTTGAAGCTGGGAAGCAAAAAAACGTCATAAGCTAACCCAGGGTTTTGTAAAAAGAGAAAGTCCCGTCTCCGTAATAGAAGATGGGACTTTTTTAGTTCATATAGACCTTCGAAAGATCTATTTATGCTTTAGATTTCTTTGGGTGGCACTTCACACAGCTTGTTGGTGCGGGGCCTTTCCCTTTGGGATCACCCTTTCTAATATTAAACTCTTTGTGGCATCCAATGCAGTTGGCATGGAGAGCTTCTTTGTGATACTTCACGATTTTTTCTGATTTACTGAGTTTTTCGCCTTTAACCTTTTTAGTCTCTTTGTGGCAGGTGGAACATTTTTCAGCAGAGTCTCCAATTACCAGAAACAAGGGTTGCCCCTCCGCGTCATGATGGCATTTATCGCAAGTAGCTTGATAATCCTGAGCGTGTTTTGCGTGAGTAAAAGTCACAAGTCCTTTGGCATGTCTCTTATAATCTGGATTATTCATTTTCCAACTCGGAAGAAGTAGACCTTTCTGAGGGATTGTTGTGGCCGAATTGCTATTCGCGATGGATGGTTGATTAAAAAGCAGAATCAATGCCAGTGCTACAAGTAGCCCGATTAGGGTAAAAGTAATTCCTTTTTTCATGGTTTACCTCCTTGATAAGCGTCTTTACGCTTTTTAAAATGTTTAAGAAGAATAAAATTCCCATTGCAGAAGCACGTTCTTGGGAAAGTACTATAATTTTATTATGTAGTGAAGAGGGCTTTTTGTCAAGCTTAGGAGGTATTTAAAGGTTTTATCAAAAGAAAGTGATACAAGTATTATAATGAGTATTGCCAATTTCACTATTTGTGATATAATTCTTTCTGTGATAGACCTTTTTGTTTATCCAAAAAACATGGCGACTATAGTTCAATGGTAGAACGACGGTTTGTGGTACCGCTAATGAGGGTTCAATTCCCTCTAGTCGCCCATAGCAACAAAACAAAAACTAAAAAAGTTACAAGAAAACCTAAGAAAGGATTATCGGAATTAAAAATGAAAAATTTGGTTTGTCTTGATTTTTGCTTTATGGTAAAATTATCATAGAAATTCAAAAAATAAAATTTAAATAAAAATAAAAATGTCTTCAAAGAAAGATAAAAAGGTTTTGCCGGAAGGCGTTGTTATCGCAATTGGGATTGTTTTTATTTTTTTATTCTTTACAACAACAACCTTAACTTTAACGCAAGTAAGGAATAAGAGCGCCCAGCACGAAAAAATGCTTGAAAATGCAAAGAACGAAAAGATTTTACGTTTAGGGGTAGCAAGGAAAGAAAAGTTGCAAATGAAAGAGAGAATGCTCAATGAAAAGAAGGGCGTCCTCCTTTCTTTTTCCGATAAGGAAATTGTTGTGGAAATCGGAAAACCAAAAGAAGAAGGGGAGAGTGAAATTTTGTCCTATAAAATAACAGATAATACAATTGTAATTTTGACAAGTAAAGAAAGTTATGGAAAAGAGGGAAGTGATGATATGGTTGGTAATGTGGAAAATTTAACAGAAGGAGCTACGATTTCGATAAGAGAAGGCGATGGAGAGTTGAAAAAAACTAATGCAAAAATTATTCGTATTTTTGAGTAAAAATACGCTAAGTAAATAAAAAAACAAGACTTGCGAGTCTTGTTTTTTTATTTGGGAATTACTGCGCCAGTTTAGAGTTTAGATATGCAATTGACCCTTGAAGCCCACCCAGATCACCAAGTTGAGACCCTTGTATTTTTGGAAGCTGGGGATAAATAGTGAGATATTTTTGAAGATATTTTTCAACCAAAGGAATAGATATTTTGTGCATCACGGAACCACCAAGAATGAAGGTATCCAGTGACCAATGAACTGCAGAGTTTGTTAATCCGATAGCTAGATATCGTGCAATGTCGTCCCAAAAAGCCTCATCGTTAATTTCCTCGGGTAATTTACCAGTTCTTTCTTCTATATAGTTTCCTCCGATTAGATCCTCCAATCTTCCTGGTTTTTCACAGCCAGGGCAGAGTGTTTGCAGAGGGTCGATAATTTGGTTACCTGGTTCAAAACCCATAGTATTGGATGATATCTCTCCATGGTCTATAAGTGAACCACCAACACCAGAGCTTATCGTATAATAAGCGATGATTTTATTTTTATAATCGTCTATTTGAGCAGCTTCCGCTAAGCCAATAACCTCTGTGTCATTTTCTAAGAATACAGTCGCTTGTAGCTCAGTTTCAAGAGCACTACGCAGAGGTTCGCCAGCCCAGCTAGAGAGAGATTTGTTGATAGTTGCATATGAAGTGACAACTCCAGTCTTGTTTTTATTCAAAGGCGCACCAATCCCTCCAGCAATTGCTGTAATTTTTTGGCCGCCAGAAAGACCACGAGCTGCTGAAACAATCATTTCAACGCCCTCCGAGAAGTTACCTGGAGTACTAAAAACCTTGTAATCCGAGATAGTTTTCTTGTCAGTGGAAACAGCAACTCTAATTTTAGTTCCTCCAATGTCGAATACAAAATACATGTGTTTATTTTTAAAACTTAAAGATTGTGTTCTTTTTTATACACCTTCCATTGTTTATTTGACCAATTATCTGGTTTTATCTTCAAGACTTCTGTTTCATGATATTTATCAGGGTTATCATAGACGCTTTTGAAAGTATCTTCAAAGACGAGCTCCCCATTCTGGTCTCTAACAACTTGCTTGAGGGTTACCTTTAAACCACCGTCCGGTGTCCGTGCGGTTACTCTTGGTCCTTCCATTTTCACTTCTCTCCCATCTGATTCACCAAATACATCAAAAATTAATTTACTACCTACTATAGAGGTTTGAAAAATTATATACCCAGGAGTATTATTGATGAATCTCAAGTCTGGTTTTGGTAGATATATTGTGGCATCAGTTCCTTGAGGACTATAATACTGAACGGGGTAGGCATGATTTCTACGCTCCGTGATTTTGAAGCCCGTATTTAAAGCTGCTCGAAAGACTGTTGTAGAGACTTGGCAAATGCCACCACCATACTCAGGAATTGTTTTATTATCCTTAATAACAAGCTCCTCCTTGTAGCCAGTTTCTTTCTCAACTGGTCCTAGAATTTCCACGAAAGAAAATTCTTGCCCGGGTTCCAATAGAAGCCCATTAAATCTATCGACTGCCACGTTAATATTATGAATCCTATTCCTAGGTGACCCTCTGAAATTTGACTCACCATGTCCAATTTGTTCTTTCACATTCAATCTCTCAAGCGTCTTTTGAGAGATTTTCGCTTCATCCTCCTTAGTTGGTAGATGAAGAATAATTTTTTCTTCCGATTGGCTCAATGCCGTTAATATAATAGAGACAGTTTTTTCCTCATCAAGAGAGAACCCTGATTTAGCAGGAGAAATAATCTCTATTTTTCTTTGTAGTGTTCTGTCGTCTCCATCCTTGTTCTCAGTAGTTACTATTTTCAGTTTAGCATTTTTTGGAGCAGAGACAATTTCTTCACTTAATGTTGACACAAAGCTATTAATTCTTGGAGCGTCAATTTTCAATAAAGCACCTTTTTTGAGGTGACCGACAGAACTTGTGGTGTTAATTAAATTGCAAATAGAGGAATATTCTCTGAGTGGGGAATTGTTAATATTTGAAACTCCGTCTGCCTGATCCAGACACAGAGAACTTTTTTCAATTTCAGAGGAATAACTAGCATCGAAAGAGAAGTTAGTCTCTTTGTTGAAAAAATCTTTTGGACTAAATTCAAAAGCTTTTTCTTGGAATTGCAAAACAATCTTTTTTGCTAAATATGCTTGCAAGGAAGTATTATTTGAAAAACGCAATTCTTGAGTTTTCAAAAAAAGACTTCCCCTTGTTTGTTCCTTTGCAATACAAGTACTTGTACTTGCCAAAAAAAGAATAGGCAGAGAGACTAGTATAAATATTTTTTCAAAAGTGTAATTCATATACTTAGGATAGCTTAAGTTGAGTATTTTTCAAGTCCTGTGAAGATATGGATTAAAAAATAGTTTTTGTGAGAGAATGAAACCGTAAGGCAATAAAATAAAAACCAGCTCACTCGCTGGTTTTTATTATAGAAAGTTCAAAATAAATATTTAGAAACCGCGAACTTGAATTTTCCGTGTCTTTGTTGTATCAGCTTTTGGTAATTTTAATGTTAGAATACCATTTTTCATTGTAGCTTCTGCTTTGTCGGAGATGATTTCCACTGGGAGAATAACACTTCTTGAAAACGGCCCCCAGTAACACTCTTGATAGTAATAGTTGTCAACGGAAATTTCTTCATCTTGCTGCCTTTCTCCCCTGATTGTAACCATATCATTATTAATGTTTACATCAAGGTTTTCAGGTTTTACACCAGCGATTGTTGATTTGATGACAATATCGTCATTTGTTTGATACACGTCGATTGTCAGTTGACCTTCTGACTCGATTGGTTGCTCAAATTCTTGTTGTGGTTGTTGCATAGTTTCGTTTTGAATATATTGTTGAATTTCTTGTTCCTCTTGGGGTTCTTCCTGAGCTTGTTCAGGGAATTCATACATGTCGCTTTCTTGTGATTCAAACTGTGTCACAAAACCCCCTTCTGGTGATTCTTGTAACTCCAATTCCTCCAACTGATCTTCATCCGTAATTTTCTTTATACCCGTCAGTTTTTCAAAAAAGGATTTCTTTTGTTTTGTCATCTGCTACTTTTATTTTTTATGCTCCTTTTATTCCTAAGATTTAGATAATCTTAACTATAGTCACATTGTAACATATATGTATAAAAACTGCCAAGAGGAAAAACATCAGAGCATACACTCTCGAAACGTGTTTATTGAGGATATTTATTGCAAAAGTAAGAAGGATGGCAGAAGTTATATGAATGATCATTGGGAAAAAAGCTTTCATCTCTAAAGGAAAGTTCGTTCCTCCGAAAAGAACAAGAGAAAGCTCAAAAAAGCCAAAGCCTAGTCCTAAAAACACAGGAAACAAGAAAAGCCTTGAGCTTTTGCGAAACGCATTCAATGAATGCGTTGATAGAATGAAATACAGAAGCGAAAATTTAACAACTTCCTCCAGTAAGGCTAGAAAAGAGATGCTAAAAATGCTTTCATTGCTGGCAATTTTCTGGGGAAGCAAAATCATTATTATCAGCGACAGAAAACTTGAAATGACTCCAAAAACAAAAAAGATTAGAATCGTTTGTAGTGTTTTGTTTTTCACTTTTTGTTTTGTAATTTTAAAACTTTTGATTTTTAGGAAAGTTGTTGCAATAAAGCCTTTGTTTTGGATAGTTTGCTTTTTGTTGACGCAGCCTTTTTCTCTTCTCTTGCAATAACTTCCGCAGGAGCATTTTTGGTAAATGCTTGATTTTTAAGCTTTCTTTCAATTGAAGCTAGATATTCTTCAGCTTGTTCAAGCTCATTCTCGAGGCGAAGTTTTTCTTTTTTACTATCAATTAAACTTCCAAGCGGAAGATAGATTTCAATCTCTCCCACTGTTAGAGGAACGGCATTTTTCAAGCACTCTCCTTTTTCTGTAATGGTTAGCTTTTCAATTCCGGTTTTAAGCTTTTTAATAAGATGTTCTTGCGAACGAATGAATTCAGTTTGCTCCCCGGCATAAATCACAACCTCAATCTTTTTGTCTGGTGCAACTTTATGCGCAGCACGAACATTTCTGATTCCCTTAATAATTTCAATTATTTCACCAAAAAGCGAAGCTTCTTTAGAGTGCCCAAGAAGTTCACGGTATTTCTTTGAAGAAGGCCATTTTTCAGTTAATAGCAAGGAATCATTGAAGTTGCTCCAAATAGTTTCTGTTATAAAAGGAGCAAAGGGGTGCCAAAGTTTCAAAAGGTCGCTAAGAATAAGAGTTAGAACCTTCTTTTTTTCAGTGCTATGGTCATATTTTGTAATCTCTAAATACCAATCCGCAAAGTCATTTCGGGAAAATTCTCGCAAATATTCAGCAGCTTTTGAAAAACGATAACCCTCAAGATCTTTTTTGATCTCATCAATTAAGTCTTGTACTTTTACTATTATTGCTTGATCAGCAGCTGTTAGATTTTCTTTTTTGATCTCACTTTTATCTATGCCAATCGTTTGGATGATGTATCTTGAAATATTCCAGAGCTTATTTACCATATTTCGTAGCCCTTCGATTTTTTCCTCGGAAAGTTTCATATCATTTCCTGGAGTAGAACCAATAATAAGAGAAAGCCTAGTTGCATCAGTTCCGTATTTATCAATCATGTCGAGCGGATCAATCACATTTCCTTTCGATTTTGACATTTTTTTACCCTTTTCATCCAACACAAGTCCATGAAGATATACATTTTTAAAAGGAATATCGTTTATTGCATAGGTTGTCATAATAATCATGCGAGCCACCCAGAAAAACAAGATATCATAACCAGTCTCCAGAACAGCAGTGGGATGGAAATTCCTAAAATCTTCGGAATCAATATATAATTTCCCATCTTTAATAGAAATTTGTTCTGGTTTGTTTGCAAGAGTAGAAAAAGTCCACATTCCAGAAGAAAACCAGGTATCAAGAGTGTCTTCATCCTGAACCCATCCTTCTCCTTTTGGTGCTTCGACTCCTACAAAAATCTCCTCGTCTTTGTACCAAACAGGAACTCTATGTCCATACCAAATTTGCCTTGAAACACACCAATCGCGCAGATTGTCCATCCAATGGAAATAATTTTTCTCAAAACGGCTTGGAATGATATTAATCTTTTCTTTCTTAAAAACCCCTTTTTTCACAGCATCAACACAAGTTTCCTTAATTGATTTACCTAACAATTTGTCAGTTTTTTTATTTACATCAATAAACCATTGCAAGGAGGGGAGTGGTTCAATCACAGTATCACAACGATAACAAAGGGATAATTTATGCTTATAGTCTTCCTCGATATGATCGATAAGACCCATTTCTTGCATATCTTCAACAATTGCTTCTCGAGCTTCAAGGGTTGTCATCCCAGCATATTTTCCACAATTATCCATCATCTTACCGTCTTCATTGATAATCTTTTTTGTTGGAATTCCATGACGTGTCGCCATTTCGCTATCAATAAGACTGTGAGCAGGGGTCACTTTAACTACTCCTGAGCCAAACTCCATATCAACTGAGCGGTCCGCAATTACCTTCACCATAAATTTTCCAAGGACGCCTTGAATTTCATAATCTTTGCCAACCATCTCTTTGTAGCGTTTGTCACTAGGGTGAACAGCAACGGCGGTGTCACCAAGCTTTGTTTCTGGACGGGCTGTGGCAAGCACAAAAGGACCGTATTTAAGCCAATAAAGTTTCCCTGTCACCTCTTCATACTCAACTTCATCATCAGCTAAGGTACTATGGCAACGCGGACACCAATTCACCACACGCTCACCACGATAAACCAAGCCATCTTCATACATCAATTTAAAGACAGAATTCACAGCCTTATTTCTGGTTTTATCTAAGGTAAAGGCTTCACGTGACCAATCGCAAGAGGAGCCGATTTTTTTAATCTGATTTTCGATTGTGTCATGAGATTTTTGCGCAAATTCATCAACTTTTTTCAAAAATTCCTCACGTCCCAATGAATGTCTGGTCAAACCATCTTCTTTGATGATTTTCTCAACCTTTGTTTGTGTCGCAATCGCTGCATGATCAGTTCCGGGGAGCCAAAGAGTCCTAAAACCATCCATTCTATGGAAGCGAATCATGATATCTTCATATGCTAACATGCCCGCATGTCCCATATGCAGAGTCCCAGTTACATTTGGCGGCGGCATTACAATGCAATAATCACCTTTTCGAGATTCTAAATTATCAGAATTAAAGGCACCTGAATGTTCCCATTTTTTGTAAACTGCATCCTCATATGCTTTTGGAATATAGGCTTTTGCAAGTTTTTCGATATTTTCTTTTGACATTATTTAGATGAAATTAAGTCCAGTTATGATATTTTTATCGTTATTTTTCTACTTTAGTAATCTTAGCCGATGAGTGAAAAAACGCAAGACAAACCCAGAAAATAAGCACTCCCTGAGGCAATGTCCAGAAATAGTGATCAGCAAAACCAAGTATTAAAAAAGCAAAAAAACATAAAATGAAAGGGTTGTGAAGTCTTCCGAAGAAGCCTTCTTGAAAAAATTGTGTTAAATGAACAATTAGGCAAAGAAAAAGCACTAAACCAATAAGTCCGATTTCACTAGCAATCAAAAGATAGATGTTATGTACTGGCTGTTGCTCCCATTTTTGTATGTTTTCAGGACTTCTTTCTTTTTGAAAAATAACAAAACCCCCCATTCCTACGCCAGTTAGAGGAGCAGAAGAGATTATCGAGGTGGCAGTTTTTGTATACTCAGAGCGTAGATCGATAGAATTGTCATTCTCGCAGTGATCGAAGCAAATTCGAGGAGATAACATGTTGTAAGAGACGAAAAGTAGTGAAAACGCCAAAAGAATTCCAAAAGCACCTTGTAGAAGTCTAGGTATGTGGAAATGTTCACAAATTTGCTTAAAAACACGAACAAAGCTTCTTTTGTGAGCAATTAAAAGGATTGTTATGAAAATAACAAGAGCAATAACGACTGAGCGTGAATATGAGAGTATAATCCCTGCTGCAAGAATAGCCAAAGAACTAGGGATAAATATATTTAAAAGCTTAGATTTTTTTGAAAAATTGACGTACAAAAGAAGCCAAACCCCTGCTGCAAGGGCAAGAAGTAAGAAAGCTGCAAAAATATTGGGATGAGGGAATGTTCCATATGCTCGAATAATCTTTGTTCCTGCTATTTCAAACTTAGCAACTCCTAAGATCGAGGTTGAAATTTCGCTCTCCCCAAGAAATTTGAGACCAATTGATTTTTGGAAAACAAACTGAACAATCCCTAAAAGTGCTTGAAAAACACCCGAAACGAGTAACGCAGAGGACGCGTAGATGAAAGTTCTTCTTTTGTAATCAAGCGCTTTGCGAAGCAGAAAAAACGCTAAAATCCCCAGAAATAGGCGAGTTGTAACATAAAAAGCAATTTGAGGGTTAGTTGCTAAGAAGATGGAGATTAAAATCCAAAAAACAAACAAAAAGAAGGATTTTTTAAGCAAAAAATCAAGTTTAATTTTTTCCAAATAACGATCCTTGGATGGGAAAATAACTAGAACAAGAGAGAGAAATAATAGAAAAAGAACAATATCAAAAGGAAAGAGAGACCAGGATAAATTTTCTCGAAAGCCCTCAATATTGCTTATTTGCTCAAAATTAAAGATCTTCCTTACATTAAAAGGGAGTATGGTTAGGAAAAATAGCGCAAAACAAAGTGGTGCTCGCGTTAGAATTTTTTTAGTATTCATTTATATTTAAAAAGTATTGATTTTAAGGTGTTTTGAGACAAACCATCCATTCTTTCGGTGTTTTTTAAAATCCGTTTATCCATAGTGTGATTCGCCTGCTTTTGCACACAAAGTATAGAATATTGTTGGAAAAAATTCAAGCAAGTGAAGCACTTGCCAAATATTTGATTTTATGTTATAGTAAAATGATTTCAAAATAGTAAGTTTTGAATATTCATACTTTTAAATTTAACAAGCAGAGAGTGGAATTAATAACTTTTGTTAAAAACACCTTAAAGGAAACCGCAATTACCTTAGCAGCAGGGCTCGTAGCTTTTGTTTTGCTTTTGGTTACAACGTTGAATTTCACGGTTGCAGCGGTGACATTACTTCTTTTTATCGCAGTTGCAATTTTTCAAAAGAGTTTTTCAAGGGGATGGCTATTTCTATTTTTGATTGTTATCATGTTTCCTTCGACTAAAATCACTTCAGATATTGCGACTGTTTCAGACTTACTCTTAACGCTATTGGCTCTAATTGGCCTTATTTCGATTATTTTTGAGGAAGTGAAAATAACACTAAATAAACTAACTTTCTATTTTTTGTTACTTTTAATTTCAGGCGGAAGCATCCTTTTTTTTGGTAAATTCTTTGGAGTAGAAATTGATAACAGCGTTTGGTTTGTTAGCTTTTTGATTTTATTTTATTGGCTAGCTTTGACCACTTTTCATTATTTTTTTCAAACAGCTAAACGTTTGAAAAGGTTTTTTACTATTATTATCACAGCAGGAGTTACACATTCAATTTTTGGGATTGTAGCTTTTCTAACAACCTGGCAATCATCTGGAGGTCTTGGAATTTCTGTGGGGAAAGTTCAGAACCTAGCATTTACCAGTGTCAAATATCAAATAAATGGATTTTTAGGTGATGGATTTGTTTTAAGGGTTGGAGCTAATGCATTAGCACCACTGCTTTTGATTTCAATCCCAATTACAATTGGTATGTTGATTAACACAAAACGTAAAGCAAAAAGAATTAGACCTTTAAGCATTATCGAAGAAAAAGTAAAGTTGTTTGATTCCGCATATTCAATTCAAAGAGCTAGTCTTTTGAAAGAAAAACTCATTTCTCGTATAAAAGAGAATTTTGCTTTCGAGAATTTTTCGAAGTTTTTCAAAAGTAGAAAATCGCTGGTGATTTTAATGATCATTCAGATCATTGCGTTAGTGTTAACTTTCTCATATATAGCATTGATTGCACTTGGAATCGGACTTTTTATTACAGGGATTCTTTTGAGAAAAAATCGTCTAATATCAATAGCTGCTGGTTGCTTAATTGTGCTTACGCTAATCATCCCATCTTTTAGACCAACCGCAAGTAATGAGCAAAAGGATGGTTTGAGACATTGGTTTTCTGGCTTTGAGCAAGTCAAACAAAACTTTGTTTGGGGTAGTGGCTGGAAGGTTGATAAGAAGAATCAAATTGGAAGTGAGGAAAGGATCCATAACTCCTATTTATTTATTTGGAACAATTTTGGTTTGATAGGGATAGCGATATTTCTAGGAGCCTTATATCAATACTTTAAAGATTTAAGAGATATTTACATTAGATCCGATGGTTCAAAAAGAGTTTGGTTAGTGATGATTATTGCTATTTATTTCCAATTTATTTTAATGGGACTCACTAGTAATACACTGATTTTTGGCCCAGCGGCATTAATTTTTTGGATTTTATACGGAGCAACGCTTAACTTAAAGAGGCGACAAATTGTTTTTGGACTCACAGAGACCAAGTTAATAAACTAGAGTTTTCGACAGAAGGCTTATAATAAATTTAATTTAACATTATGATCACAATGGATAGTGGGAAAAAAAGAAGACAAAATAGATTTCTGATAAAGTTTTGGGTTGTAGCAATCCTTTCTCTTACAGCATGGTATTCCTTTTTGCAATTGCAAGACAAGAAGTTTACTTCAATAGCAAAGGTAGCAAATTCAGTAGTGAAAATATTGCCAGTAGACCAAGAGCGAAAAGAGGAGTTGAATATAATCTTTGGTATAATTCCAGAAATTGCGAACGAAGAAGAGAAGACCTTCCTAATTCTATTTCAAAACAACAATGAGTTGCGACCAGGAGGAGGATACATTGGTGCTTTTGGAATTTTGAAGATTAAGGGAGAGAAGGTTATTGCGATTGATACACATGACACGAATGTTTTTGATTCTGGAATCAGTACAAAAATAGAGCCACCATTTCCAATGAAAGATTATTTAAAAGTCTCTGATTGGGAACTAAGAGACTCAAACTGGTCTCCAGACTTTGCAACGAATGCTGAAAAAGCCGAAGAACTATATCAAATTGAAGGAGGGGAAGAAGAACTTTCAGGTGTTGTTGCTATTTCGACAAAATTACTACCATCCTTTCTGGAGATCACCGGTCCTGTCTCAATTCCTGGTTTTCCAGGTGAATACAATTCGGACAACGCGATCGAAAAACTTCAATTTCAAGTTGAAAAAGGATATGTGGAACAGGGAATCGCACAGGGCAAACGAAAATATATAATGAAAGATTTGGCAAAAGCTATTCTATTAAAAGCCCAAGAAGGAAGTCTTTCAGACAAGAAAGCGCTAGTTGCAAAAATGGAAAAACATTTGAATGAAAAAGACGTAATGATTAATTTCAAGGACACAAAGCTCCAAGAAAAGATCAAAAAATTGGGCTGGAATGGTGAATTAAAAAAATCCGAGCAAGACTACCTAATGATGGTTGATGCGAATATGGCTTCCTATAAAACTGATCAGGTGATCAAGAGGTCTTTTGAATATACAGCCGATTTTTCACGCGAGAAACCAAGAGCAACGTTGGATATTAAATATCGTCACAATGGAAGATTGAGGAATTGGTATATAAAAGATTATAAGTCTTATCTGCGAATTTTTGTGCCAGACGGTAGTTGGCTAGCAAACTCAGAGAATCTCACAGATGTTCAATATGGATCAGAACAAGACAAAAAATTCTTTGGTGGAATTATCAATGTTCCGGTTGGAACAATCAAGACAGTTTCATTTAGTTATGATTTGCCAGACAATGTAACATTTGAAAATTACAAGATTTTGATACAAAAGCAATCAGGAATTGATCTTGTTAAGGGAAAGATTAAACTTATTGATGAAAACGGAAAGGGAAGTGGATACTCAGTTGAACTGAAAGAGGATTGGGAAATTGAAAAAGAAGGATAGAGCTTCGCAAAAAGTAAAAGAAGGTACCCCGATTTAAATTGGAGTATCTTCTTTTTTAATTAAAGTAATAACAAAAGAGACAATTGAACATGAAGATTCCTGACAATCTTTTAAAAATGGATCTAGCATGCTAAAATTGATTTACTAAGGTTAAATTCTTAATTGAGTAAATTCACTAAATCAATGGATTTTATAAAAACAAAGCTGGCAGGTTCTTTTCTGATTGAACCAAAAACATTTGAAGATCAAAGAGGATTTTTTCTAGAATCATACTCCAAGAAAATATTCGAAGAAAATGGAATTAACGATGATTTTATTCAAGATAACCATTCACTATCTGTGGAAAAAGGTGTTTTGCGAGGGTTGCACTTTCAACTTTCTCCCAATGCACAATCAAAACTTGTGAGAGTTGTGGCAGGAAGCGTTTTTGACGTAATTGTGGACCTGCGAAAGGACTCAAAAACTTTTGGGCAGTGGCAGGGGTTTGAACTTTCTGCAAAAAACAAAAAAATGCTTTATGTTCCAAGGGGCTTTGCTCATGCCTTTTGTACGCTTGAGGAGAACACGGAGTTTGTATATAAAGTGGATAATTTCTACGCTCCAGAATCTGATAGTGGCATTATCTGGAATGATCGGACTCTTGCGATTGATTGGCCAATTGAGGGAGAACCCGTTATCTCAGAGAAAGACGGGAAGCTACAAACATTTGAGGAGTTTAAGGCTCTCATGAAATAATATAAGTTGTAATAAGATAAGCTATGAAAATTTTAGTTACAGGCGGTGCTGGATTTATTGGTGCTAATTTCGTTCATTATTGGCTTGAAAATAATATTGGAGATAAGATTGTAAATCTTGATGCATTGACATATGCAGGAAATCTAGAAAGTCTGAAGGATTTAACTGGAAATAAGGATTATGAATTTGTGAAAGGAGATATTTGTGATGAAGAATTTATCGACAAACTTTTCAAAGAACAAAAGTTTGATTTAGTGGTGCATTTCGCCGCAGAGTCACATGTCGATCGTTCAGTTTTAAGCAGTAAAGATTTTGTTATCACAAACGTTGAAGGAACAATGAACCTTCTTGATGCAGCAAAAAACAATGGGAATGTCAGATTTCACCATGTCTCGACAGATGAAGTTTTTGGTTCATTGGGAGAAAAAGATAAACCATTCAACGAGAAGACACCATACGACCCAAGGAGTCCCTATGCAGCTTCAAAAGCATCATCAGATCATCTTGTCAGAGCATATTTTCACACGCACAAACTACCAATTACAATTTCGAACTGTTCCAATAATTACGGACCATACCAATTCCCTGAGAAATTAATTCCCCTGTTTGTGACTAATTTGATTGAGGATAAAAAAATTCCAGTCTATGGGACCGGTGAGGCTATCAGAGATTGGATTCATGTGGACGATCACAATAGAGGAGTCGAGATGATCATTAAAAAAGGGGTAATTGGCGAAACTTACTGTCTTGGAGGCTCATCTGAAAAACAAAACATTGAAATAACAGAAAGAATTCTCAAACTTATGGGAAAGGGAAGTGAGATGATTGAGTACGTTGAAGACAGAAAGGGGCATGATTTAAGATATGCAATCGATTTTTCGAAAGCAACGACAGAGCTTGGATGGAGTCCAGTAATTGATTTTGACAAGGGATTGGAAGCCACAGCGCAGTGGTATAAGGAAAATCAAGATTGGTGGAAAAAGATTAAATCAGGGGAATACAAGGAGTATTATAAAAAACAATATCAAAAATAAAAATGCGAAGAAAAATTCTGCTTGGTCTTACGACAACTACAAATAGTGATTGGAGGAAAAAGATAGCGGACATCCATAAGTTTGATTTGCATGAAATTGCACTTTTTTTGACAGGAGTGAGCAAGTTTGAAAGAGATGAAATCTATCGGAAGTTGGAACGTAGTCAAATTGAGAAAATTCCACATGTGCATCTAAGGGATGATTTCGGTGAAATTGAGCTGGACTATCTTGTCGAGCGATTTGGCGTTGAATATTTCAATATACATGCCAGGGGGAATTGCAAACATTTTTTGAAAATGGAGAAACATCTAGACAAGATGTACATTGAGAATTCCCCAACTATGTCCAAAAAGAACTTTGAGGTATATCTAAGTAAGAGCGCTGGAGTCTGCGTCGATTTTTCGCATTGGGAAAGTTTCAAACGAAAGTTTCCTCACAAGAAATATGGTGATTTTATGCAGGTTTTGAAAACTCACAAGATTGGCTGTTGTCATGTTTCTGGGGTTAAAATCGAACCTTTTATTGTTGATTACACTAAGAGTTTTTCAGTGCACTTCTTAGATGATCTATTCGAATTAGATTATATGAAAAAATACGTTGAATATTTGCCAAAATACGTGAGCTTGGAGTTGGAGAATTCATTTGAGCAGCAATTACAAGCGAAAAAATATTTGGAAAAAATAATTCGCGAGCATAAAGAATAACCTAAAATAATGAAAAAGAAAGTTTTGATTCTAGGAGCGAAAGGAATGCTTGGAAAGGAGCTTGTAAAAGTTTTTTATCGTGATGGTAACTATGATGTACAGGCTTGGGATAAAGAGAATCTTGATTTGTTAAACAAGAGAGCTGTAAAAGACAATATCACTCTTGCTAAGCCAGATTTGATTATCAATTGTGTGGCTTTTAACGATGTCGATGCGGCAGAGAAAGACGAAAAAGCTTTTATAATGGCTAAGGAGCTGAACGGTGAAGTGCCAGGGTTTCTTGCAGAACTCGCAAAGGGACTTGATGCAACTTTTATCCAGTTTGTGACAGATTATATTTTCGATGGAGAGAAAGGTGAATACACGGAAGATGATAAGACAAGCCCAATTTCAAACTATGGGATTTCGAAAGTGTTAGGGGAAAAAAACGTGAAAGCAGTTGGAGAAAAATTCTATCTAGTGAGAATTTCAAAACTTTTTGGTAATCCTGGGATTTCAGATGAGGCAAAAAAAAGTTTCTTTTCTATTATGCTTGAGCTTGCAAGAGATCGAAATGAGTTGAAGGTGGTAGATGATGAAAGATCTTGTTTTACATACGTTGTTGATCTAGCAGAGGCAACAAAGAAGCTGTTTGAAAAAAAATATGCATATGGAATCTACCATTTAGTAAACGAAAAACCGGTGACTTGGTATAAAGGAGTTTTGAAACTCTTTGAAATTGCAAAAATAAAAAACGTTAAAGTGTTTCCAGTTGGTGCTGATGAATTTCCACGACCAGCCAAAAGAGCATCCTCAACGGTGCTTGTAAATACTAAATTTCCAAAGCTAAGAAGCTATGAGGAAGCAATAAAAGAATGGCTAGCAGAAAAAGGAGACTAAAAAGAATATTTTTAAAAAAGGAAAATCTAAAATGGGGAAGTTGAAGTTATTCGTATTATTCCTACTGTTTTGTGTGTTAGCTTTTTTAAGTTGGCGTATTTTCTATGAATTTCCTGATGAGTGGTCAATTTCAAGTGAAAAAAAATTGCCAATTGTTTATTCAGATAACTATGATATTACTTTATTTGGTTTGCAGAAATTACACTCTTTTGATTCTCAGAAATATAGTAAGATAGCAACTTATTTAACAGAAAGAGTGGGAATTTCAAAAGAAAAATTCCATGCTCCCAAGAAAATTGGAGATGATGATTTGTTGTTAGTGCACACACAGAAATATTTAGACTCTTTGCACAATCCAGCTGTAGTTGCTGGAATAGCAGAACTCGGGGTGTTGGCAAAAATGCCAGACTTTGTCTTACAAGAAAGATTACTTGATTCTTTGCGCTTTGCTACAAATGGAACTGTCTTGGCTGCAGAGCTTGCAATGGAAGAAGGTTGGGCAATTAATCTTGCAGGTGGATACCACCATGCAAAAGCTGATAGTGGGGGAGGATTTGGTTTCTTTGCAGATGTTCCGATAGCAATCAAGAAGCAGCAAGAGAAAAACCCAAAATTGAAAGTTTTAATTATTGATTTCGATGCACATCAAGGAAATGGAAATGAAATGATCTTCTCAGACGACAGAAGAATTTTTATTCTAGATATATATAACCGAAATAATTACCCGCAAGACGAAGAAGCAAAGAAATATATTGATTTTGATCGACCGATAGGAAGCCTGGGCAGTGACGAATATTTGGACGTAGTGTTGGAGTCTTTACCTTTGGCTATAAAAAATGCTCAACCTGGTTTGATTGTGTACAATTCAGGGAGTGATGCTTTATTGGGAGATTCTCTCGGGAAAATGAATTTAACAAGAGAGGGTCTTATCAAAAGAGATGAGCTTGTTTTTGAATATGCCCTTAAGAGTAAGATTCCCATTTTGATGGTGCTTTCTGGCGGGTATTCTCCAGCAAGTGCAGGGGTTATCGGGGAATCAATTGAAAATATTTTAAAAAATAGGATCAAGGTGGATTGAACTTTTTAAATCTTGACAAAATAACTAAAAGATGTCATACTTTAAACAGTTCTAGTCAGAATATTTAAAGAATAATCAGAAAAAAGGAGTAGGAAGCCGTGTTTGATATAAATGAGATTGAAAGAAGAGCAACTGTAGCTAAGAAAAAGCTACTGGCAGGCATCAAAGCTTCTTTTGCAAAAAGAGAATATGAAAAGATCTTTGGGAGAGGACTCATCGACTCTTATTCGCAAAAAACTTTAATAAAAAGCTTTTCCTTTTTGTATGAAAATGAACTTAAGATGCCCACAATCAAAACCACAGGGAAGGGTAAGTATGTTATGTTGGGATTTTTCCTTCTGCAAACAGAGAAAAATTTCTTAACTGATCAAGAGCTTATTGATTTAAGAAGAGCAGGTTTCTTAGAAGAGCTTCTGGTAAAAGACTTAAGCCAAGAAGACGCTATCAATAAAGTTTTTAAAAAATATTCAAAATAAAGAAAGTTAACGTTTAAGAGGTCTTGTAAAAATTTTACAAGACCTCTGTTTTTTTATTAAACATTAGTTTAAAGGAAAAGTCTCAAAAAGAAGGAGTCTACCCTGATTTTTCTTAGGGTTTCAGTTGACAAACAAAAATAAAAGTGCGACGATAATTTTGGTTTTAGTTGGAGAAAATCAAAAGTAAAAAAAGGGGACATGTAATGAGAGAAAAAGTGGTGCACCAACTCTGTTCTAATGGGAGACAGGCAAGAGAGGCTTTGCTTGAAAAAATGCAAAGAAGTTACAAGGATGCTTCATTGAAAAGATTTTTTTCTTTCCATGACGATAAATTATTTTACAGCAACTTTTCTTTTCTCTTGGAAGTTGAAGCAAACTGCATTTCTGCTACCAATGATATTGTGATGGTGGGAATGATCTTTTTTCACAAAGCCGAAGAGCTGATTTCAAAAGTTCAGGCTGACTCAATCAAAAGAGAAGCTCGTCTAAAAGAGTTGAGTTTTCCTTTTGAAAAAGCAACATTCATCTCACCATCAAGAAAGGATTCGAGTTCAGCGATTTTGAAGCAAATATTTGCGGAGTATCCAGATGGAGATTAATCCTTCGACCAAACAAAATAAAAGTCTCTTTTCAATAACATTGGAAAGAGACTTTTAAATTAAGCAGTTGCTTGAATATTTCCTGTCAGAATGCTAAAATTCAATTGAAACAAAGCAGTTTCATCTTTTTTAGAAAAAGAAACTGTTTTTATAAGTATAAAAAAATAGTTAAATGAATGTAAAACAGATTTATAAACTTGCTGTGAAGATTGGAATGGAAAATGATTTTCGGACCAAGACAGAGATGGTAGATCACCTCAAGAGGGAGCAAGAAAAATTTAAAGGCTTATCAAAAGAAGAAAAGATATATTTTGACCAAGAAAAACTGACAAACCCATATGCTGATTCAAGAATCCATCATGATAATGGGAAAGAGGTGATCAAAAAAGTTCTTGTTGGAATAGATTTGACGATGGGCGGAGTGATGCTCGCGAAGGAATTAGGGGTTGATTTAATTATCAACCATCATCCGATCGGGGATGCGCTAGCAAATCTAGATGATGTGATGAACTTGCAAGTTGATATGATGGAAAAATTTGGAGTTCCTGTGAATATTGCTGAAAAACTAATTCATAAGAGAATCTCCGAGGTTGCAAGAGGGATTAATCCTTCAAATCATAATGTTACAATCGATGCCGCAAAGCTAATGGACATTAATTTGATTAACATTCACACCCCAGCCGATAACTGTGTCGCACAATTCATTGTTAAGAAGGTAGGGGAGGCAAAGCCTAGATATGTGAAAGATGTTTTGAAAGTGCTAAATTCAGTAGAAGAATATAAAATAGCAAGAAAAAGCGGGGTTGGACCAACACTCTTCGTTGGAAACCCGAATAATCGTTGTGGAAAGGTTGTTCCTTCAGAAATAACAGGGGGGACAGAAGGTGCAAAAGAAATCTATGCTGCCATGGCAAACGTTGGAATAGGGACGATCATTGGAATGCATCAGAGTGAGGCACATCGAAAAGAAGCAGAGAAAGCCCATGTGAATGTTGTGATTGCAGGGCATATTTCCTCGGATTCGATTGGAATGAATATCATCTTAGATGAATTAGAGAAGGAGAGAATTGAAATCATTCCTTTCTCAGGTTTAACAAGGATTTCGAGAATTAAAAAATAAAAAATAGATGAAATATACAAAGCATATCTTGAAAAATGGTACAAGGGTTATCATCACTCCGATGGTCAGCGTCCAAACTGTGACAATCCAAGTGTTAGTAGAGGCTGGTTCCAAATATGAAACCAGAAAGAATAATGGCATCTCACATTTTCTTGAGCATATGATGTTCAAAGGAACAGAGAAGCGACCAACAACTAAGGATATTACTGAAGAAATGGATAATGTTGGCGGTGAATACAATGCCTTTACTGGCAAAGAAGAAACGGGATACTGGATAAAAGTCCCTGTTCAACATTTTGAAAAAGCGCTTGATGTTGTGAGTGATCTATACTTAAATTCAAAGCTTGAACAAAAAGAGATCAACAAAGAAAGAGGTGTAATTTTGCAAGAAGCGGCTATGTATCGTGACACGCCAATGCGTCATATTTGGGATGTTTTCGAACACCTTCTTTACGGAGATCAACCGGCTGGCTGGAATATTATCGGGACGAAGGAGAATATTGAAACCTTGAACAGGAAAGTTTTCAAGGAATATATCGAAACAATGTATCTACCGAAGGCAACTGTGATTTCAATTGCAGGGAATATAAACGAGAAGAAAACACTCAGACTGATTGAAGAACATTTCAAGACAAAGCCTCAAAGAAAGACTCAAAAGGAGAAGAAAGAAGTGATTGAATTTCAGGATAGACCGAAATTGAAACTGCACCACAAGGAAACAGACCAAACACATCTCATTGTTGGCGTTAGAGGTCCAAACATGTTTAATAAGAATAGGTTTGCAGCAGCCCTTTTGGGGATTGTCTTGGGTGGAGGAATGAGCTCCCGAACTTTTTTGAATATTAGAGAAAAACATGGACTAACTTATTATATAAATTCCTCAGTCGATATGATGACTGATACAGGGTATTTATACGTAAGCGCCGGAGTTGAGCATGGCAGACTAGAGGAAGCTATTAAGCTCATATTGAAAGAGTTGAAAAAAATTAGCAAGCAAAAAGTTCCAGAAAAGGAGCTCCAAAAAGCCAAAGAGTATTTCAAGGGGAAGACCGTTATGTCGCTTGAATCAACGAACTCAGTCGCATCATTCTTCGGAGATCAAGAATTGTTCAGGAAAGAACTTTCTTCTCCTCAAAAGCTCTTGAAGAAAATTGATGCTGTTAGTGCAGAGGAGATTCAAGCAGTAGCAAAAGAAATTATTGTAAATGAAAAATTGAACCTTGCTGTGATTGGGCCGCATAAGAATGAAAAACAAATCACTAAACTTCTAAGATTCTAACTATGCTAAAAACGGTACAGAAAATTGAGATCTCCCCTAGTATTATTTGGAAAACAATTCTGATTTTACTAGCTATTTCTTTTTTGTATTACATCAAAGACGTGCTTTTGTTGTTGTTCTTAGCGATCATAATAGTCAGTGCTGCTGGACCAATTATTGATAAAATGGAATCTAAAAAGATCCCAAGGATTTTAGCGGTTGTTTTGCTTTATTTTTCTTCTATTTTACTCTTTGTATTAGTTCTGAGTATTGTAGTTCCAGTTTTGAGCAACGAAACACAAATGATCACCAAGGCTCTGCCAGAATATTTTACAGGTATCAACAACTTCATCGAAAATGTGACAGATCTTGCGGCCAGCTATCATTTTGAGGAAAACTTCAATGATTTTTTAGCGAATTTTTCAAATGGTTTGACGAATTCACTCTCAAGCATTTTTTCAAACACACTAGGCTTCCTAGTCGGTGTTTTCAAGGCATTGGTAATTTTCTCTCTAGCATTCTATATGTTAATCAAAAAAGATGGCACGAGAGCATTTGTTAACGCAATTGTTCACAACAAGAAGCATAAAAAGAGAGTGATTGATCTAGTTGAAAAAATTCAAACAAAGATGGGGCGTTGGCTTGTCGGGCAATTCTCATTGATGTTTATAATCTTTGTGTTAGAGTTTATCGCCTTGTCAATCCTCGGTGTGCCATTTGCTTTGATATTAGCGCTCATAGGAGGCTTACTTGAGATTGTTCCGTATATTGGACCTCTTGCAGCTTTTGTGCCAGCTGTTTTGATTGCAAGCACTGTTTCGCCCTGGACAGCACTTTTTGTTGCAATTTCTTATATATTAATTCAACAGATCGAGAATCATTTAATTGTCCCATTGGTAATGAAGAAAGCCGTTGGGCTTAATCCTGTCGTTATTATTCTTTCATTGCTCATAGGAGGAAGGCTTGCTGGTGTTCCGGGGATCATTCTTGCCGTGCCATTTGTGACAGCAATGGAAATTGTACTTGAAGACTTTTTAAATAAGAAAGAAGAATAGAAACTATGTTGAAAAATATTCAAATTGTTATAACGTTAGACAAATCCACTCAAAGTCATGTCGCAACAAAAATTAGAAACCTAGTTGAAACAGTTGACGCAAGATGGGTCAAGCCCGAGATTTATAGTATTCAGTTGGCAATCATTAAAAAAGTTGATGAAGAATCACTCTTTGAGATAGGAGAGATTCTGAAGGAAGAGCTTTGTGAAATCAAATCTTTTGATCTAAGTTTCGAAAAAATTGCATGGGGGCCAAACTCTCAAAATCCAAAAATGCTTTGGCTTGTGGGGCCACAAAGCGGAGAACTGATAGAGCTTAGAAATGTTATCGAACAATCTCTTAATGAAAATGCAAAAGAAATCAGTAAATTTTCACCACACATCAAATTAGCCAAAATCCCCAAAAGAAGTTTCTCAAAAGAGATTGATTTATCTAAGATCAAGATAAGCGTCGACATATCAGTGGACAATATTGATATAATAGAGGTATTTCAAGATGGCAGAACTCGTTCAACTGGTATTTTGCAAAGCATCCCACTTAGTTTCTAGAATTTACACATGAAGAATCAAATTTTTGGAATTAAAATTCACAATTACACAAAAAAACAATTACATAAAATTGTTTTAGGCATAGTAAGGAAAGGGAGAAGCTTTTCTAAAATTCCAGTTTGTATTGTAACTTTGAACCCTGAAATTTTGCTAAAAGCCAAGCATGACCAAAGGTATAAAAAGTTTCTTGAGCAATTTGATTTAAGAATCGCCGACGGTTTTGGAATTGTGTTTTGCTCATTGTTTTTGAAAAGACAAGTGATACATAGATTCGCAGGAGCTGATTTAGCCGGAGTTGTTATTGAAGAAGCCTTGAAAAATAAACTTAAAGTCGCCCTTGTGATGGACAAAGAAGGACTCAGCTCGAAAGAAGAGCTCAAGTTTTTTTTAAAGGAAAAGTTTGGTCAGAAAAAAAGCAATTTGTGCAGAATATATCTCGAAGACAAAGAAAGTGGGGAACAAGAAAAATTATCCAAGAATACGCAAGTTTTGTTTGTCGGATTGGGCGCCCCGTCGCAAGAAGAGTTTATCCTGAAAAATAAAGAAGATTTGCCAGATTTAAGACTTGCAATTGGTACTGGGGGGACATTTGATTATTGGACAAAGAGAACAAGAAGGGCTCCAAAATTAATGAGAATATTTGGATTCGAATGGCTTTGGAGAGTGCTTATTTTGAGGGGATATTCCAAAAAGAAACAGCGTATCAAAAGAGTATTTTCTGCTGTGTTTATTTTCCCAATTAAATATATTTTTGATAATTCAAAGTAATTAAAATGAAGATTTCACAAAAAGAAATAGATACTGTGAGAAAAAGCAGCTTTCGACCGCAAATTGCTGTTTGTCTAGTGCATGACAAAAAAGTGTTCATGTTTTTCGATGAAAAGTATAAATTATGGCAATTTCCTCAAGGGGGGATTGATAATGGGGAGGACATAACGTCATCAGCAAAGCGTGAATTAGACGAGGAGCTGGGAAATGACATTTCAAAACATTTTGTGGGAGAACCAGAAATTTTGTTTGAGGATAAAATATCTTTTCCTGAGCGGTTGTGGGGAAGTCGCAAACTAAGATTAGATGATGGAATGAAAATGATGATGAAAGGAAAGCATTTTTTCTATATTGCACTGGAACTAGATTTGGATACGTTTGACCTAAAGGATGCCCAGTTTACAGACTATCGCTTAATGACTTCTAGTGAGGCGGATAAAACCATAGATCAAATTTACCAATTTAACAAGCAAAGAATTTCCAGAAAAGCAATCGATTTTTTAAAGGAAAAAGGAATAATCATATAATTGACACTACTATTTAGTGTGCAATACTTGATATATTAAGAATGTAATAGCTAATAATTTTTTTCAAATAGCAGGAAACTAATATTAAATTAAGAATAAATGGAAGTTAGAACTAGATTTGCACCATCACCAACTGGGAACGTGCATGTTGGAAATTTGAGGACAGCATTGTATGCGTATCTTCTTGCAAGAAACCATCAAGGAAAATTTTTGTTGCGAGTTGAAGACACTGACCAAAAAAGATTGGTGGATAACTCAATAGAAAAAATCCTAGGTGCACTGAATTGGGCTGGAATTGAAGTTGACGAAGGTGTGAGTTTCGACAAAGAAGGAAATGTTGCAGAAAATGGAGAATATGGACCGTACTTTCAATCAAAACGCTTAGACGTTTATCAAAAATATATCAAAGAGCTTTTAGCTAATGGACATGCATATCATTGTTTCTGTTCAGCTGAAAGACTCACTGACTTGAGAAACTCTCAGCAAGAAAAGAAGCAACCGACAAGATACGACAAAAGATGCGAATCACTTTCTGCCAAAGAAGTTGAGGACAAGATTGCAAATGGTGAGTCATTTACAATCAGAATGAACGTTCCGCAAGGAGAATCAGTGACTTTCAAGGATGAGGTTTATGGAAAAGTTTCCTTCAAAAGCGACACAGTTGATGATCAAGTTTTAATAAAATCAGATGGATTTCCAACCTATCATTTTGCAGTTGTGATCGACGACCATTTAATGAAAATTTCACACATTGTTCGAGGAGAAGATTGGCTGCCTAGTGCACCAAAGCATGTTTTGTTGTATAAATTTTTCCAATGGGAAACGCCAACAATGATTCATGTACCAAATGTTTTAAACGAAAATCGCAAGAAACTTTCGAAAAGACAGGGGGATGTGAGTGTAGAAGATTTTCAGAAAAAAGGCTACTTACCTGAAACAATTGTGAACTTTCTTTCCCTGTTGGGATGGAATCCAAAAACAAAGCAAGAACATTTTTCATTAGAAGAATTAGAAGAAAATTTTGATGTTTCTGGACTTCACAAAGCTGGCGCAGTTTTTGACTATAAGAAGTTGGATTGGATGAATGCTTACTATATCAAACAAAAAACTATCGAGGAATTGAAAATTTTAACAGAGAGTTATTTTGAAAGTTTTTTTAAAGAAAAGGGATTTGAAAAAGACGAGGAATTGGTTCAAAAAATCATAACAATAGAACAAGAAAGGATGAAAAAACTTTCAGATGTTACGGACAATATTGATTTCTATTTTACTATTAAGAACTATGAAAAAGAATTCTTAATTTGGAAACAAAATTCTGAAATTCAAACAAAAGACTCACTTGGAATTTCAAAAAAGAACCTCGAGGAACTTTCAGATCAATTCACGTTGAAAGAAATCACAGATTCACTTTTGGCTGCAGCGGGTGACAAAAGAGGCGATTTGCTTTGGCCGCTTCGAGTTTGTCTTAGTGGAGAGAAATTCAGCCCCAGCCCCTTTGAACTTGCTTGGGCACTAGGAAAAACAGAAACTCTAAAAAGAATTGAAAAAGCTTTGGAATTATTTGAAAAATAGAAATGTGGTATAATCTATACTACAATTGAAGTTCGGGAGTTTGAGCGGAACTTAAATAAAAAAATGGATAAAATTAAAAATAAAAATAGTTTAACCAAAAGCAAAGTAGCTACTTTGATTTTTTGCTCTTTGTTTCTATGGATTGGTAGTTCAGCCAATGCATCGGTAGCAGAAAAAAGATATGAAACATTAGAGGATAGAAAAAAGAATTACGAACTTCAAATACTGTACAAACAAAAACAAGGAACAACGTTGGGCAATCAACTGAAAATGATGGATTTGCAAATCGATAGTTTCAAGAACGATTTGGAGATTACGAAAGAAAAAATTGCCAAAAATGAAAAAGAATTGGGGTTATTAGACCAAGAAGTTGACATATATCAAAAAGGGCTAGATGAGAGAAGGAAAGAACTTGCAGCAATGCTTAGATTCTTCTATCAAGCAGAAAAGAATATTACAATGTCTTTTTTGGCCCAAGACTCAGATGTGTCTGCTGTACTTAATCAATCACAATACATCGATCAGGCCTCCGGAAAAATTGATGAAATTATCATCGATACTCAAAAGAGTAAAGAAAGTCTTGAAACTAAAAAAGGAGAGGTTGAGAAAAAGAACGAAGAATTGAAAGAGCATCAAGAAACTTTTGAGGAAAGAGTTGAATACTTGGAAGGAGAAGAACAATCCAAGAAGGTACTTTTGCAAAAAACTCAAGGACAAGAGGCACAGTACAAGAAGTTGTTGACAAGAGTTGAACAGCAGATGCAAGAGTTGATTGGTGATCTAGATGAACTTTCTGCTGAAGTTAGAAGTGATTTGGAAAAAATCAAAAAATCAGCATCAAAGCCAACATCGGGTACTGCTTCAAAAAAATGGTATTACGCTCAAAATGACAGCAAATGGGGGAATAAAAGAATAGGACTATCAAATACTTTAATGAAGGACTACGGATGTGCCGTTACGGCAGTTTCCATGGTCATGACTTATCACAAAGAAAAAATCACACCAGGCAGTCTCTCTGGAAAGCAAATTTTTGCAAGAGATTTAATCGTTTGGCCAGCTTCCTGGGGAGATGTCGAACTTGATTCAACGACTTGGCATGGGAATATTGATTGGAAGGAAATCAATAAGTCTATAGATAAAGACAGACCAGTAATTGTCTTTATCCGTTCAAGGACTGGTGCTGGTCATTATGTCGTTGTTCACGGAAGAGACAAAAAAGGCAAATACGTTGTCCACGATCCACTTTTTGGTGCTAATATCTATCTAGATACTTCAAGGAAGTTGGTTGGCAGGATCTACAATAGCTCCACGACAATCGATCAAATGATTATCTATAAATAACCATTTGGGTAAAAAGTCGATATTTTTTCAAATCTGACCCAAGAAGGGTAGTGTGAATTAAGTTTTAATACAAAAAATGAAAATAAAAATGAAAAATCGCAAGGAAAGTAAAATTGCCTTGCTCGTGACAATTGGGATGATTTTACTATTCATACTCTTTTTATTCTATCAAAACTTTCATGACATAGGGTATCGGGAAGAAAAATGTTCTCAAGATATTCTTGAAAAAGCAAAACTATATTACCAAGAAACTGGAACTGATCCAGAGACTGTTGTTTTGGATATGTTCTATGATGATTGCATGAGAGATGCAGGCTGGATAAAATAGACCCTGGAACGCCAAGGAGTTTTTTCTTGATAACTTTATTACTAAGAGCAAAGTTTGCGCTCGGAGCTCAATTTTGAAGCCCAGCTTATTTAAGAAGCTATTACCGCTTATTTAAAGGTATATTAGCTTAACTTTTCCTTTTGGTATCCTTAAAACGCAATTTTGAGCCTCGTTTTTTGCCTTATATAAGGTGATAAACGGCAATCTTTCCAATGAGTATGTTTACAAGAAAACAGGAACTCTTTCAAGACAATCATCAAAAGAATGTCATGTGAGGACAACAAAGAGAATAAACACTGCCATAGAACAACTACAGTTAAAAGAAGGAACTCAACACCTAAGGGGGGGGTAAAAACAGAAGGAGATAGCAAAGCATACACACATCGCCATTTGTTGGGCTTATAAATTGATACAACGTCGCATAATATACATTGTGCGACGTTGTATAACTATCATTTAAATAACAATTTAGTTACTAAGTGATCTAAATCTTTCTGGAAATCTATTATTCCCTACTTCAATTTGGGTACCCATGGTTGTTTTCGACACTCTTTTAAATTACACGTAGGTGTTTTCGAAGAACATATATTTGCTCTTTCTTTTCGGTGTCTTTTGTGAAAACTTTCCTTTTTGTATTAACTGGGTAACAAAATTTCCGATAAATAGAAAAGGTGGAATTTATACCGTAAATAAAGCATTTAAAGAGGTAGGATAGCTCAACTTTTTCTTTTTATGCCCTTAAAACGCAATTTTGAGCCTCGTTTTTTGGCTTAAATAAGGCATAAAACAGCTGTTTATCAAATGAATTTTTATCAATAAGAGGGGGCATTTTTAGCCCTTTTCTCACGATAGTGAACTTTTTATTTTTATGTTAAACTTAAAGAGAAAATAAGAATAAGATATTTTCCATGCAAGAAGGTTTCTCCAGGGGATTTTATATCACAATGCTGGTTGTTTCAATTGTTTTTGTGTACATTGTTTTCACAGTGCTTCCAGACACAACAAAAACAGTTTTTGTGGGTGAAGGGTCTTTGATGGAGCCAACACTCTTAGACGGGGACGAGGTTGTTGTAAGCACAGGAAAACTTCCAAGAGAAGGAGATATTATTGTTTTTAAGTGTAAAGATAAGTGCGTTGAATTCCCAGGAGAAATCATGACTAAACGTCTTGATACAATCAATGAAAATGGTTGTTACTGGGTGCTAGGAGATAATAGCGATGTTTCCTATGATTCAAGGACTTTTGGCGAGTTATGCCCAAAAGATCTCGAATTATATGGAGTAGTTGTTGACGTTAAGAGGAAAGATAAATAAAATTATCTGCACTCCCCTATTTTATTAAAACAAACTAAATGAAAACATCTTTTTCAGCCCTAAATACTTTCCAGAGCTGTCCCTTGAAATATAAATTTCAAGTTATTGATAAGATTAGCACACCAAAATCTCCCGAAGCTTTTTTTGGGACATTAATTCACTCAACGTTGCAATTTGTTCATGCTGGTGGTTTTTTGCCGCCTTCAGAGCAAGAAGCTCTGCAGTTCTTTGCCACTAAATGGAACCCAGACGTATTCAAAGAAGAACTTCAAGAGCGAACTGCTTTTGCTCAAGGAGTGCGTATAATCCAACGATATTTCCGAGAAAATGATCCTGCAAAAATCCAAATTGTTGATTTGGAATCACGTTTTTCAATTGAAATAGAGGATGAGGAAAGGGACGAGAAACATTTTGTTTCAGGGTTTATCGATCGAATTGATAAGACCGATGATGGATATGAAATTATTGACTATAAGACTTCTAAAAAGCTTCCTTCCCAAGAGATAGTTGATAACAACTTACAACTTTCAATTTATTTGCTAGCCTTTTTAAAAAGATATCCTAAATATAAGGAGATAGAAAAAATAAAACTCTCTTTGTTTTTTGTACACCACGGAACAAAGATCACGAGTATTAAAACGAAAGATGACCTAGAGAGCGTCAAAAATGAATTGATTGAGATTATTCACCAAGTTGAAGAGTCTGACTTCCCGCCTACCATCACACCTCTTTGTGCTTGGTGTGGTTATCAGAAAATTTGTCCCATGTGGAAGCATAAATTCAAAGAGGAATTCTCTGTAACAGACGAAGAAAAAAAGGAAATAATTCATAGGTACCTAGAGGCTCAAGAAAAATCGAAACAAGAACGAAGAAAAGCCACCGAACTACAAGGAAGAATTTTGGAAATAATGGAAGTAGAGGAGTCAGAGAGACTTTTTGCGGAGGGTAAAATTATCACCAAAAGTTGCCGACAAACTTTTGGTTATGACGAAAAACAATTGAAGTTAATTTTAGATAAAGAAAACCTGTGGGATGAAGTTGTTAAATTAAATCAAGTACAGCTCAAAAAGATCATAGGGACACTTCCCTCTTCGACGAAAAAGGCTGTAGAAAAAACACGGGAGTTAAAAAAGGAAAGTTTTGGTTTGAGTATCAAAAAAGGCGAGGAATAGAAAAATAAAATAAATAAATTAAAAAAAATGGTCATTAAGAATGAGGATTCAAAAACTGTTATTTACATTGCGCTTGGAGTTGGAGCAGCTATTGCTCTTTGCATTTTCTCCTTTGGGATTAAAATGTTGCTTGGGGTTAGCTCGAATCCTATCCAAAGTCCACCAATAGAAATTGTTCAACCAAAGCCGCTTGAGCAAACAAAGCAAACTCCCGTTGAAATTCCTGAAGCTATTGAAATAGTCCCCGCTTCCAAAATTAAGAGCGAGGCACTTTTTCAGATGAGCAAAAAGGAAGCCGCTGGAGAGAAATTGAGCGTTGAAAGCACTTTTTCAACCATGGAAGCTTACTCTTTCAAAATAAAAGAAGTGACAGACGCTGGACTTTTAAAACTTGAGTATGATAAAGCACTTCTTGGAAGCCCTTGCTCTGCAGGCTCTGGCAAAGGGATCCTCGAAATTCCTCTTGCGGATATTCCAGTATGCCTAAAATCAACAACTTGTGATGCTGGAGAAACGGTTTGTTTCAAAGCCACAGAAGTAAGTGGTGGGATTAAAATTCAGCACACAATCACTAAATATGACGGTGAGGCGATCTAATTAACGCCCTCTTTTTTAAAAACCCTTCGGGACTATCCGGAAGGGTTTTTATATTGACAAAATAACATATTCGTGATATATTTCTCCTAAGTACATTAATATCTGCAGATACTTTTAAAGCTACGATATATAAACCAGAAACATTTTATTTTTGGAGGTAACAATGGAAAAAAGAATTGTAAAAGATGTCTATTTGAATAAGAACATCTTTGAAACCGCGAGGATTTTACCTGTGAGTTTGCTCATCATTGCGATAAGCTATTTGTTTACAGGTGTTACTCGGTTACTACTTTACAAAGAATATCTATTCTTTGTAAAAATGGCCCTAGTGATTGAATTTGCTGTGCTCTTTCGCTTGAGATTTCTTGTTTGGAACATCTCTTCGTTAAGAAAAAAGACAGTTGTAAAATTAGGCTTACTTACAGTGGTGATGAAAATAGCTATCTTGTTAGCGATTCCTTTGTTGGAGGTTCCTGCGGTTTGTGTGATTTTACTCTCCCTGGGCGTTATTTTTTTCATTTGGTCCATCGCCCTTCTTTTATCAAAAGTAAACTTCCTATCAATAAATGGCATAACTGGGATCACGGCTCTACTTTTCTTCAGTCTCTTGATGATCTATGATGCCAGTGCTCCATTTATCGTGATGGCGGTATTCATACTGCCTGTTCTCCTCACATATACATGGATTGTTTTGATACGAAGAGATATTTTTTCTAAAACCAATTTAGTGCCTGAAGATTTCAGATTCTCTTTTGGATTTTTTCAAACAGATAACACTGGGCTTAAGACCAAGCGTTAAAAAACTGCTAAAACTAATAAAATCCCTCCAGAGACATTGTCTTTAGGGGGGATTTTAAACTGAAAAATGCAAATTTTTATTTATTTACCTTTACTTTCCTTCGAGTTAATTTAAACCAAAAATGTTTCTTCTCAACATACACGACATACCACCATCTTTGACCAAGCGGAAAACCAAGAATCACACCAAGGAAAATAAAAAATACTTGAAACCAGAAAGGAAATGAAATTTTTGCTCCCTGCAAGAACCACAGATCATTAACGGTCAGACGCCCAATAGAAATTTGTGTAACCAGATACAATTCCATCGCCTTTAAAGATGCGAAATTCGTTAAACCCACCGCTACCATTGTTGTCAAAAGATAAAATCTTTTCATAATTTTGTTTTTGTTTGAATGCTGATTTAGGCGAACATTTTCATCTGGTATAGGACGAAAATTAGTGTTACTAACATAAAATATATCAAAAAAGTAGCTATTTGTGAAGAGGAATATAACTTCATTGCACTACCAAGCGATTTCTTGGAGCGAAAACGAAGATTGTCGAATGAAATTGAAGAATATATTTCATCTAGAGTTAGATGACCGATATATCCAACGAAAATAGCGCTTGAAATTAAAAAATTACTTTGATTGTCAACCTTTAATACCTTTAAAACCCACATTGCTAAGAGACCAAAAACAAGAGCTGCTGGCAGTGAATGAAAAATTCCTCGGTGATGTGTCAGCTGCATGAAGATATACCCAGCAACAAAGCGGATTGCTACAAAAATTGCTATTGGAAAACCAATCAGAAATTTCATTTCGGGGTCTTCTTGTTGGAACAAGTAAAAAAATCCATAACCAGAGAGAGACATTGCTAGGAGACCGAAAACAATTTTAAAAGGAATTCCTTCATCGACATCCAAATCGGGCGAAAATGATCCCAACAAGGTAGCGAGGAATATCCAAGCGATCATTTCAAAACCAAGCGAAACTGAATAAATCATACAAGCCACTATAAAAGAAATTCCAAGAATGACACCCCAGGAAATATGAGTTTTAAAATTGGCCATAACTTTTCTAGTTATCCTTCTTATGAAAATCGAGAACTTTTTGATCGATAATAATATCTCTTTGTCGCAAAGGGTTTCTCAAATATATCCCTTCTAGCTTCGTGCAACGACTGAGAGCTACGTAAGTCTGACCATGTGTGAAGGCTCCATTGCCAAGATCAATGATTGCTTTTTCAAAAGTTTTCCCTTGGCTCTTATGAATGGTCACTGCCCAAGCTAGTTTGAGTGGAAGTTGAGCAAAAGAACCTTTTTCGAACTTCTCAACTTCTTTTATTTGTGAATTATATTGATAATCATAAATTTCCCAAACTGCTTTTTGAACATGGTGACTTTTTTTGCCAATTTTCACTAAAGCATAGTGCTCCCCTAGTTTTTTGACTACTCCGATGGTGCCATTTACCCAGCGCTTTGGAGTCTCTGAATCATTTTTAACAAACATCACCTGCGCTCCAACCTTAAGTTTCAAGTTTGAATCAATTGGGCAATCTTTTTCCCTAAAATCTCCTTTTAGTGTCGCCTTAAATGCTTGCTCTACCCCACTGACAGCCCGTAATTTAGTAGAGTTTATTTGATCCGCAATAGCATTTGTGCTAGCTAGCGTGATTGCAGGAACGCCATCATTTTCGTAAGCGCGATGTCGAGTGTTGAAAAGTTCGAAATCCTCATAGGTCAAGAGACTCTCCCTTGTCCTGTTAAGCAATCTTTGAAAAGAGGTGTCTTTTTGACGAAAAATCTTAGTTAACTGAACTGTTTCAAAATCTGCTTCCTCGAAACAATTGGCATTAAAAAAATAAACACCATCATATTGATCGGAAAAATATTGACGTTCTTGCCCAATCACAACCGGTGGCAATTGGAAAAGATCACCAAATGCGATTATTTGAATTCCTCCAAAGGGTAGATTTTTTCCAGTATTCATTCTCAGTGAATGATCAATCGCATCCATAATATCAGCTCTGACCATCGAAATTTCATCGATCACAATCGCGTCTAAATTATTGAAAATCTCTGCCTTGTGATGCAAATGTTCAACGTCATCGCGCCTAACAACCCCAAAAGGAAAAAGAAAAAATGAATGAATCGTGCTTCCTTGAATATTAACAGCAGCAATCCCAGTCGGAGCCAGCATGACAATTTTCTTGGAAGTTGTTGCGCAAAAATGTTTGAGCAAAGTTGATTTTCCAGTTCCAGCTTTTCCAGTGATGAAGATATTACGAGTGGTTTCCTCCATAAGACATAGAGTATCTTCGAATTCTTCTGTCATCTCAATCTTCCCTTTGCGGAATAATTTTGTCACTTTCTCTACTATTGTTTCGTCCTTCCTTTCCATTATTTTTGAGTATTTAGAAAAACAGTTTTGTTTGTTGACCCGTGTCGATTTTCTGAATCGAAACAATTTTCACTTTTGGTGTCTCGATAAGATCTTTTCTTTCAACAATTCCTTCCAATAGCACTGAACTTTCTTGGATAAAATCATGAAATTGGGAAATTTCTCTGTTTTTGTCTGGTAATAAGCATCTTAAAATTCGATCTTGAGTTCGAAGCCCAATATCATTATATTCTTTATTGATTCTAGTAATCTCTCCTGTCAATTCAATCACTTCTCCATTCTTCATCTCGGGAAAGACCTCCTTCTTTTGAATTGTTTCAAAAAATTTAGCCCTCTTACTTCTTTGTATCCGTAGCTTCTTGTTTCCGTATGCAAGGAGAAATTTTGACTCAGCCCTCTCAAGTGGAGTAAGGATTTTTTGAATTCCATCTAAGAATTTTGGATTGTTACAGGCTGCTAAAACTCTTGGATTCGCTACCTTTGAGATAACTTCCTTTCTTAGATTGAAAACTTTATCAATCCCAAATTCGCCAATTGTTTCAAGCGAGTCAGTGATAATTTTTACAATAAGCGAAGTTTTGTTTCGTGTTATTCCCTTGAACTTGAATTTCAAAAACAAGCCCTTGTCATAACCAGGAAAAACCAAAATTTGAAAATTCTTAGCTTTCGCAATTTTCGCACATTCCTTCAGACAAATTCTCATTCCCAAAATTACCTCGGCCAACTCTTTTGCATCCACACCTTCGCTGGTTGAGTATACTAATTCTATAAACTCGTTGTCTTCGGCCTTAAAAAGCTGTTTTTTGTTTGTCCTGTGCATATCTTTTCTTTTTCTTTTATTATCTTTTTGCTCCTTTTTTCATTGTTACGCAAAAACAAAAACGATTAAAACCCCCTTTTTAAATCTCCTTAACTAGTTCATTATAGCACACAAAACTTGCTTGGTCGCACCATCCGATTGATTGACATAGCTTTATATTCGTGTTATTTTTAAAAGAGTTCCTAAGATAAACTTTTTTGATATAAGGAGAATTTCCCATGGAAAATAAAACTTATAACATCGCTGATTTTTTGCGATTCGAAGAAATTATTGTGAAACATCTTGATAATGGTGGCAAGATCGGAAATACTGCTCTTTCTGAAACCGAAACACTGCTGCACAAAACGCTCGGAACTGTTGGATATAGAAAGATTACTAAGTCAGCAAATAAAGTGCTGCCTACTACATTATTTCCTTCAATGAATTATCTAAAGAGTATTTGCATCTTCATAAAAGAATGGACCGAGCTTATGATCGAAGAAGGGATCATTGAGGGTCAAGCGGATCTCAAAGCTACATAGATGCCAATCAAAAAAGGTTGTAAATGAAAACTGATATTAAAAAACTATTGTTTAAAAATAAGTCTGCGTGATATTAATACATATTGCGCAGACTTTTTTTTATTTATCTTCTCTTGCTTTTCCAGCCAATTGTCCGCAAGCTCCCTGGATGTCTTCACCCATGCTTTTTCTGATTGTGCAGTGCACTCTCTCTCTTTCTAAATCGTCCTTAAATCTCTTTACAACTTCTTTTGATGAAGAGTGCAGATTTTCTCCGATTGAGTTATAGCGAATCAAGTTTACATGAATCAACTGCATTTTGCCTATTGATTTTAGGAATTTTGCTAATTGCAAAGCATCTTCTTTTGTGTCATTAACCCCTCCCAACAAAAGATATTCGATGAAAACTTTGCGAGTGTTGGTCTGGAAATAGCTTTGCAAAAAGTTTCGCAAATCGCTAAGACCATGCTTCTTGTTGATTGGCATGAACTCATCTCTTTTGCGATCATCTGCAAAATGCAACGAGATTGCCAAGTTCACTTGTGGAAAATCTTTTGCAAACTCCTCCATTCCTTCGATGATGCCAGCTGTTGAAACTGCAATATTTCGACTTCCAAAGTTGAAAAATTGCTCATCAATTAAGACTTTCAAACTTTCTTTGACGTTTTTCCAGTTTAAAAATGGCTCCCCCATCCCCATATAGACAATATTTGAAAATTGTCCAGGTAATTTGTTTTTTGCAAGATATTGTTTCCAAAATAATACTTGGCTAGTAATTTCATCGCCAGAGAGATCTCGCACCAAGCCATTTTTTCCGGTGGCACAAAAAGCACACCCTAGAGCGCACCCAACTTGTGATGAGATACAAGCTGACCAAGTCCCTTCTTTTGGTGAAAGTAATACTGTTTCAATGATATTTCCATCTTCAAGTTCCAAAAGAGCTTTGATCGCTTTTTTGTTCCTTGAAATCAAAACTTCTTTTTCCTTAAAAGGAAGAATATTCACTTCGTTTTCAAGTTCAATTCGCAATTTTTTTGAGATTGTTGAGATATCCAAAAATGAAGGAATTGCATCTTCAAAAACTGCTTTGCAAATTTGTTTAAAGCGAAATGCTGGTTCTTTCTTTTCTTTTAAAACTTCTGCTAATTTATTAGTATCCACGTTCTTTAGTTATTTTTGATTAAAGCATCTAAATTAAACCATGAATCGCTTAAACAATAAAGCCCCTTAGCTTTTTAACCTTGACAAAATGTGTATTATATGCTTTACTAAAGGTGAGATGTCGAGGCAATTTATAGCTTTTATAATAGTTATTTGCAAAACCAACAACCCGAAGGAGAGATAGCATGGAAGCTTTTACCAATAAATTTGAAACATTTCCACCTACGGCTGCGGAGATATACAGAAAAGGAATCACCAAGAAACAAATTGATGATTGGACAAGACTCCTAAGCGAAGAATCTGGAGAAACAATCACCTGGAGAATCTCTGGTGAAGCCTACCTTCTCCACACAACTGGGGATATGGACAAGGTCCGAAATGTTATAGGCGAAAATCCCCATAGGCTAGAACGTGATCCTGGAGGAGTCGTCATAAATACCACCGGAAAAACATGGTACCCTCAAAAGGATACCCCGAAGAAATGGACTTTCGAATCTCTGAGAAATCTTTTCTCTAAAAAAGATTAGGCAATTTTGCCAAAACACTACAGACCACCTCATTCACATTGTGAATCGAGATGGTCTTTTTTCAATTAATAACCCACTGGACAACTGTGGCGAAACATTCTAAATTATTAGTATAGATAAATTTACCACTATGCTAAGAACCATTCTTCGTTATTTCATAGCAGTTCCCTTGTTAGCAGTTATTTTCATTGGGCTAACCATATTTTTAGAACTTTTTTTGAAAACGTTTATAAGAGAAGGAGATGAAATGACGACTGAAACAATAATCGAAACCGAAAAAATCTCCATTCCCTTAGAAGAAGTCGTAGATGATCAACAAGAAAGGCAAGTAAAAATTCTTTTGCCCGGCGAAAAATCACTTACAAAAGAAACAAATGATTTTCTGCCGCCACTTGATCAAATCCAAGAGAGACTCACCAAGAAGAAATTTGGAACGTTTGTTTCGCCGGAAAATTCCCCTGTTAGCCCCGAAAGGTTTTTTGGGTATCATACGCAATTGATCTTGAAACCTTCCCTGGGGAGCTAAATGAGACTGTGGCGGTACGCTCAGTGTGTGATGGCAAGCTACTCTCCAAACGAACTGCTTCTGGCTATGGCGGTGTCGTTGTTCAAAGTTGTACTCTCAATGACTCGCCCATCACCGTTGTCTATGGTCACCTAAAATTAACTAGTATCAAAGTGGATATTGGCGCTAGATTGCAAGCAGGCCAGCAACTTGGCGTTTTGGGAAAAGGAATGAGTGCGGAGACTGGCGGCGAAAGAAAACATCTCCATCTCGGTTTTCATAAAGGCTCCTTGATCAATATCCAGGGCTACGTGCAAAATAAAACAACTCTCTTGAATTGGATTGATCCTTGTCTGTATCTTTGCAAGAATTAACAGTTTTCTATTTAGAAATAAAAAAGCTCACCACTGCACATTGTGGTGAGCTTTTTACTCCCTTCGAAATATTATCAAAAGCTTTTATTTTCGGTAGATTCTAAGACTATTTATCACAACTGAAAAGGAACTAAAAGACATGGCTGCTGCTGCAATCATGGGGCTTAAGATCCCTGCGATTGCGAGTGGAATTGCCACAATATTATAGAAAAAAGCCCAAAAGAGATTCTCCTTGATCGTCTTGAAAGTTATTTGTGAAAGTTCAATGGCCTCTACAACTTTTTCAAGATTATCTTGCATCAAAATAATTTGACCAGTTTCTTTGGCAATATCAGTTGCTCCTCCCATAGCGATTCCAAGATCTGCTTGTGCTAAACTTGGCGCATCGTTAATGCCATCGCCTACAAAAACAACTTTCTCTCCTTGAGCTTGAAACTTTTCCACTTCCTTTGACTTTCCACTCGGCAAAATTCCACCTAATACCGTTTTGATTCCCAACTGCTTTGCAACTGCTTGTGCGGTTTTTTCATTATCCCCTGAAATCATAACAATTTTCAGCCCCTTCGCTGCTAGCTTGGCGACGGCCTTTTTTGATTGCGCTCGAATTTCATCGGCCACAATAATCAAACCGACAACAAGACCATTATGCACAACAAAGAGTTTTGTTCCTTGGGAAAGATTGTCATCCTCTAATATGGTTTTTGCCCAAACAGTATCAACCTTATGTTTCTCTAGTAGCTTGATGTTCCCCAGCATCAACTGCTTCTTGTGGGTATCACAAAAGCCAGTCACTCCCATGCCACTTTCTTCTTTCACTTCTTGCAACGATTGCAAGGTGATGTTTTTTTGTTTGGCACCCTCCTTCACAGCTCGAGAAAGAGGATGGGTGGAATTCGCAGCAACTGATCCTGCTATTTTTAGAATCTTTTTCCGCTCAAAACCATTCTCAGGGTTTGCAACAATTTTCTCAACCCGAGGAGTTCCTTTGGTGAGTGTGCCAGTTTTATCAAAAATTACCATGGAGATATTTTTTGCTCTTTCAAAACTCTCGGAGGTCTTGAAAAGGATACCATTCTTTGCTCCCCTGCCAGTTCCTACCATGATTGCTGTTGGTGTTGCAAGTCCCAACGCGCAAGGACAAGCAATTACCAGCACTGCTACGGCATTAATAATCGCCAAAGAAAAATCAGCAGTTGCAAATAACCAACCAACAAAAGTAAGGAGTGAAATAACTAGTACACTCGGAACAAAAACCCCAGCCACTTTATCAACCATTTTTTGAATTGGTGCTTTTGATCCTTGAGCTTCCTCTACAGTTTTGATTATTTGAGCTAGCGCTGTGCCCTCACCAATTTCCGTAACCTTTATTTTCAAAATTCCATCCTCATTCAAGGTTGCCCCAAAAACATTTGATCCGATTTTCTTGTCGACTGGCAATGATTCGCCTGTGAGCATCGATTCATTGACACTTGAACGTCCATAAATAACTTTTCCGTCCAAAGGGATTTTTTCACCAGGGCGTACCAAAAGCACGTCATCCACGCGAACTCTTTCAATTGAAACTGACTCTTCTTCTCCGTTGAGGAGCAGTTGAGCTTTTTTAGAACCCAACTCCAACAATTTTTTCATGGCAGAGCTTGCAGCTCCTAAACTTTTCTCTTCGAAATATTTCCCCAGAAGAATCAAGGTGATAATAATGGCTGAAGTTTCAAAATAGACCACCTTTCCATTGAAAATAGCCCAGACGCTATAGAAGAATGCCACTAAAGTTCCCATTGAAATTAAGGTATCCATATTGGTTTGCATTTTTTTCGCTTGCAAAAAGGCTACGCGGTGAAAACGAGCGCCAAAATAGAAAACTACGATTGCTGCAAAAATCAGTTCTAGCCACGAGACAAGATCTAAATCCAAAAACACAGTGCCTATTTCTGGCTCAAAAAACATTTTCAAAAGAAGCGGAGCACTGAAAATTGCTGAGAAGAGGAAAGTTTTTTTGCTTTTTTCCACCTCATCCATTCTATACTCCCCCTTCTTAATATCTTCATTAAAACCTGCGACTCTATAGCCATTTTCAATCACTACTTCCATTACGGCTTGCTCACTCAAAATCTCCTTGTCAAATTCAATGACGGCTTTTTTTGTGGCAAAATTAACATTTGCTTTTGAGATG
Organism: bacterium; assembly: GCA_018675685.1. Classification (GTDB taxonomy): domain Bacteria; phylum Patescibacteriota; class Minisyncoccia; order Moranbacterales; family DUUL01; genus UBA2772. The sequence continues at coordinate 79,006 of JABGXP010000012.1, forward strand.
CCCTTCACCTTTTCAAGTGCTGTTTCGTTGCTAAGTGCGCAACTAGCACAAGTCATCCCTAGCACTTCTATTATAATTATCTTCTTTTTCATTTGTTTTCTTGTTTTAATTATTCAACGATAAATTTTCCTCTTACCATTCCCATCCAACAACCAAAAGAAATTGTTCCTTTTTCGGTCGGGGTAAAGTCTAAGACATTTTCACCTTTTTTGATATTTATTGTCTTGTCTAATTGGGGGATAATAATTTTGTTTGTACAACCAGAAACCTGTTTCCCTTCAATTACCCAATGTACTGGAGTTCCTCGTTTAACCCTTAAAACGTTTGGCTCAAATCCCTTGCTCGTAACGCTCATCTTCACAACAACACCGCTTTGAGATTCTTTATTTCCTTTCGAAACTGCTTTGTTTGACACATTGTTTGGTTTCTCTCTTATTGCCACTGTCTCCATTTTGGAATCGCTTTGTAAAACGGCTGAATCAACACCCAGAAGTGATGCGCCAGACGTGAAAGTATAGATTGCAAAAATAACAATCAGAAAACCAGCTACTTTTTGAAAAATCACCATCTTTTTATTGCTGGTCCAGGAAGCCGTGACCCCCAGCAGGAAAAGTGCAGGCACCGTGCCCAGTGCAAAGAAAAATAAGTTTAATCCCCCAGAGAGAAAACCACTAGAAGAAAGTGCATAGATTTGCATGCTCTGTGTGAAACCGCAAGGAAGTAGAAAACTCAATCCCCCCAATAAAAAAGGTGCGGCTCTGTGCTCTGATTCTCTCAAAGCTCCCCAATGTTTAGTGAAGCCTTTTGGCATCCCTATTCCCAAGGTGCTCAAAGAAGGAATCGTCCCCAAGATATTGAGTCCCAAAAGCACCATCACCAATGAGACAAAAATAGTCAAAATTGCCATCGCATTTCCGCTGACACTAATCTCTCCTCCAATAAGCCCTAAAAGACCTCCTAAGACAAAGAAAGTTCCCAATCTTCCAGCATGGAAAGCTAGGTTTGGTTTGATCACAGTAGCAAAAAAGCTCTTGCCTTCACCTTGATATTTTTCACCGAAAGCAATCACAACTGCTCCCACCACCACAAGACAAGAAGAAACGGATGCCACAAGCCCCACTAAAAAGGAGACTCCATAGCTAATGCTTCCATTCCCAATATCAATTCGATCGAGGATTCCCATGTTTTGAAAGGCTCTAAACAGCAAGATAATTCCTCCGGTAGCAAGCACAGCGCTCAGCCATTCTCTCCAAGTGGTCTTTGCTTTTTTACTTATGATACTTTTCTCTTGCTTTGTTTCAAAAGCTTGGTAGCCAAACTTTTTTGCAATTCTCGCTAGAAGTGTGAAATCTGGTTTTTGGTTTTTATATCGAATTTCTGCTTCACCTTTTTTATAGCTGATTTGAACTTGCTGGACATTTTTTATAGCGCGAAATTCTGTCTCGAGAAGTTTCTCGCAACTGACACAATGCATTCCAGATATATATATTTTTACTTTTTTCATTGTTTTTACTTGAACTTTATTTTGCTATTGAGCTAGTTTTTCGATCTTCAAAAGCTCTTCAATCATCTCTTTTTTTCTTTTTTCATTTGTTCCACGCATCGCGTTTGCAAAGCAACTATGCAAATGGCGTTCCATCAATTGATTGTTAGCTGAACGTAAAAGTCCAATTGCTGCTAGGTTTTGTTGCATGATATCGATGCAATACGCACCCTCTTCAACCATTTTCACAACCTTCAATGAATGAGTGGAAGCTTTCTTGAGCGCAGTGATAATCTTTTTGTCTTCTGTGGTCATCTTTAAGGATAAAGTTAACTTTTATTTAAGTCTTGATACCTCCCCCGTAGGTATCTTTGTTTTTATCTTACTCCTCTTGCTTTGGTTGTCAACTTTAAGTGAAAAACAAAAAAACCACCGAATTTCCTTCGATGGTTTTGATTTGTTGCTCTCTTAGTAGTTCCGCTCTTCTAGCAAATCAAGATATAGTCCTTCGACTTTCTCTCGAGCCCAAGTTGTTTTGCGCAAGAATTTCAAACTAGAACTGATTGATGGATTCTTGTCGAAGCAGTTGATGCGCGCCATTTCGTGCAATTCTTGCCAGCTATATTCAGTTCGCAACTCTTCCAACATCGTCTTGAGAGTCACCCCGTGCAAGGGATTGTTTGGTTGTGTATTTTCTTGTTTTTCTTCCATGTTTTTTAAGCTATTAAAATATAAATCTATCTCCATATAACCTCTTCTAAAACCTCTTTCCGAATATATAAATAATCTTTTCTTTCCTGACTTAGAGTTTGTTCTTTTTTTTATAATAAAAAACTGCAAGCGAAATAAAAAGAACAACAGAAATAAGTATAATAAAAACGGACCCAATATAGGGCGATTGTGGTAGTTGCATCCAGAATAAAAAAATTATCAACATAAGAAACAAGCCCATTAAAATAAACGGAGCCGCAAATATCAAAAGTATATTAAGTTGTTTTCTTTTTCCTTTTTCCATTTCTTCTATTCCAGCCTTTTCATCGGCAACTACAACATCACTTTCGGTAGCATCTTTAAATTCAATAATCTCCGCTTTTAAGAAAGCCACAGAAGCAAAAGCCACTATACTTAGAATAAAAAATATTATCATTGGAAAAGAGAATACTGTAAAAAGGAAAAGTTCCGTTAAATCAAACATTATGATAAAAAGAAACAATAAAAAAATAGAAAGCGAAGCAGACAATAAGACTCTTAGTCTGGTAAAATTTATTTGCTTTGCAATGCTTTTCCAAATCGAAATCCAGCCCAAGAGAATCAAAATTCCGATCCAATTAACTACAAAGACAAAGGATGTTGTGTCTTCGCGAAAGATTATTGCAAAAAATGACACAATAAGTCCAAATGAAGCAATCCAAGACCACCAAAAAGGTTTTTTTGCCATCTTCATAAGAAAGTGTAGGTTTAAAAACGGAACCCAAGCTTGCCAGGAATTTTCCGTCTGTAGTTTTTTGGCAATTTTTTGCTGACAAAAAGCAAAATATAGATATAACAAAACAACGATTATGATTGGCATTTTTTGTTTTCAATTTTTAGTAAGTAACTAAAGTCTAACTTATTTCAGAGTTTTTTTCAATTTTGCTGGCATGCTATGTCTCCCATATCAGGAGCATCTTCGATAAATTCAGCCACGAGACCTTGTTCTTTGAAATATTGCATCATTTGGATACAGGCGAATTTTTCTGTTGAATAATGAGTTGCTCCGATAACATTGATCCCATTCTCTTTGGCTAAACGATCAAATTCCACTGCCGGTGGATAGTCACCGATTGCCCTTGAAATTCCAGTGACAAAAACTTTGATGTTTTTTTCCAAAAGTTCTTTCATGATATCCAAATCATTCCCTCCCCCAGCCACAACAGCAATTTTTTCGTCCTTGATATCTTCCGCTCCATATTTCAATGTGGAGACTTCATGACCAACAGCACCTTCCAGTCGCTTGGACAATTCGCTCAGTGTCCCATCCTTTGTTTTGCCAATCACACCCACTAACACTCCGAAATATTTAGCAAAATCTTCATCGTGGGAAATTCCAATTTCCTTAGCAAGATTAACAGAGGTTGAATATTTTCCATTCTTATCCAAAGGAACATGCAAAGTATACAAAGAAATTCCACGTTCCTCTAATTTCGGTAGCAGTTCTTTGTCAATATTCAAAAAAGGGAACCCTTCGGCTTTCGTGTCCCAAATCATTGGGTGATGTGTGAACAACAAAACATTCTTTTCACCCTTGTCCAAGATGGTTTTCAAGACAAAATCGCTTGGGAAAACTGCAGTGTAGACCTTTTCGATTTCATCTGTGTTATCGAGTACCAAACCCATCTGACGCTCCTTGAAATTGTCAGTTAGATGCTCCCCCAAATCAAGCTGAACCCAATCATCCTCACATTTACCCAACTCAAAATCACAGTCCAATTTTTGATAAAGTTCGTTTGCGTTCATAGGATTGCTTTTACGATTTTAAAACTTTTGTTGCTACTTTATCTATATTCTAAGACATTGATCACTTTTAGTAAAGCTTTTAAGGGTTAATATTCTTAAATAAATATCGATTTCTTTCTTGAAAGTTTAACAGGGTTACCAATTGTTTTAATTGATAACCCTGTTTTTTAAATCAGTGAAATTTGCGGAAAGTTTTGAACTGCTTTTTCAAGAGATCTCTGCTTGGAGTTTTTCATTATCCGCTTCGATCTTTTTGGCAGCGCCCTCTCTGAGAGCAAGGAGTTTCGCTTCCAACACCGGATCGTTGATGGCCAAAATCTGCAGGGCCAAGAAAGCTGCGTTCTTTGATGCATCAATAGCCACAGTGGCTACCGGAATTCCTGGGGGCATTTGGACACTTGATAGCAAGGCATCCACACCGCCCAAGGGCGAACTCTCTGATGTTAGTGGAACGGCAATTACCGGTTTAACTGTGCAAGCAGCTACTGCGCCAGCTAAATGAGCTGCCATGCCTGCACCACAGATGAAAATCGAGAATCCTTCTGCATTTGCTTGTTTGACGAGTTCCCTTGTGCGCTCAGGGGTGCGATGTGCACTAGTGACGAGCATTGCAAAAGGAACATCCAATCCCTTGAGAACTTTTGTTGCAGGAATCATCTTCGCGCTATCAGAAAAACTTCCGAGTAGAATCATGATCTTTGTCTTTGCCATTGTTTTGTCCCTCCATAAACCTTTGATTGTTAAAAAAACTCTTTTTCTCGCACTTTTGCGATTAGGTTATTAAAGCTTAAAACGGTAGCTTTGTAAAGAAAAAAAGCCGCTAGGGCTTTTAATCGACTCTCTTTTTGTTGTTTTTCTAATCAACTTCAATCAATTGATATTCTCTGTTTCCTATCTTCAACTCTTCTGCTACAACTAGTTGATTCTCCTTGTCGACTTCGTTCATTTGATCAAACTCTCCTTTTGATTTTTGATTAACCAAATCCAAAGAAGCTTTTTCCACTGCCACGATGTCTTCTCCACTCACAATTCCAACGTCTTCCATCATTGCTTTTTGTTTCATCCCCATGCAGTCACAAAGAGGGGTGATGTTTCGGAGGACATTGATGAAAATTGAATTGGGAAAAGAAGAAAGAACTGCCGCAGTGTATTCAGCTATTCTTTTTTGCACTTCTTCTGCCGTTCTTCCGCCCCAAGGAATCTTCATCGCCCCGTTTGGGCAAACAGCAATGCACATTGCGCAACCAATACATTTTGTCGAGTCAAGAATTGCTAGTCCGTCTTTCATGGTGATGGCATTAAAATCACAATGCTCAGCACATTTGCCACAACCGATGCACAGTTTGGAAACAATTGGGCGGACATTGGAATGCATATCCAATTTTCCAGCTCGAGAACCAAGACCCATGCCAATGTTTTTGATCGCTCCGCCAAAGCCTGTTGCTTCATGCCCTTTGAAATGAGAAAAGACCACCAAAGAGTCAAAATCATCAATGCCTTTTCCAATTTTACAACCATTGATCTCAGTGTATTCATCCCCCAGCTCCCCATCAAGAATCGCAATTTTCATATCAGAGAAACCATGTTTCTTGGCAGTTGCCAAATGGTCTGTGCTGTTGGTGCGGCTCCCCTTGTACAAAACATTGCACTCAACCAGTGTCGCTTCCTTACCCAAACTTTCGATTTTCCGATAGACCTTCCGCACCAGCTCAGGGTCGATGAAAGTGTCACAACCGTCTTCACCAAAGTGAATCTTGATAGCAACCTTTTGTCCAAGTTTGCCAAAATCAGTCTTTTCCAAAATCCCTTCGATTTCTTTTGAGAAATATACTTCGTTCATAAGTTTTACAGAATTTTTTAAATTTAAATTTTGTTAGCACTCCAAGATTTCTTGGTTTTCACAAACTTGTCCCCCACAACTGCTTCTTCAAATTTCTTTCGACTAACTTTTTGTTTTATCTTCTTACCTTCGGCTGTCTCGAAAATCAAAACGAAACTTCGAGAAGTTCCAGAAGAATAGTCATCTTCATCGACACCAGAATCACGTTGTTCTTTTATGATTTTGTCTTTTAATATCCCCTCCCAAGCAGAGTTCCATCGTTTAAGAACTGACCAGACAATAAAGGCTGCTATCAAAGAGACGACGCCAACAGTGATAAGTGCTTCATTCATGTTTTTTGTTTTACTTTTAAAGGAATCCGCTATCTGTATAATACCACACGAAAATACTTTACGGCAATTTAGCATCCCCGCTCTCACTTCCACGCTCCCAACCTTTGTCGCATGGCACTATTTAATTGAGGTTCTTTTTTCACCTATAAAGTTATTTTCTACAAAATTAACTTTATCTCCTCAATAATTCTATCTGCAGACTTATCAATTTGAAAATAATCTTTATGGACCGCTCTTTTTATTCCTCTTTCCATAGCCTCTTTGTTCCATTGCGGTGTGGATGAGATTGAGATAATTTTATCCCTTCCGTATTTGTCTA
>JABGXP010000013.1 GCA_018675685.1 bacterium
AGGAAAGAAAACTCATGACCGAGGGAATAAATAAAGCAAAAGATAGGCATGAACAAATTAAAAAGCTACTTAATGAAAAGCCATTCAACATAATGAATCCTTCAAGAAATGACATAATTAGGTATAAATTATGGGAAGAGCTTAAAGAGAATGGATATAAAACATTATACACAAATAAATATATCCCACCATTCAAAGTATTTTCAAAAGATATTGACGTAGAACATATAATTCCTCAGGCGTTACTATTTGACGATAGTTTCTCAAATAAAACATTAGAATTTAGAAACATAAACATAGATAAAGGAAACAAAACCGCTTATGATTATCTAGAACAAAAGTTTGATGAAACTGGTTTTAATGAATACAAACAAAGAGTTGATAAATATTACAAAGATGGCTACATAAAGAAGGCAAAATACCAGAAACTACTAAAAAAATCATCAGAGATAGGTGATGGTTTCATTGAGCGGGACCTAAGGGAGAGTCAATATATAGCAAAAAAGGCAAAGGAAATGATGCTTGAAATATGCAGAACCGTTGTTTCAACCTCGGGCTCTATTACAGATAGACTAAGGCAAGACTGGGGATTAATAGATGTTATGAAGGAACTAAACCTTCCAAAATACAGATTAGCCGAGATGACGACCAAAGAGGAAAGAAGGGGAGGAAGAATAATAGAACAAATTAAAAACTGGACAAAAAGAAATGATCATAGGCACCATGCTATGGATGCCTTAACGGTTGCATTTACAAAACACTCACACATACAATACTTAAACCACCTTAATGCAAGGTCAGACGAAAAAAATCAGAATCATTCTGTTATTCATGCAATAGAGAATAAAGAAACAGAAAAACCAGAAAATGGCAAAAGAATTTTTGTGTCTCCAATGCCAGAGTTCAGGGAAGAGGCGAAAAAGCATCTAAAGAGGATCTTGGTTTCACATAAGGCAAAAAACAAAGTACTAACCAGAAACAGAAATATAACCAAGAAAAATGGTGGGAAATTTGAGCAAGTTTCATTCACACCCAGAGGACAGCTACACAAAGAAACTATATACTCAAGATCCAACCATTATGTAACAGAACCCCAAAAGATAAGTTCAGTATTTGATGAAAATATTATCAATAAAGTTGCAAACAAAGCATATCGCGAAGCTTTAATGAAAAGGTTTAAGGAGTATGGTAATGACCCAAAAAAAGCAAAAAATAGTCTTGGCAAGAACCCTGTTATTTGCCACAATGGAAAACATATTCCTAAAGAGGTAAAAATAGTATCTCTTGAGCATCAATATACCATAAGAAAAGAGATTACTCCTGATATAAAAATTGACAAGATTGTTGATGTTAAAATCAGAAACATAGTACGTAATCGTGTTAAGGAGTTTAATGGTAAACAAAAAGAAGCCTTATCAAATTTGGAAAAAAACCCGCTATGGCTGAACGAAAAGAATGGGATCAAAATTAAACGAGTTACAATAACGGGTGTGAAAAATGCCGAACCTATACACACAAAGAAAGATCACCATGGAATTGAAATCCTTGATAAAAATGATTTTAAACAACCGGTTGACTTTGTGAGCACTGGTAATAATCATCACGTAGCTATATATAGAGACAAAGATGGTAACATGCACGAAGAGGTAGTCTCGTTTTATGAAGCTGTAACAAGAAAAAATGCAGGTGTGCCAATAATTCAAAAAAACCACCCACTTGGTTATGAATTTTTATTTACTCTAAAACAAAATGAGATGTTTGTTTTTCCTTCTGATGATTTTAATCCAAGTGAGATAAATCTCAAAGATGAACAAAAAAGAAATTTAATCTCAAATCATCTTTTTAGAGTTCAGAAGCTTAGCGGAACATCGATTGACTATTGGTTTAGACATCACCTTGAGACAACTCTTAACAATGACATTAAATTAAAAAATAAAACTTACATTATAATAGCCTCATTAAAAAATTTGGGAGGAGTAATAAAGGTGAGGCTTAACCATTTGGGGAAAATAGTAGCTGTGGGAGAGTATTAATTCAAGATGATTAAAAGAACACTATATTTTGGTAATCCATCAAAGCTATCTGTTGAATTCTCACAACTAAAGATTTCATTAAAAAGCAGAGAAGGTAAGCCAAAGATTAGCATGGTTCCAATAGAAGACATTGGTGTTTTGGTATTGGATAATAGTCAGATAACCATAACTCACGCTGTATTTGAGAAACTTCTTGATAATAATGCGGCAATAATAACCTGTAATGCGAAACATAACCCAACAGGGCTATTATTAAACTTAGATGGTAATTCCGTTCAAACTGAAAGATTCTCCTCTCAGATAAAAGCTACTGCTCCACTGAAAAAACAATTATGGAAGCAGACGATTCAACAAAAAATTATAAACCAGGCATCAGTAATTAATCAATACACTGATAAGAATACCGATAACATGTTGTACTGGGCAAGAAGCGTTAAAAGTGGAGATACCTTAAATCACGAA
>JABGXP010000014.1 GCA_018675685.1 bacterium
GAACAGTGGAATCTGACTTGTTATGGGGATGCGGTGGATATTACGTCTGTCGATATTGATGGTTGGACTACAGGAGTGAATAATTATATTAAAGTTTATACGCCAGTTAGTTCAGATGAAGTTGGGACTAGTCAGAGGCATAATGGCGTGTGGGATGATGGGAAATATAGAAGAGAAATAGCCGCAAGTGGATATACCTATGCTTTGCGAATAAGCGATCCATATATTAGAATTGTTGGTTTACAAACTTTAACAACAGGAATTACCGCTTATGATTTATTTGGGATTTACAATGATTCAGGCGAAAACAGTGAGGTTATTATAAGTGATAATATTATAAAAAGCACTGGAACTGGACGTGTTGAAGGAATTAGATCTCATTATTCGGCTTATATTTTTAATAACATTATATATGATCAAAAAGATGTAGGCATAAATATCTCTTCTTATAAAGCAGGAACTATATACGCATACAACAATACAGTTTATAACTCAGCGGAAGGAATAAACAGAGGGAGTACTGATAATATTCTAGTTGCAAAAAATAATGTTGTTCAAAATTGCGCCGATGGTTATTTCGGAACTTTCGATTCTTCCTCTGACTTCAACATCTCTGACGTAATAGGCGACACTACAGGACTTTCTGATTCATATCGAAGTGGATTGGCAACGGAAGTTTCTTTCATTGATGAAGCCGGGGATGATTTTCATTTACTGGCAACCGATACGTTAGCTAAAGATCAAGGAACAGATTTATCGGTGATTTTCACCGATGATATCGATGGACAAGGAAGAATGGGTACTTGGGATATTGGAGCCGATGAAACAAGTAACTCAAAAAAACAGTTACGAGGAAATATAGAACTCAGAGGAACCGTTAAATTCCGATAATATAGCAATGTATAATATCCAATATCCAAGATTTATTTAATTTTTTAAAGTAGAACGTACTATAGAACGTTCTATAGTATCCTCTATAGCACAGAATAATTAAGAATTAGAAATTGAAAATTAGCTTAAATGCATTAGACAATTCTAAACACTTGCAGTATGATATAGATTGTTGACAATTGGGAGGGCTTTTTTAAAAAAAATAAAACCAAACCAAATGCAATTGGTGATTTTAGCAGCGGGGAAAGGGACAAGAATGAATCCCATTACAATTGATATCCCAAAACCAATGGTGCCACTTTTGGGAAAACCAAAGTTGGAATATACACTAGATTCATTGCCAAAGGAAATTGATGAGGTGATTTTGGTGGTGAATTATTTAGCTAGCCAAATCAAGGAACATTTTGGTGATGAATATGGAGGAAGAAAGATTCGCTATATTCTGCAAGAAACATTAGACGGAACTGGAGGAGCGATAAAAATTTGTAGAGATGTTTTGCGAGGAAATTTTTTGGTGATGATGGGCGATGATTTATATTCCCCAGAAGATGTGAAGCGAATGATATCCGAGAATCTTGCAATTTTGACTTTTCAAAGTGATCAAATCGGAAGATTTAGTAGAGTTGTTAGTGACCAGGATGGGAATCTTCTTGAGATCACAGATGGTAAAGAGGTTTCTTTAGGGATTGAAGGAGATGGTGAAAAATTGATAAACACGGGGTTATATGCCCTAAATCAGAGCTTCTTTGATTATGAACTTGCTCGAATTTCAAAGACTGAGTTTGGTCTGCCTCAAACATTGGCAAAAATGATAACGGAGCATAAAGTGAAAGTTTTGAAAACCAAAAAATGGGTGCCACTTGGAAAAATTGATGACGTTGCAATTGCGGAAAAGAAGCTGGCGGAAGTGTTTAGTCTCTAACAGGAGAGGACAGGGAAATTTTCAATTTTCAATTTCCAGTTTTCAAACAATTTTCAATGTTTCAATTTTATAATTACGGAAAAGAGATCAAGAAAGAATAAATAATAATAAATAAGAAGATATGTCTAGGTTTGTTAAAAAAGTTTTATTTTCAATACTAGTGTTGTTTGGTTTAGGATTGTTCTTGCCTGTTTTTGCCTCGGATGAAATTGAAGTTTCGCCTGTGCGACTTTATCTTTTTCATGCGGATACCTGTCCTCATTGCAGAGATGAAATCGAGTTTTTGGATAAGATCAAGAAAGAGTTACCATTTTTGGAAGTTTATGGTTTTGGGCTTTCAGATGATAGTGACACAAAAGCTAGAAATCTTTTTAGTAATGTGATTAGGAAATATGGTCTGGAGGACGGAATTCCAATTACGATTATTGGTGAGGATTATGTTAATGTTGGCTTTGATAATGAAAAACAGATAGGACAAGATATTAAAGACGTTATTAAAAGGTGTGCTTTGGATTCTTGTGACGTTTGGTTGGATCGTATTGTCGGGAAAGAACCAGTCTCGGCCTTGGCGAAAACAAAAATTTCACTGAAAAAATTCGAGAAAGTGCTTGGTGATGCTGAAAACGTGAAGATTGTTGATACAGAGGATCGAAAAAGACAAGCAACAATTTTTGGAATGAATTTAAAGGTTGATAGTGGGATGCCAATTTTAATCTTGGGAATTATACTTGGGTTTGTTGATGGAGTGAATCCTTGCATGCTCTCAATTCTATTGTTTATGCTCTCTTATTTACTGGCAATTGGCTCTCGTAAAAAAGCAATTCAAACGGGAATAACTTTTGTGATTACAACTTTCCTTCTCTATTTCTTTTTTATGTATGGAATTTTCAAAGTTGTTGATTCTTTTGAATTAGCAACAATCGCTAGGAACGTGATTATTGCAGTTTCTTTCATCTTGGGAAGTATTATGTTGAAAGATTTTTTCTACTATGGAAAATGGATCTCTTTAGAGATTCCCAAGAAATATAAACCAACTGTTGAAAAATTGATCAAGAAAGGGACAATCCCAAGCGCAATTGTATTGGCAATTTTCTCAGGAGTTGTAGAGGCTCCTTGTACTGCTGGTTTGCCAGTGGCATATACAACCGCCTTAACAGACAGGCAAATTCAACCACTTTGGTATATTGTTTGGTATAATATATTCTTTGTGACCCCTTTGCTTTTGGTGATCGGGGCAGTTGTATTTTCCTGGGCTAAAGCGGAAAAAATGGAAAAAATGCGCACAGTTTTCAAGAAATATATGCGATTGGTCTCTGGGATTCTTTTGATTTTCCTTGGAGTTGCATTTGTACTGGGCTGGTTGTAGTAATTTATTGGAAATTCTTCAACTTTTTCGCGAATCGAAAATTTGATTATAAATTGACTGTAATTTGTCGAAATAATACCCATTATTAGCGTTCTTTTTTTGGTGTTTTTGGCCTATAAGTTGGGATTCTTGTAGCGAAAAAGAGTTTTTTGGCAAATTCTCTGGGAATTTCAAAATAAACGTTGGCAAATTTTACTAAATAGGCTATAATTACAGGGAGAAAAGTTTAAAAGAGATAAAGACTCGCCAAAGGGCATTTTCCTCAAAATTGGGAGATGTTTATTGGTTAGCTTTAAAATATAAACAAAAAACGCAGATCACTTTTGCTGGCATAAGTGCTGTCTGCTTAATATTAGTTAAAATGCCAAATAACGATTATATTGTTGCACTTGACATCGGGTCGTCCAGTATTAGGACGGTTGTTGCGCAAGTGATCCCAAAGGACAAACCTCGTATTATTGGCGTGGGTGTTTCGGTATCTTCTGGAATTAGACGTGGGGAAGTTGCTGATATTGAAGAAGTTTCTAATTCCATAGCTCAGTCAATTGCAAAGGCAGAGCTGAATTCTGGTATAAAAATTGAGAGTGTCTATGTTTCGATTGGTGGAAAACATCTTGAATGCTTTGAAACAAAAGGAGTCATCGCAGTAGGAAGAGCTGATGGTGAGGTGGATGAGTCAGATGTTGAAAGAGTAATTGAAGCATCACAGGCTGTTAGTTTGCCTCCAAATAAAGAGGTTCTGCATATTATACCTCAGAATTATCGCCTGGATGATCAAGAGGGAATCAAGGATCCCGTTGGAATGAGTGGTGTTAGACTGGAAATGCAAGGAATGATTATTATGGGGAGCGCCCCACATATTAAAAATATCACAAAATGTGTTCATAACAATGAACTTGAAGTTGACGGACTAGTAATTTCATCTTTAGCTGCTGCTAAGGCGGTTTTGAGCAAGAGGCAGAAGGAATTAGGAGTGATTCTCGTCGATATTGGTGGTGGAACAACTTCAATTTCTGTTTATGAAGAAAGAAATTTGATGCATGTTGCCGTGATTCCTGTTGGAGCTGACCATATTACAAATGATATTGCGATTGGATTGCGAACCTCGATTGATGTTGCTGAAAAAGTGAAAATCAAATTTGGGAGTGCACTGCCTCGTGAGATTGATAAAAAAGAACAGGTTAATTTAGCAGATATTGATGAGGGAGAAGAAGGAACTGTAGCGCAAAAGCATGTAGCTGAGATTATCGAAGCTCGTTTGGAAGAAATCATGTTTTTGGTTGAAAAAGAGTTGAAAAGAATTAAGCGCAGCGCCCTATTGCCAGCAGGAACTGTTCTAGTTGGTGGTGGAGCATGCATGCAAGGGTCAATCGATTTAACAAAAGATGTTTTGAAATTACCGGCACAAACAGGTTTTCCAGTTGAACTGTCGGGGCTTATTGATAAGGTTGATAATCCAGCATTTTCCGTGGCAGTGGGTATGATAATTTGGGTTACAGAGGAAACCGTGATAACTAATGGTAATGAATTTGGAGGAAAGGGCAACGGAAATCTTTCAGAAGCATTTAAAATTGTAGTAGGGTCTGCCAAGACTGCTAAAAAAATACTTAAAAAGTTTTTACCTAATTAAACATTGTAATGTCTGGGGATGATTCTGCTTATAAAGACTTGACTTATTCTTTGTGTTTGGTAATCTGAATAACTATCGTAGATTTTGAATTGCGCAAAAAAGCGCAGTAAAAAGAATAAAGAATAATAAACAAAATGATTGGTGTTTAAGGCATTCGATCACAAATAATTGCTTAGATCATGGCAGAAGTAAAACCAGACATAGAAACATTCGCTAGAATAAAGGTTGTGGGAGTTGGAGGATCCGGAAGTAATGCAATCAGTCGTATGATTGAGTGTAATATGAAGGGGATTGATTTTGTTGCGATAAATACTGATGCACAAGACCTTCACCACAATAAAGCCGCAGAAAAAATTCACATTGGAAAGAACTTAACCAGAGGACTTGGAGCGGGAATGAACCCAGAGATTGGAAGGCAAGCAGCGGAGGAAAATAGAGATGAAATTCAAGAAGTTTTGAAAGGAACTGATATGATCTTTATTGTCTATGGTGCTGGTGGTGGTACTGGTTCTGGTGCGGGACCTGTAATTGCAGAAGCTGCAAAAGAAGCAGGAGCCTTAACAGTCGGTGTGATTACTAGACCTTTTATGTTTGAAGGAAAACAACGTGCTGCTATTGCTGAAGAGTCCTTAGAGAATTTAAAAGATAGAGTTGATACTTTAATTTCAATTCAGAATGATAAACTCCTGCAAGTAATTGATCGGAATACTTCCCTTGTTGATTCTTTTGGGATTGTTGATGATGTTTTGCGACAAGGAGTTCAAGGAATTTCTGATTTAATTACTAAGCCTGGGATTGTCAATGTTGATTTTGCTGACGTAAATGCTGTGATGCAAGAAAGCGGGAGTGCATTGATGGGAATTGGAGTTGCTTCTGGTGAAGATCGAGCAATCCAAGCTGCTAAGTCTGCTATAAACTCTCCTCTACTCGATGTTTCAATCGATGGAGCAAAAGGAGTGCTCTTTAATATTACGGGTGGGGAAGACGTGACTATGGTTGAAATCAATGAAGCCGCGAGCATTATTACTGAAACAGTTGATTCAAATGCAAAAATAATTTTTGGTGCTTCTTCAACAGAGGAAAATTTCCAAGGAAACGATTTAAAGGAAGGAGAGCTGAAAATTACTGTTGTTGCTACTGGATTTGAATATATCGTAGGGACTGAAAACTCTTTTACTCGACCAAGCCGAGATAAGATTCGTCTTGATGACGACGAACGGGAGCAAACTCCTACACAAAAAACTTCCACAGTAGGCAACACAAACCCTACAATGACTACGAACCCAACCTTAAATCACACTGAAAGTAGAGAAATGGGAGATTCTCAGGTTCAAGGAGAGGATTTTGCTGAGAAGAGCAGGTTCGAGAAATTGACATCTACTTTTTTGGATAGAGGCGCTGATGAGGAATCAAGAGAAGGTGATAGTAATATGAAATTTGATGATGATTTGAGTATTCCTGCACCAACCCCAAAACCAAAAAATAACAATGAGATTCCAGCAGAAAAAAGTCCATTTGACGACGATTCTAATATTGATGATTTAGAGATCCCAGCCTTTATTAGAAAGAAACTAGGAAGATAAAAACAATTTAGCTATATATACAAAGAGTCTCTTTTGTGAGACTCTTTCTTTTTTTGTGGAAAGATAGTTATTCCTGCTATAACTATGGGAAAATGAAGTTGACAACTTTACTTAAGTAAGATATAGTAGCTAAAGCCTTTAACGTGTAATTGTTTAGGGCTTTATCTGGTAGATAAGCTTTCATTTACTTGAAAGATATTACCAGCTGAGTTGTTTTTTGTTATTTTTTATTCTGACTGTGGCTGGTTTGGATTTGAAATGATAAAAAGATGTTTATTATAGAAGTTATCGCCGCTTTGCGGGATGAACTTTTGAAAAGTTTTTATATTGTAATTTATTAATGTAAAGAAACGTGCCTACAATCAATCAATTGAAAAGAAAAAACAGAAAACCATTGAAGAAGAAGGCGAAATCCCCTGCTTTGACTTATGGTTTTGACAGTATCAAAAATAGACCTTCTGATTATAAATCTCCTTTTAAAAGAGGTGTTTGTGTGAAGGTGGCTACAACTACTCCCAAGAAGCCTAACTCAGCTCTTCGAAAAATTGCCAGAGTTCGTCTTTCAAATAAGATGGAGGTAACAGCATATATCCCTGGAATTGGACATAATTTACAAGAACATTCAATCGTTGTTCTTCGTGGTGGTAGAGTCCCTGATCTTCCAGGTGTTAGATACCACATCGTTCGAGGTGTTTTGGATGCAGCTGGTGTATCAGACAGAAATAAAAGCCGTTCAAAATATGGAACAAAAAAACCAAAAGCTGAGAAGAAGTAATCAATTAATTTAGAATTTAAATCCTTTAGATATGGCAAGAAAAAAACGAGTTTATAAAAAACACTGGAAACCAGATGTTAAATATAATTCACTAATCGTTGGAAGATTCGTGGGTTATCTTATGCTGGATGGAAAAAGAACTACTGCAGAAAAAGTTGTCTATGGCGCTTTCGATGCAATCCATCGTAAAACTAAGAAAGGGGGCTTGAATGTTTTTGAGCAATCAATTAAGAATGTTTCTCCTCTTATGGAGTTGAAAGGACGAAGAATTGGTGGTGCAAACTATCAGGTGCCGATTCCAGTTATTGGTGATCGACGGGTTACTTTGGCTATGAGATGGATTCTTACGGCTGCTAGAGCAAGAACAGGGAAGTCAATGGCGGAAAGACTTGCAGATGAATTACTGGATGCAACTGACAAGAAAGGTGCATCGATTAAAAAGCGAGAAGACACTCATAGAATGGCAGAAGCTAACAAAGCGTTTGCACATTTTGCCTAATATTACCAAATAAAAGATAAAAGACAATTTTATGTTACGAAAATTTCCTATTGAAAAATATAGAAATATTGGTATTATCGCTCATATTGATGCCGGTAAGACCACAACAACAGAACGAGTTTTGTATTATACTGGAATGTCCCACAAAATTGGCGAGGTTCATGAAGGTGAGGCAACTATGGACTGGATGGAACAGGAGCAAGAAAGAGGGATCACTATTACTTCTGCAGCAACGACTTGTTTTTGGAAGGATTGCCAGTTGAACATTATTGATACACCAGGACATGTAGACTTCACTGTTGAAGTCGAGCGTGCACTTAGGGTCCTTGATGGAGGAGTCGTAGTTTTTGATGGCAAAGAAGGTGTTGAGCCTCAAAGCGAAACTGTTTGGCGACAAGCCGATAAATATAAAGTTCCACGAGTTTGTTTTATTAACAAAATTGACAAAGAAGGAGCTGATTTTGAAAGAGCTCTAACTTCAATTTGGGACAGACTTTCTCCTAATGCACTTGCTGTGCAACTTCCAATTGGACAAAGCGGTGAGCATAAAGGTGTTGTCGATTTAGTTAAGATGAAATCTTTTGTTTTCAGTGGGGATATGGGAGAAATAATCACAGAAGGTGAAATCCCAGCTGACATGAAGGATCTTGCCAGTGAATGGCGAGAAAAAATGATTGAAAAAGTTGCTGAAACAGACGATGCGTTAACAGAAAAATATTTAAATGGGGAGGAAATATCTGAAGAAGAGATCAAGAAAGCAATGCGCGTAGGTGTTATCGCTGGAACTTTAATCCCAGTTTTAACTGGAACTGCTTTGCAGAACAAGGGTGTTCAGTTGGTGCTCGATGCCGTTGTTGATTATCTCCCTTCACCACTTGATGTTCCTGCTATTAATGGGACTGATGTGCGAGATGAAGAAAAAGAAATTGAAAGACATGCTAATGATGAAGAGCCTTTTGCAGCACTTGCATTCAAGGTTGCAACTGATCCATTTGTAGGACAGCTAACCTTTTTTAGAATTTACTCAGGAACTTTAAAGGCCGGTTCTTATGTTTACAATTCTTCAAAAGGACAAAAAGAAAGAATTGGAAGAATTTTGCAAATGCATGCTAATTCCAGAGAAGAAATTGAAGAAATGCGAGCAGGAGACATCGGAGCTTTAGTTGGAATGAAATACACAACAACCGGAGACACTCTTTGTGATGAAAATGCACAGTTAGTTTTAGAAAACATTGACTTTCCAGAACCCGTGATTGATATCGCGATAGAACCTAAAACAAAAGTGGACCAAGACAAAATGGCTATTGCCCTGCGAAAGCTAGCAGGAGAAGACCCAACTTTTCGTGTAAGAACAGATGAGGAGTCAGGACAAACAATTATTTCAGGAATGGGTGAACTTCACTTGGATATTATTGTTGATCGAATGAAAAGAGAATTTAAGGTGGAAGCTAATATTGGTACGCCGCAAGTTGCTTATCGAGAAACAATCAAGGGAACAGCTGAGGCAGAAGGAAAATTTGTTCGTCAGTCTGGTGGACGTGGACAATATGGACATTGTTGGCTTCGAATTGAGAGCTTTAAGGAAGAAGGAAATGAAGAAGGTTTTGAGTTTAAGGATGAAACTAAAGGAGGATCAATTCCACAGGAATATATTCCAGCAATTCAAAAAGGTATTAAGGAGGCTATGCAAAACGGTGTATTAGCTGGATATCCAATAGTGGATATTAGAGCTACTGTTTATGATGGTTCTTTTCATGATGTTGATTCATCAGAGGCAGCTTTCAAGGTCGCTGGTTCAATGGCATTTAAGGAAGGTGTGCGAAATGCAACGCCTATAATTCTTGAGCCGATCATGGCAGTTGAAGTTACAACACCTGAACAATATATGGGTGATGTTGTGGGAGATTTAAATGCAAAGCGGGGACAAATTGAAGAAATGATTGACAGAGGAGAAGGAAATGCTTTAATTAAAGTTATTAAGGCTCAAGTACCGCTAGCTGCATTATTTGGATATGCAACACAATTGCGATCAATGACACAAGGACGAGCAAATTATTCAATGGAATTTGATCATTATGCTGAAGTTCCTTCAAACGTTGCAAAGGAATTAATTGAAGGAAAAAGTGGAAAATAGTTTGGTCTGAATATAAACCTTTCACAAGAACAGAAATGCTTTCCAAAGAAATCAAACAATTGATTGAGCTGTCAGGGGGTAAGATGATAATTTCTGAAGGTGATGTAGCAGATAGCTATGTTGTTATGAAGCTTGACAAGCACTTAGAGGAGTTGGCAAAAGATGCACCAAAGGTAGGTGATCAAGCAATTGGAAAAAACTCCAAAAAAGAGGCTTTAGTATCGAAAAAATCTCCTGAAAGTGGTTTGACAAGAAGTGAATTGTTGGATAGAATAAACACTGACATTGCCGAGATGAAAAGAAGGAGTGTTGAAAAGGAAGTTGTCGATTCTTTTAAGCTTAAAGAGAAGGAGGAAAAAGACAAAGGGAGTGAATTTTACTATGAAAAAGTGCACTAAAAAGTGTATTTATATAATTAATAAACCGTTAATAAAATAAAAACGTTTCAATGGTGGATAATCCATTTTTGCGTTAACAAGAATATGGCAGAGAAATTTGATCGTTCTAAACCGCACGTTAATGTTGGGACAATTGGTCATGTTGATCATGGAAAAACAACATTGACTGCTGCTATCCTGCATTCGTTACAGATTGCTGGAAAGCTTGAAAGTGCTAAACCTGTTGAGGAAATTGATAAAGCTCCTGAGGAAAAGGAACGAGGAATTACAATTTCAACAGCACATGTTGAGTATGAATCTGATAAGAGACATTATGCACACGTAGATTGTCCAGGACATGCTGATTATATCAAGAATATGATTACTGGTGCAGCTCAAATGGACGGATCCATTTTGGTTGTAAGTGCAACTGATGGACCTATGCCACAAACTCGAGAGCATATTTTACTTGCTCGACAAGTCGGTGTTCCTCAAATTGTTGTGTTTATCAATAAAGTTGACATGGTTGATGATCCGGACCTTATTGAGTTGGTTGAAGAAGAAATTCGAGAATTGCTTACAAAATATGAATTCGATGGTGATAATGCAACTATCGTTAAAGGTTCAGCTCTAAAAGCTCTTGAAGCTACTGATCCTGCTAGTGATGAAGTGAAACCTATCATGGAATTGCTTGATGCTCTTGATGAAAAAATTCCACAACCAGAAAGAGATACAGATAAACCATTCCTTATGCCTATTGAAGATATCTTTTCAATTGAAGGACGAGGAACTGTTTTAACAGGAAAGATTGATCGAGGAGTCATTAACCTAAACGATGAAGTTGAAGTTGTTGGTCTTCGAGAAACTCAAAAGACAATTGTTACTGGAATTGAAATGTTCAACAAATCTTTGGATAGAGGTGAAGCCGGAGATAATGCTGGAATTTTAGTGAGAGGTCTTAAGAAAGAAGAAGTTGAACGAGGCCAAGTGCTTGCTTTCCCTGGTTCAATCAATCCACATGCTGAATTTGAAGCAGAAGTGTATGTTTTGACAAAAGAAGAAGGCGGACGACATACCCCTTTCTTTAAAGGTTACAAACCTCAATTCTACATCAGGACAACAGATGTGACAGGTGATGTTACTCTTCCAGAAGGAACTGAAATGGTTATGCCTGGAGATACTGTAAACATTGGAGTGAAACTAGTAGCCGACGTGGCCTTGGAAGAAGGAATGCGATTTGCAATCCGAGAAGGTGGAAAAACTGTTGGTGCTGGTGTTGTAACAAAAATTGTTAAGTAATATTTTACTTAAGTTTTAGTAGAAAAGTAGTCCGTAAAAACCCCAATATTCTATTGGGGTTTTTTGATACTTTATTTTGTTAATAAATGTTGACACTTTTTAAATTGTTTGATAAAATGTTTCTTGTACAAGTAGTTATGTAAAGTAAAAAGAGTGTCAGAAACAAACAACAAAAAGAAAGACAGAAGTATGTTAATGAGTATCTGTGTTTTAGGAATCGGGCTTGTCGCCGGACTCTTTTTAACACTAGAAAATCTCACAACACAAGTTAATTTAATTGAAAGTGTTAAAGAAGATGCAAATTTCATTATATACGAAGGAGTAATTGCTGAGTGTGAGGATAATAGAGAGTGTATTAGAATTGGAGGCGGCAGCAGTATCGAAAAATTTAAGTAAGAGTTAAGATGAAAGCGCTATATTTAAGGTGAAAAAGCAAGTAAAGAGCTTGACATTTTTTGTGTCATATGATATAGTGCAGAGTGTTATAGGCAAATAAAATTTTCATGTCATTTGTCTTTAGTTCTTAACAATTTTTACTTTTTTACCCAATATTTAGGTCTTTGACCTAGCAACATTAACCGCAGATTTGTCTGCAAAAAAAGGAGATTTTTTGATGAAAAAACCTATTATTTTAATGGTAATGGTGGCAATGATGGTTGTTTTTACAACTTCATGGTCTTTGGCGACGCCAATCACAAACACTATAGAGTGGAGGTATTTCGGCTCACAAAATGAATTCGGCGGGATAGTTAATTATCCCGATATGACATTTGACTCCAGCGCGATTAATCCCTTTGATCCAAATTCTCCTCCAATGCAGACCTTTGGTGACTTCACAGACACCTGGATCGACTCTGCTTTGATTGGTCATGACCAGTCGGGAAAATTTCTATTTACAGTTCCCGGGTTTTCATTTGCCAATTTAGCCTCGGCTTGGATCAGTATCAACTATGGTGGCTTTGGATCAGCTATAGGCGACACAAAATTGGGGATCGTTAGATATGATGAGGACGGAGCGGGATATCATAATTCCTATTTCTCCGCCCTTGATCCAATGGGTGACGGTATGTATAATTCTGAAGAATTCCCGATTGACCTAGTTGAGTATCAAGATTTGCTTTTGGCTGATACCATCACATTTTCCTTGAATTTTCTCAAATTTCAAGGTGATTGCGGAGAAGGTGCTATCGATAACATTGTTGTTGGTGCTTGGGGAAACAACGGTGCTTCCAATAATCCCGTTCCTGAACCAGCAACGATACTTCTCTTTGGAGCAGGGCTGATTGGCCTCGCTGGTGCCAGCAGAAAAAAAAGAAAAAATTTGTAAAAGGATCCTGTCAACATGGAAGAAGATGAAAATAAGGAGCCCTGATCATACAATTGTATGGCCAGGGCTTTTTTAATTTTATTTATTGCCTGAACAGTAAACAAATTTTGAAAATGTTGGTATATAATTGTTATAATTTAAAAGTGTCATTGAGTTTTGACAAATAAAAACTACCGTGTTATCGTTGTCTGTATCGTCGTTTACCCTATTAACATATAATAAAAAGAGGCAGTAAGCGGGGAGGTTCTTTGAAAAAAATATGTATCTATTTAATTGTTGTTAGTGGAAGTTAACAGAAATTCAATCAGAAAAAGGAAGAGAAGGAAATGAGAAAATTTGTAAAATCAGTATTTTTAACAATCATTATTGCGGTTGTCTTTGCAACGGTTTCCAATGCGACACCTATAACCAATGCAATTCAATCTTTTGTAATTGATGACCAGTTTGTTGATTCCAGGTCTCCCGATGTAACTTCTCCTAGAAATTATCCCGATGGAAAATATCTATGGAGCGGGCATCGAGAGACTGGGAATGTCCATGCCTATACACTTTTAAAGTTTGAAGTTGGTGAAGACTGGAAATGGGATACTGCAACGTTGAATGTTCCGTTTAATCGTTTTATTGGAAATGATGGTGAAACTTCAGTATGGTTTAACCTCAACGACAGTTGGAGGGAAAACGATATTAAATATGAAAACCTTTTCAATGTATGGGATTTCACAAACCCGATTTTGTTGGCACGAGAATTTGTTCCAATCGGAATAAATAAAGTTGCAAATACATTTTCATTTGACATCTCATCACTTAGTAGTTTTGAAGATAATGATATCGTCAGTTTGGTTATAGGCAGTATTTTGCCGGATGAAACGGCAAATGGTGATTATTGGAGAAAAATTGTTAATAGTGATTATTCCCGTGGAAGCTCCGCTGCTAAATTGGTTGGGAGCAATCCTGTTCCCGAACCAGCAACCATCCTTCTTTTTGGGATAGGTCTCATCGGCCTCGCTGGTATTGGCAGAAAAAAAACCTCAAAAACCTAAAACAAAAAAAATAGATAAATATTTTCAAAGAATTGATCCTCCTAAACACATTGTTGTTTGGGAGGATTTTTTATAAAAATATTAACTCCAAACACTAGTTTATTGAGATTTGTGTGATATACTAAGAGTGAAAAAGGGAAATAAAACAAGATAATTACAAAATCATTTACATAGAATGTGATTTTTTGTTGAAAAAAATATATTTAAAAATTACAAATGACAAAACAAGATAACAAAAAAACACTAGTCCTGATTGATTCCAACGCTCTTATTCATAGAGCTTTTCATGCACTGCCTCCGCTGACAAAAAAAGATGGCACACCAACTGGCGCTGTCTATGGTTATGCGCTAACACTTCTAAATGTAATTGAGCAATTGAAACCTGATTATATTGCTGCAACCTTTGATTTAAAAGGCCCGACTTTTAGACATGAAAAATATGATCAATACAAAGCGACTAGGAAGAAGGCCCCCGATGAACTTTATGCACAAATCCCAATTGTAAAAGAAATGCTTCGAAATTATGGCATTCCGATATTTGAAAAGGCAGGATTTGAAGCAGATGATGTAATTGGAACACTCGCAAAAAAAGGAGACTTGGGAGTTTCTCAAGGTCTTAGGAAAGTCATTGTGACAGGTGATATGGACGCATTGCAGTTAGTTGATGACGATATAAGTGTCTTTACTCTCCGCAAGGGAATAAAAGATACCGTGATATATGACGAGGCTGCCGTGAAGGCCCGATACAATTTAACGCCAGCACAGATCATTGATTATAAATCTTTGTGCGGTGATGCGAGTGATAACATTCCTGGTGTGAAGGGAATTGGTGCTATTGGAGCGACAAAACTCTTGGTGGAATTCGGAACACTCGATGGTGTTTATAAGAACGTCGAGAAAGTTTCTGCAAAAGCAATGAAGAAGAAATTAGAAGAAGGGAAGGAGGATGCATATTTGAGTTATGATCTTGCGACAATTAGAACTGATGTGGAATTTGATTTTGATCTGGAGAAGTGCAGTATTGGAAATTTAAAAGAGCGTGCACTTGCTAGTTTTTTTCAAGAAATGGAGTTCTATGCTTTGTTTAAGAAGCTCGGGGGGAATGGTAGTGACGAAGATGGTAGGCAAAATAGTGATTTTCCTAAAATAATTATTTCAATTGTTGAAAAGAAGAAAGATATCAAGCAACTCGCTGAAGATGCAAAAAAGGCAAAACAAATTTCTATTACTGGATTATCTGTTGAGAATAAATTTTTCGATCCGGAAATCCTTGGTTTTGGGGTTAGTGTTGATGGTAAGAAAGGTTTTTTTGTCGAGAAGAATTTTATGGATGAGTTGAGGGAGATTTTGCTGGATGAGGAAATTGAAAAAGTCGGGTATAGCTCAAAATTTGAAATGCAGCTTGTAAACAGCATTTTTAAAGAAACATTTTCAGAAAATATTTTTGATGTTCAAATTGCAGCATATCTGTTGGATCCCTCAATTGGAAATGAATTGGAGAAACTTATCTTTTCGGAATTTGGTGCTGAACTGGAGAACAGAATTACCAAGAAAGGGCAAGCAAGTCTTTTGGATGATACGACACAAGTACAAAAAAAGGAGGTTGCAGAAAAAGCAATCTGGCAATTGCGCTTGCAAAAACAGTATAAAGAAGAACTCGATAAAATCTCAAATAAGCAAAAATTGGAAAACGATGCTTCTTTAAAGAATATTTTTCAGAAATTGGAGATTCCAGTTGTGAGCATTATTGCCGGGATGGAAAATGCTGGAATTAAAGTTCAAACTCAGATTCTTGATGACATCTCTATTTTTGCACAAAGTGAATTGGATGCCCTAGAGAAAGAGATTCACAAACAGGCGGGTGAAAAATTCAATGTTAATTCCCCAAGTCAATTAGCGGTGATTTTATTCGAAAAACTTGAAATTCCAAGTAAAAATGTGAAAAGAGGAAAAACTGGTTTTTCAACTGCTGCTGGAGAATTGGATAAAATTAAAAACCTTCATTCAATAATCCCTTTAATTGGTAGATACAGAGAGCTTTTCAAGGTGAAGACAACTTATACGGATGCACTTCCGAGATTGGTTGAAAACGATGGTAGGATTCACGCTCATTTTAATCAAGCCGTAACTGCGACTGGACGCCTTTCTTCTTCAGAGCCTAATTTACAAAATATTCCTAAGAAAGGGGACCTTGCCAAGATGATCAGAGAGTCATTTATTTGTGAAAAGGGGAAGCTTTTAATTTCTGCTGATTATTCACAAATTGATTTGCGAGTAGCAGCACATCTTTCAGAAGATCCTCGGATGATTGATGCTTTTAAGAAAGGGCAGGACATTCATCGTGCAACAGCGGCTTGGGTGAATGGAGTTTCTGAAGACGAAGTTAGTGACAAGCAAAGAAGTGAGGCAAAATCGCTTAATTTTGGGATACTTTATGGCATGGGACTTTATGGTTTTATGCAAGACTCTGGAGTTTCAAGAGAGAGAGCAAAGTTTTTTATAGATGAATACATGAAAGCTTTTTCAAAATTGAAAGAGTTTCTTGAAAGAGTTAAAGAGTCGACAAGAGGAAATGGATTTATTGAAACTGAGCTTGGAAGAAGACGTTACATCCCAGCAATCAATTCGCAAAATTCCATGGCACGAAATGCTGCCGAGCGAACAGCAATCAATTTGCCGATCCAAGGACTCGCGGCTGATATTATGAAGCTTGCAATGATTGGTGCACAAAAAGATTTGTTGGAGAAATACAACAAAGAAAAGGTTGTGGTAAAAATGATCTTACAGATTCATGATGAATTAATTTTCGAGGTTGATGAAGGAGTCGCAGACGAATTTGAAAAAGATTTGAAAAAATCAATGGAAGGCGTCTATGATTTGAAAGTACCATTGATTGTCGATGTTTCAAGAGGTAAAAACTGGGGAGAGTTATAGAATTATATACAATATCTCATGTGAGCTTTTTAATAAAAAAGACCTTATCGGTAAAGTGATAAATAGAAGTTTATGAAAGTGATTATTGGTTCGAAAAATAAAATAAAAGTAGAGGCTGTTAAAGAGGTTGCAAAGGGCTATGATTTATTTAAGGAGGCTGTTTTTGATAATCTTGAAGTTTCCTCTGGTGTTGCTGACCAACCAAAATCCTTAAAAGAGGTTGTTTGCGGGGCACAGAATCGAGCAAAAAATGCTTTTGATGATTGTAAATTAAGTTTTGGTTTGGAATCTGGACTTATGGAGGTACCAGGTTCGAAATCTGGGGTAATGGATTTGTGTGTTTGTGCAATTTTTGATGGAGAAGCGTTTCATTTGGGGCTTTCTTCTTGCTTTGAATGTCCGACTGAAATGAATCGTTTGATGTTAGAAGAAGGATTGGATATGAGCCAGGCTTGCAACAGAATTGGACTTACTGATAACCCAAGGATTGGTTCTGAGGAAGGTGCAATTGGAATTCTAACTCGAGGGAGAATGACGAGAAAGGATTATACAAAGCAATCGATCATAACTGCTCTTATCCATCTGGAAAACGCCGAACTTTATTAATGGATAATCTGAGGTGTTGTGTGTTTTATGTTAAACATAGTTAAGCTGAAATTATATTCTTGCTATAATAAATCCTAATTGCTAAGATGCTAGAACTTTAAGTAATTAGATAAGAAAAGATGCCCGAACTTCCAGAAGTGCAAACAGTTGTTGATGATTTAAAAAAAGCGATTGTCGGTGCTACAATTGTGAGCTTCGATTCTTTTTGGAAGAAAAACGTTGCTTGTGGTGTGCAGAAATTCAAAAAAGAGGTGGTTGGGAAGAAAATAGAAGATATCCAAAGAAGAGCAAAATTTATCATATTTAAACTAGAAGGTGACAGTGTAATTATTCTGCACTTGCGAATGACCGGGCAATTGCTTCTAGAAAAAAGCATTTCAAAGTCCAAAAAAACAACTCTACTGCCGAAAAAAAAATACATTCGACATAAATGGGAGTTGAAGAAAAACGATGAAGAATATAATTTATTATTTCATGATATTCGTAAGTTTGCCACGGTTGATTGGACGGACAACATAGGAAACTATAAAAGCTTTAAAAAACTAGGAGTGGAACCATTTTCGGATGAGTTTACGGTAGCTAAGCTTGCTGTTATTTTGAAAAGTAAAAGAACAATTAGGAGCGTTCTCTTAGACCAACAGTTGATTGTTGGAATTGGGAATATATATGTAAGCGAGATTCTCTTTGGAGCTGGAATTTATCCCGGAAGATTGGCTGACTCTCTAACTAAGCATGAAATCAGTGAGTTATATGAAAAAATTATAACCATTTTAAGTAGAGCGATTACCCTTAGGGGAACAACATTTAGCGATTATCGTGATTCCGAAGGAAAAATTGGTGGTTTTCAAAACTTCCTGAAAGTGTATAATAAAGAGGGCAAACAGTGTGAAAAAAGAGGATGCACGGAGATAATTCAGAAAGAAGCCTTAAATCAAAGGAGTTCGTTTTGGTGTGCCGAGTGTCAAAAAAGTATAAAAAATTATTAGTTAAACAGAAACAAAAAAAATTAATCAAGATCAACAAATGCCAGATAATATTTCAGGTGGAATGTATCGACCACCAGTTAGACCAGTTAGCGACTCTTTAAAAAATCAGAACAGCAAACAAAACAAGAAGAAGATAAGCCCCATTTTTTTCTTCTTAGCGATAGTTTTATGTGTTATTGGCTTTGTCGTATGGAAGGTATACCGAGCTATGGAGGAAAGGAAAATGGGGGAGCAGATAGAGGTTATTAGCGACCCAAAGGAGGTAATAAAAGAATATCCCACTGCTAACGTTGAAGATGTTAGTCCAATCTCAGGAATTGCTTGTGACAATTGGAATAAGAGAGCTTTTGCTGTGATGCAACCATCTGATGTTTCTGCTCGACCACTTGCCGGTTTTTCTCAGGCCGACATGGTCATTGAAATGCCAGTTCTTCCGAGTGGCAAACCAAGACTCATGGGTGTTTATATTTGTGAAGGTCCTGAAGAAGTTGGTTCATTAAGAAGTGCAAGACATGACTTTTTGCATCTTGCAAAAGGGTTGGACGCAATTTTGGTCCACTGGGGTGGCTCACAATTTGCAAAAGAAAAGTTGAATGAGGGTTTGGTTGAAAATGTAAATTGCAACAATGATGGTGGAAAATCGGCAGCCCAGTATTGTTTTAGGAAAGAGGGTTTTGCAAAGGGCGTTGACAGTGGTTATGCCAAATTTTCTAAAATCTTAGAAGGTGCTAAAAAATTTGGCTATCGAGCTGAAAATGAATTTTCAGGGTATGCTCATCAAGGAGAAGCACCAGTTGCTGACAGAATTGACAATGGACTTTTGAAAGTAGGGCTTGATTCTTCTTCTGGAGATTTTTATGTTGAATATGAATACGACAAAGAAACAAATTCATATCTGCGACTCTGGGCAAAAAAAGAAGATGTAGATAGGAACAATGGAAAGAGAATTGCTCCTAAGAATGTGGTTGTGTTGATTGCATCTCAGGAAATTATGATGGACGATAATAATTCTGTCTACAACAATGTGCAGCTCGGAGATCCTTGGTATGATGAAAGCGATTCAGGTGAAGCATTTTATTATTTTAATGGACAAGAAAAGCGTGGTAAGTGGAAAAAAGATAAAACAAGAATGGATTCGAAGATGTTGTTCCTGGATCAAAACGGAAATGAAATCAAGTTTGTTCCAGGTCAAATTTGGGTTGAAGTTCTTGAGCCTGGACGAGCGTTGAAATGGATAACTGACGAATCATTGTAGTTTTGAAATAGTTGGATTTGCAAGGGGTTTAGTATTAAGAATCGAAATGATCAAATTCTATTTTGGAAATGAAAAATATTTAATTTTTCATAAATTTCAAGAACAAAAAGCAAAATTTAAGCGCGAGAACCCCAATGCACATATTGGTGAGTTTGATTTTGAGCAAGTCACAGATCTGAATCAAGTTAGGGAAGAACTTGTTTCGGGAGGTGGCTTGTTTTCATCTGAGAAAAGTATAATTCTCAAGAACGTTGGCAGTTTAAACTCATTGGAACAAGAGCGACTTTTGGAGATGTTAAAAATATCAGAAGTTAGTGAAGGTGATGAATTAATTGTTTTCATTGTGTTGCTTGGCAAGGACAAGCTTCAAAGCAAACTGAAAGGTTTTTTAACCAGAAAATCCAAAAGGAATATTGAAAGCATTGAATTTAAAAAGAAAAAAGAAGCAGAAGTGAAAGAATGGGCTATCTCTGAATTAGAGAAAAGAAGTGATGCAAATGTTGGGATTGAAAAAAAGGGTTTGAATGAATTAGTTTTAATGATGAATGGAGATCTGTGGAGAATTAGCAATGAGTTGGATAAACTTATTTGTTTTGTAGAGAAAGGAAAAATTGATTCAGAGGACATTCAAAGGCTTTGTAGCGGAGAAATTGAGGCAGGAATCTTTGATTTGGTTGATGCGATTGGAGCAAAAAATCTTGAAAGAGCGATGACATTAAAAAATCGCCTAATTACTCAGGGTGATAATGAATTTTTTATATTTTCAATGATAGTTTCTCAAGTCAGAAATCTAATCAAAATTTCTGATTGTGTCACAAAAGGTATCAGTAAATCAGATCAGATTGCAAAACTGTGTAGAATCCATCCATTCGTTGTAAAGAAAACTTTAACACAATTAAGAAGCTTTCCAATAGAGAAGCTTCGCCTTACCTATAAACTAGCGACAGATATTGACAGAGAGGCCAAAAAAGGACAACGTGACATGAAGGAAGCTCTCGATTATTTTATTGCAAAGATATAGTTTTTAAAAGTATAGAAATGAGTGAGATTATAGACAGAATCCCAACATTTTCAGTTTCTCAGTATGTTGGTTTTATCAACAATTTGACAGCCGCTGTGCCAGTTCTAGTTGAGGGAGAAATAAGTAACTTCAGAGATATTCCCGGAAGAAATTTTTGTTATTTTGATATTAAGGACAAAAATGCTGTTGCAAAATGTTTCCAAGGGTTTTGGCACAGTAAGAAAGTTGCACTTGAGAATGGTGCGACGGTGAAGATTTTTGGCAACCCAACCTTGCAGAAAAATGGCTCCTTAGTAATTGATGTAAGGGAGGTTTTTTTGATTGGTGATGGAGCTCTAAGAAAGCAATACCAGGAGCTTAAAGAGCGACTTGAAAAAGAAGGATTGTTTGGTTTAGAGTTTAAAAAGGAAATTCCCATTTTTCCAATTTCCATTGGCCTAATCGCTGGGAAAAACTCTAGCGCCTACCACGACGTAGTGACTGAGATTTCTGAACGATGGGGAAATGTAGAGATCTTTTTTCATGGGGTAAAAGTCCAGGGTATTAATGCTAGAAAAGAGATTGTGCAGGCAATTAGATATTTCAATAGACGACAAACAGTTGATGTTTTGATTGTTGCGAGAGGCGGTGGGAGTATGGAGGATCTACAAGCTTTTGATTCAGAGGATGTAGTGAGAGAGATTTTTGCCTCTAAAATCCCGACTATCAGTGCAATCGGTCACGAAGATCATTGGACGCTTGCTGATTTTGTTGCGGATGTACGAGCAAAAACACCCACAAAGGCAGCACAGATTGCTGTGCCTGACCGAGATGAAATTTCAGATAAATTAGATTTTTTTTCAACAAGAGTCAAAGGTTTGGTTCAAGCCAAGTTGAGCGAAGCGAAAATAAATGTAAATACTCTAAATGATAAACTACGGACGAAGATTGAGGATAAATTAGCTAGAATTAGACAGGACATTAAGTTTCAGCAAGAATCGCTTACAGTTATTGTAAAAAAGAACATAGAAGATAAGCGAAATAGACTTGAAAATCTTTGCAAAATGCTCGGAGCATTAAACCCCGAAAGTATTTTAAAGAGAGGGTACGGCGTTGTGCAAAAAAAAGGCAAAAGAATCACCGATATTGATGAAGTGAAAGTAGGGGATGAAATTTCAGTGAGGTTGCAAAATGGAGAAATAAGAAGTAAAATACAAGAAGTGAGAAGTATTTAGTTATAAAACAACAATGCGAGGCATTAAATGTAAAAAATGGTAAAAAAAACAGAAAGCTTCGAGGGTTTATTTAAGGAGATTCAAAAAGCAGTTGAAGATCTTGAGCAAAACAAACTTTCGGTTGACAACGCAATGGAGAAGTATCAAGAGGCAATAAAAAAAATTGCTACAGCTCGAAAAATAATAGATAAAATGGAGACAAAAATTAGTGAAATTTCTGTTAAGCAATAGGAAGGTTAAAAGTTTTAAGTTAATAATATGGGAAAATATCGTCCAACAATTGGAATGGAAGTTCATGTTGAACTTGCAACAAAGAGTAAGATGTTTTGTGGGTGTAAGAATGGGATGGGGCAAGAAAAAAGTCCAAATAAAAATATTTGTCCAGTTTGTACTGGTCAACCAGGCGCAATACCAGTACCAAATGCACAAGCAATTGAATTTACAATTCAGGCTGGTTTGGCTTTGGATTGTCATATCGCAAAAGAGTCTAAATTCGACAGGAAAAATTATTTCTATCCAGACTTGCCGAAAGGTTATCAAATTTCTCAATTTGATAAACCGATTTGCTCTCGTGGTAGCTTGAAGTTTACGCTTAAGAGTGATGATGGAACTGTGGTGGGGACTGAAAAAGTTGGAATTACAAGGATTCATCTCGAGGAAGATACTGGAAAATTGGTTCATGAAGGTAAAAACACATTAGTCGATTTCAATCGAGCTTGTGTGCCACTTATGGAACTTGTAACAGATCCGGATATCAACTCTGCTGCAGAGGCAAAGCGTTTTTGTGAAGATCTAAGATTACTTTTTAGATATCTGGGAATTTCTCCAGCTGATATGGAAAAGGGGCAGATGCGTTGCGAGGCTAATATTTCTTTGTATGAAGTGGGAAAGGATCCACTCTCAGGAACCAAGGTTGAATTGAAGAATTTAAATTCTTTTAGAGCTGTTGAGCGAGGAATAGAATATGAGATTGAAAGACAAACAGAGGTTTTAACAAGTGGTGGTGTTGTTCACCAAGAAACAAGAGGTTGGGATGAGAAAAAAGGAAGAACCTTTCTTCAGAGAAGCAAGGAGGATGCACATGACTATAGATATTTTCCAGAACCAGATATTGCTCCATTTAAATTGGAGGAGTCATATGTGGAATTGTTAAGAGAAAAATTGCCAGAGCTTCCAACAGAAAAAAGAAATCGATTTGTAGAGCAATTTGGTTTAAAATTAGAAAATGCTAGCATTTTGGTTGTGAATAAGGAATTGGCTGAATATTTTGAAAATGTCGCCAGTGAGTTGGAAAATTGGATGAAAGAAGAAGGGCACAGCTTTAATGAAGAGGATACGAAGAAACTCTTTAGGCTCGCTGCTAACTATATTCTCACGGAACTTTCTAGGAGAATTTCAGATACTGAGGGAGGAATGAAAGATTTTAAAATTTCAGCGGAGAATTTTGCAGAACTTATTAAAATTGTATACGAAGGGGAGATCAATTCATCTGCAGCACAGACAGTACTCGGAGTGATGTTTGAAACCGGGGCTGATCCATCTCATGTCGTTGAAGAAAAAGGCTTAGCGCAAACCTCAGATGAGGGTGAACTAGGAGATATTATTGAAAAAATTATTACAGATAATTCTGGTCCGACGGAGGACTATAAAAATGGGAAGGAGAATGCAATTAAATTCTTAGTGGGGCAAGTAATGGCTGCTACTAAAGGCTCAGCAAACCCACAAGTTGTGAAAAAGGTGTTGATGGAGAAATTGAGCTAGCAGAACCCTCAATATGTTCAGTCGTATACCAGCTTATACCGTAGAACTAAAAAGCTTTTTGAAGAATTTGAATAAAAGTTAAAATAAAAAAATGGAAAATCAAAACCAAACAGGGGAAGAAGAGGCTTTGGCTAAACCTAGAAGCGAAGATTTTTTGGATAGTAATAAGAAGTTGCCGCAATCAACAAGCCATCAGGATGATGGGAAAAAAAACGTAGCTTTTAAACAAAAAACTCATAAAGATTTGCACGCGGAAAATGCCGAATTCCAACAAACAATGCATTCTCAAAATGCAAAACAAGCATATTATATTCCAGACGGTGTCCCAGATGAATTAGTAGAAGATCTAAGCGGATCAAAAGCCAGATCAAAGGGTATTATCTCAATTGTTTGCGCAGTGATTTCTCTGGTATTTTTCCCTCCAGTTTTTGGTTTTATCGGAGTATCTTTCGGAGTGAAAGCGAGAAAATTAGGAGCCAAAACACTCGGGTCAGTTGGAATTATTCTTTCCTCGGTGTTTATGGGCGTTGGAATTGCATTAAGTAGTTGGTATTTCAATTCCGAAAAAGCAAGTGGAGAGGAACTTATAGGCGGAACAGTTGGTTTGTTTTTGAAACTTTTTTAATTTCAATTTATAGATATGTCTTGGATGATATTTATAGTTTATTTTGTTGTTGTGATTTTGCCAGTTGTTTTTTGGTTTAAGTTTTTTCGTCATCAAGACAGAGCTGAGCCTGAACCGAAGAAGCTGCTTTTTAAAGTATTTCTTGGTGGAATCCCAGTTGTGGCACTTGCTAGTGTCGCCGAAGGTATTTTGGAAGGAGTTTTTTTTCCTCAAATATCAACCAAATTAGCAGAAACAGTAGGAGGAGGCATTCAAGATTTCGTAGGTTCACCCGAACAACTTTTTGGCTTTTTGGCTATATATTTTTTAGCTGGTCCAGTTGAGGAGTTCATGAAGTTTTTTGTTTTAAAACAATTAGTGTATCGAAAGATTGCCTTCAATCAGGTTGCGGATGGTTTGATTTATGCAGTGACAATTGCACTTAGCTTTTCTTTAATTGAAAATTCAATTTACTTTTTCAATATATTAGATGAAATGTCGCTTTCTTTTGATTTTATCGCTATTGTGGTAATTCGTGGGGTGATAACAACAATGTTACATGTGTTAGCTGCGGCAATTATGGGTTTGTATCTTGGACGGGCAAAATTTGCTAAGAAGAATAAAAAGAAACTTATAGTCAAAGGAGTTGTCATCGCGGCAATGGTTCACGGAACTTATAACGTTGCAATCTTCCTTTCTTTTGGGATGTTGGTTAATATTTTTTTACTAGCAGTTTGTTTTAGATATATCATGAGAGAACTAAAGACGGAAGAATCACGCATGGTTTGGCGTCTGGTTATACCAAAAGAAGAAGTTATAAGCTCAGACAGTGAGTTAGGATGAACAGTGCTATAGGAAAAATAAAAAGAATAGCCGAGAGCTCTTTTTTCGATAGATAAATTAAGTAAAAAATAAAAAAGATTCCTAATTTTTTTAGGTTGAATTTTTTGTATAGCTAAGCTATAATTGGAGCAACTATTAAAAATTAGTAAAGCCAAGAAAATGTTTACAGCCGATGAATTGAGGGAAAAGTATCTGGAGTTTTTTAAAGAAAAGAATCATGCCATTATTCCTTCAGCCTCAATTGTTCCAGAAAATGATCCAACAACACTTTTTATCACGGCTGGAATGCACCCCTTGGTGCCATATCTAATGGGCGAAAAACACCCGCAAGGAACACGTCTTGTGGATACTCAAAAATGTATTCGCACGATTGATATTGATGAGGTTGGTGACACTACCCACCATACATTTTTTGAGATGTTGGGAAATTGGTCACTTGGGGACTATTTTAAAAAAGAGGCAATCGCTTGGAGTTGGGAATTTTTGACTGACGAAAAGTGGCTTGGATTAGATAAAAATCGAATTGCCGTTTCTGTTTTTGAGGGAGAAAACAAAGGGAAGGACAATGAAATTCCTTTTGACAAGGAGGCGTATGGAGTATGGAAGGAAATCTTTGAAAAAAATAATTTACCAATAGAAAGAATTACTCGACTTGATCGAGAGGCTAATTGGTGGGGACCAGCAGGAGAGACAGGCCCTTGTGGACCAGACAGTGAAATGTTCTATTGGGTTGGTGACGAAAAGAATGTCCCAGAAAGCTTTAATGATGATAATGATTCGTGGGTTGAAATTTGGAACGATGTCTTTATGGAGTATCACAAAAATGAAAAAGGCGAATATGTGAAGATGGAAAAACAAAACGTGGACACCGGAATGGGGCTTATCCGAGTCCTAGCAGCACTTAACGGTTTGGACGACAATTATAAAACAAGTTTGTTCGTGCCGATCATTGAGAAAATAGAGAAACTTTCTGGTTTTGAATATGGGGATGGAACGGATGAAGAATGTGTTCAGGAGAAAGGTCAGTGTTGGGTAGACACTAGAAAATCAATGCGAATTATCGCTGATCATATCAAGGCTGCAGTCTTTATGATTGCTGATGGCGTGGAGCCGGCTAATTCTGACAGAGGTTATATCTTGCGACGGTTGATTAGACGGGCTGTGAGACAAGGGCATGTGATTGGAGTTGAAGAGAATTTTACAGTTAGTATAGCAATCGTTGTCCAGGGGTTATATGAAAATATTTTCCCAGAAGTGCTGAACAAAAAAGTTTTAGCGGAACTAGAGAAAGAGGAAGAGAAATTTAGAAAAAGTCTTGAAAATGGTTTGAAGAAATTCGAAAAAGTTAAAAGTGGTTTAACAGGGAAAGTAGCCTTTGATTTATTTCAAACATATGGATTTCCGATTGAAATGATCAAGGAAGAAGCCAAATTAAAACAAATTAAGTTTACTGAAAATGAAGAGAGGGAATTTGAGGCGGCACTTAAAAAACATCAAGAGCTTTCAAGAACAGCATCTGCTGGAATGTTTAAAGGTGGCTTGGCTGACACAGGAGAAGAGACGAGGCAATTGCACACAGTAGCTCATTTGATGCTTTCAGGGCTTCGAAAAGTTCTTGGGGAGCACGTGCATCAAAGAGGTTCTAATATTAATGGTGAGCGGGTTCGTTTTGATTTTTCGCATGGCGAGAAAATGACGGATGAGGAAAAGAAGGCAGTTGAGAATTATGTAAATGAGGCAATCGAGGCAAAAATTCCTGTTCAAATGAGTGAAATGAGCGTTGACGAAGCGAAAACAAAAGGTGCAGAAGGTGCATTTGAGAATAAATATGGAGATGTGGTTAAAGTTTTTGCAGTTGGTGAGTACTCGACGGAGATTTGTGGAGGACCACATGTTGAAAATACTGCTGATATCAAGGGTAGATTTAAGATTAAAAAAGAACAAAGTTCAAGCAGTGGAGTGCGGAGAATAAAAGCTATTTTAGAGAGATAGGAATTTTTTGAGGATAATTATATATAAAAATATGCAAAAAATAATCACAGACGAAAAGAAGATTGACCAGCTACTTGAACGAGGAGTGGAAAATGTTTTCCCTGACAAGGAAGCTCTAAAGAAAAAGCTCATGAGTGGTGAGCGGATTCGTTTGTATTGTGGTTATGATCCAACTGCCAATTCGCTTCATATTGGAAATGCCATTACAATCAATAAACTTTCTCAGTTTCAGGAGTTGGGACATGAAGTTATTTTTTTGGTTGGAGACTTTACCTGTATGATTGGCGATCCAACCGACAAACTAGCGACTAGGAAAAAGATGACACGAGAAGATGTTTTGGAAAATGCCAAGGACTATCAACTTCAAGCTAGTGGATACCTAGCTTTTGACGGTGAAAATCCAGCTAAAGTAATGTATAACAGTGAGTGGAATGACAAATTGACTTTCAAGGAGCTTATTGAGCTTTCTTCGAACTTCACTGTTCAGCAAATGATTCAACGTGATATGTTTCAAAATCGCTTAAAGGAAGAGAAACCAATTCATTTACATGAATTTTTATACCCTCTAACACAAGGATATGACAGTGTGGCAATGGATGTTGATTTGGAAGTTGGCGGAAATGATCAAATGTTCAATATGCTTGCCGGGCGAACTTTGCAAAAAGCGGTTAATGACAAAGAGAAGTTCGTTCTAACCCTGAAGCTTTTAGCAGATGACAACGGAAAGAAAATGGGTAAGAGCGAAGGAAATGCAGTTTTCTTAAATCAATCACCAGAAGATATGTACGGAAAAGTAATGAGCTGGGAAGATGGAGTGATTGTGCGTGCTCTTGAGCTTTGTACAAAAATTTCAATTTCTGAAATTGAAGAAATCACAGAAGCTTTGAAGGACGATAAAAATAATCCACGAGATCAAAAAATGCGATTAGCTTTTGAATTGGTTAAGATTAATTGTGGTGAAAAAGAAGCACAAAGAGCGCAAGAACATTTTGTGCGTACAATTCAAAAAGGTGAAGCTCCAGAGGATGTTATTGAAATTCAATTAGCGGTTGGAATAAAACTTTTGCAGGTTTTGGTTGACGAAAAAATGGCAGAAAGCGGAGGAGATGCAAAACGAAAAATCAAACAAGGGGGAGTGAAGCTCGATGACATTGTTGTGAATAATTTGCAAAAAGAAATTGCAGCTGAGGACAATGGAAGAATTCTGAAAGTAGGGAAAAGAGACTTTAGAAAGATTTTAGTGAAATAGCACCTCGGGCTTAAGTTTTTCGGAGAAAAAACTTAAAATATAATTAAAAAACTGGCTTAAAATAACAAATAGTTATAGTTCAAATTATGCAAAAAGAAACAATTGAAAAACTTAGAGAAACTGCAACCGGTGAATTAGAAAAAGCGAATTCATTAAATTCCCTTGAAGAGTTGAGGGTGAAATATTTGGGTCGGAAAAGTGAGTTTATCGGAATTTTACGTGGTTTGAAGGACCTAAGTGTTGAAGATAAGAAAGTTATTGGCCCTTTAGCTAATCAGGCTAAGATTGAAATCGAGTCAGGAATTCAAACAAAAATAACTTTTATTGAACAGCAAGAAAATGATGCGAAGGAATGGATTGATGTCACTCTCCCAGGCGAAAAAGAGAGAGTTGGTTCCATGCACGTGATTTCTCAAATTCAAAAGGAAATTGAAGACATTTTTATTTCTATGGGATTTGAAATTGGCGATGGTCCAGAAATTGAAACAGAATGGTATAATTTTACAGCGCTAAATGTTCCAGCCGATCATCCAGCACGGGATATGCAAGATACTTTTTGGCTGAAACAGTCGCAGAAAAACGAAAATAATAAAGAGGAGAAAATTTTACCAAGAACACAGCTTTCTCCGGATCAAATTCATTACATGCAATCACACACGCCTCCATTTAGAGTGATTGTACCAGGGCGGGTATATCGAAATGAATCGACTGATGCAACACACGAACATACCTTTCATCAATTTGAAGCACTAGTTGTGGGGGAGGATATTTCGGTGGCAAACTTTAAGAGTATTGCACAAACATTTTTTTCAAAATTCTTTGGAAAAGAGCTCGAGATTCGTCTTCGACCGGGATACTTTCCTTTTACGGAACCTAGTTTCGAGTTTGATATTTCTTGTACAGTTTGTGGCGGTCAGGGTTGTCGATCTTGTAAAAACACAGGTTGGCTCGAAGTTGGTGGATGCGGAATGGTTAATCAACGTGTTTTTGAGAATGCTGGATATGAAAGAAACAAATGGCAGGGCTTTGCCTGGGGCTTTGGAATGGAAAGATTAGCTATGATGAAATATAAAGTTGACGACATTAGATTGTTTATGAGTGGAGATTTGCGTTTTTTAAGACAGTTTAAATAAAAACTAAAATAAAAAAATGAATCAAGAAAATCTTTCCAAAAGAATTAATCAACCGGAAAATGTCTCTAAAGAGAAAAGCAATCCGGCATTTCATCTTTTTCTCTATTTGGTATCATTTTTGTCACTTAGTTTTTTAGTTGCAGGAATTTTGATTTCAATTCACCAAGCAATTAACAAGTTCATCCCCGATTCATTGGATTCTAGCTATTTTGATAATGATGCGATTAAATTTGGCTTATCTGCACTTATTGTGACGATTCCACTTTATTATGGAATTTTATTTTTATTGAACAGGAAACTTGAAAGAAAAGAAATTCCAGCCGACTCCTTGGTACGAAAAACCATCACATATTTAGCATTAGTTGCTTTCTCAGCAATGGCAATTGGGAGTCTCGTTTCAATTATGTATAGTTATTTTGACGGTGAAATAACAACCAGATTTGTGCTTAAGGCACTTTCTTTTTTGTTTGTTTCCACTTTCTTCTTTGGCTTTTATTTTTGGGAAATCAGACGTTCGGAATTTTTCAAGAGCATGTTTATGAACTTTTTCATAGCTTCTATAGTGATCGCTCTGGCTTCAATGGTTCTGGGATTTTTTGTTATTGATAATCCAACGACAGCTAGGAATAAAAGAATTGACAATGAGCTGATTCAAAATATGAGCGATGCTGGTAGGAAGATCAATTTAGAATTTAAGGGGCAAGATGAATTTAATCAAGGTCTTTCAGTAAGACAATCCCAACGTGATAAAATGATTTTGGAAATGGCTAAGAATGGAAATACTCCAGAAGAAATTGAAAAGGTTGTAAATAAGTTTTATGGGGGAGACATGATCGGAAAGTTGCCAACTAATCAGGAAATGAACGGAAAAATTGATAAGAATGTTGTCTATAAGACAAAAGAGGGAAGTTTCTATGAGTTATGTGGGGATTTTAAAATAGAAAATAAAACAGGTGGCAACAACTGGAATTCAAATGGAGATAAATGGGCTCATCCAGCTGGAAATCATTGTTTTGTATTTGATGCAAAAGACAATGCATACAATAATTATCCAATTCAAATGAAAGTTAATTAGTTTCTAAGATATAATAAATTTAGTTTTAATTATGAAATATTCCTATAAGTGGTTAAAAGAGTTAAGTGGAACAAAGAAGAGTTCTAAAGATTTAATGGAGATGGTTGGACTTAAGGGTTTTGAACTAGAAGGCTCCGAAGAATTTGCAAAGAGATATGACAAATTTATAGTGGGTGAAATTTTAGAATTTCATCAACATCCGAATGCTGATAATTTGAGACTTGTTAGGGTTGGGCTTGGTAAGGAAGAAGAGACCCAAGTTGTCTGTGGTGCTACTAATTTTGAAGTTTGGGATAAAATCCCCGTTGCTCTTATTGGAGCTGTTGTGCCAAAGAGTAAGATGAAGATTGAAAAGGTTAAACTCAGGGATGAATTTTCTGAAGGGATGCTTTGTTCGGAGGATGAACTGGAATTAGGAAAAGACAGTGGAGGGATTATGATTTTAGATGAAAAATTAAAAGTAGGAACGCCAATCGTAGAAGCACTGGAGTTGGATGATGTTATTATCGATTTTGATGTGTTACCAAACCGTGCCCATGATTGCTTGAGTCACATTGGAATGGCACGAGAAATCTCTGTAATGGAGGGATCTAAAATGAACGACGCATACATAAAACTTCC
The DNA here is from genome assembly GCA_018675685.1 of bacterium. Lineage (GTDB taxonomy): Bacteria > Patescibacteriota > Minisyncoccia > Moranbacterales > DUUL01 > UBA2772. The sequence goes on from JABGXP010000014.1 coordinate 31,138, forward strand.
GAATGAAATATCCAGTGACGGAATTGAGATTGATATACAAAATCGAGAAGCTTGCCCAAGGTATATCGGAGCGATTTTGGACAATATAGTTATTGGGCCATCTCCAAGATGGATGCAATTACGCTTAATTGCTAGTGGTATGGAGCCAATAAATAATATTGTTGATATCACGAATTATGTAATGCTCGAAACAGGAAGTCCCTTGCATGCATTTGATTTTAATAACATCGCTAATAGTGATGGTCTAGTGAAAATTATCGTGAGGAATGCAGTAGGTGACGAGAAAATGATGCTATTAGACGGGAAGGAAATTGAGTTAGACGAGAATGATCTTTTAATTACTAATGAAAAGCAAGGCTTGGCGCTGGCTGGAGTAAAGGGAGGACTGGATTCAGGAATTGCTATCGGAACAAATAAAATTGTCTTAGAGGCTGCAAATTTCAAGGGTTTTGACGTGAGGAAAACACGGCAAAGACACGCACTTTCAACTGAAGCGCAAATTCGCTTTGAAAAAGGAATTTCACCAAAACTTGCTGAATATGCAGCAGCAAGAGCGTTGGAACTTTTAGAAGAATATGCAAATGCTAATGTTGTTGCTATTAGCGATGCTGATTTTTCTAGTAACGATTTGCAAAAACAAATCTTTAAATTTGATTACACACGAAGACTCTTAGGGGAACACGTTGCAAATGATAAGATGAGTGAAATTATTTCAAATCTTGGATTTAAGATTGAGAGCGAAGACGAGGAAGGGTTCGAAGCAAGTGTGCCATTTTGGCGCTTGGACATTGAGGGAAGCGCTGATTTAGTTGAAGAGGTTGGAAGAATTGTTGGTTATGGCAATATTAAAGAGGTTCCAATTATTGAAAATATTGCGCCAGCAAACATCAATAAGTCACGAGTATTTGAATGGGAGTTAATCAGACAAATGAATGGACTTGGATTTGATGAGGCTAGACTTTATTCTTTTTATAGCAAAAAAGACGCAGAAAACTGTGGAATTGATACCGATCATTTTGAAATAGAGAATCCCTTAAGTGAAGAACTGTCCTTGATGAGAATCTCTCTTGTCCCTAATTTGCTTAGGAGTGCAAGTGAAAATGCAAAATATCTTGCTGATTTTTCGATTTTTGAATTGGGAAGAGAATATCTTAAAAAAGGAGAAGAAAGAGTGGAGCGGAGGAAAATTTCAGGTGTTTATTTTAATATTGCGAAAAAAGATACTGAACTTTTCTATGTCTTAAAAGGTAAGGTGGCAGCATTATTACAGAAAAACATTGATGGAAAAATTGAGTTTATTGTCCCTTTAAACTGGAGTAATGGAATTTACCATCAAACAAGGACTGCGGAGATTATTGTTAATGGTGATAAAGTTGGAATCTTGGGGCAGGTTAACAAGGCTGTAGCTAGGAAGTTTAGTATCAAGAAGCCCGTTGTTGTTTTTGAGATTGATATTGAGAAAATTGCACTGGCAGTGAATAGCGAAAAGATTTTTCAGCAAATTGAAAAATTCCCAGTAGTTCTTCGTGATTTATCAATGTTTATTGACTCAAAGAGACAATCATCTGAAATTGTGAAGATAATTGAAATAGCTTCAGGCGAAAGCTTGAAGGAGATTGAATTATTTGATGTTTACGATGACAAGGATAATAATAGAAAGTCTTTAGCGTTTCATTTAGCGTTTAGCAAGAAAAATGCTACACTTGAAAGTGAAGAAGTCGACATTGTGATGAATAAAATTATCTTAGCCCTTGAAAAAGAAAAAGTTCAAGTTAGAAAGAAAGAAGAACAAAGTTAAAAGTAATTTCTTAAAAAAGACAGCTAGGGGTTCTGCTAAATTTGCAATTAATTGTCATTTGAGAAAATTCTCTAATATGAAAAATAAAAAAAGAAAACACGAAAAAGATTCCTATAACACCATTGAAGAGGCTGTAGCGGCTATCTTCCTTAATAAAAAAGATCGAAAAAGAATGTTTTCAGTTCTTTTTTCGCTGTCTTTGGTTGGAGCTTTGATCGTTCTGACTGGGACACACTTTCTCTTGAAACAGCAAGCGGTGATAGATCAGAATAGCGATATTGATTGGAAGAACCAGCATACATTTGCTAGGCAGTTGAAGGGTAAAACAGAGCTGATCGGTGATGATGAAAGTCAGGAAAAAAATCAAAGCAGTGAGGTGGATAAAGAGGAATACATTCAAAACAGTTTTAAGAATGATACATTAGAGGTATTTTTCTTAGGAGATTTAATGCTCGATCGTTACAATAGGGAGCTAATGGAACGAAAGGGAGACGGATGGATGACAGAAAGAGTCCGACATTTATTTTTGGAGAAGGACTTAAATGTTGCAAACTTGGAAGGTCCAGTAACAACGGATCAATCTGTTTCTGTGGGATCCGAGGAAGGTGTGAAGAATAACTTTATTTTTACATTTGACCCAGACGGAACTAGAAACTTTCTTCAAGATAACAAAATTAATCTTGTTAATTTAGGAAATAATCATATTTTGAATTTTGGTAAAAAAGGCTTCACTCAGACGAAAAAATTCCTATCTCAAAATAACTTTGGATATTTTGGAGATATCAGTGGTGAAGACGATATTTTTATTGAAAAAAATATCAATGGAATAAAAGTCGCCTTTATTAGTTATAATCAATTCAGTGGAAATGGTTTCGATGAAATTAAAAGAAAGGTAGAGGATTTGGAAAAACTAAATGATCTGACTATTGTCTATGCTCATTGGGGGAGTGAATATGAGCTAGAGGAGAATAAGCAGCAAAGAGAAGAAGCCCATGAATTTATTGATGCAGGAGCTGACCTTATCATTGGCTCTCATCCACATGTAGTTCAGCCCGTTGAAATGTATAATAAAAGGGCCATTTTTTATTCTTTAGGCAATTTTATTTTCGATCAATATTTTTCAGAAGATACGATGGTTGGATTGGGAGTGAATGTTTCTATAGCAAAAACTAAAGAGCTGGATTTCACTCTTACCCCATTGCAATTGCAAAGAAATGGACAAGTTGATTTTGCAACCGATGAGCAAGAGAATAAACTATTGAATAGAATTTTAAAGTCCAAAGAGACTAGAGCTGAAATGTCTTTGTAACCCTTGTTTTTATAGCCAGAAAATCGATGACTACAGAATTTTCTGGGCCATTTTTTTTATAGCAACTCTTATTTTTGATAAAAAAAGGTCTTCGCCAGGAGGATTTCCGGCGAAGACCAGGTTCGGGACTTCAGATGATGATTGGTTGTATTGTGTTTGGTGGTTTGTTTTTAAATCCGCCGACCCAAGCTGGCTCCAGTCTAGGCTGCGGCGATCTGGATGGTTTCAAACCCAAAGGCGTAGGCGATGGTAGCAACAATTTCGGCAGGTGCCAACCCTCTTTTTTTACCGGTGCTCACTGCGCCAGGTTCATTATCCCTTGTCGTCTGCAAAAGCAAGATACTGTCTACCATGATGACTGTCATAAGGTTTGCGTTGTCAGTCATGGAAAAGTTCGCGACAAAATCATTGGTGGAATTCGTAGCTCCAGCCTCTGGAATGTCCACGGCCTGTGCATCGGCAACTGTTGTCATCAGCGTATTTAAAGAAGAGTCACTTCCGGATAGAGTGGGATTCGTAAGCCCAGCCCCAACACCGGCAGAGTCAATGGTAAACATAACAGGCGTGTATGCTTTTGCATCCATTTCATCAATGGAGGACGCGATAGCAACACTAAATGAAGTGATCAGGAAAACAAGTGCGATACCAAGAGGCATCAGGAATTTGCCAAGCTTTTTCATGGGCAAAACCTCCTTTGTTTTCTGTGCGGTTAACATTTTTTGAAAATACGATTGCCAAAAAAATACATCATCTCTGAAAAGAACCATTTCTATATAAGCATATTTTTTATTACGCTGTCAAGAAAGTGGCTATTTAAAAAAAGAGGCACTCCCGTCGTGATATTTTCGACAAGAGTGCCAACGGTTCTTCGTGACAGTTTCCATTGCGAACCCATGTTCGCTTTTAATATACTTATTCCACTTTACAGTTCAACGTACTATTTTGCTTCAGATCAGATGTCAATGATCTTGGGCTTTTTTGGACAAATCCAGGCTTCAGACTCACTTTCAGGATCCATTTCAGAATTACCAGGTTCTTGAAGAAAAAGTTTTCTAACTTGGAATCGTCCCAGATTCACCTCATCTGCTTCAATGACCAAATCTGCATTGCGGATCAAACCAGACCACATCGGCTCACTCAAATCATTTTCATCTACAACGCTGTTTACTGTCGAGGTATTTGCCCCATCATTCAACAGGTCGTGTGCAGAAATAGCTTTTGAATCACCAAAAACTTGTTGTGGTTTGGAGTTGGTGTTACCAACGGAACTAAAATAAAACAGTGTGACTACAATGGCCACGATTAGAGTTATTTTCAAGGTTGTACTCCTTTCCCTTACTAAAGGGTCTTAAACCGCCAAATGTGAAGAACCGTTAGATTAATTTAAGCATTACTCTTTGATTTTGTCAATAGTTTATAAAAAAGAAGGATACTATATAATTAGAAGAGTGAGTTTAAGATGTTTAAAAGTCAAAAGGATGGATTTGCCAAAAATTATTGTTGAGAAGGAACTTGCAGAAAAAGGAGTGAAGATTGTACTTGGAGTTGATGAGGTAGGTAGGGGCCCGTTAGCAGGACCAGTTGTTGCTGCTGCAGCTTGGGTCAACCCTTTGTTTTTGGAGAAAGATTTTGAGAAAAGAAACTTAGTCCGTGATAGTAAGAAATTGAGTGAAAAACAAAGAGCTGAAATTTGTGAATATATCCTAAAGAGTGACGATTTCGTGATAGGGATTGGAGAGGTATCTCACAGAACAGTTGATAAAATCAACATATTAAATGCTTCATTACTCGCAATGAAGATTGCAGTTGAAGACGTGATGGAAAAATTTGACCAAACAAATCACTTTTCAAAGCAGACTGAAAATCTAAAGAGCTGTTTATTGGTAGATGGGAATCGTGAAATTCCTAAAATGAAAATGAAGCAAAGATTGTTTTCGAAAGGTGACGCTAGAATTTTTTCAATCGCTGCAGCCTCTATTTGCGCTAAAGTTTATCGCGATGAATTGATGCAAGAGTATCACAAAAAATGGCCTCGTTTTGGTTTTGATACCCACAAGGGGTATGGAACTAAAAAACATATGGATGCTTTGCAAAAAGTTGGTCTGTGTCAAATCCATAGAAAAAGCTTTGGTCCAGTGAAAGATCTACTAACAGAGGCCCTGAAGCCTTAAAAGGTAATAAAAAAACACTAAAAAGTGTTTTGTGTGCCTCGGGAGAGAATCGAACTCTCACAGTATCACTACTACACGATTTTGAGTCGTGCGCGTCTACCAATTCCGCCACCGAGGCATTGCAATCTAAACCTAATAATATACAAGCAGAGTGATTCTGTCAATTCTCCTAAAAGGTAAGTTTCTAGTATTGCAAAAAGCATTTCTTTGTGTTATTGTGGGTGCAGTCCAAAAGTGACTTTTGGGCATTCTTAGTTATTATGGATAAAAAGTTTAAGTTAAAGTAATGGCAGTACCAAAGCAAAGGCATAACAGAAGTCGAACACGAAGAAGACGAGGCGGACATGACAAACAAAAAGCTATTTCTTTTGTTAAATGTTCTAATTGTGAAAAGGAGATCGAAGCACACAAGCTTTGCCCTTTTTGTGGTTCATTTAAAGGCAGAGAGGTTGTAAATATGACAGCCAAAGTAAAAAAAGTCGAAAAGAGCGATAAATAAAACTTTTTTTCTTGTTTCTTTTAAAATTTTATATTTGCGTTAACACAAATCAACTATGGGGAGCAGACATCTTTCACGTTCAATAGCAATGCAAAGTCTTTATGAATGGGACTTTAACAATGTTTCCGACAAGGGAATGGAGGCAATTTTGCGAAATAACCTTAAAGAATTTGGTTCAAATGTAGACGACGACAGCTTCACCAGGAAGCTTGTTTTTGGAATTTTAGAAAAGAGGGAAATAATTGATCCTATTATTGAAAAGTGTGCACCGGAATGGCCTCTTGCTCAAATTACAATTGTTGATCGAAATGTTTTACGTCTAGGAATTTATGAGTTGATGTTTGGGAGCTATGATGAGGCTCCACCGAAAGTTGCTATCAATGAAGCAATTGAACTTGCGAAAGCCTTTGGCGGTGAAAGTAGTGGAAGATTTGTAAATGGAGTTCTAGGAACTGTTTATCGCGAAATGGGAGAGCCTATGAAGGAGGATTCAACTGAAGATGGGAAGATACGTCGAGAAAAAGTTTTGGGCGTAGAAACAGACGACCCAAAGAAGAAGGCTACCAAAAAAACAAAAAAAGCTGTTGTCCAAGAAGAGAAAAAGGCAAAAAAAGAAAAGAAGGATGATGGAAAAAAGGCGAAGAAGGTTGTGAAAAAAGTTAAGAAAGAAGAAAAGAGGATTGATGCTAGTGATAAAGAATAAATAGTTTAGCACAAGAACAAAAAGGAAATGTTTAATCTTTAAAATAGCACTAAAACGGAAGGTATGAAATTTTTCATGGTTTCCATTTGAGGGCTTATAAACAATTGAAAAATGGAAAAAATTAAGAAACTTGCGAAAAAAATAGAAATAGAATTTGATAATATAGAGCTTCTGCAGGAAGCAATGACTCATCGTTCATATCTCAATGAACACAAAGACTACAAGTTTGATCAAAATGAGAGGATGGAGTTCTTGGGTGACGCAGTCTTAGAGTTGATAGTCACAGAGCATTTATATTTGAATTATGGAAATCCAGAAGGGGAGCTTACTAATTGGAGAGCATCTTTGGTAAAAGGAGAAATGCTTGCTTTTGTTGGTGATGAAATTGGAATCGAAAAATATCTATTGATGTCAAAAGGAGAAAAACGAGACACAGGGAAAGCCAGGCAATATATTCTAGCAAATGCAATGGAGGCAATTATTGGAGCTATTTATCTTGATAAGAGTCAGGGGTATGATAGTGCTAAAAGGTTTATTGAAAAATGGATCATCGTTAAATTGCCAGAAATTCTTAAAACAAAAAGCTACTTGGACCCAAAGAGTTATTTTCAAGAGAAAGCCCAAGAATTTGAGCAGACCACTCCTCACTATGAAGTTTTGGAAGAATGGGGCCCTGATCATGAAAAAATCTTTTTGATGGGAGTGTTTTTGGGAGATGAAAAAGTGGCAGAGGGGAAGGGTGACTCTAAACAAGAAGCTCAACGAACTGCTGCAGAAAAAGGACTTGAAGCAAAAAATTGGAAATAATAGTTTGAAAATCAAAACCCAATAGTTTATTTCGAAAGGAAAAAGGGATTGTCTTGAAATTAAGACAATCCCTTTTTAGTATCCAGATAGGGTCTTTTACGCAAAGCTTTTCCTTGCTTTGTAGGGGCAGTTATGACATTTACTGCCAAGGGATCCTTTGATTGCAAGTTTTCTTTTTTCGATGCAATTCGGACTTCCTGGTTCATGAGGGCAGTCCTGTGGTTTTCCATTTGCCATAATGGACTTCATAAATAAAATCCTCCTTGTTTCCTAGTTTGTTTCTTATTGGGACAGTTGTGACATAAACTATCTTGTAGTTTCATTGCCTGTCGTTGTCTGTTTGTGCAAGCTTTGCCATCTAACTTTAGGCAACACCTTCGAATCTTTATTTTTTGACCACGAAGGCGGTTTATTACATTGTGGACAGGGAAAACTGGTGTGACTTTCATTTTGAATCCTTTGTAAAAGATTTTTGAGGAACTTTTTATTTATTAGATTATAGCACGTTTTTTATTAAATGTAAAGGGTTGAGAATACAATTATTTCATTCAATGGAAAAAGATTATTTTCCGTTGTTAAGAGAGGTTTATTGTAGTATAATGCAAGAGTATCAATGAAATTTTGTCTTGTTTGCACAAAATTTTGTTTTATTGAAAATAAGGAATAAAAAGAAAGAGAAAAAAATGTTTTTAAAAAAGCTTGAAATTATTGGCTTCAAATCGTTTGCCAAAAAGACTTCTTTGGATTTTTCTCAAACAGGGATTTTGAATGGTGAGAAAAAAATTGGAATCTCTGCGATTGTCGGTCCCAATGGAAGCGGCAAATCGAATATTGCAGATGCTCTGCGTTGGGCAATGGGAGAACAATCCATGAAATATTTGCGAGGAAAAAAGACCGAGGACATTATCTTTGCAGGAAGCGGAAAAAAAGCGAAATTAGGGAGTGCACAAGTTTCGATTTATTTGGATAATTCTAAGAAACAAATTCCGCTAGAATTTGATGAGGTTGTTATCACTAGAAAAGTATACCGAAATGGTGAAAGTGAATATTTAGTAAATGGTGCCAAAACGAGATTGATTGATATTGTTGATTTGTTAGCAAGGGCAGGTATTGGACAGCGTAGTTATTGTATTGTGAACCAAGGAATGGCTGATCAGATTTTGAATGCAACTCCAATTGAAAGACGAGCGATGCTTGAGGAAGCGGCTGGTGTAAAGGAGTTTCAAGTTAAAAAACAGCGAGGACAAAGAAAGTTAGTGAGTACAAAAAACAATCTAGATAGAGTGGAAGGACTTTTGCTCGAAATTGAACCGCATCTTAGATTATTGAAACGACAAAGTACAAGAGCTCAAAAAGGAGAGATTTATCGAAATCAATTAAGAGAAAAACAACATTCTTTGTATGGTTTTTTGTGGCACGGACTTTTTGATTCTGTGAAAAAAGCTCAAGATATAAAAAGTGTAACTGAACATGAAGTTGCAGAATTGCAAAAAGAAGTTAGTAATATTGCGGATGAATCACAGAAGGAGTCTAAGAATAAAATTTCTTTACAAGGAGAGATAAACGAATTGGAAACAACACAAAGAGAGGTAAATCAAGAACTCAATATTCTTGAGAGAAAACTGATTATTGCTGAGGGCAAGTTAGCTTTGGAAAAGGAAAGAGCGAGAGATATTCGTCTCGTAGAAGTTATTCCGATGGGAGTCAAGGTTATTAAAACAAGACTCTCTGAAATTAAAAATCAGCAGGAAAAACTAATTAAGCGAATTGAAGGTGTTGATGATTTGAAACAAATTCAAGAAATCAAAGAATATGCACGAGCAATCTCAATGGAAATGTATGACTTATATGAAGCTGTTGTGAGAGGAAAGATGGAGAAGAAGAAGCCACAAGAGGAGATACAGAAACAAAAATCCATCAATTTAAAAAAAGCTCATTTCATCATGGAGGAAATAAAGGAGCTGAAAACCCAAAAGGCTAGTGCGGAAGAGAACCTTAGAGGGAAACAAAAAATAATCACCGAGCTTATCGGGAAAGATCAAAAAGAAAGAGGACTATCAATAGAATTAGAAGACAAGCTTAGGCGTGCTAGATTTGAATTAGATAGGAAAAAGGATCTTTTGAATGAAGCTAGAATTGAGCTTGCAAAAAATGAGGTAAAAGAAGAGGATCTAAGCGCTAGAATCAGATCAGAAATGCGTATTAGTCCGGAGAAGCTTGAATATAATAAGGAGTCTATCGATATTGCAAAATGTGACAAAGATATCAACCGATTGAAATTTCAGTTAGAACAGATTGGGGGAATTGATGAAGCGATTATTGAAGAATATAAAGAGACTGATAAAAGATATAATTTCTTGTCAAAAGAATCTCAAGATCTACATGAAGCGATGAAGCGATTAAAAAAGGTTATTCGAGAAATGGATTTAAAAATAAAAGATGAATTTGAGGAAGCTTTTGTTTTTATCAATAAAGAGTTTGCAAAATACTTTAAAATTATCTTTAATGGTGGAAAAGCAAAGCTTGAAAAAATTGAAATTACGAAAATAAAACGTTCTTCACAAGAAAAGGAAAATAAGGAAAACTATACAGAAAACAGCTCTTTCGAAGCTGAGGAAGAGAAGGAGGATAAACAAATTGGAATTGAAATTTTCGCTGAACCAGCAGGAAAGAAAATAACAAATCTCGGCATGCTTTCTGGCGGTGAAAGAACTTTAACCTCAATAGCAATGCTCTTTGCAATTATTTCATATAATCCACCTCCATTTGCGTTCTTGGATGAGATTGAGGCTGCTCTTGATGAGGCTAATTCAAAGAGGTTTAGCAAAATCCTCAATGAGCTTTCAGGAAAAACTCAGTTTGTACTTATTTCGCATAATCGGCAAACAATGAGAGAAGCAGCATTGCTTTATGGTGTCACAATGGGAGATGACGGGATTTCGAAGTTATTATCAGTTAAATTGGACCAAGTGGGGCTTGCTGGAGAGATAAAAAAGAATTAACAGATTTAAATTTTCGAAAATGAAAAAACATAAAGAAGGCGAGGGTATAGAGACAAGAGAATATGCTGGTTTTTTATTTAGACTTGCTGCTTTTGCTATTGATTTTTTGGTATTAGTTTTAATTTCAGTTGCTACAGCTATTGTTTTCACAATCGTTATAAATCTTGCGAGAATTAATTTCGACATAGAAGTCATTTCTAGTTTTGTTGGTTTTTTGATTAATGCTGGATATTATGTGTTTATGACTTATCGATATGAAGCAACGTTCGGGAAGAAACTTTTTGGTCTTAGAGTAAAAAGTCATGATGATGAGGGGTTGGATATCGGAACAGTAATTGTTCGTGAAGTGGCTGGTAAATTTCTCTCAATAATGTCTTTCGGCCTGGGCTATCTTTGGATTTTCTTTGATAATAAAAAACAAGGGCTTCATGACAAGCTTGCAAAAACAGTTGTTTTAGTTGATAAAGGAAGCAATGTCGCAAAATGGAAAGCCTTTCTTGTTGCGGGAGTTTTTTCAGTTTTCTTCATATGGTTCTCGGTTTGGATCACACTAGGAGTATTAGATGAGGATTTTCAAGATGGAATAAATCGAGGAAACGTAGTTTTACTTGTCAAAAGAACTCTAGTTTCTGCAAAATTGTGTGTTTCTGAAGGGAATAATATTATGAATCCAAAAAGCAATCAAAATGGCGGTGGAGATATTTGTGACGAAGCAATTGGGATGAAATGGCCAAGTTTAGGTGGAGGCTATGAATATGGGGAGATTAATAACAGTTATATTTTCATAAATAAAGCGGAAATTCCAGATACTAAATGTGAAATTATGAGTGGAGAGTGTAATTTGGAGTAAGTATGGTAATTAAGGAGTAGTTATAAATATGTCTGTTTGAAGAAATCAAAAAATCTGATAGAATGTTATTATATTTTTAGTTATTAAAACTAGAATTAAGAATATGTGGAAAAGCTTTTCTTTTTGGAATTTACATATAGGCAATAGCCTTGTAAGAATGAGGATTATAAAAGGATTTTTAATGCTTATTATAATCAGTCTTTTTGTGATTAAGATGAAGTATGATCTTAATAAGGCAGAACAAATGTGTGAAGGTCCGGATTGTGTGGAAATTAACATTTCTTTTTTGGCACCCCCCGACTATATAAAAGGTGTTGATAAGCGAAAATATCAGTGGGTCGAGATTTATAAAAAAGATTCCAAGAAAGTTCTTTATAAAAGATATTTCGATAATCAAAATAGGATAATTTTTTTGGTTGAGAAGGGCGAATATTATATAAAGAGTGATAATAAAGACCAAGAAATAAAAGAAATTTCGGTCAAGGGTAAAAAAGAGCTAATTCTGCAATAATAGATAGTAAAAAAATAACAAGGAATGAAAATCGAAAAGTTTAGAGAGGAAATAGAACTTGAACACAGAGTTTTAATTGGAGAAAGGGAGTTTGAAATATTGGAAATTGTACATTTCCAATTAGATGACGGAACTGTTTATACAAAATTGTTTTTGGAGGACGGATATGTCCTAGCTGATGATGCAGAGCAGGATGTTTATATTCTTGTTGAAGACGTTAAAACTGACTTCATCAAACCTTTTCCGGAACTTCTAGAATTTGACTCAAAGCGATTCACCTTTCAGTACAGTGCGAATGCAAAGGCAATTGAGGTTTCAGGAGAAGAGATTTTTGCCAAAGGTGATATGGAGAAATTTTGGGATTATGAATCCAGGGATGGGAGTTATTTAAGTTTGGGAATTGTAGGGAAGACAGGAAAGAGAATGGATTTGTGTGGAAGAATTGTTCAAGAAGACGAACTGGAATTAGTTTAGATTTTTTAAAATTTCGAAATGGAAAAAGCTAAAATTTATATTATCGGGACACCGATTGGAAACTTAAGTGACGTCACTTTTCGTGCGATTGAAACTTTAAGTGAAGTTGATTTAATTTTATGTGAAGACACTAGAGTGACAGCAAGGCTTCTTAATCGATATGAGATCAAGAAACCGCTTCTATCTTATCATCAGCAAAGTGGTTTAAGTAAAGTGGATAAGATTATTGACCTCCTAAGGGAAGGGAAAAAGTTGGCGCTTGTGACAGATGCAGGGACCCCCGGAATATCTGATCCAGGGAATGAACTTGTTGCAAAGATACTGGAAGAATTTAAAGAGGATGTTTGTGTTATCCCAATTCCTGGTGTCTCAGCTATTACAGCCCTTGCTTCGGTTGCTGGGATTGATTTGTCAAAATTTGTTTTTTTAGGATTCATTCCCAACAAAAAAGGAAGGCAGACTTTCTTGAAAAAAGCAATTAATGCTTGCTTCCCGGTACTTTATTATGACTCACCTTATCGTTTTATGAAGAATCTAAAACTTTGCAAAGAACTTTGTGAAGAACTAGGGGTTCACAAGAGGATGATTGTAGGAAGGGAGTTAACTAAAATTTTCGAAGAAATTGTCCGGGGTGATTTAGATGAAATTGAAGAATATTTTTTGAGTAAGGACGGCAAAATCAAGGGTGAATTTGTTGTGATTTTATATTAGAAAATAGCGGTTGATTTTTGTTGATTTTTGCGATAGAATGGGGATAAATAATAAGTTGGAAATTTATATGAAAATAATTCAAAAACGAAATAAGTTCTTTGTACTATCGGCTATACTTATGATTGTAAGTTTTGCTTTGATTTCTACCTGGGGACTGAAGTTGGGAATGGACTTTGTTGGTGGGACCAAACTAACCTTGAAGTACGAGGAAGGTGTTCCGACCAATGATGAGATCAGTGAGCAATTAAAAGAGCTTGAACTTGGAAGTTTAACAATTCAAAGTTCAGAGGAGAACACAGTGTTTGTTAGATTTGTAACAGGAGAGAATGATGAAGAGGTTCTGAACAGTGTTCAGGAGAAGCTGAAGGGTGCTCGAGAGGACTTATTGGTTGAAGAAGTCTCATATATAAGCTCAACAGTTTCTGGGGAATTGAAATCTAGAGCCCTAACGGCAATTATTTTTGCAGTAGTGGGGATCGCCTTGTATGTAGCTTGGGCGTTTAGAAAAGTTTCTCATCCAGTTGAAAGTTGGAAATACGGGATTGCTGCTGTTGTTGCTCTTGCGCATGATACTTTGCTTACAGTGGGACTCTTTTCTGTCCTAGGACACTTTTATGGCATTGAAGTTAATATTCCATTTGTAGCAGCTCTTTTGACGATCCTAGGGTACAGTGTTAACGATACGATAGTTGTTTTTGACAGAGTTCGGGAGAATTTGAATAAATCTGGAGCAAAAGATGACTTTGAAGAAACAGTGAACACCTCAATTAACGAATCATTGACCAGGTCAATCAACACTTCTTTGACCGTGGTTGTTGTTCTTACAGCAATTATTTTATTTGGCGGAGAAAGTATTCAGTCATTTTCAATCGCACTTCTAGTTGGAATTGTCCTTGGAACATATTCATCAATCTTTATCGCCAGCGCACTGATTGTTGAAATTTGGAAAAAAAGGAATTAAAAGAAGAAAAGCTGAAATAAAAGATAAGAAAAAAAATTGAAAATTGCGATAGTTCACGACTATTTGGTTCAGTACGGGGGAGCGGAAAGGGTTCTTGAAGCGATTTGTGAGATTTGGCCCCAGGCACCCATCTATACACTGTTACATGACAGTGATCTTGTGCATAATAAATTTGATGACAAGGTGATCAGAACTTCTTTTTTGCAAAAAGTTCCTTTTGCTAAAAAGAACCATAGGATTTTCCCACCACTTATGATGCTTGGAATTGAACAGTTTAATCTTGACTATTATGACGTTGTTCTATCTGATTCTTCTAGCTTCGCCAAAAACTTAATCACCAATTCTGACACATTACATATTACATATTGTCACACACCAATGCGTTATGGATGGGATGATTGTCAATATTATACTCAAGAATTTAGTTTTCCAGGAATTGTTAAGAAAGTCGTTCCACCTCTCATGAACTACATTAGATTGTGGGATTTTTTTGGCTCATATGGAGTGGATTCTTTTATTGCCAATTCTAATTTTGTTGCGACAAGAATTAAAAAATATTATCATCGAGACTCATACGTAATCAATCCTCCTGTGAATGTTGACGATTTTCATATCTGCAAAAAGGAGGAACTAGGTGATTATTTTTTGATGGTTGGCAGAATGATGAAGTACAAGAAGATGGATCTTGTGATTGAAGCTTTTAATGAAATGAAATTGCCCCTCAAAATTGTCGGGCGTGGAATGGAGAAGGAATATCTAAGTGAAATAGCAGGGCCAACAGTTGAGTTTATGGGAAGAGTCTCAGACGAAGAATTGCGCGATATTTATGCTAAGGCGCAAGCATTTATCTTCCCCCAAGAAGAGGATTTTGGGATTGTTGCGATTGAGGCACTAGCTTCTGGAAGACCATTGATTGCTTTTAAAGGAGGGGATGTAGTGGAGCATATCCAAGAGGGGAAAACAGGTGTTTTCTTTAAGCAGCAAACTAAAAAGAAAGTGATAGCCGCTGTCAGAAAATTTCAATCCATTGATTTCGATGGAGAATTCATTCGTTCGACTTCATTGAAATTTGAAAAAGAGAATTTCCAGAAAAAAATTAAGGATTTTATTGAAAGTAAGAGAGAAGATTTTGTTAAGGAAAAAGAGTTTGTTAATAATAAAAATATTAAATAAAAAACAGATGAAGACGTTAAAAGGACTTGACTTGAAAGATAAGAGAGTTGTGTTAAGAGCTGAATTTAATGTGCCTACGAGCCAAGGTAAAATTGATGATGACACCAGGATTAAGAAGGCTGTCTTAACAATTAATCATATATTATCTCAAGAAACAAAAGCTTTGCTGGTTATCGCTCATATAGGGAGACCAGGGGGAAAAAGAGATGAAGAATTTTCAAATAAAATAGTTCAAGGCAGATTGCAGGAACTAACCAAAAGAGAAGTTGAAATAATCGAAGATGTTGGTGAAATTGATGCTGTGCTAAAGAGTGCTGATAGTAATAAAATTTATTTGTTGGAAAATATCCGTTTTTGGGAAGAGGAGGAAGGTGGTGATGAAGCTTTCGGAAAAAAAATCGGAGAACCCTTCGATGTGTATGTAAACGATTGTTTTTCAACAAGCCATAGAGCACACGCTTCTTTTGTTTGTGTTCCTAAATATACACGGGAAAAATGTATGGGGCTGCTTTTCGAAGAAGAGTATTCAAATTTAAGCAAGGTTAAAAATGATCCAGAACACCCGGCCGTGATGGTTATTGGTGGTGCAAAAATTGCTACAAAATTGCCTGTTATTGAGAATATGATTCGAATCTATGATAAAGTTTTAGTTGGTGGAAGAATCGCCAATGAAGCGCTCGATGAAAAACTTGATCTTGGTGAAAAAGTTCTATTGCCAACAGACTTCAATCCGAAAGGAAAGGAAGATGAGCGGTTGGATATTGGTGATGAAACAATTAAGGAATATATCAAAGAAGTTGAGAATGCCAAGACGATTGTTTGGAATGGTCCACTTGGAAAATTTGAGGATGAGGAAGCATCAGAAGGAACAAAATTGGTTTGTCGAGCGATCGCCCAAAATGAAGAGGCACTGCAAGTGATTGGTGGTGGAGAGACGTTAGAAGCTGTCAGTGAATTTAGTGATTTTTCACACTTTGATTATGTCTCAATGAGCGGAGGGGCAATGCTCGAATATCTTTCGGGAAAAACCTTGCCTGGAATTGAAGCTCTGGAGGATCGCGAAGAGTAAATCCCCTATGATTGACACTATTTTGCGGTCTGATAGAATTTAACCAACTTCTTTTTTTGAATGAAAATATTCTGAAATAATTAAATGCAAAATCAAAACGCAACACATGTTATTTTTGATGTGAGTTTTGAGCACTTTCCGATTGAACTAGAAAGTGCTGATTTTTGGAAGAAATTGGGCAAAAAAGCCCTAGAGAAAGGTAATTTCTCTGTAATGGGCGGTGCAATGCATAAATTCGACCCAGCCGGAATGTCTGGCTTTTGGCTCTTATGTGAATCACATCTTTCTTTTCATACTTGGCCAGAAGAAAGACGAGTTTTTATCGATCTTTTTTCTTGTGGTGATGAGAACCGAACAAAAAAAACCATTGATGAGTTAATAAGGGGATTTGAGAGAATAAATGGAGTAGTTGAGAGGAGGAATGATTTGAAAAGAGGATATGTTTATGAAAGTGAAGAGTAGTTTTAACTAAAACTGTTTATTGCGAGAACTTTTTAACTGCTAGACACTTGAAAAAACAAAAAAAAGGTTGTATTATGTAGAAGTTTTCTTAAACAGTGTCAATATTTGAAAATTGGGGAATCGCCAAGTGGTAAGGCACTGGTTTCTGGTACCAGTATCGGGGGTTCGAATCCCTCTTCCCCAACAAATAATAATAAAACACCCTTTAATGAGGGTGTTTTATTATTATCCTTGTTTGGAAATGAATTCGAACGGACAGCAGCAAGCGGAGCGAGCGCCGATGGATGCGATAGCATTCAGCGCTGTCCTGGACAACGAAGGCGAAACGAAGTGGAGACGAGGCGAGAGAATCGTATGAAACTGAGAGATTGCTAATAGAAAGATGATATCTTCCCCAACAAAAAAATAAATAGAACGTACTATAGAACGTTCTATAGTACGTTCTATTTTGTTCTATCTCGAGAAGAATTTAAGTGGATATCAATGACAAGTGATGTAAGAGTTTCCAGTCTAGCTAATAAAAAGCATTATTACCGAGACAATTTTTGAAAGCCCTTGACTTTTCTCTCTAATAAGTGTATAAATAATCATCAGTAAGATTACTCTTTCTCTTTCCTTGCATACAAGAACATGTAAGCCCAAAAGAATAGATGTTCGGTCGGCTTGCTTATTTAAATCAACACAAGGAAAATATCATGGCAAAAAAACTATACGTAGGTGGAATTTCATATGACACTACTACAGATGCTCTTAAAGAGTTGTTTGCACAGGCTGGAACAGTTGACGATGTGGTAATTATCACAGACAGAATGACTGGTCAGTCAAAAGGATTTGGTTTCATTGAAATGGGATCAGATGAAGACGCTACAGCTGCTATTGAAATGTTCGACGGAAAAGAAATTGACGGTCGATCAGTAACAGTAAACGAGGCTCGTCCTCGAGAAGAACGTCCTCGAAATGGTGGCGGACGATACTAATTTTTAGTATTTTCGAAACTTAAAAAAAATCCCCTTCGGGGGATTTTTTTGTTGGGTGAAAAATAAAAGATCACTGGCTGTGACCAGTGATCTTTTATTGACTTAGAGGTAAGTTTTTACTTAACCAAGCATTTTATTTGAGAAGATAGAAATTCGTATGCGCCATCAACTTCAGTTGTTTTTGAGCTAAGACCTGGGAATCGATTGATTTCCATAAGGTAGGGTTTCTTTGTTTTTTTGTCTATAATTATATCTGAACGTGACCACTCTAATCCAATCGCTTTGCTGGTTTTTAGGGCCATTTGTTTAATTTTAGTCGGAATGTTCACAGGATCAATAAATACTTCTTCTGCGCCATTGCAAGTGTTATTTCTGAACTCACCTTCAGAAGGGTAGCTTTTTTCTCCCGACACTACTTTTCCATTCACAACCATGATGCCCCAATCATAATCATTCGGGACATATCTTTGCAGTAGATATTTTTTATATTTAGGTAATTTCTTCATTTCTTCAAGTAACTCCTCCTTTGTATTAACGAGTACGGAATGCGCCCCTCTTGAGCCTTTTGTGTCCTTTATAACTAAAGGATAACCACATACTTCTTCAATTTGAAAAAGGTTTTTTTGAAGATCCTTATTTCCCATAAACAGAGTATCAGGAACATCAATACTGTTTAGAGCAAAAATCATATGATCAGTTACTTTAGATGTACCTTTTTCTACGTAGGTACAAGGAGTACCAGAGTCTTTTAGATAAAGTTTAATAGCATAGGCAAGATCGCGAGAAGTCCACGAGGAAGAAAGCCAAACGAAAGAAAAATCCTTTAAGTCTACGCCTTTATGCAAAATTGCAAGATGTTCATTTTGGAAGATAAATTCCAGATCTTTGAATGCTCCTTCTGTTAGTTCAACAGCAAAGGGAAATTTTTTTGCTACTTGCTCTATATTTGCAACTGCTGGCAATACTAGTAATTTCAATTTTTTTTCTTTCATAATAAATAGTGTTTTTTAATAAAAAAAGCCTTATTTGGCTTAACTATCCACAATTTTCATGATTGAAATGGACTAATACTCCTTCCACAAAATGCTTCAAATAAGATGTTGATTCTTAATTATATACTTTATTTTGAATTTTGTAAAGGCCTGTTCTTTTATCAAAGCTTTATTGCTAGGGAAGGAAGATTGTTTTTTTCCTATAATTTTTGGTATAGTTAGAGAATATAATTGTCTGTTGAATTGAACTTTGGTGTTTGAAAGACAAAAGATTTAGATTGTTTAAAAAATAAATCAAAAAAATGAGCTGGTTTTCTTTTGTAATTTTTTCAATTTTTGCACTCGCGTTTGCAGAGTTATCTCAACAGAAACTTTTGAATTTGAAAAATGGTTTTAATGAAAGGGCGAGTGCCGTTTTAACTTTTGGCTTCCAATTTATTTTAAGCATCCCATTGGTTTTTATTTTTGGGCTTGATGATGAAATTTTTTCAATCTTTAGAACCTCTGTTTGGCAGCAAGTATTATTTGGGACATTCATTGCATCCTTTGGAATGGTTTTGTATTTAAAAAGCTTTAAAGTTAAAAATATAAGTTTTTCAGCTATTTTGATTTCATCTTCTGCGATTATTTCAACATTTTTAGGTATTTTATTTTTTTCGGAGTCGGTTACGGGGTTGAAGTTTTTTGGGATTTTCTTGATTCTAGCCGCTGTTGTTGTTGTGAACTTTAAAAATGCTGACATTGAAAAAAACCACATCTTTGGTTTATTTGCAGGCTTGATTTTCGGAGTGGCTTTTACGATTGATAAAAGCGTCATGCAAGACATCCAACCCCTGGTGTATATTTTTTGGAGTTTTCCTCTGATTTCGATTTGGGGATTATCATTTGGTTATAAAAAAGTTACATGCTCAATAAAAGGGAAAAAGTTTAGCGCTTACAAGCCGATAGCAATATCAGGAATAGGATATTTACTTTTCAACATTGCCACTTTTAGCGCATACCATGCTGGCGGAGAAGTCGGGCGAGTAGATGCTATCAACACTACCTATATTTTCATTATAATTCTTTTTGAATATTTCTTTTTAAAGAGTAAGAGTGGAGTTAAAAGAAAACTCATCGCCACATTTTTGGCATTTTTGGGAATTTTGTCGTTAGGAATAATTTGAGAATAAGCTCCATTTAAAGCTAATAGGGGGGGGTAAAAAAACTGCCAATTGGAGGCAGTTTTTTTAAATAAGCACTAGAAATCATTCCAAAGCATTTGATTTGTGATTTCATGATGGTAGATGATTTCTGATCTTTTCACCTTCGCCCCGAGTTCTTTTGGGCTTCTGTCTGCTGCCGCTTGTTTGAATTGGATGTATTTATTTTTTGTTTCTTCGCCAATGATTTTCGTGGTGAATTCACTGGAGCGAAATATTTTAATAGCATCATTAATGTTCCCTGGAAGATAACTAAGTCTTTCGCGCTTATTCTTTTCTTTTTGCAATTTCCTTCCTTCAGTTATTGTTTTTAAAACTGTAAAAGCGACGAGATAGGGATTTGCATCAGGGGCGACACTGCGTATTTCTATGCGAGCTGTTTCTTTATTGAAAGTAGGGATTCTAACCATTGACCCACGATCTTTTGAGGAAACCTTGATTTGATTTGGTGCTTCAAAGGCAGGATCCAACCTGCGATAGGAATTCACACTTGAGTTTAGGATTAAGCTTATTTCCTGAGCATGATTTAATATTTTTGAAATTCCATCCCAGGCAGTTTTAGAAAGGGAGTCCTTCCCTTTTTTATCAAAGAAAATATTTTTACCGTCCTTTTGTAGGGAGAAATTAAGATGCATCCCACTTCCATTGATACCAGAAATTGGTTTTGGAAGGAAGGTAGCAGTCATTTGCATATTAGCAGCAATTTGACGACAGACAAGCTTGTAGAGTTGAATTTTATCGCAAGCTGAAAGTGCATCAGAGTAGGAAAAATTTAATTCAAATTGAGACGGCGCAACTTCCGGGTGGTCTTTTTCATTTTGAAAAGCCATTGCTCTTTGAGCCTCAGCCGCTTTGTCGATAAACATTTTCAATTTATCCAGTGGTAAAGAGTGATAATACCCACCGCTGGAAATCAGTTTGAACCCTTTGAATACATTGTAATGTTCCTCTGCTTCCACTCCATCAACAACAAAGCCTTCTACTTCAGCTGAAACAAATCCAATAATATTCCTTTTCCTCGACAATTGATTGGAGTATAACCCTAACATTCCTCTGAAATCTGAAGGGTGAGGTTTTTTGTCGTTTGTTAAGATGAAAGCGAAAATAATAATTTTCCCTGATCCAAAGATATCAGCAGGGAGGTGCCGCAGTGTTGGCCAGTCGATTTGAAGTCGCAAATCAGACTCTTTTAGAGAACTAAATCCTCGAATAGATGATCCGTCAAAAGTAAGATTATCAGCAGACTTCAGGAGGAAAGCTTTATCGTAATCTAGCATATGGAAACGACCTTCAATATCAGAAAAACAAATTGTCACAGCCTTAATTCGTTTCTCTTTTTTGAGGTACATGCGGTATTCCGTCTCAAGTTCTGCAGGCGATGTCGTCTTTGCTTTTTTAACTGCTAAGAGATTCATCTTCTCAAGCTGATCGTAGGGAATTTCAAGAAAATTCCGTAATTTGTTTTTAATTTCCATTTTTTATATTAAATTAGTTATTATTTAATATAAATTATATCATTTTTATTTTAAAAAGCAAAAAATCCAATCAACATGTAAGTTGAAAGGATTTTTTGAAAAAACGGGAAGGATTATTGTTTTTTTCTCTTTGCTTGAACTCTGTCGTTTTCGGTTAGATATTTTTTTCTCAGCCGAATGCTTTTTGGTGTGACTTCCAGGTATTCATCTTCATTCATCACGCTCATACCTCTTTCTAGCGATATCTCAACTGGTGTTGTGAGCTTGAGTGCCTCATCTGAACCAGAAGCTCGCATATTCGTAAGTTGTTTCCCTTTAATTGGATTAACGGTCATATCAGCTCCAGCAACAACACTCCCGATTACCATACCTTCGTAGACTTCAGTTGCAGCAGGGATATATAGGCTACCACGATTTTGAAGAGAAAAAAGTGAAAAACCAAGAGCTTTTCCAGTTTCTTTTGAAATCATTGAACCAACTTGATTTTTTTGAATGTTTCCCACGTGTGGTCTAAAACCAACAACTCGAGTATATAGGATTCCTTCACCTTTTGTATCAACAACAAAATCGTTTCGATACCCAAGCAATCCACGAGTTGGAATTTCAAAGATAATCCGAGTCGAAGAATTTTTTGTTTCCATAAACATTAAAACCCCAGCTCGTTTTTGAAGCTTCTTAATAACACTACCACTCATATCTTCTGGTACTGAAATTGTTACTTCTTCAAAAGGCTCAAGTTTCTGGCCATTTTCTTCTTTTATAATAATATGTGGTTGTGAAATTTGAATCTCATATCCTTCTCGTCTCATATTTTCAAGTAGAATTGCGATGTGCATTTCACCCCTTCCATATACCTTAAAAGCATCTCCAGCAGAGAAGTCAACCTTAAGTCCAACATTAACTTCTAGTTCTTTCTCTAGTCTTTCACGAATCTGTTGCCCTGTTATAAAAGTTCCTTCTCGTCCAGCGAAAGGTGAGTTGTTGATCAAAAAATTAAGAGAGATTGTTGGTTCATCTATTGAAATTGCCGGCAGAGTTTCAATATTTTCGTTTTCACAAAGTGTTTCACCAATACTAATATTGGGAAGTCCAGCTATCATAATGATATCACCAGCACTTGCCTCTTTTACTTCTTTTTTCTCCAATCCATTGAAAGTGAAAAGTTTTGTAATTTTTCCCCTTCGAACAGTTCCATTAATATTTTTGATCATTATTTGAGAGGCAGTACGAATTGTCCCAGCATAAATTCTGCAAATTGCAAGTCTTCCGAGGAAGTTGTCATATCCTAAGTTGAAAGATTGAGCACGCAACTCCTCTGCGGCAAGATTGTCGCCTGAGGCCGATGGAACTTCCGCAATAATTGTATCAAGAATTGGTGAGAGATCTTTCATTTCATCATTAAAATCCTTTTTTGCAAGACCTTCTCGTGCAATTGAATATAGTATTTTGAAATCAAGTTGTTTGTCGTTTGCTCCAAGATCTAAAAAGAGTTCATAAATCATTTCCTCCACTTCCTCTACTCTGGCAGCTGGTTTATCAATCTTATTAATTATCACGATTGGTTTTAGTCCAAGTTCGAGTGATTTTTTTAAAACAAATTTCGTTTGTGGCATTGGGCCTTCTTGTGCATCAACGACAAGAAGCACGGAGTCAATTGAACGCAAAACTCGCTCAACTTCGCTTCCGAAGTCGGCATGTCCTGGAGTGTCCACGATATTAATCTTCGTATCTTTGTAGATAACAGAAGTATTTTTAGAGTATATTGTGATTCCACGTTCTTTCTCAAGTGCATCAGAATCCATACTAACTTCCGAAGTGGACATCCCTGTCTGTTGCATTAATGCATCAGTTAGGGTTGTTTTCCCATGGTCCACATGGGCAATGATTGCAATATTTTTGATTTCCATAAAAAAGTAAAACCGTTCCTTTGAGAAACGGACAAAATTAAAACATAAAATTAAATCTGTAACTATATAAGTAATACTATATTTTAGAGCAAATGTCAATGTGTTTTGACAGTTAGTATTTTCTTATTGGGAAAAAATAAAAGATCCCCACCGCTATTTTAGAGGCGAGGATCTTCAACCTTAGATTGAATCCCTGTGATTAGGCGACTGCATCGGGCAATAAATCCTCTTTACATTCAAAGAGCTCCCCGGTTTCCGTATTTTCTACCCACAAAGCAGGAGTTCCTTTCTTTTTCCTTTTTGTGCATGGTGCGATTTTGCATTCACCACAACAAGTCGGCGCCACCCCGAAGACAATGACCTCGTAGCCTGAACTAAGGGATATGCAATTTCCAGGTAGGAGGTTGGTAAAAGGGATACATGCCTCAAGCGAAACATCGAATTCGCGAGTTCTTTTGTCGGTACAAAGTCTTTGAACTAAATTTCCTGACATAAGTCGTTTCTCCTTTCTAAAAGTGGTTGTGGGAATGAACCGATACATCTCTTTTCATTGAGAGTTTTTTATTTAAACACAAAAATGAAAAGTAAGCAACTCTATCGTATGTATTTTATTTTTTATATGCTATAATTTCATACAAATAAGAGTGAAAACAAAATCAGCAAAAAACGTATATATAGATTGTATACACAATTAAGACAAAAGCATAAGCAATTAAAAATTAAAGAAAAAAAATGAAGAAAAGAAATGCAATTATCGCAATTGCAACTTTCGCATTGTTCGGTGGTACTTTATTAGCTCAAGCTGCAATGTTGACGTCAGAAGAACGAGAAGCCTTAAGGGTAGAGAGAACTGAATTGAGAGACGGCATGAAAGAAAATAGAGCTGAGCTGAAAGAAGACCGAAAAGAAAACCGAGAACAAATAAAAGAGGAAAAAAAGGAAAAAAGATGCGAAAGAATTGAGAATAGAATTCAAACTAGAATCAAGCGTTACGAAAACAAACAAGAACAACACAAGAATGTTTTTGGGAAATTAGTGACACGAGCCAATGGAGTGGTAATAAAACTAAAAGCAAGAGGTCTTGATACTTCAGATTTGGAAAGTGATCTAACGACATTAAAAGCTAAGGTGCAAGAATTGGAAGAAGAGCACAAAAATTTCATTGAAGGTTTGGATGCGACTGAGACAGTCGCTTGTGGTGGGTCAAATGGAGAATTCAAAGAAAAATTGGGCGAAGCACGCAAGATGTCTTCCGAAGTGCACACAAAACTACAAGCCGTAAGGGACTATTACAAAACAACAATAAGAGCTGATATCTTGGAGTTGCGGAAACAACTCAACAAAGAAGCCAATGAAGATCAAGAAGTGGAATAATGTCCCAGATCAATTTAAGTAGTTTTAATATTTTTTATAAAAAAATGCTAAAAAGGAATAAAAAAAATGCGTTGATATTGGCCTTCTTTGTCTTACCTTTTGTACTCTCTGCTTGTGGAAATACAAAGAAAAAAACAGACGTAAGCACACAAAGCCAAACAAAAAATGGTGCTGAAATGGTCAATGAGCAAAGTGAAACAAGGGAGCAGCTAGTTCCAAGTGATAAAATGGAATTTTCTGATCCTGGTGATGATGAAATTGGTAAAGAGATTAAAGAAATGGATGATCTTTTGAACCAAACAACTCCTAGCGAGTATAGCGAGGATGACTTAACGGACGCTGTTATCGAAAATGATGTCGAGTTGAAATAAAAAGCTCTTAAAGACGCAGAAAATTATTTGTTAAAAAAGACCTCGCACAGAGCAAGGTCTTTTTTTGTGTGGATAAATAAAGTATACTAAGGTTAAATTGAAATAAACTGTTTGAATATTAAAATAAAAAATATGTTAAAATTTTTTGTAAAAGTTTTTTGTATAAGCATTCTAAGTATCGGAAGTTTTTTTGTGTTCTTGCAAAAAGCACAAGCAATTGAAAATCGAGGTGCTTTTGTAATTACAAATTTCGATGTGGGAATTTTTGTTAAAGAAGATACTACAATCGAAGTGGAAGAAATTATCGATGTTAACTTCTCCCAAAAAAGACATGGGATTTATCGAAAGATTCCTGTTCGATATAAGGATGATAATGGTTTTAAATACAACATGAAATTAAGAGACGTCTCCGTGACAAATAGAAGAGGCGAGCATCTTGATTTCAAACAATATAATGAGGGGAGTGAAGTTGTCTTGCAGATCGGTGATGCCGACGTAGAGATTTTTGGAGATGTGCAGTATGTGATCAGTTATACAATTCAAAGAGGCATGCGCTTTTTTGATGATCATGATGAAATTTATTGGAACCCAATTGGAGTGGGTTGGCCCACAAAAATCTACAATGCCTCCAGTACTGTTTATTTCGAGGAGAGAATTAATTCGCTTGAAGAAAATAGCCTTTGTTTTACTGGAGGTTTTGGATCGCTGAAACAGGATTGCACAATAAGTGCTATATCTTCAAGTGAAATTGAGTTTAATGCAAGTGGAGTATTAAATGAATATGAAGGACTAACAATTGCTGTTAATCTTCCGAAGGGCTTGGTTGAGCAGCCGACAAAAAAAGATTATTTTTTTATGTTTCTATTAGACAACTGGGCTTTTGCAATTCCAATATTAGCTTTTTTTGGGATGTTTTATTTGTGGCATTTTCGTGGTAAAGAACTGGACTTGGGGAGAGCAGTAGTGACTCAATATAGCCCCCCCGATAATCTGACTCCTGGAGAAGTGGGATATTTAATAAAAGAGCGATATTCCCATAAGTTCGTTGCTGCTGATATTGTGAATCTGGCAGTAAAGGGATACTTAGAGATTCGTGAGATTGAAATAGAAGGACTCCAAATATTAAAGAGCTTGAATAATCTTTCGAGCAAAGTTATTGGGAGGATAAGGCCTATTGTTATTATGGTTTTGATGGGGATAGCGGTCTCCTTTGCAGTACCCCTCGCAGCAGAAGGCACTTCAGTTTTTTCGATTATCTTTTCGATCGCATTTTTTGGGATATTTATTTCTATTCTTTTGGGTAAAAATAAAAAACTATTTAAAAATAATACTGTGGGAAAAATGTGCGATTATGAATTAGAGAATAAAAAGGATTGGACAAATACTAAAGAATTAACATTGCACGAAAAAAGATTATTGAAAGGTTTATTTGCAAGTAAGATTCTTGGTAAGGTTAAGCTTTCTGATAAAAAGAAGTTCTATACACATGTTGGAATCGCCACTAAGAAAATCGATGAACAAATTAAAACAAGAGAGTATTTTGAAAAATCGACAATCAACAGTAAGGTCCTATACGTAGTATCGGGAGTTTTAGCTGGTTTTGTAATGTTCGTTATTGGAAGTATCACACAGAGATTGGATTTTTTTCTTAGTGCAATTGCAACAGCAACAGTTCTGATTAGTTTTGGACTTTTAATGTCAAAGAAGACGAAGAAAGGCATCAAGTCATATTGGAATGCGAAGGGGTATGAACATTATATTGATGTTGCTGAGCGATATCGAGCAAAGTTCAACGAAGAAGAGAATATTTTCGAGAAAAATCTACCATTCGCAATGGTCTTTGGAAATGTTGATAAATGGGCAAAAGCATTTGAGGGAATAACCAAAGAGTCTCCAAGTTGGTATCATTCAAGAACTCCAATTTCATCTTTTAGAGCAGTATCTTTCGCGAATTCTTTGAACGATGGTTTTGCATCAGCTGCAAATTCAGCATCAACTTCTCCTAGTTCCTCTTCTTCAGGTGGATCTTCAGGAGGCGGAGGAGGCGGAGGAGGCGGAGGAAGTTGGTAGTTGATTCAAGCTTCTGTAGTCAAATTGCTAAAACGCAAACTTTTTTTGTTACTCTCGTAAGTAATAGATGGGAGTATGATTCGTGAAAAAGTAACTGTGTTACTATATTTTCTTTTTTAAAAAATAAATTAAATCGATGAGTCAGGTGAAAGAGATTGGAATGTGGTTGTGGGGAAACAAGATTAAAGCATTACTACTACTGGTGCTTGTTGCGGGTAGCTTTTATTATTGGCAACAAAAGCAGAAAACTGCAGAATCCCTAGCGAACAATAAGATCAAGAAAGCCGTTGTTCAAAAAAGAGACATTGAAGTATTAGTTTCTGGTAGTGGACAAGTGCAACCAGCGAGTCAGGTTGATTTGCGACCCCAAGTGGCTGGTGATGGTACCGATGTTACCTCTGTTGAGGTTGAAAATGATCAAGAGGTGAAAGAGGATGATATTATCGCAATACTAGACACGGAGGAGGCTTCGGAGTCAATAAGAGACGTGAACCTGGAACTGGAATCTTTGCAAATCAGAAAAAAGCAAATCGAAGATGAAAATTATCGAAAAACAACAGAGGACACAAGAATAAGACAGATCCAAGAGATTGAAATGCGACAAAAATTGAATAAATTAGCAGATGCAAGAAAAAATCTTCAAGATTATTATATCAAAGCTCCATTCGACGGGATTGTGACTGGGCTTGATTTTGAATCTGGTGACTCTGTGTCTAGGGATGAGATTCTGGCCTCGGTTATTACTAAAGAAATGGTTGCCAAGATTTCGTTAAATGAGATTGACGCTGTAAAGGTGCTAAAAGGTGCTAAGGCAAAATTAACTTTTAGTGCCCTAGAAGGAGTTGAAGCTAGTGGAAGTGTTGCCAAGATGGATACAATTGGAGAAGTGAGTCAAGGAGTGGTTTCGTATAATGCGGAAATTTCTTTTGATGCCAGTAATGTTTTAGGGCTAAAACCTGGGATGAGCGTAGAAGTCGAGATTATAATTGCTGATAAACGAGATGTGCTAACTGTTCCTGTTTCAGCGGTCCAATCGAATCCAAGAGGTAAAAATTTTGTGATGGTTATTTCGGAGGATTTTTCTTTAGAGAATATGTTCGATGATACGAATTCCGTAGACAAGAATAATAAGAGTGGCGATGAAAAAACTAAAGGAGCTAGAATGCCAGAGGGTGTAAAGCGAGTTTTAGTTGAAGTTGGTATTTCAGATGATGTGATGATTGAAATTTCAGGTGAAATTTCCTCAGGAGAAATTGTTTTAACACAAACACTTCAATCGTTAATGAGCAATATTAATTTAAAGGAAGGAGAAACTGAGAGTTCGAGTAAGAGTTTGATTCCAATGGGAAAAGGAATGGGTGGCGGAAAACGAAAATAGTTTTAGTGTTTTATTAAATAACTCAAAGAAATGATAGAGTGTAAAAATTTAGTTAAAATATATAAAAATGGTGAGAACAGGACTTGGGCGTTGAAAGGAATTTCTTTTAAGATTGAAAAAGGTGAATTCGTTGCGATTATGGGTCCGTCTGGAAGCGGAAAATCGACACTGATGCACATCATCGGAGCACTCGACAATCCTACAAAAGGAGAATATATGTTGGAAGGAAGAGATGTTGCCAAGCTCTCGGATGATCGTTTAGCTGAAATTCGAAATAATAAAATTGGTTTTGTATTTCAATCTTTTAATTTACTTTCCAGAGCTACAGTAATAAGAAATGTAATGTTGCCACTTTTGTATAATAAAGTTAAAAAAAGCCAGCGAACAAAGAGGGTAGAAGAAGCCTTGAACGCTGTGAATTTAGATCCTAATCGCTGGGATCATCTTTCAAACCAGCTTTCTGGTGGACAAATCCAAAGAGTCGCAATTGCGCGAGCACTAGTAAATCAGCCATCTTTAATTTTAGCAGATGAGCCAACTGGAAATTTAGATACAAAAACAGGTGCAATGGTGATGAACACATTTAAGAAATTAAACAGAAGGAAGGGTCACACAATTATTCTTATTACCCACGAGAAAGAGGTAGCGGAACATGCTGACAGGATTATTCATATTCGAGATGGAGGGATTGAAAAAGATGAGATTATTAGAAAATAAGCACTAAAAAGGAAAAATGAAGTTTGCAGATTTAATTTATGAAACTTTTACTTCAATCACAACCAATAAGGTCCGTTCAAGTTTAACAATCCTAGGGATTGTGATTGGAATTGCCTCCGTGATTGTAATGATTGCAATCGGAAAAGGAGCTCAAAGTAGCATCGAGACCGAGATTGAGAAAATTGGCTCGAATCTTTTAATGATTAGACCAGGAGCACAAAGAGGTCCAGGACAACATGTAAGTCAAGGGCAGGGGTCTTCTCAATCCTTAAAAATGATAGACGTGGAGTTGATAGAAGCAAATATTGAAGCTGCTAAGGCTGTAGCCCCTGTTGTCACGGAGAAATATCAAATCATTGCAGCTGGTGAAAATACAAAAACTTCTACCACAGGAACAACACCAAATTATACTGAAATTAAGAGCATTGCAATCGAAGAAGGGACTTTTTTTACTGACAAGCAAGTGGCGAAAATTTCAAAAGTTGCTGTTTTGGGTCCCGACACAGCCGTGGATCTTTTCGGTGAGGGTGTTTCCGCTGTTGGAAAAAAAATAACAATCAATGGTGTTATTTTCACAGTGCTTGGAACAACTGTTTCTAAGGGAGGTTCTGGCTTTGGAAGTCAAGACGATGTTATTTATATACCAATAACAACTGCTCAGCAATATTTAGTTGGCAACGATTATCTTTCAACGATTGAAATCAAGGTTAATTCGCAAGAGGAGATGACTGGAGCTGAGAGTGAAATTGAAGTTTTATTGCTCGCAAAGCATGGCTTTGATGATATCGAAGATGCTGATTTTAGTATCATGAATCAAGCAGATATTATCGAAACAGCATCATCTATAACTGGTACACTGACAATTTTACTGGGTGCTGTTGCTGGAATTTCACTTGTGGTAGGTGGAATCGGAATTATGAACATGATGCTAACAACAGTGACTGAGAGAACTCGCGAAATTGGACTTCGAAAGGCAATTGGTGCAAAGGCTGATGATGTTACGAAGCAGTTTCTTTATGAATCAATTGCATTGACTTTTTTTGGTGGGACAATCGGGATTGTTTTGGGATATGGAGTTGCTATTGGAATTAAACAATTTACGGGACTAGAAACAGAGGTTTCTGGTTTTTCAGTTGCACTAGCTTTTGGAGTTTCGACCTTAATCGGGATTGTCTTCGGATATTATCCGGCTAAAAGAGCTGCAAAACTCAATGCTATCGAAGCTCTTAGGTATGAATAGTTTCAATTTTAAGTTGGAGTAAATATAAAAAATCCCTTTGGGCTTCATTAGTTGTTCCTAAGGGATTTTTTATATTTTAAATTTTTCTATTGCAAGATAGATTCTAGTCAACTCTTCTTCTACCTCAGGCGTTTCATAATCTGCGTTGTGTGCTGTTTGTCCAGCATGTCTTGTTTTTGCTTGATCTAGATGGAGGTCAAAGATTGTTTCATCGGAAGCTTCTTTAAGATAGAGATGAAAACGGGGATAATGATGAGCGGTTAATTTTCGTACATAGCTAGTTTTGCCAGAGATCCTATCTTGAATTTTAAGATATCCGGAGCGACGAAGCATCATAGCTGGTGTTTGCGAGAATTTGTTAGGTAATCTAAATTTCATACATTTAATTTGAGAAAGAAGTTTCAGCGTGTTAAAATAGGAATAGTTAATATAAAAGAATGTCAATTTTTTAATGTCGAAAAGAGTTTCCAAAGAGATTAGTTTGATTGCACTAGCATTGCTGATTTTTACCGCGGTGAAATTTTTTGATATTCACATTAAGCAATTTGAAGAAGTCCACCCTTTTGAAATGGTCGAAACTGGCGTTGTTCATAATGAACTTATCGAAAACAAGGAGTTGGTTCAAGAGAATAGTTTCGATGGAACTGAGGATGATATTATCAGATTAACAAATGAATTTAGAAAAGAAAAGGGGTTAGATATTCTAATTAGGAACGAAAGTCTAATGGAATCCGCAAAACTTAAAGCAGAAGACATGAAAAGTCAGGAATATTTCGCTCACGTTTCTCCAGATGGGGTTGAACTTTGGAACCTTGTTCAGCAAGTAGGCTATAGTTACTCGGTTATCGCTGAAAATATCGCTGAAGGATATTTTTCAGCCGAAAGCGTGGTTGATGCCTGGATGGATAGTGAAGGGCACAGAAAGAATATACTGTCGGTTGAACTTGAAGAAATAGGAGTTTCAGTGTTAGAGATTAAGAACAAGGAAGAGAGAAAGAGTTATGTTTTAGTTCAACATTTTGCGGCTCCTCAGAAAGAGCTTGATAGAAAACAAAGCATAGAAGTTGTTTGTGACCAAAAAGTGAAGAAGAATTGTAAGAAGATTGAAAAGAAAAAAGAAGAATATCGGGAATTAGTCAAAGAACAAGATAAAATAATCGACAAGGCTGAGAAGGAAGGTTTCTCTAAAAAAGATCTAATTGATTTATATGACAATCTAAAGGATTTAAAGGAGATCAGAGATCAGTATAAAGAATTTTCTGATGGATGTGAGACATATATCAATAAATGTGATCGATGGGAATAGTTTGGTTTGTAAAAAGTTGATAAATTAAGTATACTTAAAGAAGTTTAAGGGGCAAGATAATTCAAAATAATACTCAAAGGAGTGATAAAAAAAATATTAATCGTCGAGGACGATCCAATGTTAGTTGAAATTTACAGTAAAAAGTTCATAAGTGATGGATTTGATACTGACACAGCTATTAGTGGGGCAGAGGCTGAAAAAAAGATCTTGGCTGGCAAATTTGATCTTGTTTTACTCGATCTTGTTTTACCAGAAGCAGATGGCTTCGAAGTATTGAAGAAGATTAAAGAAGACCCAGCGGTTCGTGATACGAAAGTTGTTGTTTTTTCAAACCTTTCTCAACAAGAAGACAAAGAAAAGGCTGCATTACTTGGAGCGGATGATTTTTTGACAAAATCTGATTACACCCCAGGGGAAATTGTAGAGCATGTAAAAGAAATGTTGAAGTAGGTTCGGATAAAGAACCTTGCTATTAAGAATAGAATTAGCTATTGTGATAAGATTCAAAGGCTTTTTGAGCTGGTTGGACGTTGAGTGTCTTATATTCAATACTAGAAAAATTAGAAAAATTAAGAAATTATAAAAATATGTTAAGGACACACACTTGTGGACAATTGAGGGAATCTGAAATTGGTGAAAAAGTTATTTTGACTGGGTGGGTGCATAGAAGAAGGGATCACGGAGGCGTGATTTTTATTGACTTGCGAGATCGATATGGCCTAACTCAAATTAAATTTGACCCAGCAATCAATAAAGAAGCACATACAAAAGCAGATAAATTAAGGAGTGAATGGGTTGTAAAAGTAGAGGGAATAGTTTCTGCTAGGCCAGATGATATGTTGAATGAGAAATTGAAAACGGGAAAATTAGAAATTGAAATTTCTAATTTAGAAGTCTTGAATACATCCAAGACCCCGCCATTTGAATTAATTGAAGAAAGAAACGTTGAAGCAAATGAAAGTCTCCGTTTGAAGTATCGTTTTATTGATCTTAGAAGACCTAAGCTCCAAGAAATGCTAAGGGTTCGCGATGAAATTATTCGGCACATGAGAGAATATTTTCATGCAAGAGATTTCAGGGAAGTCCAAACACCAATTCTTGCAAGTTCTTCACCGGAAGGCGCAAGAGATTGGCTTGTTCCTTCAAGGATTTATCCGGGTAAGTTTTATGCATTACCTCAAGCTCCTCAACAATTCAAACAACTGTTAATGGTCGGTGGTGTTGATCGATATTTTCAAATTGCTCCGTGTTTTAGGGATGAAGACCCTCGAATGGATCGTCACTTTGGGGAGTTTTATCAACTTGATATGGAAATGAGTTTTGTGGAGCAAGATGATATTTTTCAAACAATGGAACCATTGATGATCGAATTAACAAAAAAGTTTTCAAGAAAAGAAATTATCAACCTACAGGAGAATGGGAGGTTCCAACAAATACCTTGGAGGGAGGCAATGACGAAATATGGTAGTGATAAACCAGACTTAAGATTTGATTTTGAAATCCAACCAATATCTGAGCTCGTGAAAGATTGCGGATTTGGAGTATTCGCGAATGTTATTGAGGCACAGGGAGTTGTTCATGCAATGAAGATTGATAGCGGGGGAGAAAAATTTTCCAGAAAGGACATTGATGAATTGACTGAGTTAGCTCAGAGCAAGGGTGCAAAGGGATTAGCGTATATTGTCGTAAAGGAGGGCGGAAAACTACAGTCCCCAATAGTTAAATTCTTAGGAGACGTTATTTGCAAGAAAATAATCAATAAACTGGAAGCAAAAGATGGTGATATTATTTTCTTTGGAGCAGATAAATGGAGAACTGTCTGCGAAAGTCTCGGGATTGTTCGGAATGAATGTGGCGTAAGACTTGGTTTGAAAGATTCTAATAAAGCCGCGTGGCTTTGGGTTACTGATTTTCCAATGTATGATTATTCTGAAATCGAAGAAGGTAAGATTGATTTTGCACACAATCCATTCTCAATGCCGCAAGGCGGAATGAAAACTTTAGAAGAAAAAGACCCTTTTGAAATTGTTGCATATCAATTTGATTTTGTTTTAAATGGTTTTGAGCTTACAAGTGGGGCAATCCGAAACCACAAGCCTGAAATTATGTATAAAGCATTTAGCATCGCTGGATATTCAAAAGAGGAAGTTGACGCAAAATTCGGGCATATGATTAGAGCATTTGAATTTGGTGCACCACCACACGGAGGTAATGCGCCTGGGATCGACCGTTTGATAATGGTGTTGAATGATTGGAGCTCAATTCGTGATATCTATGCTTTTCCGAAGGATGGGCAAGGTAGAGATGTGATGTTGGATGCTCCAAGCGAAGTCGAAAAGAAGCAACTCGATGAATTGCATATCCAAATAAAGAAATAGACACAATACGAACTTTATTAGAAAAATAAATTGCTCTTGAAAGTGGCACAAAAAAACAAAAGAAAATCTATAAAAAAATTGACGTTGATAAACCTAATAGCATTAATGCTTGGTTTACAGCTAGGATTGACTGCATACATCATCTCTACCTTCTTAGAAAAACAAGTTGGTGAAAAAGCTGTTGGTTTACTTTTTTTGCTTGGATATCTAATTTCACTGTATGCTTTGATAAAACTGCATACCTTGATTAGAGGGATAGGGAAATCACAAACATTTTTTCTTTTTGTGGCTATTACCTGGATTTCATTGCTTGGAATGGGAGCTTTTTGGTTTCACCCAGTAGCTATTTTATTTGCGGTCTTTTTCTTAGTTGGTGGGTCGATACTTTGGGCAGCTCTTGATGTTTTAATTGAAACTTATTCTGAAGATAAAACAACAGGAAAAACGAGGGGTTTATTTTTAACAATTTTAAATACGGGAGTTATTATTGCACCTCTTATCTCAACCTGGTTGGTCCAAACTTACGAAAATGGATTTCAACTAGTTTTTTATACAGCCTCCTTTTTTGTTTTCATCCCTTTAATTATATTGGCAATATTTTTCTCTGAACGTAAATGTCACTTGGAAAAGAGAAGGAAAGATTTTTCAATCGTCAAAGAACTCTTAGAAAAAAAAGATGTTGCGAGGATTTACTGGGTCGCATTTTTATTAGATTTATTTTATGCAGTGATGGTTGTTTATACTCCAGTTTATTTGCTGAGTATAGGACTTGATTGGCTGGAGATTGGAAAAATTTTTGCAGTAATGCTAATCCCTTTTGTTGTTCTGCAATACCCCCTCGGACTTATTGCTGATAAAAAAACAGGAGAAAAAAACTGGCTTATTGCCGCTCTTGTTGTTATGTCTGTTTCAACAATAAGCATTGGATTTATAGACGTGCCTCATATTGGGACTTGGATGTTAATATTATTATCGACTAGAATTGGAGCTGCTACTATTGAAGTCATGAGGGACACTTATTTCTATAAGAAGATTGGGCCAAAAGATATCGAGTTGATGGATTTTTATAGAACAACAAAGAGTCTGTCATATATCATTGGAATGCCAATCTTTAGCCTATTGTTGTTGTTTTCTCCCCTAAATTATGTTTTCATTGTCCTAGGAACTGTCATTGGAGTGGGAGTTATCCCTTTGTTTAAACTAAAAGATACTGAAGTTTCTAAATAAACACACCTAATCTTGGTGCTAGCGTACTTCTTATCCCTATGTTTTTTGACTAAAGCTTAGCTGTATCTGAGCCACATTCATTTTTATTGATAGTATGTTTGTCTTAAAGCTTATTATTTCAGCTGCACTCTCACTTCTGCTTAGAAAGTAGAGTCTGGAATTTAAGAGAATCTAAAAAGCACAAAAAGAAGAAAGTCTTTATAAATTTGAATAGATTTGTTATAATTGCATAATATAGAAGTTTTTTAAGAGAGTAACTTTAGTCAAAAGAAAAGAATCCAATGTATCAAATTAAAACAAAAGACTTTGAGGGCCCATTGAATTTGCTATTGGTGCTTTTTGAAAAACAAAAGTTGGACGTCACAAAAGTTTCCTTAGTACAAGTTGCTGATGACTACCTAGCTTTTATTGAAGACGGAAAGAGTGCTGACTTAGCAAACCTTAGTGAGTTTTTTTTAATAGCTTCTTCGTTACTTTTGATAAAATCTAGGGCACTCTTGCCACTGTTCGAGTTTTCAGTGGAAGAAGAGGAAGAAATCAAGGACCTGGAAGATAGGTTGAAAGAATATCAAAAATTTAAACAGGCAGCAGAAAAAATAGAAAGCGTCTATAAACTTAGGAGGGTTTGCTTCTCGAGAAATCCACGAATAAAATTAAATATTAATTTTATTTCTCCGGAAATTGATCCTGAGAACCTAGGAAAATTATTTGTGGGAGTTTTAAGTGAGATCCCAACAAAGAAAGAATTGGCGCAGCAAGTAATGGAAGAAGTTGTAAGTCTAGAGGAAAAAATGCTTCATTTGAAACATTCTATTGAAAAGAGGGCAAAAACAGCTTTTGAGGAGACTGTCTCTGGGGCAAAGGATAAAATTGAAGTAATCGTTACTTTTTTAGCAATGCTTGAGATGATTAAGCAAAAAACAATCATTGTTTCACAAAAACAATTGTTTGGCGAGATTATATTGCAAAACATGGCAGAGGAAATGCCAAAGAGGCAGCGAATGAAATCTTAAAATATTTAAGTTGAAAATGTGATTATGAATGAGGAATGCGCAAAAATTGAAGCAATTTTATTTGCTTGTGGTGAACCTGTGAGATTTGAGAAATTGGCAGATTTTTTGAAAATTTCAAAAAAAGAAACGGAAGACGAAATAGGGAAATTGAAAAGTTTTTACCGTGATAATAAAACTGGCTTGCAAATTCTGACTAAAGTCAATACAATTCAATTAGTGTCTGATGCGAGATTTGGTGAAGAAATTGCAAAATTTTTGGATAAGAGAATAAACGAGCCTCTTACGAAAGCGGCAATGGAAGTTTTATCAGTGATTGCATATCGTGGACCAATAACTAGATTGCAAATTGAGCACATCAGGGGCGTCAACTGTAGTTTTATGATTAGAAACTTAGCAATAAGGGGATTGATTGAGAGGGGAGAAATTCCAATCAGTTCTCGCTCCTATCAATATCAGGTAAGTTATGATTTCCTCAAAAGCATGGGTTTTGAGGAAATTGCACAGTTACCAGACTATGAACTGTTAAGTAAAACAGAACTTCAGATTAAAGAGGATAGAAATGAAGAGGGGTCGAATAAATAATGAATTTGAAAAAAAGGGGAATGGAATCAAAAACTAATCTAGTCAATTTCATAAGTGCAACGCTGATTTTAATTTCCGCGTTTGTTTGGTTTAGCTTTTTACCTAGTGTTTCAGCTTGGAGGGAAGCAAAGTTTTCAAATTTAAAAATTACCGGAGAAGAAGAGAAGGATAAAAGACAGTTGGATTTAAGTAAAGTTAGCAAGGAACGAGAAAAAGACGGAAAAGAGTTTATGACATTCGATCAACTAGTGGTATCTGTCCCCGAAGCTCCCGTTAAAGATAAAAGTTTTGGTGAGACGTATATGAGAGCAAGAAGCTCAATCGCTATAGATGCTAATGCGGGGACAATACTGCATTATCAAAATGGAAATCGGAGAATGGCAATTGCTTCTTTAACAAAGGTTATGACAGCAATCGTGGCAATTGAAAACATTAAGGATCTGGATAGCGAAATTGTTACTATTGACGAAGAAAGTAGATTTACTGATGGAACTAAGGTTGGGTGTCCTCGAAGTGGGTATTGTATTTCAAATAGATTGCAAGTTGGAGAAGAAATCAGTTCCAGGGCTCTTCTTGAAGCAATGTTAATGAACAGCGCAAATGATGCCGCGGTGGCGATAGGAAAGCATATTGCTGGTTCCCAGGCTGAATTTGCAGATATGATGAATAAAAAGGCTCGAGAAATTGGATTAAGCGATACAAATTTTTGCAATCCTTCTGGGCTTGATGAAGAGAGTAAACCAGGAGGTTGTTATTCAACGGCATATGACTTTGCAAGAATTTCTGCATATGCTTTAAAACATCCCTTGATTTGGGAAATTATGAAATATGAAACGAAGGACATTTCCTGCGTTAATGGAACGATCTCCCATAAAATTATCAATACAGATCTTTTATTGGGGCAACTACCAAATGTTGTTGGCGGAAAAACCGGATTTACATATGAAGCAGGAAAATCACTAATGATGGCTGCTCATCATCCGACTGACCAAAATGCAAAAGTGATTGTAGTCGTTTTGGATGATAATCATCGTTGGGAGGATATGAAAAAAATGTTCACTTGGGTTTTTGGAGCGTATAATTGGCCAAAAAAATAATATATGATTCTTGCACAAATTCAAACAATTCCAGAAGTATTAGCAATTTCTAAGGTTTTAATTCTTGCTCTGTTGTCTTTTACTTTAGCGATGGCACTGACACCTCTTCTGGCACACTTTTTATATAAATATAAAATTGGAATTCAAATTAAAGAAAAGTCAGTCTCGGGTGAAAAACTTTCATATGTTAATAAGATGCACGCTCATAAGAGCGGAACGCCGACAATGGGGGGAATTTTGATTTGGGGAACAGTTTTCTTTTTAGCCACAACAATGTATTTTCTTGCTCCTTTTTTATCTGAAAAACTACAATGTGTTTGGCTTGGAAGGTTGGATTTTGTGAGCAGAAGTCAGACTTGGTTACCATTGTTTGCACTTGCTACAACAGCAATGCTGGGTCTTGCTGATGATTGGATGAGTATTAAGAAGATTGGTTCCAATAAGGGCGGCGGAATGAGATTCGCTTGGAGATTCGCTTGGATGATTGCGATTTCGTTACTTGGAGCTTGGTGGTTCTACAATAAGCTTGGTTGGGATACAATCCATATTCCTGCCATTGGAGACTTTATTATAGGTCTTTGGTACATCCCTTTGTTTATTTTTGTGATTGTTTCTACTGCAATTTCTTCAAATGAAACAGATGGATTGGATGGTTTGAACGCGGGAATCTTAGCACAAGCTTTTGTTGTTTTTGCAATAATCTCTGTCTTTCAAGACAAGATGAACCTAGCAGCTTTTTGCGCCGTTGTCGCAGGTTCGATAGTGGCATTCTTATGGTTTAATTTTTATCCAGCAAGGTTCTTTATGGGTGATACAGGTGCAATTTCCTTAGGCGCTACCTTAGGAGTTGTTGCAATCTTAACTGATTCTGTCATTGCGCTCCCTTTTGTTGTTAGCATTTATTGTTTTGAATCAATTTCCGTTGTGATTCAAATGTTTTCAAAAAAGTTTTTCAAAAGAAAGGTTTTTTTGGCGGCGCCTATTCATCATCATTTTGAGGCGAAGGGTTGGCATGAAACAAAAGTTACAGTGAGGTTTTGGATTATCAATGCAATTATTGGACTAGTCGGTTTGATTATTGGAATTGTTGGTTCTGGATTATAAAGAGGTGCTAGAATTTAAAATAACTTTAAAAAGATGAAGTCAAAAGAAAAGCTTTTATCGATAGTTGTTCCGATATATAACGAGGGTGAGAACGTAGAGAAGTTGCACCAGGAGGTTTTGTCTGCAATAAAAAAAAATAAGCTAAATGCCGAAATTATCTTTGTTGATGATGGAAGTTCTGATAATACAGTCAAACTAGCAGAGAAATTAACGCCGTTGAGATTGATTGTCTTTCGGAGAAATTTTGGACAGACAGCTGCTATGGATGCTGGGATAAAAGCTGTTAAAGGTGAAATTGTTGTCACGATGGACGGCGACTTGCAAAATGATCCCAACGACATTCTTTTGCTTCTAGAGAAGATGGACGAGGGCTTTGACATTGTTTCTGGCTGGAGAAAGAACAGAAGAGATCCTTTCATGAAAAAACTTCTTTCTCGGGGAGCTGATAAGTTGCGAAAAACCTTAATTAATGATCAAATAAATGATAGCGGTTGCTCCTTAAAAGCTTATAAAACAGAGTGTTTTGAGAATGTTGATTTATACGGCGAGATGCACAGATTTATTCCAGCAATTTTGAAAATTAAAGGTTTTAAAGTGGGGGAAGTAGTTGTGAGCCATAGACCAAGGATAGCAGGCGAGACAAAATACACCTACACACGACTTGCAAAAGGACTTTTGGATTTAATCGGAGTTTGGTTTTGGCGAAAATATGCAAATAGACCACTCCATCTTTTCGGAGGAATTGGTTCGATTATGGGGTTTGTGGGAACACTAATCCTAATTTGGATGGCAATTGAAAGGGGAATCTTCGGCAATCCAATTGGTGATCGAATTTGGCCAGTGATCGGAGTACTATTTGTGGTTCTGGGAATCCAATTTTTTGTATCAGGAGTGATTGCAGATATTGCGGTAAAGACCTATTACACAGCAAAAAAAGAAACCGTTTATCTAGTAAAAGACGTGATTGAAAATAAATAAAGATTCAGGATAGAAAGAATTTCAGTACCCATGGCTGCAGCTATGGGTACTTTGCAGCTCTTCTCTTGAAAAGTAGCCAAAAGTACGCTATAATGTAGCTAGTTGATTTTGAAAAACATGAAAGAAGATAGCGAAAACAAAATCACGTGTTTAAGAAATAAATTGCATAAATAAAATGTCGATAGGAGCATTTCTTTGGGGGATGCGGCTTATTTTGTTGATTGGATTTATGGGGGCAGTCGGAATGATTTTTTCGTTCGCTCCATATTTTGATGCAAAGTCGCTTGAAGTAAACTATTTTGTGATAGGATTATTTTATTTATTTCTATTCCTATTTTTAATGGGAATGTTTTCACTTTTCCTATTCAAACTCAAGGGTTCTAGTGGAAAAGATGATGAAATAAAAACCAATGTCAGAGTTTCATTCCGCCAAGGCTTTTTTCTTAGCGTAATGGTACTGATTCTTTTGCTGTTGCAAAGTTTTCGTGTTTTAGTTTGGTGGGATGGTCTTTTGGTTGTAGGAGCAGTCTTAATGGCAGAATCATATTGTTTAGTTAGATAGAAATTTATCGATTTTAATTAATAAGAAGGGGTGTAATAAAAAGAAAAAATGGTACAGAAAGAAAGATCAAGTAAAGAATATACCGCGAAGTCTATCCAAGTCTTGGAAGGATTGGAGCCGGTTCGAAAGCGTCCAGGGATGTATATCGGTGGAACATCGCTCGAGGGTTTACATCATTTGATTTGGGAAATTGTTGCGAATTCGATTGATGAGGCAATGGCGGGGTATGGAAAATACATAGAAGTTGTTATCGGTAAGGATAACATGGTCACAGTTTCGGATAAGGGTCGTGGGATCCCAGTTGATAAGCATAAACAGACAGGATTAACAGCTCTTGAAACAATCTTTACAAAACTGCATGCAGGAGGAAAATTTGGTGGAGACAATACCGGATATAAAGTTTCCGGAGGTTTGCATGGTGTGGGTGCTTCAGTGGTTAATGCACTTTCCGTGATGACTCGAGCTGAAATTCACAAGGGTGGGAAAATTTGGGTACAAGAGTATTCGAAGGGAATAACACTTGCAAAAGTCCAAGCTGTTGGAAAAACTGATAAAACCGGATCTATTATTTCATTTGTACCAGACCCAGAAATTTTTCCAGAAATTGAATGGAGTTGGAAAACAGTCGTTGATTATCTTAGACAACAGGCATATTTAACAAAAGGGGTTCACTTCAAACTAGTTGATGAGCGTTTTGAGGATCCAAAACAAAATCAAAGTATCGGTTTTTGTTTCGATGGAGGAATCCGCTCTTTTGTGCAATTTGCAAATCGCAAGAAAGATATCGTAAATCCAACAATTTTCTATGTTGAAAAAGAAAAGGATAATATGATTGTGGAAGTTGCAATGCAATATCAAGATACTTTCAAGGACAAAGTCTCTTCTTTTGCAAATAATATACCAACAATTGAAGGTGGGATGCATGAAACCGGCTTTAGGTTTGCGCTAACAAGAACAATCAATGATTACGCTAGAAAAAATAATATTCTAAGAGAAAAGGAGAATAATCTAACCTCAGACGATGTACGAGAAGGTTTGACGGCTGTGGTTTCTGTGAAGTTGCAAGACCCACAATTTGAGGGACAGACAAAATCAAAGCTTGGAAATTCAGAAGCCAGAACGATTAC
Source organism: bacterium (assembly GCA_018675685.1). GTDB lineage: Bacteria > Patescibacteriota > Minisyncoccia > Moranbacterales > DUUL01 > UBA2772. The sequence goes on from JABGXP010000014.1 coordinate 72,715, forward strand.
TAGTTCGGTTGTTTCTGAAAGCCTTATTGAATATTTTGAAGAAAATCCACAGGATGCGAAGATGATTATTATGAAAGGGTTGATTTCTGCGAAAGCCCGACTTGCTGCAAAGGCTGCAAAGGATGCTGTTGTGAGAAAAGGAGTTTTAGAGGGTATGACTCTTCCAGGAAAACTTGCAGATTGTTCTTCGAGGGATGCTTCAAAGACAGAATTATATATTGTAGAGGGAGATTCTGCTGGTGGAAGTGCAAAGCAAGGAAGAAACAGGAGAACACAAGCAATTTTGCCATTAAAGGGAAAGATTTTGAATGTTGAGAAGGCGAGATTGGATAGGATGCTTGCTTCTCAGGAAATTAAGTCGCTCGTGATTGCATTGGGTGCAGGGATTGGTGATCAGCTTAATTTTGACAAACTGCGATATCATCGGATTATTATCATGACAGATGCCGATGTCGACGGTTCTCACATTAGAACACTCCTTTTGACTTTGTTCTATCGTCATTTTGAAGAATTGCTAAAACGTGGATATATTTATATCGCTCAACCACCTTTATTCCAAATCAAAGAAGGAAAAAAAGAGCATTATGTTTATACAGACGAGGAAAAAGAACGTGTTTTGAAAGAAATTGCAAAAAGAAAAGGCGCTTTGGTTGATGGAGAGATTGATGAAGAAAATGAAGAATTTAAGAAGATTGCTGGAGTTGGAATTCAACGATACAAGGGTCTTGGGGAAATGAACCCAACACAACTTTGGGACACAACAATGAATCCAGAAACTCGTGTAATGTTGCAAGTTTCGATTGAGGATGCCGAAAAAGCAGACGAAGCTTTCACGGTCTTGATGGGTAGCGAAGTTGCACCAAGGAAGAAGTTTATTCAATCTCATGCAAATAAAGTCCAAAACTTGGATGTCTAAAGTTGAAAAATTTAGGTTGAGTATTTAGATAAAAACTAAAAAATAAAAGATGAAAATAAAAAACAAAATCATTCCCATTTGTTTAATCGTTGTCATTGCAATATTAGTTAAAAATTTTGAAGGCTTGGTCTCTGGTGAAATAGTGCATAAGTTTTTGAAAATGATAATTTTTCCAGAAAAATTTGAAATAGTTTTTTCAGTTCTACAATTGATTTGTGTAATCTTTTTTCTTCTAAGTGTGCTTGTTTCAATAATTTCTGGCCCAATGTATTTTTTTGTGAGAAAAGACATTGTAAAATCTAAGATGGTGAAAAAATATATTAAATATTCAGTATTAGGTCTTTTCGGGTCTTTTGCTCTGTATCTATTAGTAATTTTGATAAGAATTTTTGTTTTTGGTGGTACATTGCAATAATATTCATAGTTTTTTATAATTTTACTAGTCTGTAATATTAAAAATTAAAATAAAAAAAAATGAAAGTAGCCATTAATGATTTTGGTTGGACAGTGAAAGCAAAAATGATAATTTTAGGCGCATTGTTTATTTTTCAGGCTAAGGTTGCAAATGCGAGTATCACTTTAGACCGGCTCTTTGAGTATACATGGTTTGAGTCGGCATTTCATATCATGCAATGGGCACTTTTAATTTTTTTATGCATTTTCTCCCTTCTAACATTTGTTTTTGCAATATCGTTAATTTTTTTTAGAAAAGACATTGAAAAAGAAAAGTTCATAAGAGGTAAAGCATTAGTTGCTGCTATTTCTTCTGTCATCTTAAGTTTTATTTATGCATTTACTACATTTCTAGCACCAATGATTAGTAATTAATTTATAATATTAAAAATTAAAATAAAAAAATGAAAGTAGCTATAAATGGTTTTGGTCGGATTGGGCGACCTGTGTTGAAGATTTCACTGGAGAATCCCAATGTTGAGGTTGTAGCAATCAATGATCTGGGGGAGCTGGAAACTCTTGCATATCTCTTGAAATATGACACTTCTTATGGTGTTTATTCAAAAGACGTACAAATTAAAGATGGAAACCTAGTTGTGAATGGAAAGGAAATCAAGGTTTTCAGTGAAAGGGACCCCAAAAAGCTTCCTTGGAAGGAATTGGGTGTTGACGTGGTGTTTGAGTGTACAGGCATCTTCAAGGACCGAGAGAGTGCTTCTGCACATCTTGATGCTGGAGCAAAGAGAGTTTTGATTTCAGCTCCAACGAAAGATAAAAGTTTAAAGACTATAGTTTTGGGTGTAAATGAAAAAGAGATTATGGATGGTGACCAAATTCTTTCGATGGCATCTTGTACTACAAATTGTATTGCTCCAATTATGAAAGTATTGGAGGATAAATTTGGAATCGAGAAGTCACTGATGACAACGATCCATAGCTATACTTCAACACAGTCGCTTATTGATGGACCTTCAAAGAAAAAGCTTCGAGAAGGGCGAGCAGCAGCTCTTAATATCATTCCTTCAACAACAGGGGCTGCGATTGCTGCAGGAAAAACAATTCCAGCATTGAATGGAATTTTTGACGGGATGGCTTTCAGGGTTCCAACTGCGGTTGGCAGTGTGAGTGATGTTGTTGCTGTCTTGAAAAAAGATGCGACAGAAGAAAAAATAAATGAAGCACTTGAAGAAGCTTCAAAAGGAGTGATGAATGGAGTGATGCTTGTAACAGATGAGCCACTTGTTTCACATGATATTGTTGGAAGCAGTTATTCTGTGATTGTTCAGAAAGAACTTACAAAGGTCGTGGGAGGGAATATGGTGAAAATTGTAGGATGGTATGACAATGAATGGGGATATTCAACAAGATTAGTTGATTTGGCGGTCAGATTGTTTCATAAGTAAAAAACAACAATACATATATGAAAGTCATTATAGAAAATTTTGGCAGACTCGTACCTTTTATTTTATTTTTGTTTAGTACAATATTTTTTGTGACGTATACGTTAAAGTGGCTAATGTCAAATAAAGATTCTCAACAGGCCAGGAAGTTCATGCTCTACATATTGTTTTCAGCAATGGGATTTTTAGTCTCAATGATTTTTGCTGTTTTTATAATGTTTGAGAATAATTAGGATAGGATGATAATGAATGGGGATATTCAACAAGATTAGTTGATCTTGCTGTGAGATTGTTTCATAAATAATTTATGTTTTAAGTTTAAGAAAAAAGTTTGTTGTATTCTTATATGCAACAAACTTTTTCTTTTTAGTGTGGCTCTTATCTCTTGCAATAAATCTTCAAATGCTTCATAGTTAAGGTGCTAGAGGAAGAAAATGATACTTAAGGGAAGTGTTATTTTTTTGATAAAAAAGAGCTATGCAAATAGCCTAGTCTTAAATAAAAGAGAATTGAGAAATAAATTACAAAGTTTTTATGAATTTGAAAAATAAAAAAGTTACAGTAATGGGAATCGGTCTTCATGGTGGAGGTGTCGCGATGATTTCTTGGCTATCTAAACAAGGTGCCCGTGTTTTTGCAACTGACAAAAAAACAGCAGAAGAATTGAAAAATTCATTGGAGAAGATAGAGAAATTGAAAAATGTTAAAATTATTACAGGACAGCATCGAATGGAGGATTTTACTCATGTTGATTTAGTGATTAAGAATCCAGATGTTTCTTGGACTAATAAATACATCAAGGCTGCGTTAGAGAGTAAAGTGCCCGTTGAGATGGATTCCAGTTTGTTTATGAAGCTTTGTCCCACAAAGAATATAATAGGTATTACAGGGACAAAAGGTAAAACTACTACGTCGCTTATGATTGCGCATATCCTTGAAGAGGCCGGGAAACATGTTGTTAGAGTTGGTATTGGGCAAGAAGCTGTGATAAACAAACTTGCACAAATCAAAAAAGATTCCTGGGTTGTTTTTGAGCTGTCTTCTTGGAGATTAAGTGCTTTGGAGCAGATCAAAAGAAGTCCACGCATTGCTATTGTAACAAATATTTTTCAAGATCATTTGAATCGTTATAGCTCAATGGAGACATATGTTCTAGATAAAGAAAAGATTTTTCGTTTTCAAAAAGAGGAGGATTTTCTTATTTTGAATTATGATCAAACGGAATACTTTGAAGAATTTTCCCAACAAGCAAAAGGAAAAATAGTTTCTTTTACAAAAAATAATGAGACAACCCTTCATGGTTTGTTTGTTGATAAAGAAAAAATTAAATATAAATCCGAAGAGAAAGAAATTGAGTTGTTTGAGGTCAAGGATATGGCACTGAGAGGAAAGCACAATCTTTCCAATGCACTTGCTGCAAGTGCCGCCGCTATCTTGGTTGGAGTCTCGGAACAAACTATTAAAAATGCAATTTCGACTTTTTCTGGTGTGAAGCATAGACTGGAGTATATTGGGAAGAGAAATGGTGTTGCTTATTACAATGACACAACAGCTACGACCCCTGAATCTGCAATTGTTGGGATAGAGTCGTTTTCTCGTCCAATCCATTTAATTTGTGGTGGGTCTAACAAGAAATTGGACTTGCGACCACTCGCGCGAAAAATTGCAATGGATGAAAATGTAATCTCAATCTCACTTTTAAAAGGTGGGGCAACTGAAACTCTAATTAAACTTCTTAGAGAATTTGATGGAGCATCTAAAAAAATCAGGGGACTTTATGATGAAATGAAAAATGTTGTGCATGATTTATACACAAATTCAAAAGAAGGGGAGATTGTTCTTCTTTCTCCTGGATGTGCTAGTTTTGGAATGTTTGTGAATGAATTTGACAGAGGAGAGCAGTTTCGAGAAGCAATTAAAGAAATTGAGAAGTAGTAAATTTCGATAAACACAATGATATAAGTAGAACACTTAAAGATTAAATATTGGAAAATAAATGAAAAAAATAATAGGAGCTCTCGCTATCAGTATCCTTTTCTTTTCAATAGTAGCACTTTGTGGATACAATTGGATACGGGGCGGTGCGTTTGAAAGTACGGTAAGCGAGTCTAATATTTTGCAAAAATTTGAAATTAAAGAAGGCGAGGGAGTAAAGGTCATTGCAAAAAACCTTTTCAAGGAAAAACTAATAGAAGAAGAGAATTTCTTTCTTTACTATATTTGGAAGACAAAGAAAGGAAGCGGATTGCAAGCTGGTGTGTACGAGCTTTCCCCTGATATGATTATCCCTGATATTGTGGACAAGTTTACTGACGGAAAAATTAAAGTAGAAGTTTTAAAGCTAACTGTCCCAGAAGGATTTACGAATAAGAAAATCATTGCACTTTTACGAGAAAAAAAACCTGAAATTTCTGATGAATTTGAAAGTATTATCCAATGCAAATGTTTAAGCACTCAAAATTGTGAGTGTGATAAATTCAGCAAAAAGTATGATTTTTTAGCTGAAATTCCTGTCGGAGTTGATATGGAGGGTTATCTTTTCCCTGATACTTATTTTATTGACAAGGAAGAAACGGGGGCAACATTGGTAAGCAAATTTTTGAATAATTTCAAAAACAAAATTGATGCCGATTTAACTAAAAAAATTGAGCTAAGTGGAGAAAGTTTATATGAAGTTATTACATTGGCTTCGATTGTAGAAAGGGAAGTTCCAACGGAAGAGGATGCAAAAATGGTGGCAGGAGTTTTTAGAAACCGTCTTCAAGTTGGAATGGCACTGGAAAGCTGTGCAACGCTAGCATATTTTCAAGGGGTTGATAAACGCCAATTTTCCTTTGAAGACACTAGAGTTGAATCTCCATATAATACGTATATAAATCCAGGGCTTCCACCTGGACCAATTTCGAATCCAGGCCTAACTTCTATTAAGGCGACAGTCAGTCCAACTAATTCAGACTATATTTTCTTTTTGTCTGATTTTAAAACAGGGGAAACTGTTTATTCAAAGACACTAGCCGAGCACAATTTAAACAAAGATAAGCATGGGTTGTAAGAATTGATTATGACATTTAGAGTTAGTCAGTTTGCAAAATTTGATCTAATTTCTATTGTAGCAATGACCTTTTTGATTGCTACTGGGCTTATTGCAATTTTTTCTCTCTCTTTGGAATCAGAGAGAGTTGGTTTTAATAATTTTGAAAAACAAACCATTCATGTTGCGATTGCAATAGTAACTTTCATAGTTTTTAGTTTAATTGATTATCGAATTTGGAAAAGCCATAGCGGTAATTTATATTTAATCGGAATCATTCTTTTGGCAGCAGTTCTTTTTTTAGGAGATAATATCCGTGGAACATCCGGTTGGTTTAAATTGGGGTTCTTCAATGTTCAACCGGTGGAGCTTATGAAATTAGCATTGATTATTGCGCTTGCGCGTTATTTTTCTCAGATTAAGCCTTTACTGATTTCTTTTAAGCATATTCTGATTTCATTTTGTTATGTTTTAATTCCAGTTTCGTTAGCTGCTAGGCAGCCAGACATGGGATCTGCTGTTGTGATGATAATGATTTGGTTTGCAATGGTTCTGCTTTCTGGAATTAATAAAAAATATATTTTTGGTATTGTCGTGACAGGTTTACTGGTAATTATTTTTGGATGGGGGCTTTTCCTAAAGCCATATCAAAAAGCAAGAGTGCACTCATTTTTGAGTCCAGGAAGTGATCCCTTGGGTGACGGATATAACGTCATCCAGTCCATGGTTGCAGTTGGATCAGGTGGAGTGCATGGAAAAGGAGTAGGGCATGGTTCGCAGAGTAAGTTGAACTTTCTTCCAGAAAAACATACGGATTTTATATATGCCACAATAGCAGAGGAAAGAGGTCTTATTGGAACGGGTATTGTAATTGGACTCTTCGGAGTTTTATTGTATCGTCTAAGGGTAATATACAAAGCATCAAGAGATTTATTTGGTAAATTCGTAGTCGGAGGCGTCACTATGGTTATTTTTTTCCAAGCTTTTATAAACATTGGAATGAATATTGGGATTATTCCCGTTGCAGGACTTTCCTTGCCATTCTTGAGTTATGGAGGAAGCTTTATCGTTGTAACACTAGCTTTTATGGGGTTAGCTCAAAGTGTTTGGATTAGAAGGCTCAAAAGTGACAAAAATTCAAGAATATTAGGATAACTATTTAAACCAAAAAAAGTGATAAAGCGCAAAAAAACAAGACATATATTAATTGGCAATGTTGGGGTTGGAGGAGATGAACCAGTTAGGGTTCAATCTATGACCAATACTGATACTCGCAATGTTAAAAAAACTGTTTCACAAATTAAAGGACTTGAAAGGGTTGGATGTGAAATTGTAAGAGTTGCGGTTCCCGACATGGAAGCTGCTAAAGTTCTTTCGGAAATAAAAAAACAGATTTCCATTCCACTGGTTGCAGATATTCATTTTTCTGCTGATTTAGCCTTGGAAGCTATTCGTCAAGGAGTTGATAAAATTCGGATTAATCCTGGGAACGTGAAGCCTATAGAAAAAATAAAAGAAGTTGTATTAGCCTGTAAAAAGAAGAAAATTCCTATTAGAATTGGGGTTAATGCAGGCTCTTTGGAACAAGAAATTTTAGAGCAATATAAGGGCGAAGCAACCGCAAAGGGAATGGTTCAATCTGCAATTAAACACATTACAATCTTAGAGGAATTGGGTTTTGAAGATATTATGATTTCCCTTAAAGCATCTGACATTGAAAGAACGGTTGAGGCATATCGAGAGTTAAGTGAAAAAGTTAACTACCCCTTGCACGTTGGGGTTACTGAAGCTGGCACAAAATTTCGAGGAACTGTGATGAGTTCTATCGGTATTGGAACTTTGCTTTATGCTGGAATTGGAGACACAATCCGTGTTTCATTGACGGATGATCCCACAGAAGAAATCCCTGTTGCATGGGAAATTTTATCAGCACTTGACCTTCGACATCGAAAGCCCACAGTAACAAGTTGCCCGACTTGCGGAAGAACAGAAATTGATTTACTGAAACTAACAAAAGAAGTTGAAAAATTAGTTGAGAAGTTTCCTAGGAAACTTCATATTGCTGTGATGGGCTGCATTGTTAATGGTCCAGGAGAAGCTAAAGAGGCAGACATTGCAGTAATTGGAGGCAAGGGGGTTGGTTTAATTTGTCGTAAGGGTAAGATACTAAGGAAAGTTAAAGAAAGGGACTTATTAACTGAATTTAAGAAAGAGCTAGAGAAGGAGTTTAAAAAATAATTCATTATCAAAAAACAAAATGGAATGTAAGGTTGCTAAGACTGCTGGTTTTTGTGGAGGTGTTAAAAAGGCCTTTTTAATGGTGCAAGAAGAATTTAAAACAAAACCAGAAAATGGAAGGATCTTGATCTTTGGTTCACTTGTGCATAATGAAAATGTGATGAAAATTATCAATGGAATGGGTATTGTGAAAATAGATTCCTTGAATGAAGTAGGAAGTGGCGACATTGTGATAATCACAGCCCATGGTGCTGGCAGGAAGGTTTTTGAGGAAATAGAGAGACGAGGTGCGACAAGCTTTAATGCAACCTGCCCTAAGGTTTCAATGGTGCAAGATTGTGCTAAAAAATATTACGAAAAAGGATTTGAAATTATAATCTTTGGAAACAGAGAGCATAAAGAGGTTAGAGGTATCAACGGTTGGTGTGAAAATAAAGCCAGGATCATTCCAGATTTCAAGGAAGTAGCAGCTTTAATTAATGAGATCAGAGCTAAGAAGATTAAAAAACCAATTTTATTGATATCGCAAACAACTCAAAATATCGAAAAGTTCGAGCGAATTAAGAAAATGATCCATGCTGCCATAAAAGAAGCGGGTGGTAAAATTGAAATTATTGATACAATCTGTCGAGCAACCTTTGTGCGCCAAAAAGAGGCTTTTGTGATTGCAAAAGAAATGGATGCAGTAATTGTAATTGGTGGTAGGAGCAGTTCTAATACAAAACAGCTTTGGAAAATAGCGAAAGATCAAAACCCAAATACAATTTGGATTGAAGACCCTAGTGAAGTAAAAAGCGATGAGAATAAGGAGTTTCTTCGAAGGGCTAAATCGATCGGAATCATTTCTGGAGCCTCAACCTCTCCAGATGACATCAACATGGTTAGAAAAATGATCGAAAGTTCTGATTAGAAAGGATTTTGTAACTTTTTGAAAGGTTGACTGAATAGAAAATTGTTGTTATATTGTGTAGTGTTATGAAACAAGAAGATGTTACATTGATTAGTTGCAGTGTTTGTGGTGAGAGATATCGCACAGGCAGTGCAAAAATCGTAGGGAGTAGGAACAATTCTTTGATTGTTCATATTCATTGTGGAAGTTGTTATTCTTCTACGCTTACGATTATTTCCAAAAACTCAACCGGTGAAAACACCATGACAATGGGAATGTTAACAGATTTAAGTTACAACGAAGCTGTGGAGTCAATGAATATGAGAGCAATCGATGCTGATGAAGTGTTGGATATTATTGAGGAAACTCGATAGTAGTCGCAAAATCTCAATTCTTTTTTCACAATAAAGTTGTTCAATGTAGGCAAGTCTTTACTAAGTAATTAAAGGGAAATTTCCCATAAGTGTTAAAAAAGTCAAGATGGAAGAAATCACATTAAAAGCGAGAATTAGAAAAGAAGGTGAAAAATTAACAAAAGAAACTCGAGAAATTCCTGCTGTTGTGTATGGAAAGAAGATCGGTAGTATTGCAATCTTCGTTAATTTATCTGAATTAAACAGAATATTTGATAAAGCAGGAGAGAGCACGATTATAAACTTGCAAGTCGAGGATGAAAAAGGTAAAAACGAAATTTACAAAACGTTAATTTATGATTATCAAACAGAGGCCATTGGAAATGAATTTATTCATGTTGATTTTTTTAACGTCAAGATGGACCAAAAAATTGAGACAAATGTCGAATTGGAATTTGTTGGAGAGTCAATCGCCGTGAAAGAGTTAGGTGGAACTTTTGTTAGAGGTTTAGATTCAGTTGAAGTTCAGTGTTTGCCTGCTGATTTGCCCGGTAGTATTGAGATCGATATTTCAGTGTTGGATTCTTTCGATAAACATATTTATGTAAAAGATGTTATTGTTGGTGAAAAAATTAGTATTTTAACGGATGATACGATCGTTGTAGCGGCTGTCAGTGCTCCACGAACAAAGGAAGACGTTGAAAGTTTAGATGAAGCTGTTGATTCTGATATTTCACAAGTTGAGGGAATGGAAGAAATAGAGGCAGAAGGAGCGGCAGAAGGAGATGACGAAAAGAAAAAAGAAAAAGAGAGTAATGAGAATAAAGAGAAAAAGGAGAAAAAGGAATAATTAGTCCTTGGAATAAAAATTTTTAAGAGATAGCCTTGAAATGTCTCAAAAAAAAAGAAAAATAAAATCTAGGATCTTTTTGATAACTATGACCTCACTGATTGTGATGTGGGGTCTAGTTTTTTCTTTTCCAAGTGATTATCTAAATTTTGCCATTGCTGCTAGTGATGATGAAGACGATAAAGAAAAGGAAGAGGAAGCTGAGGAGATTGAAGATGATGTTGAAAACCTAGAAGATGACCTAGAGAAAGCTCTAAAAGAGAAAGCTGTTAAGGAACAGGAAAAATTATTGATTTCAAATGAACTTTGGGCAATCCGAAAGAACATAACTGTTGTTGAGGCTGATATCGAAGAGACTGGCAATGAAATCAAGAAACTTGAAAGAGAAATTGTCGAGGCTATCGATGAAATTGCTTTAAAGAAAAAATTAATGGGGGCAATTTTGCGACAAATAAATCGAACAAACCGAGAGTTGCAGTTGATTGCTTACGGGAAAGAGAGTGGTTTGAGTGAGTATTTCTCGATTGTTGATGGTTTAGAGAACATGGAGGGTAAGTTGTCGACATTGATTGTCGAGGTAAGACAGAAAAAAGAAGATCTAGAAAAGCAGAGAATCAAGCAAAAAGAGGGCTTGGCTTTACATGATGACCAAAAAGAATTATTGGAGTATCAAAAAAATAAAAAAGGTTGGGTTCTTAGTCAAAAACAACAAGCTATCAACGAAGATGCTTCTGAGATCGGTCAAATTCAGGCCAAGATTTCTAAAATGAAATCAGAGATTTCTAAATTACTTGGAAAGGGGTATGATGCAAGTGATATTAAAAGTGCTGTTAAATATGCTAGTAAAAAGACGGGTGTTAGAAGAGATTTTTTGATGGGAATGTTAGTTGTCGAATCTAATTTAGGACGTTTCACTGGTGGGTGTAATTACAAAGAAAGTCGTATGAGCGATTACCGAAAAACAATATTCAAGCAAATTTGTAAAGAAGTCGACAGAAATTATAAAAAAATGAAAGTCTCCTGCCCACCTTCTAATTACAAAGGAACTGGTGGTGCGATGGGAGTTCAGCAATTTATGTCAGACACTTGGTTAGGATATAAGGATAGAATTTCAGAAAAAACAGGTAATTATCCTCCTGACCCTTGGAATTTAACAGACGGAGTGATGGCGATGGCAATTAAACTTGGTAATGATGGAGCAACAAAAAAAAGCGGTGAATGGAGGGCTGCATCACGTTACCTTGGTACATGCCATACAAAAACCACCGAATTTTATTGTAGAGATGTTTTGTATTGGGCGGATAATTATGAAAAAGTTTTGAATTAATTTTGAAGCAATAGCACAAAGCAAGTAATATTTTTTCTAGTTACTTGTTGGTGTAAAAAGACCGGAGTTTAACAACACAGGTCTTTTTTTGTTTTTTAAATTCTTGCTAAATGTATAAATGTGTTGACGCGGAAATGAAAGTGGTGTAGAATGTAAGTGAAGTGGAGTGAAGTGGGGAAAACACGAAACAAGTCTCTTAAGGGGAGGGATGGGAGTTGGACTCTTTGTCCTGCTCCCAGAGGCAATAAGAATTCATCCATTTATCTCATGTTTATAGGTGAATACCAACACACAATTGACCCAAAGAAGCGGATTGCAATTCCGTCTAAGTTTAGGTTGCATTTTGAAGGTGGTGTGGTGGTGACAAGGGGCTTAGATAAATGCCTTTTTATCTATTCAAGAGAAGAGTGGTCAAAAATAGCTACAAAATTAGGAGAAATGCCAGTTGGTGAAAAATCAACCAGAAGTTTTGTTAGATTAATGCTCGCTGGTGCAGTTGATTCGAATCTCGACTCTCAAGGAAGAGTTTTAATTCCAGAGTATCTGAAAGAATACGCAAACTTAAAAAAACAAGTTATTGTTGCGGGCTTGTTTAATCGTTTAGAACTTTGGGATGAAAATGAGTGGAATAAATACAAAAAATCTGCTGAGGAGAATCAAGATGAAATAGCAGAGCAATTGGGGAAATTAGGAATGTACTAAAAATATGCACAAGACAGTTTTATTAGCAGAATCAGCTTTTCAATTGAATCTAAAAAAAGGAGATGTAGTAGTCGATGCAACACTTGGAATGGGTGGACACACGATTGAACTTGCTAAAATAGTAGGTGAAAAAGGGAGAGTTATTGCAATTGATATGGATGCCGTTGCAATTCGTGAAGCAAAAAATCGAATTAAAAAAGAGCACAAAGAGTTTCTAGATAGAATAATTTTCGTAAAAGACAATTTCAAAAACATTGACAAAATAGTTGCTGGACAGGGGACTTCAGCAATTAAAGTAAAAGGTGTTTTAGCTGATTTGGGCTGGAGAATCGAGCAAATCAATGATCCGGCATACGGTCTCAGCTTCAACGTTGATGCTAGACTCAATATGCGTCTAGATGAAGCTGGTGATAGTCCAGAAGACTCTGAGGATGCATTTGATATCATTAACTCTTGGTCAGCTGATGACCTAGAGAGATTATTCCGAGAGCTTGGAGAGGAGAGGTTTTCGAAGAGAATTGTTATTGCGATTAAAGAGGCAAGAAAAGAAAAGGAAATAAAAACAACGATGGAATTGGCCAATATTATAGAGGAATCAGTTGGTCACAGAGGAAGGAAAGGTGGGAGAAAAATACATCCAGCAACAAAAGTTTTTCAAGCACTTAGAATCCAAGTGAACAGTGAATTGAATAACTTAAATGTATTCTTGGAGAACGCGCTTAAAGTATTGGAAAAGGATGGGCGTTTGGCAATTATCTCCTTTCATTCAATTGAGGATCGAATCGTGAAGAACTTTTGCAAGAGTGGTACAAAAGGATGTGTGTGTCCTAAGGAATTCCCAATCTGCAAATGTGGGAAAGAACCTAAATTGAAACTGATCACGAAAAAACCAATCATTCCTAGTGACTTGGAACTTAAAGAAAATAGACGGGCAAGGAGTGCCAAGTTAAGGGTTATTCAAAAAAAATAGACATAGAGGTATAAATAAAAAGTAAAAGTGTGAGGGGGCAACGTTGATGTGGTAGCATATTCAGTTGCAACAAAAAAAGGAAAGATTGAAAGATGCAAAAAGATTCAAAAAAAGCATGAGTCTTCTTTTGGGTCTTCCTTATCTTCAATGGTTAACGCACTGACATTTGCGGTTGTTGTTGTTGGTGTGCTCTATGTAGCACAAACTAATAGACTAGCCACCATGGGGTATGAAATAAAAGAAAAAGAAAATGAAATCAACACACTATTTAAAGACAATGAAGCTCTTAAGATTAATGCCGCAGAGCTAAAATCGATGCATCATCTTGAGCTTAAGAAAGAAGAGATGAAACTAAGAAAGCCTCAAGAGATTGGTTATTTAGAGATTGATGATTCGGTAGCAATGGGGAGATAGGAACAATATGCTTAAAAAAGTTAAAAAAAGGAGAAAATCTGTGTCATCTGACTTGAAACAGAAAGTTCTACCAAGGTCCAGAGTGTATCTGGTTGTTTTTGCTATATTAATTTTTACGGGAATTATTGTTTTTCAATTGTATCGTCTACAAATCAAAGGCAATATTAAGTATACAAACCTAGCAAAAAAACAACACCAGGCAAGTAATAGAATTTTACCTTCAAGAGGCGAAATTTTTTTGTGTCAAAAAGAGGCAAAATTTTCATTAGCAGTTAACAAAGAACTTAAGACGGTTTTTGCTATGCCAAATGAGATTAAAGATCCAGTATTAACCGCGAGTATAATTGCCCCGATCTTAGACTTAGAAGAGACAGATGTTTTGAGAAAACTTTCAAAAAAAGGTGATTTATACGAAGTTTTAAGGCGTAAAATTTCCAAAGAACTTTTCTTGAAGGTTGAAAAACTGAAATTGGAAGGGATTTATGGGGAAAGCGAATATTGGAGGTATTATCCAGGTAATTCGCTGGCAGCTCAAGTAGTTGGATTCGTTGGCTATAAAGAGGACAAACTATTTGGACAATATGGGATAGAGAGTAAATTAGAAGAAAGACTTAGTGGAAGAGAGGGTATGATGGAACAAGAAAGGGATGTCTTTGGGAGGTGGATTTCAATTGGCTCCAAGTTAGTAACACCTGAGCGTGACGGACAAGATGTTGTTTTGACCTTGGATCATGTTTTGCAGTTTAAGACAGAATCTGCACTTAAAAGTGCTATTAAAAGACACGATGCTGATAGTGGAAGAGTTATTATTACGAATCCAAGTACAGGCGAAATTTTAGCCATGGCTGCATACCCAACCTTTGATCCAAACGAATATTCAAAAGTTGAGGATATTAGTGTTTTTAAAAACTCTTTGATTTCAAATGAGTATGAGTGTGGGTCTGTTTTTAAACCAATAACGATGGCTATTGGGCTAGACACAGAAAAAATTACACCAGAGACAACCTATATCGACAGAGGTTTTGTTGCAGAGGCTGGGTTTACTATTAATAATTCGGATAAAAAAGCATACCAAAAGCAAACAATGACACAGGTGATTGAGAAATCGCTAAATACAGGAGTTATCTTTGTTGAAAAAGAAATTGGAAATCAAGAATTTTATCGATATATAAAAGATTTTGGTTTCGGAGAAGTCACGGGTGTCTCCTTACCAGGAGAGGCTGACGGAAACATCTCAAATTTAAAAAAGAATAGAGATATTGAATACTTCACTGCTTCTTTCGGGCAAGGAATTACTGTTACACCATTACAATTGGCAATGGCATACGGAGTGATGGCAAATGGAGGAGAGTTATTGAAGCCACAAATTATAAATAGTATTATTGATTTAAACGGAGCGGAAGAGAAATTTGAAACCAAGAAGGTTAAGTCTGTTATTTCTAAGAAAACATCTGAAGAGGTTTCTTTGATGCTAGAGAGTAATATTCTTAATGGACACGGGAAGTTAGCAGGAGTTCCAGGATACCGCATCGCTGGTAAGACTGGAACAGCACAAATTCCTGATAAAGAGAACGGTGGATATTTAGAAGATGCAACCACTGGAACTTTCGCGGGATATGGACCTGTGGAAGATCCAATCTTTGCAATGGTTGTGATAATAGATTATCCTAAAGATGTGGAATGGGCAGAGAGTACAGCAGCCCCAGTTTTCGGAGAATTAGCGAAAGTAGTTCTTGATTATTATGGGGTAGAACCGACCGAGGAATATGATTTAAAGGATTTAGAAAAATTTGCAAAAACCCACAACTATCTTTTTAATAAAGAAGAAGAAATAAAAAATGAGTCATTAGAGACTGAAACAAGTAAGGATCAAGATTAAAGGCTAATTGATAAATTTCACCATATGAACAAGTCAAAGAAAGCAAGATTTTTAGAGAAAGTATTGCGTTTAATGGCAATTTGTGTTTTATGGCGACATAAACCAAAAGTTGTTGCAATTACGGGAAGTGTTGGGAAAACTACAACAAAAGACATGACCTGGAAATTGTTGGAGAAGTATTTCAATGTCAGGAGGAATATTAAGAACTATAATAATGAAATTGGCGTTCCATTGACTATCATCGGCGTGGAGTCTGGGGAGAGCTCAATGATCAAATGGTTTTTTGTTTTCCTGAGTTGGGTGGGTGTTATGTTTTCTAGGAAATATCCAGAGATTTTGGTCTTGGAAATGGGTGCTGACAAGCCAGGTGATATCAAATACCTTACTAGTTTTGTGCCTATTGAGGTTGGAGTTATAACAAACATTGGGATTTCTCATCTTGAAAATTTTAAAACAAAAAAAGCGGTAGCTGTGGAAAAGGGGCATCTCCTAAGAAGTGTCCCTGTGAATGGACTGGCGATTTTAAATAGCGATGATGCTGAATGTCAAAAACTAGCCCCACAGCTTAAAACCAACGTAATTAAGTGCGGTTTTGAGGAGGGGGCGTCAATGCTTGGAAGCGATATTATTTATGGTTATCGCTCATTGGAAACCAGAAGTGGGAAAAAGATTAAGTTAGTTAAGGGGATTTTATTTAAATTAAACTATCAAGGTAAGATTATCCCAATTAAACTGAAGCACGCACTAGGTTACCCTCAAGTTTATGCAGCACTCAATGCATTTGCTGTGGCAGAATACTTTAAACTGAATAAGCTTGAAGCCGCGGAAGCATTGCAGGATTTTCTTCCTCCACCAGGAAGAATGGTTTTAATGCCAGGTATTAAAAATTCGGCAGTGATTGACGATACTTACAATAGTGCTCCGGAAAGTCTGAATGCTTGCCTTGTTACGCTTGATAAAATAAAAGCCGAAAGGAAAATTGTCGTCTTAGGTGATATGTTGGAGCTTGGAGAAGAAGAGGAGAGCGCTCATCGAGAGGCAGGAAAAAAAGTTGCCGAGTTACAACCAGAATTCTTCGTTGCTGTTGGAAAAAGAATGAAATATGCAGCGATAGAGTACAGGAAAAACACCCAAGATAAGGATTCAATAGGATGCTTTAGCTCCCCCAACGAAGCAATGATTTTCATTCAGCATACGCTGAAAGAAGGAGATGTGGTTTTAGTGAAAGGATCACAGGGAATGAGAATGGAAAAAATTGTTGAAGAAATTATGAGGCAACCAGAAAAGAAAAAAGAATTGCTAGTTAGACAGGATGACACTTGGCAAACAAAGGATTTTATAGCGCCATAGAGAATACAACAGAGTGAATTCAAATAATAAAAAAGTCGCTATCTTTGTTTGGGTGACTTTTTTTAAAACCAAACATGTTATTTATTTCCTATTTGTCAGCAGGCTCTTCTTTCCCAATATTAGCGATAGTATCCTTCATATCGTTGTAAGTGTCCTTACAGTTATATACACCAAGAACATTCATGTCATAGAGCCTTACTGCGGCTTGAAAGCTTCGAATAGGGTCTTTATCTAGAACAATAAAGCTTCTAACCGGTAATTTGTCTTTCTTTTTTTCTAATTCTTCTAAGGGGATATTAATTGATCCATCGATATGATCAAGCGCAAAATCCACAGCTGAACGAGTGTCAATAAATTTCAGTCTAGACCCATCCAAGAGTTGTTCAATAATTTCCTTGGCTGTATAAGAAGTTACTTTCAGCAGATCTGATTGTATTAAGGGATTCCCAAGCGTAACCAAACCAAATTCGTTGTGAGCATAGTTTATGATCCCACCATCAAGATATTTTACAGTCAAACCCTCCTTCTGAAGATGTTCAGTGAGAATCCTACCATTAGGAGAATCTGTTCTATCTATAATTATTATAGTTTTTGTTTTGCTTAGTAAGTTTAGTTTATCCTCTAGTTTTGTCAGGGGTATATTAATCGAAGCTTCAATATGTTTTAAAATAAACTCATTCTCCTCTCGAATGTCCACCAATTGAAAATCTTCGTTTCGAATTGCCCTTGAAGTTTCCTTTGGTGAAATTGTGGGAACTTGTAAATTAGCGTCTGCTTCTACCTGTTTGTTTTCAGAAAGTTTTTTTTCTAATGCACCCTTTTGTTTATTTATTTTTTTTACATAAAAAACACCAGAAATAGTTACTATTAGAATAAAAGCAACAAGGGCTGGCCAGATCAGAAAAGGTTGCGTCTTTTTTGACTCTTGGGAAATAATTTGTTTCCTTGGTGGTTGGTGTTGCATATATTTTATTTTAAAATTGTTTTTATGAAAGTTGGTCTTCCGTTTACAAAATCCTTGGCAGAAATTTCATTTTTCCCCTCTAATTGAACTGTTTTTAATAATAAAGCACCTTGGATTGTTTGAATTAACACCTCCTTGTCACGTTCGAACACTTGTCCTACCTCCATTGAATAGTTTTTTGAATCATAATCTTTGAAGGTCAATGTAACTCTTTTGTCTAAGTCAGCTTGTTTCCAGAAAGCACAAACTTTTGGCCAAACATTGAAGGCACGATATAAATTGAAGATATCTTCAGCATTTTGGTTCTGCCAAAGTATTTTCCCATCTTCTTTTCTTATCATTCTTGTTGATGAAGACTGCTCATTGTTTTGCGGTGTAGAAGTAAGCTCTTTTTTTACAATCTTTTCAAGAGTCGGGATGAGTAATTGATTCGAAATTTTAATTAGCTCATCTTCTAATCCTAAATAAGTAATATCTCTAGGTATAACAATGCTTTTTTGTGAAAAAATCTTACCAGTATCAACCCCTTCATCCATCAACATAATGGAAACACCAGTCTTCCCCCTACCATTTTTTAGTGCATTATGAATCGGAGAAGAACCGCGAAACTCTGGTAAAACTGAAGCATGAACATTGATACAACCAAACAAGGGAATATCCAGAATTTCTTTTGGTAAGATGATTCCGTAGGCAGCAACAATTATTAGATCTGGCTGTTTGCTTCTTAAAAGGTTTATTGCAGTAGCATTTAATTTTTCATATTGAATAACTTCAATGCCTTGTTTCTTAGCAATCTCCTTGACTGGACTTGCAAGCAGTTTACTTTTTCTTCCAATTGCTTTGTCTGGTTGAGTGAAAACACAATCTATTTTTATGCCTTCTTCAAGTAAATTCAATAAAATTTCACTTGCAAAGCGAGGGGTTCCCATGAAGACTATTTTCTTGGAATCTAATAACATCTTTTATTTATTTTGTAGTAGTATTGCTAGCTATTTTGTGGTCAATTAAAAGCGTTCCTTCAAGATGGTCAATTTCGTGTTGTAGCGCTCGGGCAAAGAACCCACGAGCCCTAATTATTTGTTTTTTGCCGTTTGCATCGATTGCCTTAACTTTTATTTTTTCGTATCGCTCAATTTGTAGGAATTTTCCAGGGAAAGAAAGGCAACCTTCCTCAGAAAGGATTTTTTCCCCTGAAAGTTTTTTAATTTCAGGATTAATCAATACAAAAAGTTCATCTTCGATTTCTATAATGCAAAGTTGAATATTTTCACCAACCTGCGGTGCTGCAAGTCCAACACCTTTATGTGCTCTTAAGGTATCTGTCATTTCGGTGATAAGGTTCTTAATCCTATCATTAGTTGGATCCATCACAGGAAGAGATTTTTTTCGTAAAATATCATTTGGGAAGGTCAGTAGTTCTAGCATCAGACTGTAGTTAGATTTAATAAGTTGTTGAGAAAATTTACTTGATATTCTTATTGTATTAGAAAATTGATTCAGAATCAACATCAATAATCCATTCATCAGGAACGATATTTGAAATACTCTTCCAAGTTTCAGATGTAAATGATGTTGTTTTCAAGAGAATGTGTTTTTCCCATCTCCCCCTGACCTTTTTGATAGTAGCAAAATAAGGTGGTTGAACCAAGGTTTTTGAGTTTCTAAAGTTTGTCGAAAGTTTATTGTAGGTTACTCTCGTTTTTTTAGCAAGAGTTGCTTCGTTAGGTTGCTTGAGAGTAAGACGAATTATATAAGAAAAAGGAGGGTAACTAAAAGCTTTTCTTGTCTCCAGTTCTTCCTTTGCAAATTCTAACCAATTTTGTTTCTGCACAGTTTCCAAGAGTTCACTTGCAGGGTCGTATGTTTGAATAATGCATTTTCCGTTTCGCTTGCTATTCACTCGATTTAGCCTTCCAGCCAATTGGAATAGATTTCCGACCCATCTTTCGTCAAAACGAAAATCTGTTTGTCCAGCCCAATTATCAACGTTTATGGTAGCAGTGAGTTCAACGTTCGGTAAATCAAATCCTTTTGCAATTGCATAGGTACCAACAAGAATATCAAGTTTATTATTCTGTAGTTTTTGAAAGAGTATCTTTCTGTCACTAATTTTTTCAAAAATTGTGCCATCAATAAGCTCGATTCTTGCGGAAGGGTAATGTTTCTTAAGGAAGCTGGCAACACCCTCTGTTCCAAACCCAATGTCCTTTAAGCGAAAACTTTTGCAAGAAGGACATTGAGTCAGATTTGATGTTTTGAATGAGCAATGAAGACATTTATAGTTATTTTTTTCATGAACAAGAGGTAAGTTGCAAGAAGGGCATTGAAGTTTCTTCTTGCAATCAGTGCAATAGATAAGCTTACTTTTACCTCTTCTTGGAATGAGCACAAAAGAAAGCCCTTTCCTTTTAAGTGTTTTTGCAAGTTCAGTTTCCAGCTCTTCTGAAAAAGGAATCTCTCCTCTTTTAGTGTATATTTTTCTTAAATCAGGCAAAATAAACTCAGGTTCTATAACTTGGAAACCTTTTATTTTTAATCTAGGGAGCTCCAAGAAGTAATATTTTCCATCTAGAGATTTTTTGACGGATTCCATCGACGGTGTACTTGAAATGAAAATAGTTTTAGTTTTGTAGATTTTCGTCATCATCTCCACTACAGTTCTTGCGTGATATCGAGGTGAACTATCCCATTGTTTATGCGAGATATCTTGCTCTTCATCAACAATGATTAATCCTAAATTTTTAAACGGTAAGAAGAGCCCAATTCTGGTTGAAATTATAATATCAGCTGAACCTTCTTTTATTTGATTAAGCGCAAAAGTTACTTCCGTGGATTTCAATTTGGAATGGAAGAACAAGATGTTTTTTCCAGAAAATCTCTTTTTATATCTGATAATTTCTTGATTGGAGAGAAAAATTTCAGGAATAATTAAAAGAGATTGTTTCTTTTCCTTGAGCATTTCTTGCATAGTAGTCATAGCCACCTCTGTTTTTCCGGCACAAGCAGGACCAAAGAGAAGAAATGGCTTTGTTGCGTTTCCATGTTTTATTTCTCCAATGACACTTTTTTGCTCTTTGGTGTGTTTTATTTTTTTTTGATCTTTCTCAGACTTAGACTGCTTAACAAAACAGGGAGTTTCTTTTTTGGCAAACTTTGGCACAAATTGTTTTGTGACAACACCAAGTGAGGTTAGATAATATACAGAAATTTGCCTTGCTAGTTTAATTTGCCTTGGAGTTAAAAATCCATAGCTAATAACTTTTGAAATAGGCCTTGTTTTGAATGTTGGGCGAGTTGTTTTTTTTGCTACAATCCCCGTAATCTTTTTTCTTCCGAAATTAATCTCAACCAATGTTCCTATTGCTATTTCAATGTTATTTGAATAGGTGAAAAACTGAGGCTTATTCCGAGCCACCTTTGTTAGTGGGATGACATCAAAATAGTTCATTTTGTTTAAATATTTTTTGCTATTCTCTAATTTATTTTCCAATGACCAACGAGATAACCAACTCCAATAGGCGCTTCATAGGAAAGTTGCTTAAAAGTGTGCCTATGATTCTCTAGTGCCCCAAGCGCAATAATAATCGAGCGTAGACCACATTCTCCAGCTTCTTCACAAAAATCAGGATTTAAATTCATGATTTTAGAGGTCTCGTTTTTCTTGAGAAGCTCTATGAGCGTTTGATCAAATTTGACTCCATATGGAGAGAACCCAGCAGGGGCATCTTCAGTAAGACGATGAGACATGTCTCCGCTGGCAATAATCGCAACATTTTCATTAACTTCGTCGATGACCTCACTTATGAATTTTCCGAAATTAAAATGTGTTTGCCAATCTAACGCTGTGTATGTCAAGGGAATAATCTTTGGCCTCCAACTCAAGTCTTTTAAGAGATGAAAAAGAGGAATAAGCACACCATGATCAATTTTTGACTCTCGAAGAACCTCTATCGGAAAATGTTTCTTCCTTAATTCAGAAAAAACTAGTTTTGCTAATTCTGGGTTGTTAGAAAAAGAAAAGTCGCTATTAGATGCTCCAAAATCAGAAAAACTACCCTTGAAATTATCTTCAAAGTTAATTGTGAATTTATCATATCTCATCGGTCCATGAGGTGAAACAATTATGATTGTCTCTGGTGCGGCTTTCTTGAATTCTTTCGCCAGTTTTTCCAGTGCATCAATTGTTTTTTTCGCAAGAGTAATTTGAGATCCTCCAATCTCTGGAATGATAAGTGGTGGATGAGGGCAAATTGCAGCAAAATTCAACATCTTTTTTTGTTATTTTCCATAAAAAACAAGATAAAAGTATTTTTTGTAAAATACTTCAATGATTCTTTCGTCTATAACGATAGCAAAAGAGTTTGAAAAAGTCCAACTTCAGGGGCCCCAGAGACAATACGAATATATGCAAATGTATTGACATTTTCATATAAATGTGTTAAAATTTTAAAAATGGTACTTTAAATCTATAAAATATACACAATAGAAAAAACGGTTTAAATTTTTTCAAAGAGAGGAGAGAATAAAATGAATGCATTGGTTCATGAGGTAGCAAAAGCTCTTTTTCTTACGGGAGCATTAGGTTTTTTAGTGCTTATAGTTGTGTCAATATATGGAGCACACAGAAAAAAACGGAGCAACGAAGATGGAATGCTGGACTATAAAAGGGATCTCAGACCTGTTTATTGGTTGCTTGCAACAATGGCGTTGATGATATCTGGAATTGGTTTGGGAATTTTTTTCTGACAACAGAAATTTTGTGAATATTTTTAAAAAGGCATGAACTAGAACTTCTAGTGCATGCCTTTTTACTTTTTGATTAACAGAAATCATTTTTTATAAGGATTTATTTGAACTATTTTTGAAATTATAACCAAAGTTTTTAATAAATACAACATTGCGGAATGAAGATTCTTTCATGTCAAGAGTTGACACCATCCCAATGCAAGATTATAATGTAGTAGTGTCATGGAGTACTTGATTGACACAACATATTGTGCTATTATGTAGAAAAGAGTTAAATAAAACAAAATTATGAAGTGTCCTTACTGTGGTCACAAGGAAACGAAGGTTGTTGATTCGCGAGAAATTGAAGACGGAAAGACGATCAGGAGGAGAAGGGAATGTGAGAAAGTGGAATGCAAGTTGAGATTTTCAACATATGAGCAAATTGAAACACTAAATTCGACTGTGTTGAAGCGCGACGGACAAAAAGAAGAATATAAAAGAGAGAAACTAGAAGAATCAATTAGAAGGGCAACAAACAAGAGATTGGAAGAATCTCAAATTGCACAAATTATTTCATCCGTTGAGTCCGAACTACGAACAAAGGGAAAATGTGAGATGACTGCAAAGGAGATTGGAGAAGTAGTACTAACACATTTAAAAACACGCGATGAAGTTTCATATTTGCGATTTGCTTCAGTTTTTAAATCATTTGGAACAGGAAAAAGATTTGTGAAAGAACTCGATAAGTTGGAGGAAAAAGAATAACAAAAAGATAAACACAAGAAAGGTAATTACATTTGGAAAGTTTTTGGCCAAAAATATTCCAATATTCCAATATCCATAATATATTAATTTTTGCGGGGGCAAACAAAAATGAAAAAAGGGAAAAAACAGGTAGCTGCAAAGAAAGTGAACATTGCAAGAGCTACAAAAGGGGCGAAAACAAAGAAAAAAAGATTTGTACCGAAATTTAGCGAAGTTGTGAAAAGAGATGGCTCGGTGGTTAAATTCTCTCAGAAAAAGATTTCAGAGGCTGTCTACAAGGCCTTCAAAGAGGTTGATGAGGGAAGTCTAGTGAAAGCAAGAGCTGTGTCAGAGAAAGCAGCTAGAATGCTGAGTAAGAACTGTGCACGTGGATATGTTCCGAGTATTGAAGAGGTTCAGGATACGGTTGAGAGAGTTTTAATGGTACTAGATTTTGAGGAAACAGCCAAAGCATATATCTTATATCGAGATAAGCGAAGAAAAATCAGAGACACAGAAGCTTCTTTGGAAGAAGCGGTTGAATTAGTGGATCAATACCTAAGAGAACTTGATTGGCAAGTGAAGGAAAATTCAAACATGGCATATTCCTTGCAAGGTTTGAATAATTACATTTCTTCAATTGTGAGTAGTAAGTACTGGATGGAAAGAATCTATGCAAAGAAAATTAAACGTTCGCATGAAGAAGGAGATCTACATATACATGACTTGGATAAATTAGCAGCTTATTGCTGTGGCTGGGATCTTCAAGATTTATTAAATAGAGGGTTCACAGGAGTTCCTGGAAAGATTTCCTGTAAACCACCACGACATTTTAGAACGGCGCTTGGACAATTAGTCAACTTCTTCTACACAACGCAGGGTGAAACAGCTGGAGCTCAAGCATTTTCAAACATTGATACATTGCTTGCACCATTTATTAAGTATGACAAGTTAGACTACAAAGCCGTGAAACAGGCTATTCAGGAATTTGTTTTCAATTTAAATGTTCCAACAAGGGTCGGATTTCAAACTCCATTTACCAATATCACATTAGACCTAGAGGTACCAAAGATGTTCAAGGATCAGAATGTGATTAGGGGTGGTCAATTACAGGAAGACAAGTATGGTGATTTTCAAGAAGAGATGGACATGTTTAATCGGGCATTTGCTGAAGTGATGAGCGAGGGTGATGCAAACGGAAGAGTGTTCACATTTCCAATTCCTACATATAACATTTCGAAGAAATTTAATTGGGATAACAAGAATTTGGACAAAGTCTGGGAGATGACAGCTAAATATGGAATTCCATACTTTGCAAACTTCATTAATTCT
Source organism: bacterium (assembly GCA_018675685.1). GTDB lineage: Bacteria > Patescibacteriota > Minisyncoccia > Moranbacterales > DUUL01 > UBA2772. Next base: position 97,255 of record JABGXP010000014.1, read on the forward strand.
GATATGGACCCAGAAGACGCTCGTTCAATGTGTTGCAGGCTAAGACTTGACAACAGAGAACTTCGGAAGAGAATGGGTGGCTTGTTTGGAGCTGCACCGCTAACAGGTTCAATTGGCGTTGTGACAATCAATCTTCCAAGAATTGGATACCTAGCAAAAGATAAAAAAGATTTCTATAAGAGATTAGATGTCCTAATGGATATCGCCAGAGACAGTTTGGAGGTCAAACGGAAGGTTATCGATAATTTTACAAAGAAAGGTTTGTATCCATATGCTGCATTCTATCTAGATGGGACGTTGCAAAGAAAGGGAAGTTGTTGGTCAAATCATTTCTCAACAATCGGCCTTGTGGGAATGAACGAGGCTGTTGTAAACTTGATTGGAAAATCAATTACCACAAAAACCGGAGTAAAATTCGCAGAAGAGGTTTTGGTTCATATGAGAGAGCGCATGATAAAATTCCAGACAGAAACTGATAATTTATATAACCTAGAAGCAACACCAGCAGAAGGAACAAGTTACCGACTAGCCCTCAAGGACCAAAAGCGTTTTCCAAAGATGATTTTTGCAAATAACGGAGCGGTAGAAGAAGGAGCTCAACCATATTACACAAACTCCTCGCAATTGCCTGTTGGACATACTGACGATCTATTTGAAGCACTGGACTTGCAAGATAAGTTGCAAACGAAGTATACTGGCGGGACTGTGCTACATGGATTTCTCGGAGAGCGAATTAATGATATTAATACAACGAAAAGTCTTGTGAAAAAAATTGCCTCAAATTATGAGATGCCATATTTCACACTTTCTCCGACTTTCAGTGTTTGTCCAGTTCACGGGTATTTAACAGGAGAGCACAAGGCATGTCCAAAATGTGTTGCTCATTTGCCAGAGAAATATTCCAAGAAGTCTGCAGAGGTTAAATAATTAGCAAATAAATAGTTTACATATTTAATAAAACCATAAAAAACAAAAAAAATGGTAAAAGTTACAAAACAAAAAATAGGGGAAAGTGAAATAGTTTGTCATGACTGCGGCAAGACAATGGCGGAAGGTGACATGTGCGTGCCTTATGATGTGGCAAAAAAAACTTTCTACAAGTGCGATAAATGCTTTGTAAAAGATGATTCATTAAGAAATTATCAAGAGACAGAGGTTTATTCTAGGATCGTTGGTTATATTAGACCAGTGAAGCAATGGAATGTTGGGAAGACAGCAGAATACGCTGATAGAAAAGAGTATTGTGTAGAAGCTTAAGTTTGCTGAAGGTGTAACGAAAGTTGCACCTTCTTCTTTTTACCTAGAAAAAAGAAATTAAAAATTAAGAAGTAAAATGAGAAAAAGAATCGAGAAGTTTAAGGAAACATTTCATGCCCAGTCCTTCATTGCTGGAATCGTCGCGATTGTTTTTTTAGCGGGACTGTTTGTTTTTGTTTCTAATTTTAGTTTGGGTTTTAACGCAGTTGGGATCTCTACAATGATCGGTGAAGATAAGGTTGCTAGTATAATGAAGGATTTAGTGGAAAATAATTTAACTAAGAAGGGAACAGATGTAGCTGTCGAGAATGTTGAGTTTATTAAGGAACTGGGATTGTATGAAGTTAAGATGAAGCTTGCTGGGAAGGCAGAAACTAGTGCTTTTTTAAGTAGGGACGGGAAATATTTTGTTAAAGAGGCTGCAAGTTTGGAAGAAATTAAGTCAAAACGTGAGGCTCAAGAAGAGGCTGCAGCTGGGGAAGCGGAAAGAAAAAGAGATATCAAGATTCCCAAAACCAAAAAACCTAATGTTGAAGTTTTTGTGATGAGTCACTGTCCATTTGGAACACAGGTGCAAAAAGGTTTTCTACCTGTTATCAAAAAACTCGGAAGTAAGGCGGATATAAATTTCAAGTTTGTGGATTATTTAATGCATGGAAAAAAAGAATTGACTGAAAATTTGAATCAATATTGCATTGAGCAAGAGGAAAATAAAAAATACTTGAAATACCTGGAATGTTTTTTGGGTAGCACAGGAGAGGCGAGTGATTCAACGAGTTGTATGAAGGAGTTCGGAATTTCTGAAAAGAAAATTGCAAGCTGCAGTACCAAAGTTGATGAGAAATTTCTCATAAGTAAGCAGTTCGCAGACAAAACTACTTGGCAAGGAGGAAAATACCCGCTTTTTAATTTGCAAAAAGAAGAAAATGACAAATATAAAGTTGGGGGATCACCAACTATCGTGATTAACGGTGTTACCGTTGAACCAAACCGAGATCCGAAGAGTCTTTTAAAAACGGTATGCTCAGCCTTTGAGGAGGCTCCAAAGGAGTGTGAAGAGGTCGTTCCCTCTCAAACACCGTCTCCGGGATTTGGCATTGGGAAGGCCCCAACAGTTTCAAGTGATGGAGGTTGCGAAGAATAGAAGCTCTAAATTAGTATAAAATAAAACCACCAGTTTTTGCCGGTGGTTTTATTTATCAAAATTTCGTCTAACAACTCGTTATTTATTGATCGAGTTTAATCTAATTGAGCAATGTTAAAAAACTAGACTATAACCCTAGGAATCCGCCTCTATCAATTAGCTTTGAGCTATGAAGCCTTAGTTGACCATCAACGGATTTCTTGGAGTACAAAAGTTGAGTGTTTTTATCATAAATAACATCCCTGTTCTCTATTTCGACATCATTCTTTTGAACATTAACAAGCTCGATATGATCACGAGTATCAATCCCCGAAGACTTCACGGTGTCTCCAATTGTAAAGAAGATGTTCTCATAATCTTCTATCCATTGAACGTTATAGATTGGAGCAGATGATCTGGTGATCATAAATTTCTCACCCTTTTCCCTGATTGGTTGGACCTCCCAGTCTCGTAACATAACGTACCAAATTTCATTATCACTCCAATATAAAAGCTTCTTCCCATCATCAGAAAATTGAATATCTTGAATTTCTCCTGAAAGTTCCTTGATGGAAACTTCACCTTCCTCTTTTTCATAATTAAAAAGAAAGAGTTTTTGATTAGGCGTCATGATTGCAATCCTGTATTGATCATAAGTAACCATTTTTACAAAAGAGTCCTTATCTGTAATCGTTAAGATGCTGGCAATTTGTTTCTTAGTTTCAATATCGTTATTTTTGATTTCCCAAATTGAGTTGTCGACCAAATGGAAATAATAGATTCTGTTACCAGCAAAATCAAAGCCACCAACCTGATTGTCTAGTAAGAGTGCCTGATCTGGTTTTTGAATATCAACATAAAGAAGCTCGTGGTTTTTTGTTAAAATGACCAACTCATCGTTTTTATTGAACATCCAGCGAACTTGCTTGAACTCTATTTTATCAGAAGCATTTTCCGTAACATCATCTTTTATTTGTGTGGTTTCTGGGATGATTGTTGCTTGGTTTGTAGAAACTTCTTCGTTTAAACTTGGCACTGTAGAGATTTTTTGATCAGCTTTTTTGCTAATTCCTTTTTCCTTTGATGTTTCTGTTTCCAAGCCTTTCTTGATTGTTACCCCATTTTCTTCTTTAAAAAGATCGTTTAGCACAATAATGTCTTCTAGATTTTCTTTGTCTACCTTGGCAATTATGAAAATTTTCTCACCGTCAGATGATGAGAAGGGCATAAGAATCCTTTTATTGTCGCTGCTCCATTCAACATTCTCTTTTTCAGATTGTGGGAGGAAATTGAATTCAGAAGTTTCGTATATTGTTTTCACAGAGTTATCTTCAGTATTCAACAGAGCGACAATTCTTAAGTCATCTTTTTCTGAAAAAAGGACAACTTCAGTATTGTTTCTTGGAGAAAGAAAGAATTGTTTTACATTTTCAACGATAAATGTGTTTTCCTCAAGCCCTGTATTGGGAAGCAGAAGAATATTCCAAAACTCTGTTGAGATTCCGGAGTGGACATTAATTGTTTTACTCCAAGAAGTATAGCCCTCCTTTTTGCAGGCAATAGTGTGTTTTCCTGGTCTAATACCATTCAATGTATAGGACCCATTAATAACGCTTAATTTACTCTTCTTTTGTTTTTTATTATCAACATAGATGTCTATATCTCGAGGAGCACTTTTAATGGTAATAGACCCGCTATATACAAAAATGTTATTTACTGTGTCAAAGCGATATCCTTTTGCAAAGAGTACGATTACAGGAGCTGTTAGAAAGAACAGAATGATAAAGAACAATAAATATAATCGTCTTTGGGTAATTGTCATAGATTTAAAAACAAATGATAAGCCAACAGCCTAGCCGTTCTTGAAGAAGGAAGAAAGGTTGTTGGTTTGTAATAATTAATATAGCACTGCCTTTATAGTATACTTGAAAAAAGATAGATTCTCAAACAGGAAAAGTATTAAGTTAAATCCTAAACTACCACCTATAATAATCAGCAATAAACTCCAGTAAGTAAAGCTCAATGCATGCAACTTGTCAAGGTTGTAAAGGTTTTTTATATATGTTAGATTTAAGTGAACAAGAGGGATTCTGGGGGAAGATAATTCTAGAGAAAAAATATATGGAAAACAAAGAAGTGAAAAGTGGTAGCAAAGAAGCGATTGTGAAGGAGGATAAAAAAACAGAATTGTTGCCAGTTAACGATTCTAAAGAGAGTAAGAATGGCGGTGTCTCTAAATACATTGACATTCGAATTGTCATTCTGTTTGTAATAGGAGTTTTGTTTGGTTTTGCTATGAAAACGCAGACAACCAAAACAAACGTAATCGGAGCCAATGACCCACAACTCGAGAAAACGAGAGGTGATTATTTGTTCACCCAGTTTGAGCGAGAACAGGAACTTTCTGTGGAGGAAGCAGAGTTAATCGAAGCAGAAGCTGATGATTCAGTGATAGAAGAAAGCGAAGATGTCTTGATAGATACAGAAGAGTAAAGGTAGTTTTAGGAGAAAAAATAAGGAGGATGATAGAATATTCAATAAATAAACAAAGGATATGTCAAAGAAAAAAAAGAAAAACGGGGGGCATGCAAAGAAAGAGATAATAGAATCAAACGTAAAAAAAGAAGCAATGAAAAAAGAAGACTCATTAAAGACCGAGATGAAAAAAAGGGAAGAAGAAATCAAGGTGAACGCTGTCTCAAAAGAGGAAGTTAAATCAGAAGAAGAAATTGTTGGTCAAACAACACTTTCAGAATTGGATGAAAAGACAGAAAATCAAAAAACAATAAAAAATCTTGTTTCAGCTGTAATTTTGCTTTCAGGGATTGCAGTCGGTAGTTTTTTCGTTGATATCGTCCAGTTTATGAGTGGTGATGGTTTCTCAAAGCGAGCTTTAGACAATTCCGAAGTATTGGTCGCAGGAGATCGAACCTGGGTAGCTTTTAATGAACCAGCCATTGATGTAAAAGTTTTGACTGTGAGTGAGGAAGAAATGAAGAATTGCAAGAATTGTGACACAAAGGAAGTGCTACTCTGGTTAAGGGATTACATTCCAACAATGGTAGTAAATAACGTGGATGCAGAATCAGAAGAAGGGAAGGCAATGATTGAAGCATATGAAATTAAATCATTACCAGCATTTTTCTTTTCTGAGGAAATCGAACAAACAAAGTTTTTCCAAGGTGAAGGTAGAGTTGTTTTCGCAGAAAAGAATGATTCTTTTATGCTAAATGCTGCTGGACTTGGAATCCCAGTCGGAAAGTATCTACAAACTCCTGAAGTAGGCGAAACAGATGCAATTCTTGGCAACAAAGAAGCGAAGGTGAAAGTGGTTGTTTTCTCTGATTTCCAGTGTCCATATTGTGGAGAACATTTTAAAAATGCAAAAGAAGCCGTTAAAGGTTTTAGCGAAGAAGAAGTTGCTCTTGTGTATAAAGACCTACCATTAAACTTTCATTTGCAAGGGAAAAATGCAGCAATGGCCGCAAGATGCAGTCAGGATCAAGAGAAATTTTGGGAAATGGGAGAACTGCTATATAGCTCACAAAAGGATTGGCAGGACACTGAAGGAATTGCACAATTCAAAAAATATGCTAGAGAGCTAAAACTTGATACATTTAAATTTAACAAGTGTATGGATGATCGATCTGCAGAAGCTCTTGTTGATGAGGATTTGGCTCAGGCAAAGGAAATTGGAGTAACTGGAACACCAGCAACATTTGTTGGAACTCAGTTTGCAAGCGGAGTTGTTACTGCACTAGAAATTAAAGCAATGATTCAAAATGAGTTGGATGGCGACATTGATGAGATGGACGCTGATATATTAGAAGATGTTTCAAGCGAAATGGAAGAAGAAACAGAAGAAGAAGTTAAAGTTCAATAACTATTTATTCCTACGGGAATTATGAAAAATAAAAACAAATACGAGATAATTATCCATGGCCGTGGGGGTCAGGGTGCTAAGACTACGGCTGAAATTTTGGTGCAAGCTGCTATTTTGAAGGGAAAATTTGTACAGGCTTTTCCAAATTTTGGCCCGGAACGAACAGGTGCTCCGATGTGTGCATTTGTGAGAATTTCCAATGAGCCAATCAGGACTCGCGAACCAGTCGTTGATCCTGATTGTGTTTTGGTCTTAGATGAAACGATTACCGATGTGATTGATGTAACAAAAAACGTAACAGATACGGAGGCTTTAATCATAAATTCGACAAAAGAAAAACAAGAATTGGCGAAGAAACTGAAGTTTGAGGGAAATCTTATCCCCATCGATGCTAGTGGGATGTCCCAAGAGATTATTGGTGAGAATAGACCTAATACAGTAATTATAGGTAGATTTGCTTTTGCTTCTCATATTGTTGAACTGGAGGATGTAATAAAAGTTTTCCGCAATAAATATGAAAATAAAATTGGAAAAGAAAAGACTGATAAAAATATAAAAGCAATCGAAAAAGCTTTTAGGCATCACTAGAGTTAAGTTTTTTAGGTTTACAAAAATGACACAAATAAAACAAACAAAAAGCACCCATTTTAGAAAAATAGCAGCAAAAACAAAACAGGAGAAGACCCAAATGGGGAAAGAATTAGGTGCTGCAATTGAAAATAAGGCTGAAAAATACCCTTCAATTGGAGAGTGGAAGAGTTCGATCTTCACTGTCAAGGAGAAATGTATTGGCTGTGAAATGTGCGTAAAGCATTGTCCGGAGGCTGCTATAACAACAAAGGAAATCGGGGATAAAAAAAGAGCAGAAATTGACCAATCTTTCTGTAAGGGTTGCGGGATATGCGAGAATGTTTGTCCAGTTGAAGCGATTGAGGTGAAGAAAATGTAAGAGTTAAAAAGAAGGAATAAATGGAAAAAAAATGTGGCAAGTTCAACTTGGTGATTGACTTTGACAGTACATTCATCAAATTGGAAGCCCTTGATGAACTGGCAAAGATTGCCCTGGAGAATGATTCAAGAAAGGAAGAAAAAACTGCAGAGATACAGAAAATCACAAATCGTGGGATGGTAGGAGAAATCTCTTTTCCAGAATCACTACAATCAAGACTTGATTTGTTCAGTATAAAGAGAGAACATATAGAGAAGTTAATTAAGAAACTAAAAGGGAGTATTTCAGAATCCTTTTTGCGGAATAGAGATTTTTTTCTAAAAAATAAGGAGCATATATATATAATTTCAGGAGGTTTTCTCGACTATATTTTACCAGTTGCTCAAAATTTTGGAATTTCGAAAGAGCATATTTTAGCAAATAGATTTGTTTTCGAAGGGGAGGATGTTATTGGTTTCGATAAGACAAGTTTTTTAGCGCAGGAAAGCGGTAAAGTGAAAGCTGTAAAAAATCTTGGAATTGGAAAAGTTGTGGTTGTCGGTGATGGATGGACTGATTATGAAATTAAAGAAACAGGTAATGCTGAAAACTTCTTTGCTTTTTCAGAGAATGTGAAGAGAGTAAAAGTAATAGAAGTTGCAGACGTAGAATGTTTTGACCTCGAACAAGTTATTGAAAAAATAAAGTCGTGAAAATAGGCTAACACATTTATTGTTATATAAAGATGAATACAAAAAATAAAAAAATTGCGCTTACTGGCGGTTATGCTGTTGGTGAGGCGATGCGACAAATTAATCCAGACGTTGTTGCAATGTACCCGATTACTCCACAAACTCCAATTATTGAATATTTTGCTAAACAAAAAGCAAACGGAAAAGTGAAAACGGAGGTTGTCACTGTTGAGTCAGAGCACAGTGCTATGAGTGCTTGTATTGGCTCTTCAGCATCAGGTGCACGAACTTTAACAGCTTCAAGCTCTCAGGGGATCATGTATATGTTTGAAGTTTTGCCAGTCGCTTCTTCAATGAGATTGCCAATTTTAATGGCAGTTTCAAATCGTGCAATTTCAGGGCCAATCAATATCCATGGTGATCATTCTGATGCCATGGCGATGAGAGATACAGGCTGGATTCAAATTTTTGCCGAAAACACTCAGGAGGCATACGACAACACGATTATCGGAATGAAATTGGCAGAAAAAGCTCTTTTGCCTCTTGCGACTAACATGGATGGATTTTTTGTTTCACATAGCGTTGAAAACCTAGAACTACTCGAAGACGAAGAAGTAAAAGGATTTATTGGTGAATATTCCCCTAAACAAAGTTTGTTTGACTTTGACAATCCGAAAACCTTTGGACCTGTTGCTTTGCAGAATTCTTATTTTGAGTTTAGAAAACAAATTCAGGATGCAATGCTGAAAACTTCAAAAATGTTTGAAGAGGTGGCAGAAGAGTTTGAAAAAATATCCAAAAGAAAATATGGTTTTGTCGAGGAATATCGAACTGAAGACGCAGGTAAGGTAATAGTTGCGATGGGGAGTGTTTGCGGAACCATCAAAGAAACAGTTGATCGCCTAAGAGACGAAGGGAAGAACGTTGGGTTGTTGAAAATAAGACTTTTCAGACCATTTCCTTATAAGCAGGTTGCCAAAGCGCTAAAAGGTGTGCAAGATATTATTGTAATGGATCGAAACTTAGCATTTGGAACGAAGCAGGTTTTAGCATCTGAGATTGAACATGCAACAGGAAAGAAAGTACAAAGCGTTGTTTATGGGTTGGGAGGAAGAGATGTCTTCGAGAAACAGATTGAAGAGTTGTTCTTGGAAGAGAAATCCCCAGAATATTTAATGTAAAAAGGCAATAATTTAAAAATAAGTCTTAGATTTGAAATATGAACAAAACATATAAAAAACAAAAATTTACTGCAGCTACGACTTGTGCTGGTTGCCCAATTGGAGTTGTGGCTCGCACCGTTTTAAATGCAACCGATGATCCCATCGTGGTTACTAATGCAACCGGATGTATGGAGGTAACTTCTACTATATATCCCAATACCTCCTGGAAAGTTCCATATATACATAGCGTTTTTGGTAATGCTGGTGCAACTGCTTCGGGGATTGAAGCTGCTGTAAAATCTCTCAGTAAACAAGGAAAAGTTGATGAAAAAGTTAAAGTTATTGCTTTTGCTGGCGATGGTGGAACCTATGATATTGGCTTTCAGGCACTTTCTGGTGCGCTAGAAAGAGGCCATGACTTCTTGTATGTTTGTTATGATAATGGAGCTTATATGAACACAGGGAATCAGAGAAGTGGAGCAACTCCTTTAGGGGCTAGCACACAAACAACTCCTTTTGGAAAAGAAGCTTTCGGAAAGCAAACCAGAAGAAAAGATATTATGACAATTGTGGCTGGTCACCATGTTCCGTATGCAGCAACAGCAAATATTGGTTTTCTGGAAGATTTTAAAGCTAAGGTCAAAAAAGCTCTAGCAATTAAAGGCCCAAAATTTATTCTAGTTTTTTCACCCTGTGTTGCACTTTGGAAGTTTCCACCTGCAAAGACCTTTGAGGTTGCAAAGCTCGGCACAGAGACTAATTTTTGGCCTTTGTATGAGATTGAAAATGGGCACTATAAGTTCTCCTATGAACCAAAAAAGCGAAAACCAATTGAAGAATTTTATGGCACCCAGGGAAGGTTCAAACATATCTTCAAAAGAGACGACAAAGAAGCTTTATTGCAAAAAATTCAAAAAGAAATTGACGATGATTTTGCAAGAATTAAAGCAACAGTTGAATCACATCAAAAAGTATAAAATACATTAAAAAGCAATTAAGCTTTTAATTAATTGTAGAAGCTAAATAACTTTGAACAGGAAATAGTATATGGGAATTGAAATCATCATCATTGGAGTTTTTATAATCGCTGGCTTTATTGGCTTAGGTTTTTTTCTTAATGGAAAATTCTCAAACGTTCAAACCCAAGACAAAGGAAAAGAGCTCTTGCTTTTACAGCAACAAATGGGACAAGTGATCCAGGTATTGGACCAAAGATTAGCTGAAAATAAACAAGAACTAGATCGAAAACTTTCAGAATCTAATATGATATCCAAAAATCAATCAACTGAAAATATTCGTGTGATTCAAGATATTTCACGTGATAGTCAAGACCAAGTTGCTAGAATCAACAAGCAATTATTAGGCGTGACACAGCAGATGACAAAATTAGATGAAACAAACCGTCAAGTGATGGACTTTTCTTCCCAATTAAAGAATTTACAGGATATTTTAAAAAACCCGAAACAAAGGGGAGTGCTAGGGGAATATTTTTTAGAAGAAACTTTGAAAAATGTACTACCTCCGAATAGTTACAAGATGCAATATGGATTTAAGGATGGAGTGATTGTGGATGCCGTTGTTTTTGTTAAGGAGAAGATTATCCCGATTGATTCGAAGTTTTCCTTAGAAACCTATGAAAAACTCTTAAGTTGCACTGATGCGAAACAAAGAACAATCCTGGAAAAACAGTTTAAACAAGATTTGAAGAATCGAATTGACGAAACTTCAAAATATGTTAAACCAAACGAGCAAACGGTGGATTTTGCATTTATGTTCATTCCGTCAGAAGCGATTTATTACGACCTTCTTGTAAATAAAGTTGGTTCCGCGCAAGTTTCTTCACGAGATTTAATTGAGTATGCATTTAAAGACAAGCATGTGATTATTGTTTCACCTACATCATTTTTAGCCTATCTACAAACAGTTTTACAGGGATTGAGAGCCTTGGAAATTGAAGAATCAGCAAAAGAAATCCAAAAAAATGTTGAAAAACTCGGAAAACATCTCAGCCAATATTCTATATATCATGATAAACTTGGAAATACCTTAAAGACAACAGTTAATCATTTCAATAACTCCAGTAAAGAATTCAATAAGGTTGATAAGGATATCATGAAAGTTACAAACACGAAAAAAAAGTTGGATTTAGAGGGGGAGGAAGTTGAATCTCCGAAGCTAGAGGCCTGAAAATCGAAATAATTTGCAATGAAAAGACGAGTCGGAGGAATTTCTCCTGACTCGTCTTTTGGTTATACCAAGATTCACAATCTACCATCTCCATTGATTACTTTGATGAAAGAGCGCTTTTAAATTCTGAGCACTTAACTTAAAGGCTTCTTCTATCTCATCAACACTCTTGTTGTATTGAAGAAGTTTCTTGGAGAACGCCGGATCCCCATTGATTGGTTTTGATAGAAAGGTTTTAGGCTCATAAACATGGCCCCGAATTTCAAGGGATAAACAACTACAGTAGAGTGCCTTTATTAGATTACTACTCTCTTTTGTACTCTCGCTTTCTTCCCCTCCTCCTTTTTTGCATGGCTCAATTTTTGCTATGCAAACAGGAAAGAGAATCAATATCTCATGAAATATATCCTTGCCAACTGCAGCTTCTAGGGCATCCTTTCCGAGAAGATTTGTTTTGGGATGATAAAGATACATCTTACTACATTCTATTTCGATAGAATTAACTTGGATTGTTCCTGTGGAAAGTTCTGTCATGACGTATCTCCTAAAGGGTTTTTTGCTGTAATTAAGAAAGTTTCAAAGAACTAGTTAACAAAAAATGGTATATTGAAAAACACATTTGTAACGATTAATATAGCACGCTTTATTTTTTTGTAAATGGCAACTTGCTGTATTTTATCTAAAAACATACCTATAAAACAAAAAACAACCCAATAATAAAAAGAGTTGTACTTGGTTTTAGCTGTTTTTCTAAAGTGAGATCCTTAGAATATCACCATTTTTAGTGCTAATAAATGCTCGATCCTGTTTTTCATTGACCCAGAAGTGTTCAGCATCTATGAATTTTTCACTGAATTTTTTCACTGTCTCCGATTGATTGCTCTTTAAAATCTTCATAAGAACCCCGTTTTTTGAGTCCAAAGAATATATATTACTTGGTTGAGACCTAGTTTCGATATCGACAATTCTTGTCTCTTCATAATCATCATTTTTTGCAGAGAAAGAAGTTTTTAATTTTCCTTCAAAGTATTGTTGAATTTCTCCGTTTTCAGATGCCACCAAAAGTGAATCATCAACCGCTAAGTCAATTGCTGCTGAAAAGAATTGTTGGTTCGGTATCCTGATTTTATAATTATGAAAACCTCCTGGTTTGCGAGGAAATTGATAGATATTCTTTGAATTATTATCAAGAATATAAAGATATTGGAGATAAACCCCAGCTCCTCCAATGGCAAGATTGTTAGGGAGTTTAATATCAACATCTGTAAAGCGATTTGTTACGGGGCTATAAGAAAAAACACGCTTTTCTGAAATAAGGAAGACCAGTCTAAGGGTCGGCATAGATACAAGTGTTTTGGTTTCTTTCATATCATTCTTAAGAGGGACTTCTTTCAAATTATTATTGGTGATGTCTAATCGGAAGAATTTTCCTGAAGCTGTGAGGATGAATAATTCGTCCTTATCTCCAGTTAAAGCTTTAATCTCCTCATTAACAGCTGCTATTGTTGTTGTTTCTGTCTCACTTTCGGAACCTCCTCTTTTTTGATCATTTATTATCTCGGTAGTTGAGGTTTCATTGAAAGCTTTATTTCCAATTAATTTAGACAAAAATGAGAATAAGAAAATCAACGCCAAGAGAGAAATCGTGCCTATAAGAATTATTTTTTTGTATTTTCTTGTAAGCAAAACAAACTTTCTCTTGAGTCTCCCCAAATCTTTTTGTTTTGAGATTGCTATAACAGAGGTAATTGAACTCGTCATGGCATCTCGAAAAGAAGTTTTTATTTGTGTATCAGTTGGTTTTGTACTTTCGCTGGCAATGTTATTTCCCTTCCCGATTCTCTTCTCTCCAGAGACAAGAGAATTAATCTTAGCATGCATAGCTGTGTAGAGCTCCTTGATTTTTTCTGTCAATTTAAGGAATATAGACTTTAGCTCATTCAGAATCCTTTGAAAATCAATTAAATCAAGTTTCTCTTTCACTTTTTTTAAATAGACGCCAATGGTTCTTCGAACACTCTTGGCTTGTTTTTCTTTAAATGTAGACTCTTCTTTTTTTCGTATCTCTCCATTTTTTACACGCATAAACTCTCTTTCTTTACGAATCGTTTCTTTTTCTGCCTCCATTTTTTCTTGCTCCTCTAGTTCTTTCGATGGTTCAATGGGGTAGGATATGCTGTTATTGAAAGAGAGGTCTTTTATGTTGTCATCTGATTTCCCAAGCTTAATTTTCGAAATTAAAGGGATTGAACTTGCTGAAATATTGTTATTTTTTTTCAAATCCTCAAGAGTTTTTTTGGCTTTATTTAAAATAGAATTAAAGCTCTTCTCATTGGTGTCGTCAATTTCCTTCATTTCAAGAACTTCTTTATTCCCATCAGCTTCTTTAATAAAAAGTTCCGGTTGCTCTTCAAACGGAGAAATAGGAGATGATCCCACAGTTTTGTTTTTTTGTTCCGTAGGCGCAGTTGGTTTGTTCGGAATATTCACTGCCCCTTTCTTTGCCTTTTTAGACAATTCTATTTCTCCGTCTCTTGTCTTTTTTGGTATTAATGAGGAGATTGGGGCCTCTGTCGTGATACTAACTTCTTTGTCTTTGGTATTTTTAGTCTCCTGTTCTATGTTTTTTAGTGAGCGGCATCTTTTGCCTAGAGAGGTCTTTGGAGTGAACGCTTCACTTTCTCCAAAAAAATTAAGCTTTGCGAGATCTTTTTCTTTTGGAGCCGAAGTCACGCTTTTCTCTTTGATGTTAGTGATAACAACCCCCACATCCTCTCCCTCTAAGTCCAAAGTTGATTTGAGAATATTATCAAATTCACTGGAAGTAAAGGTTTTTGTGTGGCGAGTGATTTCCTCCCAAGAAAGGGAGTCAAAAAGTTTCTTTGTTGAAAAAATAAGTTTATCTCCAATTGAGAGTTCACCATAAGAAATATCAGAAAATGTTTTCACAGGGTGCACGTTTTTTTCCTCATTTAACCCCTTTGATATTTCAGCAATTTTTTTATTCTTGGAGAGAAAAATTTGTCCATTCCCAAGCTTAGTAAAATGGAGTTCATTTCCGCTGATAACTCCAATAACAGCATCTAAATTATTGATCCAGTTTGTTATTTCATGTTGAGCAAGATCCTCTAATGCCAGGTTGATCTTATTAAGGGCACTTCCAAAACTTTCCTCTGTTCCCCTGTTTGGTTTTAAGAAGAATTCTCGCTTAATCACCTGGGAAAGAAGATTCGGAAGATAGGCGGATCCTTCTGAGTTGTCATTACTTCTGATTATACCAAAAAGGTCTCCCAATTTACGTTGGGCTGGATTCTCTCCCTCAAAATGAAAAGTGTTTGAAAATGGTTGCAAAGCTTTATCTTTACAGACCGCCACCAAGAAGGAATCTAATTCAATTTCAATTTTAGATTTTTTTTCTTTAATATTGTTGTGCATAGCAAAATATTTCAAGGAGACAACCAGTCTCCACGATATCGCTTTTCTTCTTTATTATAAAGCAACTCTATTTTTTGTGCAAAGAAAAGAGGATAAAGTTATGTTAAAGAATTTCAAAAAAGACGGTTTGCTAAATTTTAGCAAACCGTCTGTTCCAATTGAGAGTAAAATGTACAAGGTGGAACCTCCGATTGAATTAGAGTATTGCTCTGGGTGCACGTTTTTTCCAGTTCCATGGAAAAACGTTGAATTGGTCGCCAAACATAATCATTAATCCAGCAATAAATGTGGTGAAAAAACTGCAAATACAGCAAGAGGCAAGAAAAAGAGCCTCTCCAGTTCCGTGGCTACGGTTTGCTTGGCAAATTTTTTCCAACGAAGGTTGATACTGTTCCATAAGATATCTCCTCTTCTTTTGATTGAAAGAATCAAGCTATTAACAGTTTTAATTATATGCTAAGTAAAAAGATTTGACAAATATTTGGAGCTGTCATACAATGATATTAGCAGTCGATGGGGTAGAGTGCTAAATAACGAATTAACAAAAAATAGATGCTTTCAGACAGACAAGGAAAAATTCTAGCGTTAATCGTTCAAGAGTACACAAGATCGGCAGTCCCAGTCAGCAGCTCTTCTATTATGAAGGCTTTTAGAGAAAATATTTCTTCAGCAACAATTCGAAATGAAATGTTCGAACTTGAGAGAATAGGGTTTCTATTGAAACCACATGTTTCAGCAGGTAGAACACCATCAGACGCTGGATATCGATACTTTATTGACAATCTTTTGAAAAATCGCAAACTCACACAAGATGATCAAAAGACGTTGCAAGTCGAGATGCTAAAGTTGAAAGCGCAAAATACGAGACTTTCAAGAACTCTTGCAAAAACACTCTCAACAACATCAAGATGCATGGCTTTGTCAGGAATGATTGAAAAAAAGGACTATTATGATTTTGGAATGCACACATTGATGGATGATCCAGAATTCAACGAACTCGATGAAGTTTCGCGAATTGCTGCCTCACTTGACGTGATTGATGAGAAAATGGAGAAACTTCTAGACCACCTAGAAGACGGAGAAATAAGAATATTCATCGGAGAAGAGAATCCAATTGAAGAGATTCGTAAATGTTCCATGATTATTTCACCATATCGACTGGAAAACGGTGAACGAGGAGTCTTGGCGATTATTGGCCCTAAAAGGATGGAATATGGAAAGAACAAGAATTTAATTGATTTTGTAAGTGGATTCTTCAGTAATAAAAGCACAAAAGCTTTCTTCATAACAGCGACAACAGCGAATTTAGTTAACTTAATTTAGCAAAGCTTAGAGCCCAAGCGCATATCAATAGAATAAGCAGGATTAATAAAAAAAATAAAATAGCGATGATGAACTTAGGGAGAAAAATTAAAAATAAGCAACAAACCGAAGATAAGATGAAAAAAGATAATTTTGATTTTGAAAACAGTAGTATACGACCGATGGCAATTACAGTGAAGATTGTAGTTTTAAACTCCGATCAGAAAGTTCTTCTCTTAAAAAGGAGCAAAAAGTCTTTGAATCCGAAGAAATGGGACTTGCCGGGTGGGCATATCGACGAAGGAGAGTCTATAGAAGAAACAATCAAGAGAGAGGTCTTGGAAGAAACAGGGCTTTCTGTAGAGATTGGGCCAATCATCAACGTAGTTGAGTTTGCCAAGGATCACAAGGCATTTAAAGAGGAAAAAAGAGGTTTGCGATATATTGCACTAACAACTGATACGGAAGTTGTACTAAACGAGGACGAGCATTCAGAATTCAAATGGCTTTCCTTTGATGAAGCAATTGCTAGCTTGGAAGACAAGGGGTTTGAAGGGGAGAAAAAACAAACCATCAAAGAAGCGAAAAATCGAATGGAACTCGAAAAATCATTAAATGGTTGGCACAGAACACTAGCCGAGTTTGATAATTTTAAAAAGAGAACTGAAAAATCAAATGATGAATTCCGAAAATTTTGCCTCGAAAACTTTATCATGGAACTTTTACCAGTAATTGACAACTTTGAAATGGCAACGCAGCATATTCCGACAGAACAACAGGAAGAGGGATGGGTTGTGGGCGTGATGCATATTAAAAATCAACTACTTGGAGTTTTGGAGGCTAATGGAGTGACAGAAGTTCCCACCGCAAAAGGAGATGATGTAAATGAATCGATCCATGAGATACTGAAAGCTTCAGAAAAAAAAGATGGTGAAGGCGGAAAGGTTAAGAAGGTTTTGAAGAAGGGGTATCAAATCGAAAAGCGGATAATTCGACCAGCGACCATTGAAGTAGAATGATAAGTTGCATTGAAATGAAAGACGAATAAATAGTTTGAGTGCATATCTTGGTGATATTTCTTGTCGCCAAGGATATGGATTTAAAATAAGGGAGGGACAACCCCTGTAAAAATAGATCCAATTTTAATAAGTTAAGTGAAAATAAAGTTATGGGAAAAATCCTAGGAATCGATTTAGGAACAACCAACTCTGCGATGGCTATCGTGGAAGGCGGAACTCCTGAGATCGTAGAAAACAAAGAAGGGAACAGAACAACTCCTTCAGTAGTCGCGATTAATAAAGGTGGTGAAAGATTAGTAGGTCTTTTAGCAAAAAGGCAAGCTGTGACAAATCATGAGAATACAATCTATTCAGCAAAACGTTTGATTGGGCGAAAGTTTTCAGATGCAGAGGTAAAGGAAACTGCTACAAAACTTCCTTTTAAAATTACTTCAGGTAAAAATGAAGCCGTTAATATCACAATGAACGGAAAAGCATACCGACCAGCTGAAATTTCAGCAATGGTTTTGCAGAAATTAAAAGCTGATGCAGAGGAAAAACTCGGAGAAAAAATCGAAGAAGCTGTGATTACAGTTCCTGCATATTTTGACGATGCTCAAAGAAAAGCGACAAAAGATGCTGGAGAAATTGCTGGGCTCAAGGTGATGCGAATCATCAATGAACCAACAGCTGCAGCACTTGCGTATGGTTTTAACAAGAAAAAAGACGAAAAAATTGCTGTCTATGATCTTGGAGGAGGAACTTTCGATATTTCAATTTTGGAAGTTGCTGAAGACACTGTGGAAGTTAAAGCTACAAATGGTGATACTTATCTTGGTGGAGATGATTTTGATGAAAAAATCATAACTTGGATTCTAGATGAATTCAAGAAAGCAGAAGGAATTGATCTTTCAAAAGATCCACTTGCTCTTCAGAGAATCAAAGAATCTGCTGAGAAAGCGAAAATTGAACTTTCAACAGCACAAGAAAGTGAAATCAACCAACCATTTATCACTTCAGGTGATGATGGACCAAAACATCTTGTGATGAAAATTTCAAGAGCTAAATTGGAAGAACTAGTAGGAGATTTAGTAGACAAAACACTTGAACCAGTGAAAAAGGCATTGGCTGACGCAAAATTCAAAGCAGCTGATATCAATGAAATTGTGATGGTTGGAGGAATGACAAGAATGCCATTGGTTTTGAAGAGAGTAGAAGAATTCTTTGGAAAGAAACCATCGACCAGTGTTAATCCAGATGAAGTTGTGGCAATGGGTGCTGCAATTCAGGGTGGAGTTCTTCAAGGCGATGTCAAAGATGTATTGTTACTTGATGTGACACCACTTACTCTTGGAATTGAAACAATGGGTGGAGTTTTAACACCACTTATTGAACGAAATACTACAATTCCAACAACAAAGTCACAAATATTTTCAACTGCAGCTGATAATCAACCTGGTGTTGAAATTCATGTTTTGCAGGGTGAACGAAAAATGGCTGCAGACAGCAAACCACTTGGAAGATTTATGTTGGATGGAATTCCACCAGCACCAAGAGGAGTGCCACAAGTTGAAGTTTCTTTCGACATCGATGCAAATGGAATCTTGAATGTAAAAGCAATTGACAAAGCAACAAATAAAGAGCAATCAATTCGTATTGAAGCTTCAAGCGGAATGTCTGAGGAAGAGATTGAGAAAATGAAAAAGGATGCTGAACTGCATGCTGAAGAAGACAAAAAGAAAGCTGAGGAAATTGAAATAAAGAACACAGCTGATGCAATCGTTCATTCGACCGAAAAAACTTTTAAAGAGGTTGGAGACAAGATTTCTGATGACAAGAAAAAACCAGTTGAAGAAAAGCTTGAAGCCTTGAAAAAAATAAAAGATGGTGATGACTTTGAGGCAATCAAAAAAGCTTCTGAAGAGCTTTCAACTGAGGCTCAGAAAATTGGCGAAGAGATGTATAAAGCAGCTCAAGAAGCAGAAGCAGCTAAAGCAGCACCTGAAGGAGAAGAGAAAAAAGAAGAGGGTGATGTAAAAGAGGCTGAAGTTGAAGAAAAAGAAGAAGAAAAGAAGGAAGAGAAGAAAGACGAAAAAGAAGAAGAAAAGAAATAGTTCGGTTCTAGATAGACGGGGGGCATCAGAGTGCCCCCCGTTTGTTCTAAAGAGGAACTTTATTGAATTAAGGACTGAGGAGAACATAGTCATTACATATGTAAGTACACATGTAATGACATCACAACCTAGATAAAATTTAAGTACAAAATCTTTCAAGTCAAAGATGAACACATGTAGTGTTAATTTACAAAAAGGGAATAAAACTAAATTAAAAATAATTAAACCCCAATAAAATGAACCAAAACCAACAACCCCAAGCGGGTCAACAACAAATCCAGATCAAAGCCAATGATGAGGATTTGAAGGGGAAGTATTCAAACACAGTCCAGATGATGCACACTAAAGAGGAATTTGTTTTAGATTTTTTGAATATCTTCCCTCCAACAGGCACACTCAATTCACGTGTGATTGTTTCTCCTTCACATTTCAAAAGAATGACTGCTGCAATGAGCGACAATTTGAAGAAATATGAAGAGAAGTTCGGAAAGATCAAGGACGTGAAAGGGGAGGAAAGTGGAAAAATGGGATTTGTGGGATAGGAAAAAACTAAAAACGCCGAGTTAGTCAACTGCGCAATTTTTTAATTGGGCAGTTTTTTTATTTGCTAAAAAGATGAAAACGTTGTATCATCTGAAGTTGGAATTTTAGATTTTAACGAGTACTTATTTTAAATATTTTTTTTACGGGGGTGTATCATGATGGGGGGCAATCAAGAACGTGTTTGGAAACCAGTTTTTGAAATCGACACAAGTAAAGAACCTTTTTTAACTCAAAGGATGCCAAAACCAGGAGTCTTGCATGAACTTTTTCGTTTGATGTTAAACCTAAGAGTAGTTCATTACGTTACTGATGATTTTTTGGAAGAATACAGTCCATCATTGGCAATGTTGGCAAAGGTTGAAGTTAGCAGGGGTTTCAATGTCTTTGTTAAAAAAAATTACCAGCAAGAAAAGAGTTGCAGAAACACTCAGACTTTTGCGGAAAGGAGTTATTGCTAAAGCAGTCTTTGAAGCCGATGGGTACTTCCAGGATGTCTCGTTCTGCTTTGGGTCATTTTGTTTTCACGCTGGACCTGATGATATGGATGGACGGGAAAAGGTGCTTGCAAACGACATCAAAATCTTTGACGGAGTGGAGATTGTCTTTGATTACGAGCGTTGGAAGAACGGATCCCATTTGTCATGGGGCGTTGAACTTTCCTTTGGGTGGGCAAACACTCTTGAACTTGGGTGTAAAGGCTCAATACGAGCAGATTCAAGGGAAGATACCATCAATGCATTGTTGGCGTATCTGAAAGAGGGGAAGAAGCACATTAAACCTCGCTTTCAAAAGGATCGCAAAAAACTGATTGAGGCATTGAATCGGTTCGGGGATTCATATTGGTATTTCAAAATTTGAGCAGTAAGCGCAAATGCGCGAGAAGACTTGGTCTAATTTAGATCAAGTCTTCTTAATTTACAGATAACAAAAAACAGGACCCTTTGAAATTTCAAAGTGTCCTGTTTAGAAGAGATGAGAGAATTATTTTTTACACAAGTCCATTTTAGGTTCTTTCCCCACTAAATTTTAGCCTTGCATTGCATCTTTGATGATCTCCACAGTACCTTCATTCGAGATTTTTTCCAAGAGATTACGTAGTTGCTTTTCCAAATAGCTGGTTTCGGAAAAGATCATATCGACTAGGTGTTGTGGATCAACATCCCTGCCAAGTCCTATCTCCTGAATATAATCCTTAGTAGCTCCACTTAATTTTTGCGTAGAAATAGCAGTTATTACAACCAACTTTGTAAGATCCGAAATGACCGTTGCTTGTTTTTTGAGCTTGCTATCCATGACCCCATCCCTCCCTTTTTGGTGTACGCAATAATGTGCACGAAAATTCAAACTAAAAAGTGCTATTGAATGATTTATTTATATACCATATAACAAGATTTGTCAATAGAATAAAATGAAGAAGCTATTACCTAGTAAAGAGGTTTTTCTCTATCATGAAAGAACATGCTATACTGAAATCAACTAGAATCAACTTAAAACGAAAATATAAAACTAAAATCATGCAACTCGAAGAACTTAAAAAAAGGGAACTGGGAATTAGAGCGGCCAGAATAAAAAAATTGAAACAGGAGAGAAGTAAAATGCAAAAGATTGATTTCAAGGTTTCTGAGGCGAAGTTCAGTATTGGAGGACAAATTATTACAACTTGGGTCACTTTCTTCATAGTAGCTTCCATAACAGCATTTTTGATTTGTTTTATCGCTTTTGGTGACACAAGAGTATCTGTTTGTGATAGCCAAATTTCCTCAACCATTACAAATTTTTGTATTGGTTGGCAATCTTTGTTTATGCTCACATTTTCAATTATTATTCTCCCAATAACTTTTTTGATTGGGACTGTGGAGTTTTTTCAAAGCATCAAGCAAGGGACGACCTTGAAGGAATTAAGTGAACAATTGCAGTTTCAAAAGGATTTGAACACTGTTAGTAAGGTCTTGGTTTATTCATTGTTTATCCTGTCTATTCAAATTTTGATTTATTTTGGAACTTTTGAGATACTTCCAGATGTCTTGAAATTACCATTTATTGTTTTTGATACGGATGCAATGTTACCAATTGCGCTAGCCCTTTTATATTATTCTGTACATCAGAGAATTGTATTTTTCTCAACAAGTACTAGGCTTTTATATACTGTGATTATTGTCAATCTTGCATCGATAGTTTTCTCCAGAGGAGTGCAATTAGTTTGGGAGGTTAGCTTCGGAAGATTATTCTAAGATAAGCATTGAATTTTTTTAAAACTCAGGACTTTTAACAAGGAGACAAACGTTCATTTTCAGCTATTATCTGTTTGGTCCATTTTTTCTTTTTAAAAAAATAAAAACCCTTGAAATTACTTTATCTCTAGTGTAATATTGATGAGGGTAAAATAATAAGATTATTTCTCCAAAGAACAGAAAGTGTTTGACTTGTTTGTTTACATGAGAAATAGGCGCCTTTAATTAATAGTTTTAATTTTTATGAATACAGAAGTAATACTAGGGGGATTGCGAAGCAAAAAGAAAGGACACTGGTTTTTGATCAGTGCTGCCCTGGTTTTAATAATTGTTTTGGTTTTCAATTTTGGATCCAATGCAAAAGGTGAGGACAAAGAAGGAGACACAATAGATATATCGCAGAAAGTTGTCGCATATGTTGAGACGGTGACACTAGGTGAAGGATCTTCAGATGCAGCCAAGCTTGAAAGAACGGCTATTTTTCGTTCCGCACAAGCTGGAAATGTTGTCGCTGAAAACACAGGAAGGATTAAACAAGTCAATTTTGAAATTGGTGATTTTGTAAGGCAGGGCCAGGTCCTAGCCGTATTTGATCAATCTAGCTTGAAAACAACAGCTGTAACGGCTCTATCTTCAGCAAGCGCTGGATTGGAAATTGCCTTGGATACTCAAAAAAAGACAGAAAAAGTTGCAAAAGAGAGCTTGGAGCTAACTAAAAACGCAAGAAAAATTGCTAAAATGCAATATGAAAATGCAAAAAATGATCCCACGGAAGATGAGGACATTGCAAAGAGAGCGTATGAAAACGCAAAAGATCTAGAGGATCAAGCTGAGCAAAATGTTAAGATCCAAAAGAATCAAGCACAGTTACAAGTTAACGGTGCTAAGCAGACAATGGATGGTGCAAGAGTTGTTTTTGAAAAAACTATTCTTAGAGCTCCAATTTCTGGGACAGTTGTTTCTAAGAATGTTGCAATTAGTGATTATATTACAAGTGGTTCTCGAATCGCTGGAGTTGTTGGAGAAGGAAAACTGCAAACAGTCGTTTCCTTGAATGCTGATCAAATCTCCAGAATAAAAATTGGCGACGAAGTTGCTATTGCGATTGGAAAAAGCCAGCACAAGGGGAAAATTGTCTCCCTTTCAACGATTGCAAAAACAACAAATCAAAGGTTTGATGTTAAGATTGAAACTTTAAAGGAAGTTATGACAAACGCGAACAAGACAGGCAAAGTTCTTTTTTCGTTAGCGCTAGAAGAGGAAGTAGTAGAGCCCTCTGAGCAGAAGATTTTCTTCGCTCCGATAAGTTCTGTGAATTTAGGACAAAGGAGATCTGTCGTGTTTATCTTAGAAGAAGGGAAAGCCATTGCCAGAGAAATTGAAGTTGGCGAAATTGTTGGTGATAAAATTGAAATAACAAAAGGAGTTTCTTTTGGAGAGAAGTTGATTATTGTTAATTCAAGAAATCTTACAGATGGTCAAGCAGTCACCACCAAAAAGGATTAGAAGATAAGGCTTGCAAAGAGCACAAATAAGAAATCGAAAAGAACTATTACAATGAATAGCACAGAAAATTCTAGTGAAAACAAAGATTCTCGGGTGAAAAAATTGAAACTCAGAGAAAAAATCGTTCGAGAGTTGGAAGAATTTGAAAATTCTCCCTGGGTTTTTTTGATTAGGAAAAGCAAGCTTACAATCTTGATTATTATTGCATTATTAATCTTTGGGATAGCAACAATTAAAAACATGCCACGGGAACTGAACCCTGAGATAGAAATTCCTTTTGCTATTGTTGTGACAGTTTTTCCGGGAGCGTCACCCTTGGATATTGAACAGCAAGTTACAAAAAAGATTGAGAGCGAAATAAGCGATCTAAACGGAATCAAAAGAATTGACTCCTCGAGTTCTCTTGGATTTTCTTCTATTTTTGTTGAATTTGAGGCCGGCGAGGATATTGATAAATCAATCAAAGAACTTAAAGATAAGGTTGACAATGCCAAAACTGAGCTGCCAGAAGATGCTAGTGAACCAAAAACAGTTGAGGCTAAAATCGATGATCGGCCCGTAATGGAAGTGACTCTTGTCTCAGAGGAATATGACGTCGCTGAGCTAAAACAGTTTGCCGAAAACTTAAAAGATGAGATAAAAGGAGTCCCTTTTGTGTCAGAGGTTAATATTTCAGGAGGAAGAGATCGAGTGATCAAAGTTGATTTTGATCAAGATATTCTTGCAAAAAAAGGATTAACGGTGCAAGGAGTGCTAGGTGTCTTGAGTGCTAATAATGTTAATTTTCCTGCAGGTTCTATTGTGATTGAAAAATCAAGATATAATGTAAGAATCCAAGGAGAATTCAAGGATTCTTCCGAAGTAGGAATATTTCCAATTGGTGCGAATAATGATGGAAGTTTGATTTATCTTGAAGATGTTGCGAAAGTAAAAGACGATTTTTCAAAAGAATTTTCCCGATCGAGATTTTCAATTGCTGGTGATGAGCCACTTGATGCAGTGTCAATTCAAATTTACAAAAAAACTGGGGGTGACGTGACAGCGCTAGCTAGTGAAGTTAGAGATCGAATCGAAAATGAGAAAGGTTCTGCATATCCAGAAAATGTAACAGTTGAGGTGACAAATGATTTTTCAAAGTTTGTGACTGATAGTATCAATACCTTGGTTGGTAATGGTTTGGCAACTGTATTTTTAATCCTCTTGCTCTTATTGATTTTTCTAGGTTGGCAAGAAGCTTTTTTGGCTGGACCTGCTGTACCTTTTTCATTTTTCATTGCTTTTATCGTGATGGCAAGTGTTGGAGAGAGTTTGAACACTATTTCACTTTTTGCGCTTGTCTTATCCCTCGGTCTCTTGGTTGATAGTGCTATTGTAATTGTTGAGGGGATGCATAATAAGGTTGAAAAGTACAAATTAACAGGTTATCAAGCGGCTATTTCAACAGTAAGAGAATATGCAGCACCATTACTTGCAGGAATGCTAACAACAGTAGCAGCCTTTTTCCCGCTATTGTTTGTGAAAGGAATCTTCGGGTCCTTCATTAGAACAATTCCAATTGTTGTGATTTCGACACTTATCGCTGGGTTGTTTGTTTCCGTATCAATTATTCCAGCACTCGGCACATATCTTATTAAACCCGTTAGAAAGAAGAAAGAAGAACCTTGTGGCAGAAATTTTTTCACAAAAGTTTGCTTGAAAATGAAACAAATTTTTAAGGGAAAGCCACGAAAAGAGCGATTTTCTTCAAAAATGTTTGACTGGATCGCTAAGGTATACAGAAGGAATATTCCAAAAATTTTAACCAGTCGTAAAAGACGCATTCAAGTAATCGCTGGGATTTGGATATTTTTCTTTATTTCGATGGCATTGCCGGTGTTTGGTTTGATTAAAATGCAAGCTTTTGGTCAGGATGATTCTGATTTTTTCTACATCAACCTCGAAATGCCAAACGGAACTGTTTTGGAAAGAACGGATGAAATAACCAAGAAAATTGAGAATGAACTTCGGAAAGAATCTGAAATTGAGAATTTCGTTACTAACATAGGGAGCGCTATAGGTGGAGATGGCGCAACTTCAGCTTCTGAAGGGGATAGCAACAAGGCTTTTATTCAAATTAATCTTATAGATAAAAAAGAACGTGAGACTTATAGTTTTGAGTTTGTTTCGGAGCTAAGAAAGAAACTCGAACCAATTGTCACCCAAGGGGACATTCGCTTTGTAGAGCTTGATTCAGGCCCCCCAGCAGGTAAGCCAATCGAACTTAGAGTAAGCGGTCCAGACCTTTTGATATTGGAGGAATTTGCTGAAAAAATTGCCGATGAATTGAAAAGCATTCCAACAACAATTGATGTGGAAACCTCTGTTAAACTTGCTGCAGGAGAGTTGGTTTTTACCCCAAACAAAGAAATCTTAGCTAAAAATGGAATTTCAGTGATTCAAATTGCTGGTGAGTTGAGGAGCAAGGTTGCTAGGAACGACGACATTGAGATTACCAGGGATGGTGATGAAGTGAAGATTGACACAGGAATTAATGACAAACAGTTATCAAGCACAGAAGACATCAAAGGGCTTTCTGTTTTAAATTCTAAGGGAGAGAAATTCTCAATCACTGAATTGGGCATGCTGACCTTTGAGCCTTCCCTTGCTACAATCAATAGGAGGGACAATGAAAGAATTGTCTTGATAACAGGGGATTCTGATGGAGGAAACACAACTGAAATCACTCAACAGCTTTTGGGTGAGATTGAAAAAATGTCATTGCCAAGTGGATATACTGTTTCTTCTGGAGGTGAAGCGCAGGAGATGATGGAAGTTTATATCGATATGTTCTTGAAGATGATTTTGGGAATTGTGCTTATTCTGTTTATTCTTGTTTTGCAGTTCAATTCATATCGACAAACCATGATTATCATATTCACTATTCCGCTCGCAATGATCGGTGTGCTTTGGGGGATGACGATCTTTAGAATGACATTGGATATCCCAGCTTTTATTGGAATTATTTCCTTGGCCGGGATTGTTGTTAATAACGCAATTATTCTTATTGATCAAATCAACCGTGAATTGAAGGAGGGAAGTGGATTGATTGATGCAGCTAAAAATGCAGGTTACATTCGTTTAAGGCCAATCTTCCTTACAACAATCACTACAATCATTGGTTTGTTACCACTTTCAATCACACAGCCAATTTGGAGAAATCTCGGTTTTGCGATTATTTTCGGACTGGCATTTTCAACGCTATTAACATTGATCATTGTACCAACAATGTTCGTGAGTCTTTATCGAAAAGAATATCCTCTTGAGAAGTAATGCTTATTCTATGAAGAGTTTAAAGTGAAAATCTTCTCATCGAAGTTATAACAGAGGTGAATTTTAGAAAAACTGAAGAGGTTGACATGTTTAAATCAAATATGTCGACCTCTTTTTTATTTCTTGCTAATTTGCTATAATTAGATTAAATAAGAGAACTAGAACAATTCTGGAGGTCTAGCAAGTCTAAACAAATAAAATATTAAAATATGTCATTAAAAGTAGTATTAGCCGGTGGTGGAACAGGCGGTCACCTCTTCCCGTTAGTGACCGTGGCAAAATATATAGAGAAGGATTTAATGACTAAAGGCGGGGCCCAGTTTTTGTATATTGGACCAAGGGGAGCGATGGAGAAGGAGGTAATGACTAAAAACAATATTCCTCAAAAAACAATTCTCACAGGTAAACTTCATCGATACTTCACTCCAAGATATTTTCTTGACATCTTTAAGGCTCCTTTAGGCACTCTACAGTCTTTGTGGATTTTGCTTTGGTTCACTCCCGATGTTGTTTTTGCAAAAGGCGGCTTTGCTTCCGTACCAGTTGTGATTGCAGCAAAAATGTATAATATTCCTGTTTTGATACATGAGTCAGATGCAATACCTGGTTTGGCAAATAAGTTCCTAGGATCGATTGCTAATAAAGTAATAATTTCTTTTGAGAGAGCAAGAATGTATTTCCCTAAATCCAAAACAGTACTAGCAGGAGTCCCGATTAAAGAGGATGCCATAGATGGAGATGCTAAAATAGGAAGGGAACTTTTGAATCTGCACAAAGAAGCAAAACCCGTAATATTCTTTATTGGGGGCTCTCAGGGGGCGCAAATTATAAATGAACGCGTCATGCTTATTTTGCCAGAATTAATTAAGAAATATCAAGTTATTCACCAAACAGGGAAATCCCATTATGACTTTATAGTCTCACAAGCTCAAAAACAGGGGTATAAAATTGGACACAGTGATTATTACCCAATTGCATTTATTGGAGAGGAATTGAAACATATTTTTGCACTTGCCGATGTGGTTGTCTCGCGTGCTGGAGCAACTGCAATATTTGAAATTGCAGCAAATGAAAAACCAAGTATTTTGGTTCCAATCACAAACAGCGCGAATAATCATCAGCGAATCAACGCCTATGAAGTTTCAAAAGTGGGTGGAGCTGTAGCAATTGAAGAAGCTAATTTTCAAGAGCACCTTCTCTTGCACACTATTGATCAAATCGTGGGTGATCAAGAAATAAGGAGCAAAATGCAAGAGGGAATCAAATCTCTCTATTTTCCTCACTCCACAGAACAAATTGCAGAGGAATTAGTAACTCTAGCTAAGAAGTCAACAGCGGAAATAAATGATTAAGTTTATTATCAAAACCGACCCAAATTTCTGTTTGTAACTATTGACATCTGTGAGAATTGATATATAATGTCGGTGTAAAGCTAGCAAAGTGTAGAAAAGTAAAGATATGGAACGTTCTTCAAAGGAAGAGGGGGGAGAAGAGGCAGCTTGGTGGCAACCTAGTTTAATTCTTTTTTCAAAATTGAGCGGTTGGATTGGCGTGCCAATCATAATCGCACTCTTTATCGGCAAATGGCTTGATGAAAGATATGAAACAGAGCCATGGCTGTTTTTGTTTTCAATTGGAATTGCCTTCGTCGGTTCATCAATTGGAATTGTAAAAGAGGCCAAAAGAGCAATGGATGAGATTGTAAGAGAAGACGAAGCGAAAAAGGCGAAGGAGAAGAAGGAGACGAAAAAAAAGAATTTTAGTTAAGTTTGATCGACAGGCGATGACGAGAGTATTATTTATTTATATTCGGAGATTACAATGAAACAAGGAAATACCCAGGGCGCTAGTGAACAAGTGCAACATGAGATTACGTTGTTCGCAGAGCCAGTGCTAAAATTTGAAAATTTCACAATTACCAACTCTTTGTTGAATAGTTTTGCGACAGTGCTTATCTTGGTGCTGTTTTTTATTGCCGCAGGAAGAAAAATCAAACAGATTCCAAAAGGAATTCAAAACTTTTTTGAAATGATTCTTGAGGAGTCTTTAACTTTTGCAGACACAGTTACTGGTAGTCGTAAGAACTCAAAAAGATTTTTACCGATTGTGCTTTCGCTCTTCCTCTTTATATTAGTGAATAATTGGTTAGGGATTTTTCCAGGAATTGGAACCATCGGGTTCGTCGATTCACATGAAGGACACAAAGTATTTGTGCCCTTTTTTCGTGGTGGAACTGCGGATTTGAACACAACACTTGCGTTGGCACTTATTTCTATTGTCGGTTCACATGTTTTCGGAGTCATTACAGTTGGTGCTTGGAACTATCTAAATAGGTTTATCAATATCAAAGCATTGCTGGAGATTCCAAGCAAGTTTAGAAAAGACCCTTCGGTCATACTAGTGAACCCAATTAAAGTAATGGTGGGAATGATTGAGATTGTTTCTGAAATTGCAAAAGTTGCTTCATTGTCATTTAGGCTTTTCGGAAATATTTTTGCAGGAGAGGTTCTGTTAGTTTCCATGATGGCGCTATTTGCATTTCTTTTGCCACTGCCATTTATGTTTATGGAAATTTTAGTTGGTTTTATTCAGGCATTAGTTTTCGCAATTTTGGTTTTAGTATTTTTCACAATGGCCACCGCTAGTGCTGAGCATTAATATATTGTTTTTGCGTTTGAGGTTTGAGACGAAAAGGATGAGCATGCTTTTTGTCTGAAGTCTTAAAAGAGGCTTATTTAATTATTTTCTTATTTTCTTTTGGTGTGTTTGTAAAACCGACGTTAAATAAATATCCCCGTCGATCAAGTAATTTGCAGATCACTTCAAAGAACACAAAACTATGGCAACCCCAGAAACAGTTCAAGCAGCCGTTGACCTTACAATGCTTGCAAAAGCGTTAGCAATTGGAATCGGTTCTATCGGACCTGCACTCGCAATTGGAAAGATTGGAGCAAAAGCAATGGAGTCAATTGGACGAAACCCAGAAAGTGTTGGAAAGATTTTAACACCAATGCTTCTATCAGCTGCTTTTGCAGAAGCGATTGCTATTTATGCCCTTGTTATTGCATTTAGCATCAAATAGATATTGTTTACTTTAGACTTCTTTCTGCTGAGCAGACAGCTAGCAGAAGAGGTCCTCTAGTGAATATTATTTAGAAGTTATTAATTTAAACAGACTAAAAGATCGAAAATTATGGAAGAGTTAATTAAAACATTTCACATTGACTATAAGATGCTAGCAGCGCAGATGGTTAATTTTGCTATTGTTATTGCTGTTCTTTATAAATTCGCGTACAAACCACTTTTAGTAAAAATGGATGAAAGAAGTGATACGATTGAAAAAGGCTTGAATGACGCAAGAGAAGCTGGAGAAAAACTAGAAGCTGCAGCAGAAGAAAGGGAAAAGCAGATTCAAGAAGCAAAAAAAGAAGCAAGACAAATTATCGACCAGGCGCAAAGACAATCTGACAGAAACAAAGAAGAAGCAGTTGGTCAAGCAAGAATTGATGCTCAAAAGGTTGTTGACCAAGCTAAGAAGCAAATTCAAGCCCAGAAAGAAAAAATGGTAGTTGAAATCAAGAGAGAAGTTGGAATGCTCGTTACCCTTGCAGTAAAGAAGGTTATTAATGAGAAATTAGACAGCAAGAAAGACGAAGAGTTGATTGAGAAAGCGATTGCGGATGTGAAAAACTAATCAAAAGAACACATGAATATTTCAAACAATCAATATGCCGAACTTGCCAAATTCATTCTTGATGAATCGAAAGACAAGAAAGCAGCCAAGGAAGGTGTTGTTAAATTAGCAAAACTAATCGTTGAAAATCGTGATCAAGGTGGATTTGAGAGGATTGTAAAACAGTTTAACAATTTAATAGAGAAAGAGGCCGGAGTTGTAAATGTGAACATTGTCAGCGCAAAAGAACTATCCAGCAAACAAGAGAAGCTTTTACAGGAGTCTATTGCAAAGAAATTGGACATCAAAAAAGATTTAATTGAAATTTTCAAGGAAGTTGATGAATCATTAATAGGCGGGATTAGTATTCAGATTGGAGCGAAAGTTATAGATGGAAGTTTGAGGGCTAAAATAGAGAAATTGGAAAATTCACTACTATAAACTATAAACTAACTTATAAATATCCTAAAAGATATGAACAAAGATTATATAATTGACGAACTTAAGAAACAAATTGCGAATGTTGATACCTCTTCAGAACTGAAAAGTGTCGGGAAAGTATTAGAAGTTGGAGACGGAGTGGCAAAAGTCGCTGGTCTTGATGATCTGATGATGTCTGAGATGGTTAAATTCGACACAGAAGATGGAGAAAACCTATTCGGTGTTGCATTGAACCTTGAAGATGGAAGAATTGGTGTAATCATCATTGGAGAAGTTTCGAGGGTAAGAGAGGGAATGAAGGTTTCTGCGACTGGTAAAATTCTTTCAATCCCGGTTTCTGATGAAATGATTGGACGAGTTGTTGATCCAATCGGAACGATTATTGATGATGGTGATCAAATCAAAAAAGGGGAGTATTATCCAATCGAAAAAATTGCACCTGGTGTGATGACTCGAGCTGGCGTTAGCCAACCTTTGCAAACCGGAATCAAATCAATTGATTCAATGATTCCAATTGGACGAGGACAAAGAGAATTGATTATTGGGGATCGACAAACTGGAAAAACCGCAATTGCAATTGATACAATTATCAATCAAAAAGGTGAAGATGTGATTTGTATCTATGTTGCGATTGGACAAAAGAAATCAAAAATTGCTCAAATTGTTGAAAAGTTGAAAGAAAATGACGCAATGGAGCATACAATTATTGTTGTTGCTGGTTCTTCTGATCCTGCTGCATTTTCATTCATTTCTCCATATTCTGGATGCGCAATTGGTGAATATTTCATGGAACAAGGAAAAGATGTACTAATTGTGTTTGATGATCTTTCTAAGCATGCTTGGGCATATCGACAACTTTCATTACTTCTAAAGAGACCGCCAGGGCGAGAAGCATATCCTGGAGATGTTTTCTATTTACATTCAAGGCTTCTAGAGAGAAGTGCTAAATTGAACAAAGAGAATGGCGGTGCTTCAATGACTGCTTTGCCAATCATTGAAACTCAAGCTGGAGATATTTCGGCATTTATTCCTACAAATGTGATTTCAATTACAGATGGTCAAATTTTCTTGGAGTCAGATTTGTTTTATCAAGGAATTCGGCCAGCTATTAATGTCGGTCTTTCAGTTTCACGTGTAGGCTCTGCTGCTCAAACAAAAGCGATGAAAAAAGTTGCTGGTAAGATCAAGCTGGAATTAGCACAATTTCGAGAATTGGAAGCTTTCACAAAATTTGGTTCAGAATTGGATGATCGAACAAAGCAAAAGATTGATCGAGGATACCGAACAATTGAAATTCTAAAACAAGCTCAATATGCTTCAATGCTAATGGAGGATCAAGTTGCAATCATGTGGGCTTTGACAAAGGGATATATCGATGAAGTGGAAGTGGAAAAAGTAAAGGAGTGGGAAGCAAAGTTCAGTGAATATATGCAAAAAACTGGCAAAGACGCTTTGAGGGCAATTAAAGAGGAAAAGAATATTTCTGAAGAACTCGAAGAGAAGCTAGTTAGCTTAACTGAGGATTTCAATAGTACCTGGAAGGAAGAGAATGAAGAGGAACAAGAAAAAGAAGAAAAGGAGGAGAAGAAAGAGGTACAGATGAAAAAGGCCGAGTAATAATAAAAGAATAATTTAATTTCCAGCAATAATATGGCAGGTAATTCAAAGGAAATACAACGAAGAATAAAGTCTATTGGAAATACTCGAAAAATTACTCGGGCTATGGAGATGGTTTCAGCATCCAAGATGAAAAAAGAGATTAATCGGGTGTTGCAAGTCAGGGAATATGCACGAGCTTCTTGGGGTGTTTTGACAAACCTTTCGAAGGCTTTTGATCGACTGGAGCACGGTCTCTTGGAGGTGCGTGAAGTTAAACGAGTTTTGATAGTGCTAATCACTTCAAACAGAGGTTTATGCGGAGCATATAATGCTCAAATAATTAAAAAACTTTCCCAGCAAGTGAAAAATCCGAAATTGTTGAAAATTAACAGAATCGGGAATGAGAAAATTGGTTCAACGATAAAAGATGAAGATTTGGAGTTTGATTATATTGCTGTTGGAAAAAAAGGTTTTAATTATCTTGCAAGGCGAGACAAGGATGTAGTTGCAAGTTTTGAAGATTTCAATTATTCGCCTTCAGTTGAGGCAGTCAGGTCACTGGCTAGAATTGTGATTGATGACTATGTAAGTGGAAAATATGATAAAGTTGTGGTTGCGTATACTGATTTTAAGAATACAGCCGTTCAAGTGCCAAAACTGAGACAGCTTTTGCCAATTTCAAAGATTGATATCGAAAAGCAAATCGAAGAAATGAACAGAGAAGATGATGTTAAAGATCTAAAAGAGAAAGAAGAGATTATTGATTACAAGATTGAACCAAAGCCGATCAAAGTTCTTCAGCAACTTTTGCCAAGGTTAGTGGAGGTGCAACTGTACCATGCAGTGCTTGAATCAAACGCTTCAAAAGAATCAGCAAGAATGTTGGCAATGAAGAATGCCTCTGATGCGGCAGCTGATATGATAACAGAATTGCAATATTCATATAATCAGATTCGTCAGACAGGAATTACGCAAGAGATTGCGGAAATTACTTCTGGTCGAGCTGCATTGGAATAAAAAAGGACATAATTAATTTTAGATATTAAATAATTTAGATATTATGAAGAACACAGGTAAAATTACTCAAATCATTGGACCAGTTGTGGATGTGAAATTTGAAGGTCAAATGCCTCTTATTAACAACGCACTTGAAACAAAGATTGAAGTTGATGACAAAGTCAAAACAGTTGTTTTGGAAGTTGCTCAACATTTAGGAAAAGGACAAGTACGTTCAGTGGCCATGGATTCTACTGATGGACTCAAAAGATCAATCGAAGTTGTTGACACAGGAGCTCCAATTTCTGTTCCAGTCGGTGGGAAGGTACTTGGAAGAATGTTTGATGTTTTGGGGAATCCAATTGATGGAAAAGGCGAAGTGAAAAGCGAGAAGAAATATCCTATTCACAGAGACGCTCCAGCTTTTAAGGAACAGTCAACAAAGACACGAGTTTTTGAAACAGGAATTAAGGTTATTGATCTTATTTGCCCGTTTCTTGCTGGTGGAAAAGTTGGTTTGTTTGGTGGTGCTGGTGTGGGGAAGACAGTTTTGATTCAAGAGCTTATTCGAAATATTGCTCAGGAACACGGTGGCTATTCAGTTTTTGCCGGTGTTGGAGAGCGAACTCGTGAAGGAAACGATCTTTATAACGAAATGATTGAGTCTGGTGTGATTGATAAAACAGCTTTAGTGTTCGGACAAATGAATGAACCACCGGGAGCGAGACAAAGAGTTGCACTATCAGCACTTTCAATGGCTGAATATTTTCGAGATGAAGAAGGGAAGGACGTATTGTTCTTTGTTGATAACATTTTCCGATTCACACAAGCTGGTTCTGAAGTATCTGCGCTTTTGGGGAGAATCCCATCAGCGGTGGGGTATCAACCAACACTTGCTGAGGATATGGGTAAACTGCAAGAGCGAATTACATCTACAAAAAAAGGTTCTGTGACATCTGTACAAGCTGTATATGTGCCAGCAGATGATTTGACTGACCCAGCTCCTGCAACAACCTTTGCTCATTTAGATTCAACAGTGACACTCTCACGTGCACTTTCTGAAATCGGAATTTACCCTTCAGTTGATCCACTTGATTCAAATTCCACAATCATGGATCCAAACATTCTAGGAGAAGAACACTATAGTGTTGCTCGTAATGTTCAAAAAGTGTTACAAAAATACAAAGATTTGCAAGATATTATTGCAATTTTAGGAATGGAAGAACTTTCAGATGAAGATAGGATCACCGTTTCTCGAGCAAGAAAAATGCAACAATTCCTTTCCCAGCCTTTCTTTGTGGCAGAACAGTTCACAGGAGCAGGAGGAAAATATGTTTCACTTAAAGAAACAATTCAAGGTTTCAAGGAAATTATTGCAGGGAAACATGATAGTATAAATGAAATGGATTTCTACATGAAAGGCTCAATCGAGGAGGTTGTAGAAGCAGATAACAAGAAATAGCAAAGGAATTATTAATAGTGTAAATGATGAAAACCATTAAACTTAAAGTTACTACACCAGAGCGAGTTGTTTTGGAGACCCAGGTGGAACAAATAACACTTTCAACGCAGGTTGGTAAGGTTACAATCTTGCCAAATCATGTGCCGCTCCTCAGCATTATCGTTCCTGGAATAATTGAAACCAAACAAGAGGGTCAAATAGAGCATATGGCCACCTCAGGAGGTTTTTTGGAGTTTCATGATAATGAGCTCACAATCTTGGCCGACACCGCTGAGAGGGCTGATGAGATTGATCTGGAGCGTGCCCAAGAGGCAAGAGAGAAGGCAGCAGAAATGAAAAAAGATCAACAAATGCACATAGATGAAAATCAATATGCAATTGTTGTTTCTGGAATTGAAAAACAATTAGCAAGAATTAGGGTTGCAAAGAAATACCGACCGAAAGGACTCGGCAATAAAGGAGTGCCAAGAAATTAGCAATATTATGAAATAGGAAAGAGGGTAACCAGGAACTTTGGTCACCCTCTTTTTTGAAAATCCTCTTTGCAAGACTTTTTAAAAAGATTAACAAGGGTGGCCTTTCGTGGTATAATGTTTGCGTATGTAATTGAAAATAAATACATACAAAAAAAGAGACGTGTTTGACTCCCGATTTAACGGAGGAAAACACAGAACCATAGATCCCGTTCATTGGAAGCGGGTTTTATGGTATATGGATATTAAATAGCAAAGAGAGTGTACAGTGCATTCTCTTTTTGCAATAAATAATCATCGACTTTCATCGATGATTATTAAAAATAGCTTTTTAGATTTGAGTTCTTTAATCTTAAATATCGAATCAAGTTGTGCTTTTTCTTCCTAGCATTTCAAGGAGAGAGGGGAGTGCAAAGTGAACGACAATTCCAATTCCAATAGCTGAAAGTGGCACCCAGTAGAGCGCGTGACAATTTTCAAGGAGATACCAAGTTGCAACGAGAGCCGTTACTCCTGCAGTATCAAACTTCCAACCATAATCGCTGAGTTCTACATGTTTCCAGGTATTAGCAATAAGAGCTATTGCCAAAACGATAAGCGCTAGTACCCACGGCAACTTTTTTGTATTTTCGCAAGTAGTTGATGTCCCCTTAACATCTCCAGCATTTTCTGATCCTGCTCCTTCCTCGGAAATTATTGGTGTGTTTTCGCCGAGAACTTCAGCCTCTTCTTCTGGTAAGTTCTCTGTTAGACCAAGCACGCGTCCTTGGTCAGTAAGAATATCTTCCTCGGTTTCATCTTCTGTTGCTACGCGTGATTCTATTTCAAATTCAATATCAAATTTTGCTTCTAAGTTTTGATATTCATTACCAGCATCTTCATCGAATTTTATTTTAATGCGATATTCTTTGCCTTTTGTAGCGCTCAGACGGTCCATGTATAACTCTTCTTCATCTGCCTTTTTCAAGTCATAGCGGTCCCCTGGTCCGCCAATCCGATAACTCCCATTCTCAACCCTGATAACATATAGTTTCAATTCTTCTGCTAATTTCTTGTCACCCTTAAGGTCAATAGTAAAAAATAAATTAATATCATCTGTTTCGCTGTCATTTTCCACTCTAATAGTTTTCTTTTCTTGCCAACCAGGCAGGATGTTAGTGAAATCGAAAATAGCACTTTCATTTAAATTTGTTCCCACTGGATATTCAACATCGATTTTGTCATCTGCCCAAGCAATGTTTGTGAAAAAAACTCCACTAAAAAGCAAGCTTATTGTAAGTAAGAAGAATTTTTTCAGTCCAAATTTTATACCATCTTTTTTCATGCCAATATGTTATTGATAATTAACATTACTATTTCTCCCAGATCATTCTCTTCCTCTTTTTTTTCTTCTTCCTTTAACTCTTCTTTTTCTTCTGACTCTTCTTCTTTAATCGCTTCTAGTTCTACTTGTTCCTCTTTGGGTTCCTCAGATGTTTCGTTTTCTGCTTCCTCTGCTTTCTCGTCTTTTAATTCAGGGGTTTCATTGTTAGCTGATTCTTCTTCTACACTTTCCAATTTCTCTTCTTCTGGGGCTACCTCCTCTGCAATTTCTGGTATCGAGTCTTCTTCTTTGGAGTTTTCATTATTTAAATCAGAATCCTTGTCGTCAGTTTGGTTTTCTTCACTCTCAATAGAAGACTCTTCGCCCGAATCTTCTTCAGGTAGTTCAACTTGCTCAGTATCGGTTTGCTTTATGTTTTCTTCTTGGGCCTGATCAGTTTCTCCTTTAGAAGTATCCTCCCCTTTAATGGCATCGAGGAAAACTTCATCGCCATCTTCCTTTTTTTCATCTTCGTCTTCTTCTTGCGATTCCAAAGCAATTTCTGCTAGGATTTCGCGATAAACATCTTTGGGCATTTCATCATCATTTTCATCATCTAAAAGACCCAAGTATTCCAAGAAAACTCCCTTGCAAAATGGATGTTCTTCCTCTCTGTCGAAATCTCTTTTGTCGAAACATTCTTCCAGAACTATTGCTTGATAATAATCTTTTTCATCGCTAGAGAGTTTGTTTTCTTTGCCTAAGCGAGGATTTGGGTCAACAAAAGGACCAACACCATCTGGGATTCGTTGAAACGCTTTATTTTCAAAGAAATCGCTTGGCTTTTGATAATCATAGTGATCATTTTCAATTTCAACACTGCCATAACGAGCAATCAGATATAATTCACCGTTGTTGTTATTATCAAAGAATTCAGCTGGATTAAATTGTCCGTCTGCATACACAACTAGATCATCGCCAGCTGGAACAATGGTCTCACCACTATCTGAAGGGTTGTCATCATTGTCGCCGTTGGAAGTCGAAATAATAATTTCATCTCCGTCTTTATTGGCAATGATCCAACCAGCCACATCCCAGTCCTTGTCATCATTATTCCAAAGTTCAATCACTTCACCATTTGGCATTGGCGCTACGTCACTTCCAGATGGATTTGCCACAAACTCATTTAAAACTATTGGCAAGAGGTTTTGTCCACCAGGCGTGCCATAGTTATTGATTTCATCTTCCCAAAAGTCAGTATCATTAGCAGCTGGGTGATTTGTCGTGAACCAATTTTTAGCATCCGTGCCATCTCCTGGGAGAGGCATTCTTTGCATTGAACGATAATCCGAACCATTTTCTCCTGCTGGCCAAGCTGAATCTTTCCAGGCGACGTCAACTGTTGTACCAGCTTTGTTTGCAAGTAAAAGTCCCTCGCCGTCATTGTGGAGACTCACATTTGATTTATGGGTGATTCCTTTATCAGAGTCTAGATTGCTGGAGAGGCCAATAGCTGTTTCATTCCATTTTTTTCTCAAGATCAAGAAATATCCATTAGCTTTGATGCTATATCCATGTGGAATTTCTAGGTGTGCCATTGCCCCTGCGCCATGGCCAAGACCATGAACATTCCAATTTGAAAGGTCAATCTCTTTGTCTGTCATGTTGCGAAGTTCAATCCATTCGTCAGAACTTCCTTCTTCTGATCCCATCCACATAATCTCGTTGATAACAACAGCTTGGCTAGCTGACCACTGGTCGGAAGTAACACGGTTACTCGTAGTTTCAATATCAGAAAAGCCATCAGCTCCATGGGTCGAACCTGTTTGCCAAGCTTCAAATTTAAAATCAAAATCACAAACTTTATCAGCCAGGGAAGGATTGCCATCAGTTAATTTAACGGTAAAGTTCCAAGTTTCTTTTGAAATATTTTGTGTACTCGAAAAAAGATAGTCAGCTAATTTTTGATAGGTATTTGTTTGATCGTCTTTGATTTCCAATTTTTCACAAAGATCTAAGTCGCCAGAAAGATTTGTAGTTGAAACTTTGTAATTAAAATCCAGTATCCCGAGTTTTGAAAGCGAAACAGATTTAGAAGTTTCTGTGGAGGGTGAAACTTTGGGAGAGAAACTGTCGTCGGAAGGAATGGAAAAGTCTAGAGTGGAAGCGCCCAGAGTGTTATTTGCGCCCTCTTCTTTGTCTGAAAAACTAGCATTAGTGCCCCCAGGAAAATTCAGTGAAAAAGAAAAAACTGATATCAAAAGACAAATTCCCACTTTTTTGAGCGAGCTTAGGATTCTTCTTGTGATAACTGATTTATATCTCCTTTTCTTCTTTGACATCGTCTTTTTTAGTATTATCATTCTCTAATTCATCTGCTTTGCGTTTTTTTGTTCTTCTTCGATAATCAAGTTTTTTCAATATTTCTTTCTTGATGGTCAAAATTTCATCATAGATAATAATAACTGCGGGAACAATGATGATTAGAACAAAACCAATCGGTTTTTGCGCAGCATTCACGGCATATCCTAAAAATGGAACAGAGAAGAGCACTTTTCCAATAACTTCATTTTTTGAGACTTGTTTGTGGTCTTTCGCATTATTAGCATCTCCTTTAGTGATGTATTTTTCGATATCGTCATTTTTTTCTATGGCTGTGATTCTATGTGTGGTCGGTGTTTTCATTTTGGAGGACTCTCCAAAAGTGATCACATCACCAACTTGATAATTTTCAGCTGGTTTTGTGGCTACTATGCTTCCTGTGCGAATTTTTGGTTCCATTGAGCCAGAAAGCACGATAAATGATTTATAACCACCTTTTATGGGAATAGCAGACAGAACTAAAAAAACGGCAATAATTGCAATTGCAAGGATAAATAGGTAATAGAAAGTTTTGAAGATTTTTTTCATTAGAGGTGTGTTTCTTGGTAGTTGCTTGTTTAAAAACAGGAATAGTTAACTTATTGACTGCCCGAGAGTTCAGGCAGTCTAAAGTCAACTAACTATTAGTAAGAACTAACTATTAGTAAGTCAGTATCTTCATACCAAATCAAACCAGTCTCCCAGAGCCATTTGTCCATTTGAGTCCATTGAATAGCTCCATCATTCCATGCAGTCTTTGGGAGCAACCAAACCTTAACATCTTTCATGTCTTTTCCAAGCTCCATATCTCCGGTGAAATTGATATCACCACTTCCGTTTGATATGCTTTCTCCTAGGTATGTATCAACATTAGTACCACCATCATATCCAGCAGCTAATACATACGTTGTGTTAGGCAAAGCAACTTTTCCGTCAAATTCAAAATCAAAAGTTGGATTTTTAACTTCATAGGTTAGTGTGCCTTTGAAATCATCATCTTGAAGCACGTTCCAAGGTCC
Organism: bacterium; assembly: GCA_018675685.1. Classification (GTDB taxonomy): domain Bacteria; phylum Patescibacteriota; class Minisyncoccia; order Moranbacterales; family DUUL01; genus UBA2772. The sequence goes on from JABGXP010000014.1 coordinate 137,253, forward strand.
AGAAGTGTCTTTATTTTCTAGCCAAGCCTCCCCATGAAGTTGTTCAGCATAGAGCTCAATGTTGAAAGTCATTTGATCACCTTGATATTCGTTGCCAGCGTTTTCATTCATGTGATAGCTTTGTCTAACTTGCATGTAGCCATTAGCAGGAATCATTCCTAAGAACACTTTTTTAGCACCAGCATAGACATCATCAAGAGTTTTACCTTCTGAATCAAGGTAGAGGGTTTGTTCCCAGATAGGAGTATTACTTGAATCGTATACTTCAACGTATAGATCATAAATAATAACACTAGAGAGATCATTATTGTCAGTTGCACCACCCCAAGAACAAGCATCATTACTCCAATTACCACCTTGGCCATCACATTCAGGCTCTGATACTACACCTGTTATTTCTACAATTTCGGTGATATCCTTCCAAACATTAACAGGGTTTGCACTCTCTCCCTCATTTTCAATTTCAAAGTTGATATAATCGATATAATCTGGTTTCATGTCATCCATGGCGAAGCTTTCACTCCAAGGATTCATGTTATTTACTGAAATATCAATTGTTCCAGCAGTGAAAGTGTTGCCGACTGATTTTTCTTCATCTGAAAAATAGGCTACCGTACCACCGATTGCTACTGCTGCAACGGCTGTGATAACCATTAAACTTTTTAAAATCTTTTTCATTTTTTCTTGTTAAATTTTTATACTAAATTTCTCCCTCTAGCAATTTAGTTAGTTTGGTTTAAGCTCTAATAGTTTAAACCAGAGAACCGTGCACAAATGTTTTTGGGTAGCTTATTCCTTCCTAGTGTTAATATTTAGTGTTTTATCTTAAACTTTGTTCATTTAACTAGATTTAAGGTAACAAAAAAATCAGAAACTTTTTGCTCCGTTGTTTTTTAGGGTTTTTTGATTTTGTTTTTCTTTCTTTTCAGGAATGCTCTTTCCATATCTGTTATTTAATCATTTAACAAAAATAATAAACAGACTCTTTCACAAACTAGCAACCAGGACCCCTCTTTTAATAACGAGTATAGCAAGTCATTTTCAAACGTCAAATGGGATTAAACTTATAACCCTGTTTTTAGGGCAAAAAACAGGGGGATTCCTTTTTCCGAAAAAATGTTAAATCTAATTGACATTTCCTGGTATTTATGTTCAAATTAATGAGCAGAAAATTATCTGGTAACAGTTTTTTTACAAAAAGCACGAAAAAGCAGTTAAACAAAAAACCTAGACTAGGCTATTTCCAAAGGAGAAAGGTTCATGAAAAATAGAAGAGAAGAAAGAAGATTGTTGAGAGAAGAAGGTCTCCCAATTGAAAGAATGAGAATCATCGACACAGCAGAGACGTTGGATTTGCAAATCAAAGAATTTCTGGGTTGTCATGTATCCGTGAGTGGTTGTGGTTCTTCGAAAGAGCAGACACTGGATCTCTCATTGGTGAGAGAGTTTGTCGGAGCAATTCCGGTTGCCAACGTTTTGTTCGAAGCACCTCGCTTTGCATGGACCAATGAGGAAGATGATATTCCTGTCAGGGCGATTGTTCTGGAAGTTTTGGCTGGTAGCAAAGGAGATGACCTTCTGAATGGCATTTTCGATGATGTTGGCATGATCTTTGAGGATATTCGTTTTTTGAACTTTCTCTCAGTTATCCAAGCGACGTTGTCGCCAGTGTTTCCAGTTTGTGAGCTGGAGGTTTTGCTGAAAATGATTAATGATTTCAAAAAAAGTCCGGTGATCCAAAAATCAGACATGGGGGATGAAAATATCAATGAATAGCTCCTTTTGTCGAATAGTTCGTTCTATTGAATGTTTGCGAGGTGTCTAGTGGAAAATTCCGCTGGACACCTTTTTTTGAATAATTTTTGTCGATTTTCATTGACAAAAGTAACAAAATCATGTATGGTTATTGGAATGATCCAAATCTCTTTTGAGTCAAGGTCATTTGCTAGTTCTTCGTCAATTTGGAATTTTAGAAAAAAACTTTTTAATTTTTTTGGAGGTAAGTCTTGAAAGAAGAGCATGGAAGGATAAATGTTTTAATCGTGGATAGCGAGGAAGATGATGCTATAATTCTCGATATCAGAAAGTTGATCATCAATTTACATCAAAAACAAGGGAGCAAAAAAGAGCTAGCTATTAGCTTAATTGATAGCCAAGTGAATCTTTTTGCACATCATTTAGAGTTTGATTTTCAAATTGTTATTCTGTTAAACAACAATGAAAAAAGCGATTTGATTTTTCAATATCTAAATGGGTTTTTTTCTGGCAAGGCAAAGTTTATTGTCATTGGCCCTGAAATTGAAACTGCGGCTAAGCACGCGAAGTTTGAAGGTGCTTGGGTTGTTTCAAACACCTTTAATGAAGTGATCCCACAGTTCGAAACATTGATGGGAGAGAAGTAGTTTAAACGGTCAATCAGCAAAGTAAACTGCAAAGGTTTACTGAAGATGGGGAGGATGCTATGGACAGATATCTTGACCCAGAAATACGACAAAGGCGCAGAAACAAACTAGTAAGTGGCAAGTGCACTGTTTGTTCAAATGACGCTGCAATTCCTTGGAAGCAACATCAATATTGTTACGACTGCTGGGTAATTGCAGAGGTTTATTTCATGAAAGAACTGCGGAATGAAAAATAAGGAGAGCGAAAGATTAATTTAACCTATCAATCAGCAAAGGTGGTAAGAAGATGGAGAAAAGAAAAAAAGGAGATAAAAAACCAGAGAATGTAAGAATCATTTTTGTTTCTGCTGTCTGCGGAAAAGAACCAGAGCTCATGACCAGTTTTCTTGAAGAGTTTGATTCTTTCGCGAAGAAGCAGGACAAAAAAACTTTTGTCTTGATTTTCTGCGGAAAAGCAAGCGACCCAAGCAAGCTTTTGCGAAAGGCTGACATTCTGGTAACTGATCCCGTGATCACTTGGGGTGGAAGAAAGACATTCCTTCCTCAGCTAGGTTCTGCCAACGATGAGCGCGAGAATGGAAAACGCAGAATCATTATCGTTCTTCCAAGAAAGAAGGATGAAAGAAATAAATTCTTTGCTGACCCCCGGTGTTTTGCAAAGACATTGATGCCAAATGTGGAGCATCCTCGGAAAGTTGAAAAAATCTCGCATATTCCTTTGAATGGCAAGACTCTGGAAAAAATCGAAGATGAAGTCATTTTCGAACTACCAGAACATTGTTCAGCCCCGAGAGTGATGATCGCACTTTCTAATTCTTTTGAAATGATTGAAGCGAAAAAACTGAAGGAGACAATTGAGGCACAATTTGCCCTTGAGGTGATGGTGGTTCCTTGGAAAAGCTTCCGAGCTTCAATGGCCGCCGAAGCGGATGTTTTGATTACTAGCACTGTTCAACAGCTCGATAGACTCCCAACACCTGCAAGAGTTCCCACTAATAGGCACAATGGTAGAAACAACAAGTTTGTCGAATCAAAAGTTCACACCTATCAAAACTTGGCGCATGTTGACATGTCCAAGAAGGCTAATCCAGCCCTGCAGGTTGTTCTTTTGGGAAGGGAAGTGACAGCGTTCATTGTTCGTTATGCGGACATCCTATCCGGCTTCTTAGAGTTTCCGCCAACAAAGGCTTCTTTGTCAGCAGCTTTACAAAGAGCAGCTTTGAAAAGCGAAAAATCAGTTCTTATCAATTAGGAAAATATCAAGTACATCAGGCTTAATTCTAAAGCAAGTTCTAAAACTAAAGTTTCAAAAAATGATTGAGGCATGCAGGAAATTTTTCCTTCGCATGCCTCTTTTTGTCAATTAAAGTTGACGTTTTAGCTAGAATATGCTAAAAAGAAATATTATACTTTTCAAAAAGAGATTACTTTTATTTTCAATGAATATTTCGATTTGCTAGTCGCCGGGAAGCAAATTGATTTTGTAAGAAGATTTGTTAGAATGGTTTTGCATTACAAGTAATATGACTTTATGGAGCTTAAAGAGTATTTAAAAGTTTTGAAGAAATACAAAACAACCTTTGTTGTCATCTGGGTTGGAGCGATTGCTTTTGGATTGATTGCAGCGTCTCTTGTTCCACAGAGATACAAAACGACTTTTTCAATTGATATCACAAGAGATACGCAGGAAGAAGGAACTCAGGAATATGACTTTGATCAATTCTATCGTTTAGAAGCAGACGATCGATTCGGCAGGACAATTGTAGAATGGTTTAGTGATGGTGCAATTGTAAACAACATTCACGCTGTCGCAAGAAGCGTGGAAGAGAATTTTGAAAATGAAGAACTCGAAACGAAATTTAAAGCAAAAAAGCTCGCAAATAGCTATTTGAGGGTTAGCTTCTTGGTTTCAGAGAAAAAAGAAGTAAAACCACTTTTTCTGGGAGTGAAAAAAGTTCTAAATGAGAAAACCAAGGAGTTTAATGGCGGTTTCAATAAACAAAGCAGCTTTAAGCTCATTTTTAATGGACCAACTATTGCAAATGCTACAATTCCACTTACCCCACTACTTATCAGTTTGATTGGCAGTGGTTTTTTCTTGGCAGCATTCGGGATTATGTTTAGAAAGTATCTAGAATAAGAATCATTATGAAAATAGGGATTGATATTAGATGTTTAGCAGAAGGGAATCGAACTGGTGTTGAGGAATACACGATTAGCTTTTTGAAGCGTCTTTTTGAGCAGGATTCGAAGAACGAATACCTGCTTTTTATTAACTCTTTTAAGAAAGTTAAAGAAGACCTTTCCTGGTTAGAGGAGTATCCAAACGTTGAAATGAGAAACTTTGGTTTTCCTAATAAACTTTTAAACTTTGCAATGTGGTTTTTGCGTTGGCCAAAAATTGACCTTTTGCTTGGAGGAGTTGACCTTTTTTTTGCACCAAACATTTCTTTCATAGCTCTTTCTGATAAATGTAAGTTCACTCTCACTGTTCACGATCTTTCATTTGAAAGATTCCCCGAACACTTTTCCGCTAAAAGAAGATTATGGCACTATGTTGTGAATCCAAGATTGCTTTGCAAGAGAGCTGACAAGATCTTAGCTGTATCAAATTCAACAAAAGATGACCTGACGATGCTTTATCGAATCAGTGAAAGTAAAATAGAAGTAGCTTATCCTCGTTTGGAGACTAAAAATTTCACAGAACCCAATATTTCTGGAGACAAAACAATGAGAATGATCAGAGATTATAGCTTGCCTGATGAATTTGTCTTGTATTTAGGAACAATTGAGCCAAGGAAAAACATTATCTCACTTGTAAAAGCATTTGAGCATTTGAAAAAAAGCGGCAAAGTATATAAAAACTTAAAACTGGTGATTGCGGGAAGAGTTGGGTGGTCGTATGAAAGAATAATTAAGGCCGTGGAATCAAGCCCTAATAAAAAAGATATTCTGTTTACTGGCTTTGTGCATGACTCTGATAAAGCTATTTTATATAAATTAGCAAAGGTTTTTGTCTATCCATCTTTCTTTGAAGGCTTTGGTTTTCCTCCGGTAGAGGCAATGGCAAGTGGTGTTCCTGTGATTACTTCAAATTGTTCTTCTATCCCAGAGGTCGTGCAAGATGCCGCAGTATTAATTGATCCATATCGGCCAGCTGAAATTTCACTAGCGATCAAACTTCTTTTGGAGGACAAAATATTGTATAATGATTTTATCAAGAAAGGAAGAATGCACGTTGAAAAAATTGAAAAGCGATATTTGGAAGAGAATATTCTTTCTTATCTCAAGATATAGCAATTGTTTATGGTGATGGCGAGAAAAAACTCAAGCTTGAAACAAAAGATATAAAAAAGTTAGGAAAAACAAAAGATGAAAAAAATTGGAATCGATGCTCGTTTTTATGGACCAACAGGGAAGGGTCTTGGAAGGTATGCGCAGAAACTAGTTGAATACTTGGAAATGGTTGATGGAGGGAATAAGGAACGACAATATGTTGTTTTTTTGAGGAAAGATAATTTTGATCTGTATCAACCAAAACATGAGAACTTTACTAAGGTACTGGCTGATTTTAGCTGGTATTCTTTTGCGGAACAATTAGGGTTTCCGCTTTTTTTATATGCTCAGAAGCTTGATTTGGTGCATTTTTGTCATTTCAATGTGCCACTTTTATATTGTAAGCAATTTGTTGTTACGATTCATGATTTAATCTTATTCCACCACCCGACTGTTAGGAATACGACTTTGAATAAATATTTCTATTTTTTGAAACTATTTGCATACAGGCTGGCGATCAGAAGGGCAGCAAAAAAGGCAAGGAAGATTATTGCAGTTTCGGAGTTCACAAGAAGCGATATTGTAGCCAATCTTGGTGTTACTAAAGAGCAAGTTGAAATGACCTATGAAGGCTGTGAATACCAATGTTTTTTGAACAGTAAATGCGATGATGATGTTTTAACAAAGTATGGTATAATGAAACCATATCTGCTTTATGTCGGCAATGCTTATCCACACAAGAATCTAGAGAGACTAGTGGCGGTGTTTAGCAGACTTAGAAATAAAAATGATAAACTCCAATTAGTACTTGTTGGAGGAAAGGATTTTTTCTATGAAAATTTGGAAAAATTTGTTTTTGATGGGGGGTATGAGGGAATAATTTTCCCTGGCTATGTTCCAGATCGAGAACTTGATGTTTTGTATAAAAGAGCAGAACTCTATGTCTTTCCTTCTCTTTATGAAGGGTTCGGCTTACCACCACTAGAAGCTCTAGCTAAGAGCACAATGGTAGTCTCATCTTGCAGGACTTCTATGCCAGAAATTTTGCAAGACGCTGTTAGTTATTTTGACCCAGAAGATCTCGATTCAATGGAAAAATCAATTTTATTTGCCTTAGAAAACAAGCCCCCAAAAAAGGAGCTTCCCAAAAAAGCAATTAAGGTTTTGGCAAAATTTTCTTGGAGAAAGATGGCGGAAGAGACATTAGATATATATAAAAAAGTTTTAAGGTAGCACAGTTTTTAAAATAAAAATGAGCAAAATTCTAGATCATAGAACTAGCAAAACATACGATATTAAACCCGTTGACAAAAGGGGTAATCTTGACGAAGAAAAATTAAGAGAAGGGGAAGACTTGGTGCAACTCAGGGATCTAGAAAGAGAAGGGAAGAGTGCTCAAATGCTCAAAAAATTTGAAGAAGAAAAAGAGAGGGTCTCGCAAGACAGACTCATTTTTGATATTGGAATTAAAGCTGAAGCTTTGGAAGTGGAAACACAAGGACAAGAAGAGAGACTGATAGAAAACCAAATAGCAGAAGATCAAATAGACCAAAAAGAAAAGGAAAAGGAAGATATTTCTGTTTTTGAATCGCCGCAACCACAAATAGAAAGAGAAGAAGACGGTATTGAAAATGTTGATGGCTTTGAAGTTGCTGAAGATGAATCTCCTGAAGATGTTCTAAAAAAATTCAAAGAAACCTTCGAGGAAAAAGATCAATCTGAAGAGGTTCTTTCTGATATCCAAATACAAGAAGAAGTGTCGATTCCAAAGAGAACTATTGAAGAGGTTCGCTTTGAAGAATCTGAAGAGAGAGAAGTAGAAGAAACGGAAACAGGTCTTGTGAGTGAAGAAGTTTTGCAGAATGAAGTTGAACATGAGAATTATGTTATTTTTGAGGGTAACCGTGCATTTACGCCAGAAGAAAGACCTGAAATTAAGGTTTTAAAGATTCAAATTTCGGGATTGCAGAAATTTGAAAAGAAACAAGAACAAGAACAAGAACAAGAACTCAATGGACAGCTTAAAGAGGAGAGAAGTCTAGATTGTAAACTAGAAAAGACAAGAAAGAGACAAGAAAACGCAGAACTCTTGGATCAATGGATGTCGGAGGATAAGAAAGAACAAGAGGGAATTGTAGAAGAGCAAAGATTAATAAGCGAAGAGTCGCAAGCAAGAGCTATTTTAATAGAGCAAAACAGGAAGGATGCCGAGGAAAGAAAGGAGGCAAAAAGAGAGCGAGAAGAAAAATTGGAGCTAGAAAAACAAGAAAAGGCCCAAGAGAGAGCTATTTTAATAGAGCGAAATAGGAAGGATGCCGAAGAAAGAAAAGAGGCAAAAAGAGAACAAGAGGAGAGATTGGAGTTAGAAAAACAAGAAAGGGCGCAGGAGAGAGCTATTTTAATAGAGCAAAACAGGAAGGATGCCGAGGAAAGAAAGGAGGCAAAAAGAGAGCGAGAAGAAAGATTGGAGTTAGCAAAACAAGAAAGGGCGCAGGAAAACAGATTGTTTTGGGAAAGGAAATTGGAGGAAAAGAAAAAGGAACTTGAGGAAGAGGATAAAATTGAAAAGGCGATACGTGAGAAAAGTGAGTATAATGAGCCTATTATCGAAAACAAACTAAACTCTTGGTTTGATGGCGGTGAGATGGAAACACCAGTAGTTGAAAACAAAAACCTAAAAGCACTAAAGACAAAAGGAAAAGAACAAGAGACTTTAGTTAGTGATAGTAAAACAGAGAAGCAGGAAAAGGAAGAATCTAAGTTTATTGAAAATATATTTGATGATGAGAAAAAACAAGCTCCAGAAAAAAAGAAAGGATTCTTCTCTTTAAATTATCGAAAAAGTGGAGACAGTTTTGGTTGGTCAAAATTAGTGGCAAAACCAATGCTATCTTTCGTTGCAACTTCTTTTGTTGCATTCTTAATGGTTGGTTCAATTGTTTTTGTTTCTTATGGCTTCCAGGTTCAGGAAAATGTCAAAGTAAAAGGAAGACAAGCCTTAGGACATCTTGATAAGGCAAAGGACCAACTGAGGGGGCAGGACTTTTTATCTGCTAAAACAAGCTTTGCAAGTGCTGTTGAAGAATTTGAGAGTGCTCAAAAAGAATTAGACCGAATTGGTGGAGATATGTTAAATGTTTTTTCGACTCTCCCCATTCTTTCGAGGCTTAGTAGTGGGAAGAATGTTGTTGATGCGGGAAATGAATTAACAAAAGCTGCTAAGGAACTTTCTAGTGCAATTGAAGTGTTGTCTGAGCTGAAGAATCCTTTTAGTTTCGAAGAAGAAGGCAGTGAATCCCAACAATCAATGTTGGACATGTTTAAAGTTATGCAAGAAAAATTGTCAGTAGCAGAGGAGTCTTTAACAAAAGCAGAAAAAGACCTAAGTCTAGTAGATATTGAAGATTTACCTTCGGAGTATCAAGATAAGTTCCGAAAAATTAAAGGCACCTTGCCAATGGTTTTATCTATGATTAGAACATTCGAGCAAAACTCTGAAATTTTCCTTGAACTTTTGGGGCACAATGGACCGAGAAAATACCTTTTACTTTTTCAGAATAATCAAGAAATGAGAGCAACGGGAGGTTTTATTGGGAGTTATGGTATCTTACATATTTCCAATGGAAAGATTAAAAAACTTTTAATCGAAGGTATATATAACCCCGATGGTCAATTGAAATATGACGTTGTTCCTCCGTTGCCAATCCAAAAAATTTCCGCTTCTTGGTCTACGCATGATTCAAATTGGTTCCCACATTTTCCAACAACAGCAGAGAAGGTTGCTATGTTCTATGAGTATACAGGAGGACCCACTGTCGATGGGATTATCACAATGACACCAACGGTTCTGCAAAGAATGCTAGAGATTACTGGTCCAATTGAAATGGAAGATTATAATACAACAGTTAATACTGAAAATTTCATAGAGGCTACTCAATATGAAGTGGAAGTTGATTATGATAAGACGGAGAATAAACCGAAGCAATTTTTAGCTGACCTAGCCCCACGAATCATCACTAGTTTATTTGAAGCAAGGGATGTTGGTGACGCCTCAATGACCTTGGAAATGTTTTCTGACATGCTTAAAGAGAGGCATATAATGTTATATTCAATGAATAATGATGTTCAAAGTGCGATAGCTGGGCAAGGATGGTCAGGAGGGATTTTGAAAACAGAAAAGGACTATTTGATGGTGATTAATTCTAACATTAACGGTTTCAAGACAGACGGAGTCATTGATGAAACTATTACACATAACTCCAAGATTGCAGAAGATGGAACAATTACAAATACAGTGAAAATCAAAAGAGTCCATAACGGTGGAGACACTGATTATGCGTGGTGGAATAAGGTTAATAGTAACTATATGCGAGTCTATGTTCCAAAGGGGAGTAAGTTATTGAGTGTGAAAGGACAAACAAGGGAGATTAATGAGCCACCTATCGATTATGATAAACTTGGGTTCAAGAGGGACAAAGACGTTGTTCGTGAAGAAAACAGTATAGAACTTGATGAAGAGACTGGCACAAGGATTTATGAAGAAGAAGGGAAGACCGTATTTGCTAACTGGGTGTATGTTTCGCCAAAAGAAACAGTTCAAGTGGAGTACACCTATCAATTGCCTTTCAAGATTGACACACATAAAAATGAGCAAGTTTCAGACACATACTCCTTGTTAGTGCAAAAACAATCTGGTTCCTTAGGGTCAAATTTTTCTTCAAAAGTAGAATATGAATCAAAAATAAATCCGATTTGGATGTATCCACAAAACATCGGAAGAGATGAAAATGTTTTAGATGTTAAAGCGAAATTGACAACAGATCTATTCTTTGGAACTGTTTTTCAGGCAGAGAGCGCAACAAAAGATAACTAATAATTGAAAGTTGGCGATGCAAAAGTATGTTTTAGAAATTACTGTGTTTGTTTGTGGAGCGATTGTAATGATCTTTGAGCTTGTCGGTTCAAGAGTTTTGGGACCATACTTAGGAACATCAACATTCGTATGGACAACACTAATTGGTGTTGTGATGGGTAGCTTAAGTCTTGGTTATTATATAGGAGGTAGGTTAGCTGACAAAAAAGCTAGCTTAAGAAAACTTTCTATTATTGTGTTTGGAGCATCAATTTGCATTTTTTCAACCTTTCTTATAATGGATATATTGCTATTCTCCATGTCAGGATTTTTCGAGAATACAACGATAATACTCCTTTCTTCTGCTACTATTCTTTTTGCCCCAGCTAGTTTTTTATTGGGGATGATTTCACCATATGCTGCAAAGTTAAAATTGAAAAATTTAAAAACTTTAGGAACAACAATAGGTAATCTATATGCTCTTTCGACAATGGGGAGTATTATCGGTACTTTTTTAGCTGGCTTTTATCTAATCCCCACCTTTGGAACTGGAACATTATTAGTTCTGATTGCTCTTTCTTTGGCGATTCTCTCACTCTTTATATCTTTTGAAAAATTCATGGCAGCAAAAGTTATGATTGCGATATTATTGTCAGCAACTCTATTCTCTAGTGATATTACAACAAAAATCTATGCAGAGAATAACCTAGTCGATGTTAATACTCAGTACAGCAGAGTATGGATTTTTGATGCCGAAGATGCAGAAACAAAAAAGGAAGTCAGGAATTTGAAAATTGATAAGAAAAATAGTTCATCAATGTTTTTAAAGAGTGACGAGCTTGTCTACGAATATACAAAATTTTACGAATTAGCAAGTCATTTTAATCCAGATTTTGAAAAAACCCTACTACTTGGTGGCGCCGCTTATTCATACCCAAAATATTACTTAGAAAAACATCCAGACGCAAAAATGGATGTTGTGGAGATTGATCCACGATTGACAGGACTCGCGAAGAAACATTTTCGATTAAAGGAGAATGAAAACTTGAGAATTTTTCATGAAGATGCAAGAATTTTTTTAAATAGAACAAAGGATCGATACGATGTGATTTTTGGTGATGCATTTGGTTCTCAATATTCAGTACCTTTCCATTTAACGACGAAAGAGGCGGTGCAAGGGAATTATGACGCGCTTAATGAGAATGGAGTTGTTATTGCAAATATAATCTCCGGGATTGAAGGAAAGAGGGGGAAATTCTTAAGAGCAGAGTATTTAACGTATAAAAGTATATTCCCTCAGGTGTATATTTTCCCTGTGCAGTCAAAGGATGATGGCAATTCATTACAAAATATTATCTTAGTAGCACTGAAATCAAAGAACAGAGCAACGCTAAAAAGTGACGATCCCGTGCTTCAGGAATATTTGAGTCATGTCTGGAAGAAGAAAATAGCTGCAGATGTACCTATTTTAACTGATGATTATGCTCCTGTTGCGCACTATGCTCGTCAGACAAGATAGGTATTTAGCATTGACATAAGTTTTGATATATTATATTATTTACATAGTCCCGTTTAACGTTGAAAGGAGATTGGCGCCCTGGAGTTAAAAAACAATTCAAAAGTAGTTTTGTGCAAAGTTTGCATAAAGAAAACAGGTGGAACCGCGGGTTATCTTAGAAGCTCGTCCTGATAATTTCATTTTTTTAGATGGAATTGTCGGGACGAGTTTTTGTTTATATAGGTATAAAAAAACATTATGAAGAAATATTATTTTAAATTGGATATTTTTGGGCTTTGCCCTAACTAAAGTTGTTAATTTAGCGCAATATTTATAATTTATAAGAAAATAAGAAAATGGAAGAGAAAAAAATGGAAAAAATCACAAGCTTTGCAAAACGTCGTGGTTTTGTCTTTGCTTCAAGTGAAATTTATGGAGGTTTTGCAGCGGTATATGACTTTGGTCCATATGGCGCAGAGCTTGCTAAGAATATTCGTGAAGCTTGGTGGAAAAAAATGGTGCAAGAAAACGACAATATTGTAGGACTCGACAGTAGTATTTTTATGCATCCTAAGATTTGGGAAGCATCAGGACATGTTAGCGGTTTCAGTGATCCACTTTCGGAGTGTAAAGAGTGTCATTCGCGAGCAAGGGTCGATCATCTATTAGAAGAGGCTGGCGTTTTTGCTGACGAGAAAATGTCTGAAGAAGAAATAAATGCGCTTTTGGTTGAAAATAAAGAAAAACTGCATTGCCCAAAGTGTAATGGGAATGATTTCGCTCCAGCGAAAAATTTCAATTTGCTAGTGCAATCAAATCTAGGAAACTTTACTGGAGATTGGGATAAAAAACCAACTTATTTGCGTGGTGAGACATGCCAAGGAATTTATGTGAACTATAAAAATGTCCTTGACTCAACTCGTGTAAAAGTGCCTTTCGGAATAGCACAAATTGGGAAAGCATTCCGTAATGAAATAACAGCGCGACAATTTATTTTTCGTAAGCGTGAATTTGAACAAATGGAAATGCAAATGTTCGTACACCCTGACCAGGCAATGGAAGTTTATGAAGAATGGAGAGCAAAGCGATGGCAGTATTATCTTGACTTAGGGCTGAAAGAAGAAAACTTGAAATGGCATGAACATGAAAATCTAGTATTCTACGCAAAGGCTGCTTGGGATATTGAATATCGATTTCCATTTGGTTTTAAAGAGCTCGAGGGTGTTCATGCTCGTGGGAACTATGATTTAACTCAACATGCAAAGTTCTCTGGTAAAAAATTAGAATATCGAGATCCTGCTACTAATGAAGTTTTTGTACCACATGTAGTTGAAACATCAGTTGGAGTTGATAGAACCTTCCTTGCAGTGCTTACAGAGGCGTATACCGAAGAGGATCTTGGTGATGGTAAAGAGAGAATAGTTCTAAGACTACCCAAGAAACTTGCTCCCATAAAAGCTGCAATTTTTCCACTTTTGAAAAATAAACCAGAACTTGTAAAAAAGGCACGTGAAATATTTGATGAACTGAAGTTGGAATTTATGTGTGAGTTTGATGACAACGGAAACGTGGGGAAGCGGTATCGTCGTCAAGATGAAATCGGAACTCCGTATTGCGTAACAATAGACTTTGATTCTTTGGAGGATAAGAAAGTTACAGTGCGTGATCGAGATACAATGTCTCAAGAGAGAGTTGATATTGCTGAAATCGGAAATTATTTGAAAGAAAACTTAAAACAGTAGTGAAATAAATAAGGTAAAAAACCTTGTTAAATAAAAAAACCTTGCCTGTGGGCAAGGTTTTTTTATTCCTTTAAGACTTTTTAAATTGAAAGTTTGTATTTCATTTTTGTCATTGTGTTTGGAAGCAATAACCAACCATCTTTATCTGTTTTGAGTTCTCCTACAAGAATCTTGAGCTTGCTTTGATAAACATACAGTTTTACTTTTGTTGCTTTTTTGATTTCAGCACCATCCTCATCAGACATTCTAATTTTCAAGTTAAAAGGTTGGTCAGCAGTTCTATCATCCTTTTTGTATGAAAATTTATATTTTCCTGGAAGCACATTTTTTATCTCAAGAATGTTCGATTCATCAGTTCTTTCATATCGAGCTTGAAACCAATCACTTCCTTTGATTTTTGCCTTCACTTTAACCCTAGCTCGGCCATCCTTGCTTTTAAGATGAGCACCGTCATCCTCATCTATGTCAAAATAATATTTAACGTTTGTAGAAACAGCATATGCACCAGACAGTTCAAGCCAACCATCTTCATCTGTTTCAAGTTCTGCTACAAAAGTCTTGTCACCCGAAGCATTTTTATAATATAGATCAACTTTAGTATCCTCTTTTAGTCTTCGCCCCTCTCTGTCAACCATGCGGAACTTAGCTGCAAATTTTTGCCCAACCACTGCATCGTCATCATCATCTAGCTTTACTTCATACCAACCAGGAAGAACATTTTTAAGCTTCAAGACACCTTTTTCATCAGCTCTTTTTGTGCAAGCTTTAAACCACTTGTCTCCTTGTCTCGCATAGAATTTAACTTTTACATCATCAGCATGAGTCCCCTCCAACGCAAAGGATGCTGTTGGGAAAAGCAATAAAGCTCCTAATGCAAGCAAAAAAGCGAAAACACTTATGTTTTTCTGCATGTTTTTTTGTTTTTATTATTTATTAAAATAAAATTTCACTATAATTATAACATTTCAAGAAAATATGTAAAACAAAACTTGCTTTAGGGGAGTCATCTCCAGATAGAGTGGCGCTATTTTAGTATTGACATAAACATGATTATACGATATAATAAACTGTTGAGTAATGTTTTTTTATGCTATAATTTAAATTAATGAGGAAGAATAATTGTGATTTTATGAAAACTAGACAAGGGAGAGTTCAAACGGAGAGTGTTCTGCTTTCAAAGAATCAGCACTTTTTCTATCATATTTTCTTAAAGTGGGTCCGACATTTATTTAATGCGGACGTTCTTCATGTAAAATTTCACGAAGAAAAGCTAGATAGGCCATTGGTTATTATTGCTAATCATATGTCTGCTTGGGATCCTTTCTTAATTTTTTCTATTTTAAGAAAAAACTTTGTTTTAAAGCACATAACTTGGAGGTTGCCGAGTGGCGTTAGCCAATTTCAGTTTTGGCATCAAAGAAAATTTTTTAAATTTATTGGTGTCTATTCTATTAAAAATAAGGGTGATTTCTCTAGGAGCCTCAAGGAGACATTTAACATATTAGATAAAGGACAAAACATTATCTTTTTCCCAGAGGCTAGAAAAGTCATGCTAAACGAGAAGGTTGAACCAAAAAAAGGGATAAGCCATTTGATTGAGCATAAGAGTGTGTATATTTTACCAATTTTTCTAGAGTATAAAAGGAGACATAAGAGTAAAAAAGGTGTGAAAATTGGTAAGGCTAGAGCCGTTGTTGGTGACTTAATCAAGTCAGAATATTTTTTACAAAAATATGATAAAAAGGAAAGACACAAAGCTATTATGGGATATGTGTATGATTTGGAACAACATTTAGTCAGGAGGTTCGGAGGAAATAAAAACTAAAGCAAAGTAAACTTAATATAAAAAAGCCCTTATTATTTTTTGCTGGCTTTTTTAGATAAAAAAGATTTGAATTTTTAACTTTTATAAATATTTTTAACATTTAAAAATGGAAAGGAAAGTTTCAGCTGGACTTGTGAAGAAGATTTCAATTATTTTGCTAGATTGTTTAGTAAACCACCGCCCTATTCTAGCAATGATTGGTTATATAAATAAATACCTACTTAAAGGAAGAATCAGAAGTGTTTTTTTGGTTTATCCTGCCAAAAGAAGGCACATCACGGCATATACCTTCGATTGGTTTAGCAAAAGGATGCAATGGAAGCCTTTTATCATTGGTTTTTTTATTCAAAAAAAAGGAGTGGGGATCGTCTTTACTATGTCTTCGGGTGAAAAAGATTTCTTAAAAAATGAGAACCGGTCAAACCTGAAGCTGCTATTTCAGAGAATGGAAGAGAAGAGAATGCTTTTACGCGCTGAAATCAAAAGTTTCGCAGGTGTCTTGCCCGGAGTGTTGTATAAAAAAGGAATTTCGAAAAAAACACAAGAAGCTGACTTCACGGTTACAGCGATTTTTAGAGCAATCGAATTGCTTAAGGAGAAAGAAAAACTGCCGCATAACCATGTTGTTGTGATCTTAGGAGCAAAGGGTTTTATCGGCAAAAAACTAGTTACTTTTTTGGAAAATAAAAAGGAATATAGAGAAAAGATCTTTGGTGTCGATTTAGATAATCTTCTGGAATTGCCTAAATTTCTAGAAACAAAAAGGAATAACCATCTTATTTTTCTAAACATCACTAAAAAAAAGGCTTTAAATGAATATATTCCATTTTTTACAAACAAAACAATCGTTTTAAACGAAGTATACCCAGAGCCATCAGAAGAAGAGCTTGCGGAGATAAAAGCAAAAAGAGCTAAATGCTATCATGTTGTTGGACTGAAGGGACGAGTGTATCCGCGCTTCCCTGGCGCCTATGACAGGGGAGTGCCTTGTTGCGCATCCTTTGTTTCATGCAATAAAAATGGTATAATAATAAAAAAGATGATTTAATTTTAAGCTAGATGTTTGTTTTTGATTTAATAAATATATCTTTGTTAGCAGTGGTATTCATTTATTTACTGTTTGCACTGCTTATAATACAAAAAGGAAAAGATCTATACGCATACTTTCATTTACTGATTATTCTCAGTGTTATTTTTTGGACAGCGGGTATGTTTTTTTACAGAAGCGCTACGCCAGAAAACGTTGTTCTATATTGTACAATTTTATATATAGGCCCAACATTCATTGCTAGTGTATTCTTTCTTTTCTCCTTTGTTTTCCCCCACAACAAGCTTCCATCGATTTGGTGTTTTCTTTTCACTGTTTTAGCAAACCTATTGATCATTGCTCTAGTATTAGTTCCTGAGTTGGTCATTGTAGACGTTGAAATAATTCCTGGAGAGGAACATCGAATTATTTGGGGAAAATATTATTTCGTCTATGTTCTTTACCAAGTTTTCTTTGTAAGCGCAAGCTTGGTAATTTTGTTTAGGAAATATTTAAAAGAGAAGGGGAGACTGAAGTATCAATTAAGATATGTTCTTGTCGGATGCTCTTTGAGTTATTCTTTGGCAATGGTGACAAACCTTATTGTCGTTTGGTGGGGTGATTTTAGATTTAATTGGATGGGACAAATATTTTCCATCCTGATGGCTTCTTCTATTTTTTTCGCGATTATAAAATATCGCTTAATGGGGATCAGATTTATAGCCAGTAAGATATATATATACTTGATTGTAGCTATTTTCGCTTATATATATTTTCAATTCATGCTCTACGTCCATATCCTTGTTTTGTCTGGAAAGGCCAGCTTAGCTCAACTAACGCTCTTTGATTTATCTTCAACGATTGTCTTTGCTATAACACTGTTACCTTTCTTGCTTTATATCCAAAAATCCAGTGATATTTTGTTTTTCAAAGGGCAGAACCCAAGAAAGTTAATCAAAGACGTTAGTATTAGGCTTAGTGGAGTTATTGACTTGGGACAGTTAGCGATCGCATTGAATGAGGAATTGAGAAAGGTTGTTGGAACTGAAAAAGTTTTTCTTGCTATTAAAGATCCGCATCAAGCAAAAAATAGTGACAATTTAGTTCTACTAAGCGCAAAAGACAAAAAGGTTGTTTTTACTAAAGAAAAATTTCCCAAAGAGTTTAAAATTTTTAGTTTTAGCAAACACATAACAAATGTTATTACTAAAGAGGAGCTTAAGCACATCCCAGGAGTCAGCAAAGGGCTTTTAAGTAAGATGTCAAAATATGACACAGAAGGAATAGTTCCATTAGAAGTACATAAAAAACCTGTTGGAGTCTTACTTTTAAGTTCAAAAATAACACAAGAAGAATATTCCCTAGAAGACATTGAGTTTATTGAAATAATTGCTTCTCAAGTTGCGATAGCGATTGAAAATGCAAAACTATACAATAAAGTAAAAATCTTTAATAGACGCTTGAAAATTGAAATTAAGTCAGCGATTAAAGACTTTGAAAATTCCAACAAAGATTTGACACAAGCCAATGTAAAACTGGTTCGGGCATATGAAAAACTACATAAACTGGATCGTGCAAAGTCGGAGTTCCTTTCAATTGCATCTCATCAACTCAGAACCCCTCTAACCTCCATTAAGGGTTTTACATCGCTTTTGATGGAAGGAACCTACGGAAAGATCTCTAAGCAGATAGAGACCGTCCTCGGCAAAGTCTTCACTTCTAATGAGAGATTAATTCATCTAGTTGAAGACCTTTTGAACATTTCCAGAATTGAGTCAGGGAGATTTGTGTTTGATCTAAAAGAGAATAAAATCCAGCCATTAATAGAAGAGATC
>JABGXP010000015.1 GCA_018675685.1 bacterium
AAACCCCGTTATTTTCAAAGTTCCATCCTTTCTCATCAAAGCATACTTTTTCTTAGCACCTTTTGCACTTCCTTTAATTGAAACAAATAATCCACGCTGAAAATAACCTTCAAACTCCAACTCCATATGACCCGGAAGGTCAAAATTAACTTCATTCATGAAAGCCATTGCTTGATCAATAATTTTATCACCTAACAACAAGAAACAGGAATCAGTATCGGCGTAAATAACTTTAAATCCCTTCTCCTCTGCTTTTTTAATAGCCTTCTTAATATAATCACGCGCATAAGCTGTTGTAGAAGCAACACATTCTAAACAATACCACCTAGCACCAAAAAAACCTAGATAACCATAGAAAGAATTTGCTAAAGTTTTCAAAGCATAAGAACGCGCTTCTAGTATTTTTGTTTCTTTTCCCTTTTCTTTCTGTTCTTTAATTAATCTTTTTATGTCCCCTCTACGTAAAATTAACTGCTCTAATACAGAGGGAATAAATTTCTTATCTTTACAAAACCAATAATTTTCTCTTTCCGGTACTCTCTCATTATTTTTACAACAAGAACATTGAAAACTCTCAGGCCCAATATTATGAGCCATAATAACCGTGGGATAGAGAGAACGAAAATCAAATACTACAATATCCTCATAAAGTCCTGGCACTGGTTCAAAAACAAAAGCCCCTTGTACATGCTCTTCTTGTCGTTGTTCAATCTCACTACCTGCCGGTTTGTTTGGTGCAAGCACATTGAACTCCATCGCTCTTTTAAGAATATAATTTTCCACTAACCTAGCAAAACGCATTCTGATAACATCAAAAGTAGGTAAACCAACAATTTTAGTAAACTCTATTACATCAGGTAGCAACTGATGACAGAGTTTGTAAGTGAGATGCGAATCATGCAGATTATATGAACAAAAATCTTCTAATTGATCCGGCTCATGATCCCAAATATGAGCCAGCTCATCCAAATTAACTTTTTGCTTATTATGCCCTAGAAGTTCTTCAGAAACAGCATCTAATGAATAGCTATCTGTCTTTAAATTCATACCAAAAATATGTTTAATAAATTTCAAAATATCAATATGAAGTATACCCGTTATCCTCACATCACTAGCACGAAGACCACCTCCAGTATAAACTTTCATTTCAGATTTATCCAAAGCAATATCTAATTTAACTCGATATTTTTCCGCCCTCTTTTTTATATATGGAAAATCAAAACCATCTGAAAAATAACCAGTCACAATGTCCGGCTGATAATCAAGCATTATTTCTCTAAAACGTTTTAACAACTCAACCTCATCTGATACAACTTCCAAATAATCAAGCTTGTGTTTGAATCTCTTCCAAGTAATTACTTTCTGAAATGTTTTACCTTTTTCATCAACTCCATAAAAAGCAATCATCAAAATAGGATTTTTTTCAGGATCAATCTCCTTTTTCGTAGCATAGGTTTCAATATCTATCGCCAATATTTTCCACTCTTTCAATGCTTCTTTTCCCGCATCTTTTACACTACTAGCTTGAAATTCAGCAACTCGCTGTGAAGAATTTTTAATAAAATCACCCTCAGCTTTTACTAGAGTCATTGGTATTATTCCCATGTCTCTTAAATAACGATGGACAAAAAGAATATCCTTCTCAAAACAATCCAAGCCCCAAGCTTGCAGTTCTCTTGCTAAGGATGGAACAGCTTTTGGATAATTAACCAAGATTTTTAGAAATGGTTCATTTTTTCCCAGAAGTTCTTTTTCAACCACATCATAAGAAAGTATCTTAGCACCGTTAACATCAAGCGTTTTAATTCTTTTTTCAAACTCCTCGTTTGAGATATTTTGCAATCTTGCATAAAAGAAAGGTTGATGTTCATGGATCACACAGATTTTCGAACCATCCTCTAGTTTACTGTATAGGTAAACATAAACTTTATCATCTTTTACCCTGTAATTAAAATCATAAGGATAGAACTTAATTTCCATACATCCTTTTTAGACTATTTTTATATAAATATTATGAAGATGAAGGATGTTATCACGAAGTATATTCGCATAAAAGATGTTAGACAAACAATCACCCTATCCAATACAACCAACTCACCAGAACCAAAGTTATCAACAAAATTACATTCACAACAAAGTAACTTACTCTAACCCCCAGCCTTTCCAACAGTTCCGCAATATACGAATGTCCATAATTCTTTTTGCTTTTAACAGAATAACCGCGCAAAGATTGTAACCAAGTAGTCAAGGGACAAATAATATCAATTTTCCTTCGTAAAATCAAAGCCCAAATTAATTGAATAAACATGATACTAAAAACATACCAAAAATGAAAAAGTACTCTACCTTGCCATAATGAACTTGGAATAAAAAACAAACCGAACCAAATAACTATCAACAAAAAATGTAACCAAAAAACAATTTTTTCAAGAGATTTTTTCATTTTAAAGAAGATTGAAAGTCTTAAACCTTGGTATGTCAGTATCGCAATAAGGACAAGTCCTAGGTTGCTTTCGAAATGGATCATATCTAAATTGATATTTACATTTAATGCAAGTTCCTTGCACTAAATTAGACCCCGGAATTTTTTTGAATTTAGGTTCTTCCTCTTTATCT
>JABGXP010000016.1 GCA_018675685.1 bacterium
ATGAAACAACAATTAACAGAAGATTTATTTCAAGCGTATTATGACGCACGCAGGAACAAGCGGAACAAAAAAGATGTTATCGAATTTGAAATGAACTATGAGCGGAATTTATTCGCTTTAGCTGATGACATTTGGAGTGGAAAATATCAACCTGGTGCCAGTTCTTGTTTTATTGTTAAAAAACCAGTCAAGAGAGAAATTTTTGCTGCTTCTTTTCGTGATCGTATCGTTCATCATTTGATTTATGATTATATTAATCCAATTTTTGAACGTTCTTTTATAAATGATTCATATAGTTGCCGAATCGACAAAGGCACTTCGTATGGCATAAAACGCTTAGACCGTTTTATTCGTTCTTGCTCGGAGAATTATAAAAAAGATTGTTATGTTTTAAAATTGGACCTTAAGGGATATTTCATGTCGATTAATAAAAAGATATTGCATGGTAGGATAACAAAAACATTGAATACAGTTCGAGAGAGAGAGAGAGAGAGAGAGTAAATTCCGCTTATCAAAATGAAAAACTTGAAAAAATAATCAGAGATTTGATTCATAAGACGATTTTCCACAATCCAACACAAAATTTTACCCTAAAAGGAAACAGAAAAGATTGGGCAGGACTACCAAAATCAAAAAGTTTATTTTTTGCAAAGCCGGGTACTGGTCTGCCGATTGGAAATTTAACTTCACAGCTATTTGGAAATATATATTTAAACGATCTCGATCAATTTATAAAAAGAAGTTTAAAAATAAAATATTACGGTCGCTATGTGGATGATATGGTTTTTGTGCATAAAGATAAGGAATATTTAAAAACTGTTATAGTGCGAATAAGGAAATATTTGCAGAACAATCTGGCGCTTGATTTGCATGAGAAAAAGATATATTTGCAACATTTTTCTAAAGGCGTGAAATTTTTGGGGACATTTATAAAACCATACAGAATATATATAGAAAATCGTAGTAAAGGAAATTTTTATAACAAAATTAGAGAATGTAATTTATTGCTCAAAAAACAAGATAATAGATTGAATAAAGAACAGGTAGAATCAATTATTGCCGGCATAAATTCATATCTTGGATTATTGGGGCATTATCAGACTAATAAATTAAGGAAAAAAGTTATAAATAATATTTCTATCTATTTTTGGAATTATGTTTATATGAGAAATGGTTTTTTGAAGATAAGATGATTTTGATGGTCAAATTGATGATGTTCGGATATTTAATTATGCATTGACAGCCGAGCAAGTGAAAAATGTATATAATGGAGGGGCGATTAGTTTTGGTTTAAGTGACTCCAATTTGGTTCCTCAGGTTGTTTGTGGTGATGGGGCTATTGAGGGTGATGAGGAATGTGAATGCGGAATTAATGTCACTGGAAGTATAGGAGAGCTGTATTGTTCTGACGGTCCGGAGAGTTGTTCTGATTGTTTGCTTTATATGGATTAGAAAGCGCACAATGACAGGCGTTAGAACTATGCCCTAACCGCAGAACAAATCAAAAATGTCTACAACGGTGGGGCGATGAGATTTGAATAATGCTTAACAGAATTTTGAATTTTGAGTTTTGAATTTCGAATGAATTTAGAATGATTTAATTTCTAATCCCCGATCGTAGTCGAGGACAAGCTTCCAAACTAATTGCCATGCACAGCGTCCCCATTCATTATTAAGATATTAAGATTTGATTTTTGTGTCATTCTCAGCTCGACTGGGAATCTATTAGATTAGATTGCCAATGATTTAGAATAACTAACTTACAAAGCAAGCGATAAAATACCTAAGCTCTAAGAGTTTACTTGAGCTGAGATGAGCTATGCTTGAAATGTTGTTATGGAACCTAATGGATCCCGGATCGGGGTCCGGGATGACAAAAAGGAGTAATGAAAGTTGAAGTATTGAGAGTTGAATGGATGTTGGAAGTTGAATGTTGAGTATTAAAAGCTGTTTTCTTGACGAAACCAAATTTCCTTGGTAGGATAGACAAAGTTTCCGAAAGGGGCTGGTTTTTTATTAAAAAGCCCACTTGGGGAGTTGAACTTTTGGATAATAATTTTTTGTTTAGAGACAAATGATCGCAATTATAAAAACAGGCGGAAAACAATATAAGATTGAAGAGGGTGATATTATCACTGTCGAAAAGATCGAAGGAGAAAGTGGAACAAAATTCACTTTTGATGAAGTATTGTTTTTAGGTGATGAAAAAGAAGTGATGGTCGGAGAAGAACTTAAGGGTGCTAAAGTTGAAGCAGAAATTGTAATGCAACTTAAGGCAAAAAAAGTTACTACAGTTAAGCACAAGCCTAAGAAAAGGTATTTAAAGAAGATTGGACACCGACAACAGCTAACACAGGTTGAAATTTTGAAATTCGTCAAATAATAAACGCTTGACGGAATTAATTTTTTGATGTATTGTGGCTAAAGCTATCCATAGAGCGCTATTTTTTTGTTTACTGCTCAAAGGAAAATGGTAGTCAAAAGTTTACATCTGATAACAAGATTTAAGGTTTTATAAAATTTAACAATTGTTCGTTTTACATTCATGGCAAAGGACAACACAAAGACAGAGGAGAAAACGCGAATTAGGATTAAGATCAAAGCATATGATCACAAAGTGATTGATCTATCTGCAAGACAGATAGTTGATACCGCTAAAAGAACAGGTGCTAAAATCATCGGTCCAGTTCCACTCCCAACAGAGATCAAAAAGATCACAGTGAATAAATCAACATTCGTCAACAAGACAAGTCGAGATCAATACGAGATCAGAACTCACAAAAGAATGATTGATATTATCGAGCCTTCAAATAGCACGATTGAGAGTTTGACAAACATGGATTTGCCAGCGGGTGTAGGGATTGAGATCAAAATGTAATTAAATAAATGATTTATATTTACAAATCATCTGTTTAATACAAAACACTGTTAGATTGACAACTACATAGACAACATGAGAGAACTAATTAAAGTCCCTTAAGGATACTTGATTAGCAATAAGCCGGATGCTTTTATTTCGGTGGATGCTTAATTGAGTTAAGGGATCCACTTGAATAAAAATATTCGGTTTTTAAATTATATACGAAGATATGAAATTTTTACTAGCGAAAAAACTAGGAATGACAACGATTTACAAAGAAGCTATTGCTGATAATGTAACGTTGTTGGAAGTACCAAAAAATGTCATTACATTAGTAAGGACAGAAGATAAGGATGGATATAGCGCTGTACAAGTTGGTTTATTTGACCAAAAGAAGACAGACAAGATGAAGAAAGATACATACGCAACTAAGAGAGAGTTCAGACTTGTTTCAAGTGCTGACTATACTGTTGGACAAGAGCTTGATGCTAGTCAATTTGAAGTTGATCAGAAAGTTCAAGTACAAGGAATTTCAAAAGGTAAAGGACAAGAAGGTGTAGTTAAGAAATGGAATTTTGCTGGTTCTCCGGCATCTCATGGGCACAGACACGATGAAAGAGCTCCTGGATCAATCGGAAGTGCTTTCCCAGAAAGAGTGTTTAAAGGAAAGAAAATGGCAGGACGTTCAGGTTCTGCAAGAGTTACAGCTAAAGGAATGAAAGTTTCTTTGGTTGATATGGAGAAAAATATCATTGCTGTGAAAGGTTCAGTTCCTGGAAACAACGGAGGTATTGTTGAGATAGTAATTAAGTAAATTAAGATTTTTTTCTAAGATGAAAGCAGAGATAAAAAATTTACAAGGTAAGAACGTTGGAGAAATTACACTAAATCAAGATGTTTTTGGTGTAAAGGTAAATGAAGAACTTCTTCACGGTGTATATGTTGCGCAAAATGCGAACAAGAGACAATCAACAGCTCACACGAAAACAATTTCTGGAAGAGCTGGTTCAACAAGAAAACCTTGGAAGCAAAAAGGAACAGGACGAGCAAGAACAGGATCTGTTAGAAATTCAATTTGGAGAAAAGGTGGTGTGGTGTTTGGCCCATCAAACGAAAAGAACTATAAACAGAAGATTAATAAGAAAGTTGCAAAGCAAGCATTTGCAATGGCACTTTCAGGAAAAATTGCTGATGGAGAAATCATTATTGTTGATGAATTGAAATTTAAAGATAATAAGACAAAACTATTCGTCCAGGCGATGAGCGCTCTCGGAATTGACAAGAAAGCCGTGGTATCTTTTGTACAAGAAGAAAAAGATGCAACTCTTGCTAGTCGAAACCTTGGGACAATCACCAATACACTAGTTTCAAATTTGAATGTTGTAAATATTTTGAATAATAAATTCCTTGTTATTAGTAAAAAAGGAATTGAAGTTTTAACATCAAGATGTTTAGGAGAAAGCAATGAACAAGAGCAAATAAAGGAGACTGCAAAGAAGGAGACCATAAAGAAAGTCGAAAAAAAGGAAGTAAAGCAGACCGTAACTAAGAAGTCGGAAAAATAAGTTTAGATAGATTATTTAATCAAGAAAGGTAATTAACAACTATGTCAGCATTTTGGAATAAAAAAGAAGAGGGCAAAGAAGCAATAGCTAAAAAGCAAGCTGCTAACCAGGTTCCGACTAAGGTTGAAAAAGAAGCTTTGTCTAAAGACAAGAAGAGTAAGAAGAAGGATAAGAAGTCTAAGCCAGAGCGAAAGCTTACAGCCGTTCAAGCAGATTTGGTCAATCGAATTTTGAGAAGACCAAGGATTTCTGAAGACACAATGAACAAACAAGCCGAAGGAAAATATGTATTCGAAGTAAGTTCAAGTGCTAACAAGAATGAAGTTTCAAAAGCAATCATAGCTTTATACGGAGTAGATGTTGAGAAAGTTAATATAATGAACTATTCAAAGCAAAACAAGAAGTTCCGAGGACACACCGGACAAACAAAGGCTTTCAAGAAAGCAATTGTTTCCATTAAGAAAGGGCAGAGCATTGAATTGTTTAAGGAAGCTAAGTAGAGTTATCAATAATTTAGATTGAATTAAAATAGGATTATGGCAGTCAAAGTTTACAAGAAAAATACAGCTGGTCGACGAAATATGTCAGTTTTAAAACCTGACAATTTGACAGACAAGAAACCAGAAAAGGCTCTAACAAAGTCAATAAACAAGCACGCTGGACGATCACATGGAAAAATCTCTATTCGAAATAGAGGAGGAGGAGCAAGAAGGATCTACAGAATGATTGATTTCAAGGTAACAAAAGCAGGAATCCCTGGAAAGATTACAGCGATTGAGAAGGATCCCAATAGAACAGCCGGAATTGCCCTCATTTGTTATGCTGATGGAGAAAAGAGATATATTATCGCAACTCAGAATATGAAGGCCGGAGATGAGATCCTAATGGATGAAGTAACTCCAGTTCGAGAAGGGAATCGTATGATGCTTAAAAACATCCCAAGTGGAACAGCAGTTTGTAATGTTGAGATGGTAGCAGGAAAAGGAGCTCAGATGGCAAGAAGCGCTGGTGCACAAGTTGTTTTGCAAGCGATTGATGCAGGAATGGCAACATTAAAATTGCCTTCTGGCGAAATTAGACTAGTAAAAGAAGATTGCTACGCAACCTTGGGAAGAATTTCAAATTTTGAACATGCAAGTGTAAAAATTGGAAAAGCTGGAAAATCTCGACATATGGGGAAAAGACCAAAGGTTCGAGGTTCTGCGATGAATCCAGTTGATCATCCACATGGAGGTGGAGAAGGACGACAAGGTGTTGGTATGAAATATCCAAAATCACCGTGGGGAAAACATGCTCTTGGAAAGAAGACCAGGAAAAAGAATAAGGCTTCTAACAAGTTTATCGTTAAAAGAAGAAAAAGATAAGTACGATTATAAGAATTAGTTACAATAAATTATGGCTCGCTCACTGAAAAAAGGACCAGTTGTGGACGAAAAATTGCTAAAAAAGATTAAGGATATGAAACCAGGAGGAAAAGTGGTTATCAAAACTTGGTCACGATCAGCAACGATTGTCCCTGAAATGGTAGGATATACATTCGGAGTTCACAATGGAAGAATACACACACCAGTTCGAGTTGTCGAAGATATGGTTGGGCATAAACTAGGAGAGTTCTCTCCAACCAGAACATTTACTCGACATGGTGGAAAGATTCAGAAAGATCTTGACCAAGGTCGAAAGATGAAAGAAATTGATGCTGCAAAAGCAGCTAAGAAATAAGTAAAGTAATACGATTAATTTAATATAAGCGATGAAAGTTCAGGCACGACTCAATAGATATAGACGATCAGCTCAAAAGGTGCGGGAAATTTTCCCTGTCATCAAGGGATTGAACGCTATGGATGCGCTTTTGCAACTAGAGTACTCAAAAAGAGGTGACGCATTGGATATTAAAAAACTTCTCGAAAGTGCAGTTGCAAATGCTATTAATAATTTCAAATTAAAGAAAGAGGATTTATTTGTGGAAAACATTCTTGCTGAGGAAGGGAAGACAATGAAACGTTGGAGACCTCGAGCATATGGACGAGCAGCAAGGATTTTAAAGCGAACATGTGATATCATTATTACATTGGAAGATAAGAATCAAGATGCAGAAGAAGGGGCAGAGCAGGAAGATCCTTCAATAGATAAGGAGAAGGAAACGAAAGAAGCGAAAAAACCAGCTATAGAAAAGAAAAAGCTAGTTGAGGATAAAAAAGACTCTTCTGATGTCAAGAAAGCTTCAAAGGAAGTTGAGACAAAAAAGAAGGAAGATAAATAAGATAAATCGTAATTTCTAATTTTTTCAAATATGGGACAGAAAGTAGATCCACGGGGATTTCGAATCGGAATAAACAAGACTTGGAGCTCTCGTTGGTACAACAAAAAGAACTATAGAGTGAATCTTGAAAAAGATTCGTTGATTAGAGCGTATGTTTTGGAGAACTTCAAGCATGCAGCAATTTCAAGTGTTGACATCGAAAGAAGTGTTGCAAAGCTACGAATGATTATCAGAACAAACAGACCTGGTGTTATTATCGGGCGAGGAGGAAAAGGACTTGAAGAACTAAGACAGGCTCTTGAGCGAAAATTTCTTTTCAAAGAAAAATTGCAAGTTCAGATTGATATCATTGAAGTTCGATCAATTGAAGAAGACGCACAGCTTTTAGCAAACGATGCTGCATTCCAAATTGAAAAAAGAATAGCCTTCAGAAGAATAATGAAGATGATGCTTGATAAGGTGATGCAAAATCGAAATGTTTTTGGAGTCAAGATTCAACTTTCTGGAAGATTGGGAGGAGCTGAAATGTCTAGAGTTGAGTGGTTGTCTAAGGGAAATATCCCACTTCACACACTAAGAGCAAACATTGACTATGCTAAAGCGACTGCCAGAACTACTTATGGAGCAATCGGAGTGAAGATTTGGTTGAATAAAAAAGAACAGTTAGAGCAAGACCAAGAAAGAAGAAGACAAAGACCAGGGCAAAGAAGGGAAAGACAGCCAGAGCAAGCAAGAAGATAGATAGAAGTTTGATTTTCAATTTAATTTATAATGATTTTACAACGGACAGATGTTAATGCCTAAGAAAGTAAAACATAGAAAAGTTCACAGAGGTGGAAAACTCAAAGGAGAGGCCAGAAAAGGGGCTGAAGTTTCATTTGGAAAATATGGAATTCAGACACTTGATTATGGAGCAATTAACTCACGAGAGATTGAAGCTGCACGTCGAGCTATTACTAGATATGTTCAGAGA
This sequence comes from bacterium, assembly GCA_018675685.1. Classification (GTDB taxonomy): domain Bacteria; phylum Patescibacteriota; class Minisyncoccia; order Moranbacterales; family DUUL01; genus UBA2772. The sequence goes on from JABGXP010000016.1 coordinate 7,659, forward strand.
GGTGGAAAAATTTGGATTAGAATTTTCCCAGACCACTCAATGACGAAAAAAGGAGCTGAAGTTCCTATGGGTAAAGGTAAAGGTACCCCTGACTATTTTGTTGCTAAAGTAAAGCCAGGAAGAGTTTTGTTTGAAATGGATGGAGTTGAAGAAGTGGTAGCAAGAAGAGCCTTAAGGCTCGGTTCAGATAAGCTTAGCGTGAGAACTAAATTCATCACCAGTAAATAGATAATTGATAACTTTTCCATAAATAGTATGAAAGCAAAGGAAATTAGAGAAAAAAGTAAAGAAGAACTCGAAACAATCTTGAAAGACTCTCGAGCAAAGCTAATGCAAGCTCGTTTTGACCTAACTTCAAGACAGCTTCGAGATTCTAGTGATGTTAAGAAGACAAAAAAAGACATTGCAAGGATTCTGACAATTCTTCATAATAAATAGTTTAGAGCAAAGATAATTTTATGAATAAGAATAAAGAGAAAGAGGCAGTGAAGCAGCAAAAAGGAACCGTTACTAGCGTTGCTGGTGATAAAACAATTGTTGTTGAAGTTGTTACGTTAAAAACACACAAGAAGTATGTGAAGAAATATAAATCTTCAAAGAAATACAGTGTTCATGACGAAAAGAGTGAATATGTTGTTGGAGATGTTGTTTACTTTAAAGAATGTCACCCAATTAGCAAGAGTAAGAAATGGACAGTTACTGGAAAAGTTGAAGTTAAGTAGATTCTTTCCATTAAAAGAGAGTTTAATCAAGTTATTATATAGACAATGATACAAGCAGAGTCAAAATTGAAAGTTGCAGATAATTCAGGAGCAAAGATAATTGAATGTTTCAAGGTTCTTGGTGGATCCAGAAGAAGATATGCCTATGTTGGAGATATTGTTGTAGCTTCTGTAAAGGAATCAGAACCTAGAGGATCAGTAAAGAAAAAAGAGGTTGTAAAAGCTGTTATTGTTAGACAAAAGAAGTCAATTAAACGGAAAGATGGTTCAACTATCAAATTTGACGAGAATGCAGCTGTAATTCTTGATGGAACAGAACCAAAGGGAACAAGAGTTTTTGGACCAATTGCAAGAGAGGTTCGAGAGCGAGGATTTATGAAGATAGTTTCTTTAGCAGAGGAAGTTTATTAATTAAGAGATAAGATTTTTTTAAAGTAATGAATATTAAAAAAGGCGATAAAGTCAAAGTTTTAAGCGGGAAAGACCGTGAAAAAACTGGAAAAGTTACAAAAGCACTTCCTGCTAAAGGAAAGATTGTTGTTGAAAAGATTAATATTGTGAAAAAGCACAATAAAGCTAAAGGAGCAACACCAGGAGAAAGAATTGCAGTTGAAATGCCATTAGATGTTTCAAATGTGCAACTGGTTTGTTCAAAGTGCGGAAAACCGGCGAGGACAGGAAAGAAAAAAGTCGGAGAGAAAATGGTTCGAATTTGTAAAAAATGTGAAGCCGAAATTTAGTAAAAGATTTAAATATACTAACTCATCAGTTTTTGAAGATATATGAAGAAGAATGTATTACAAGAAAAATATACTAGCGAAGTTGTGCCAAAGCTTTTAAAGGAGCTCGGGTGCAAGAATGTGATGGCTGTGCCAAAGATTACGAAAGTTACAATTAATGTTGGACTTTCAAGGGCAGCTAACAACGCAAGTTTTAAGGAAGACGTAATTAGAGATCTCAGGATAATTACTGGACAAAAGCCAGTTCTAAACAAGGCTCGAAAGGCTATTGCTGGTTTTAAAATTAGAGAAGGACAAGAAATTGGAGCTTCTGTTACATTGAGAGGAAGAAGAATGTGGGATTTTCTAGGTAAGCTTGTTGGCGCAGCAATTCCACGAATCAAGGATTTCCAAGGGATTGAAAGGAAGAATTTTGATGAGCAGGGAAATTTGAATTTTGGATTCAAAGAACAATTAACTTTTCCTGAAATTTCAACTGATGAAATTTCTACAACTTTCGGGTTACAGGTAAATGTTACTTCATCAGCGAATGGTCGAGATGAAGGAATCAAATTGTTTAAATTACTAGGTTTTCCAATTCAGGAAAAATAGGATAGTTAAGATAAATATTAGTAAATATATCATATGAGTTTTGATCAAGTTTCAGATATGCTTACCAGAATTAGGAATGCGCAAATGGCTGGAAATGCTGATGCGTCAATGCCTGCTTCAAAGTTTAAACTTGCATTAGCAAGGGCATTATATAGCAATGAATATATTGAAGAAGTTTCAATTTTTTCTGAAGGGGACAAGAACTATCTTCGATTGAAATTGAAATACTTTGGAACAACTCCTGCTATTAAAGGGATTAGTCGGGTTAGTAAGCAGGGACAGAGAATCTATGCTGGGAGCAAAGACCTTCCACGAGTAAAGAACAATTTTGGTGTTGCATTTATTTCTACATCAAAAGGGATTATGACAGACAAACAGGCACGAAAGGACAACCTTGGAGGCGAAGTGATCTGTAAGGTTTGGTAATTTTTATAAATTGATAGATTAAATATAACGAAATTATGGCGAAAAAATCAGTTATAGCGAGAGCGCTAAAAAAGCCAAAATTTTCTTCACGTATTGTAAATAGGTGTTGGAAATGTGGAAGAAAGCACGGTTTTATGAGACAGTTTGGTCTCTGTCGAATTTGTTTTCGAGAACTTGCAGCTAAGGGTGATATCCCTGGTGTTAGACGCTCAAGTTGGTAGAATTTTGTATAAAATGTTAAATAGTTAAAGAGGATGTCAAGAATTGGAAAAAAACCTATTTCTATACCTAGTGGCGTAACAGTTACTCTTGAGGACAAAACTGTAAAAGTTAAAGGTTCAAAAGGGGAGTTGTCTTTTGAGACAAGCTATGAAGTCGAGGTTGAAGTAGATGAGAAGGAAATTACTGTTAAAAAAACTGGGAAAACTAAGGCTGCTCCTGCACTTTGGGGAACAACTAGGGCTAGTATCAAGAACTTGATAACAGGTGTTTCCGAGGGATTTAAAAAAGGACTAGAGCTTCATGGAGTTGGGTATAAAATGACCTTACAGGGAAAGAAGTTGGTTTTAAACCTAGGATTTTCACATCCTATCGAGGTTCAAGTTCCCGAAGATCTTACTATTGCAATTGATGGAAATGTAATGAATATTGAAGGAATTGATAAGCAGAGAGTCGGTCAATTTGCAGCTGAAATAAGAGCTTTTAGAAAAATTGAACCATACAAGGGAAAAGGACTTAGATATGTCGGCGAGAGATTCATTAAGAAAGAAGGAAAACGCGCCGTTGGTGCTGAATAAATCAAGCTATAAGCTAAATATTTTATGAAAAAGAGTAGAAATCAAATACGTGTTCACAGAAAGCGCAGGATTCGCGCAAAAATTTCTGGAACAGCAACAAGACCAAGACTTTGTGTCTTTAGAAGCCTTATCATGTTAAGTGCTCAGATTATTGACGATGAGACAGGAAAAACTTTGGTTGCTGCTGACTCACGAGAATTGAAGAAGAAAAAATTTGATGCTGAAACTGCTACTGAACTCGGAGGTTTAGTTGCAAATAAGGCAAAAAAAGCGAAAATCGAATCAGTCGTTTTCGATAGAAGCGGATATCTATATCACGGGAAAATTAAGGCATTTGCCGAAGGAGCTCGTGAAGGTGGATTGAAATTTTAAAGTTATTAATTGTTATTGATTTTTTGTGATATGGAAACAACACAACAAGATAAAGGAAAAAAGCGGTTTTCTCGCAATAATAAGAAACGAAGGTTTCAGAAGCGAGAAAAACCAGAGTTTGAACAAAAGCTACTCGACCTTGCTCGTGTAACACGTGTGGTTAAGGGTGGAAGAAGATTTTCATTCAGAGCTTCTGTTGTTATTGGAGATAGGAAGGGAAAAGTTGGTTTTGGAGTATCCAAAGGAGCTGACGTTTCTATTGCGATTGGAAAAGCTTTTGCAGCTGCAAAGAAAAACATGATTATAGTGAAGAGAACAAACACAACCATCGCTTTTGACATCAAAAAGAAATTTGGTGCAGCAAGAATTATCATGCGTCCAGCGAAAGAAGGACGAGGAATCGTTGCTGGCGGAGCAATGAGATCAGTTTTCGAACTGGCTGGAGTTAAGGACATCGTGGCAAAATCATTAGGATCTTCAAATAAAATCAATGTTGCTAGAGCAACAATGGCCGCACTTGAAGAATTAGGAGCACAATTAGTTGGAAAGGGTCCAGAGAAAAAGGAAATTTCAAAAAAGAAAGAGGGGAAACCTACTTTTGAGACAGCAAAAGTTACTTCCGAGGTTAAAAAAGACGACAAAAAAGAAGTTTCTCAAAAAACTCAGGAGAAAAAGGTTGCTGAGAAAACTACAAAAACAGCACCTAAGGCTGAAAAGAAAACAGTTAAAGGTAAGAAGACTGATAAATAAGCAAGATTAAATCTATTTAGATATGCAAATTAATGATTTAAAAGCCGCAAAGAAAGACTCGAAGAAAAGAGTCGGACGTGGTGGAAAAAAAGGAACATATAGTGGCGCAGGAATGAACGGACAAAAATCCAGAAGTGGACATTCTCAGGCCGCAACATTTACCGGAGGAAGCTCTGCTATTGTTGGACAAACTAAGAAACTTAGAGGTTTCAAGTCTTTGAATCCAAAAGCTCAGGTCGTTAACATTAAAGACGTGGAAAGAGTTTTCAGTGATGGCGATGAAGTAACACCAGAAACCTTAAAAGAAAAGGGCTTGATTAGTAAATTGCACCTTCCTGTAAAAATACTTTCCGTTGGTGAGATCTCAAAGAAAATTTCTTTCAAAGACATCGCTTTTTCTGTTGTTGCAAAAACAAAAATTGAAAAAGCTGGAGGAAGTGTAGCATAGTATTCAGTTTGCGATTGAAGGTATCTAGGTATTTCATTATAACACTAGAAAAAACAAATGTTGGAAAAAGTTACACAAATATTCAAGATAAAGGAATTGCGGAATAAAATATTTTTTATTTTAACAATCCTTGTTATTTATAGGCTTGCAGCTAATGTGCCAATTCCAGGCGTTGACACTAGTCAGCTGAAAGCTTTTTTCGAAGGAAATCAACTTTTTGGTATGCTGGATATGTTTTCAGGGGGAGGACTAAAGAATATTTCGATTGTAATGCTAGGTGTCGGACCATATATTACTGCGTCAATTGTGATGCAGGTAATGACAATGATTTTTCCAAAACTAGAGCAATTGCAAAAAGAAGAGGGCGAGGCAGGAAGACAAAAATACAATTCTTGGACTAGATATCTCACCGTTCCTTTTGCAATTTTGCAAGTATTTGCAATGATTTCACTTTTTCGTTCACAGGGACTTATCGGAAATCTACTTCCAATGGACTATATCACAATCATCACAACAGCAACAGCTGGAACGATTTTCTTGATGTGGCTTGGAGAATTGATCACAGAAAAAGGTCTTGGAAACGGTGTTTCACTTTTGATTTTTGCAGGAATCGTTTCTGCTCTTCCTGGGTCAATCCAGCAACTATTGGCAACCTGGGATTCTTCGATGGTTTTGACATATTTTTCTTTTCTTGTGCTTTCGATTGTGACAGTTGCAGGAATTGTTGTTGTTAATGAGGGGCAAAGAGACATCCCAGTTTCTTTTGCGAGAAGAACAAGAGCTGGAACTTCAAGCGGTGCAACGAAAAGCAATCTTCCACTGAGAGTTAATCAAGCTGGTGTAATTCCGATTATCTTCGCAATGTCCATTATGATCTTTCCGGGAATGATTTCAAATCTGCTTTTGCAAGTTGATCAAGAATCAGTGAAAGCCGCAGCCGGTTGGATGGCTGATTTATTTGCAAACCAAGTCTTTTATAGTGTTTCCTATTTCATTTTGGTTGTTGCGTTTACATTTTTCTATACATCGGTAACATTTGATCCAAAGAATATTGCAGAAAGTCTTCAGAGGCAGGGGAGTTTTATCCCAGGAATTAGACCAGGTGTTCCAACGATGGAATATCTCAACTATATCGTGAATAGAATCACAACCTCAGGAGCTTTATTTCTAGGTTCAGTAGCAGTACTTCCTTTTATTGTTCAAGGTATTACAGGGATGAAGACATTGACTGTGGGAGGAACGGGAGTTTTGATTGTTGTTTCAGTTGTAATTGAAACAATGAAGCAGGTAGAAGCGCAACTTGTGATGCGAGATTATGAAGGATTTTAACTTCAATTAGGCTTTAAATATATTTAAAAACAACCTTGCATTAAGGTTGTTTTTTTGTTAGCAAAGCTGTTTGACTTTCTGACATTTCTAGGCTATTCTATATATTACTTGGACAGAAAATATCTAAAAAGCGGGTGTCGTATAATGGTTTATTATATCAGCCTTCCAAGCTGAGGATGGCGGTTCGATTCCGCTCACCCGCTCCAAT
>JABGXP010000017.1 GCA_018675685.1 bacterium
AAGGGACCATAGCTCAGTGGTTAGAGCAGTCGGCTCATAACCGATTGGTCGGAGGTTCAAATCCTCCTGGTCCCACATAAGGTAAAAATAAAACTAAAAACAATGAAATTGTCATTTAGAAAGGCTAAATACTTCGATGGAAAGCTTTCACATGGGCTTGTTTCATTATTAACTAGCAGAGTTATTACTAATATTGCTGCTGGTTTTTTTGGTGTCTTTTTGCCTATTTTTCTCTATGATGAACTTTTCGATAGAAATATAACCTTAGTAGTCTTGTACTATTTAGCTAGCCAAGCACTATATTTAATCTTTTTGCCTATTGGTGCACGATTTTTGAATAAATTTGGCTTTAGGCATTCATTGCAACTAAGTACGGTTTGTGGGGCTTCATATTATCTCGGGCTAAGATTGCTAACTCCAGACACGGTACATGTAGTAGTTCCTTTTTTGGTTATTATTATCACGATTTGGAGAATTCTATACTGGGTTCCATATCATGTGGACTTTGCAAAGTTTTCCGGAAAACGTAATAGAGGTAAAACAGTAGGGCTCATGCAGTCAATTTTTAGTTTAACTGGGGTTATTGCGCCAGTCGCTGCAGGTTTCATTATAACAAAATTTGGCTATGATACACTTTTTGTTGCGGGAGTGGTTATTTATATTGCCTCTTTGATACCATATGCCACAATCCCTAGAACAAAGGAAAGGTTCGCCTGGGGTTATTTTCAAACATGGAAGAAGTTGTTTAAGAAAAAACACATAGGAACAACACTTGCTTTTGTTGCAGATGGTGCAGAAGCTGTGGTGGGAATGATTATTTGGCCGATCTTTATCTTTCTGGTGCTTAAAGGTGATTACATGAAAGTGGGGTCAATTTCTTCAGCGGTGGTACTTATTACAATGACTATGCAGCTTTTTATGGGGAAATATGCCGATAAGAGGCCTAAAAAAGCTATGTTGAAAATAGGCACGGTTCTATATGCCATAATCTGGATTGGAAAAATCTTTATTCTAACATTTTTCCACATTTTCATAGCTGATATGTTCCACAAATTTTCCAAAATTTTCCTCAGAATTCCTTTTGATGCAGTAACATACGAAATTGCTGCAGATCAAGGGCATTATGTTGATGAATTCACGGTATTACACGAAATGGCTGTTTCCATGGGAAGAATCCTAATGCATGTATCCATTATTGTACTTGTTTGTGTATTTTCATTAACATTGAAGTGGGTCTTTATTCTGGCGGCTGTTGCATCGTTAACCTTCAATATGATCTATTTCGAAGTAACCGAAAAAAAGGCGTAAAAGTTTCAAAAAACAAGTAAAAATGCTTATTTTTCGCATATATACACAACTTATCCACAGGGCAAAAAAGACTTAAATAAGGGACTTGTGAACAAAAGGTGGAAAAAATAAAAAAAACTGTGGAAAACTTTCAAATTTTCCTAAAAATAAAGTTTTTTAGAGCTTAAAGAGAGATAAGGAACGAGGAGCAGAAAGGAAAAATGAATAAATCAATTAAAAAATTTACAAATAAGCAACCACTTGCTGATAGACTTAGACCAAGAATATTAGGGGACTTTTTTGGTCAAGAAAAAATAATAGGCAGAAACACTTTTTTGAAAAGAGCGATTATGAATGATTCAGTTCCTTCTATGATTTTGTGGGGACCACCAGGGAGTGGAAAAACTACATTAGCTCATATTATTGCTCATAAAACTAAGGCAGACTTTGTACAGCTAAGTGCTGTTGCAAGCGGTAAAAAGGATTTAATGGAAGTGGTATCAAAAGCAAAAACAAGAAGCCAGCAAGAAAATAAGAAAACAATTCTTTTTATCGATGAGATCCATCGTTGGAATAAAGCGCAACAGGATGCACTTTTACCTTCAGTCGAGAGGGGAGTAATAACGCTTATTGGAGCAACCACTGAAAATCCCAGTTTTGAGGTTAACTCAGCTCTTGTTTCACGTGCAAGGGTCTTTGTTTTGAAAAAACTTTCTAATATTGAGATTGCTGGAATTCTCAGAAAAACACTGATTAAACTTGAAAAAACTGGAGAAAAAGTACAAATCAAAAAAGAAGCAACTGCTGCCATTGCAGATCTTTCTAACGGTGATGCTAGAATGGCTTTAAATACGCTAGAAGCTTGTATTGAAAGTTCAAGAAAAACAAAAAAAGAGATTACAAAAACTGATGTTAAAGAGGTTTTACAAAAAACACATATTTTATATGATAAGAATGGAGAGGAACATTACAATATAATCTCAGCTTTGCACAAATCCTTGCGTGGAGGGGATGCGCATGCCAGTGTCTATTGGTTGGCAAGAATGTTAGAAGGAGGAGAGGATCCAGTTTATATCGCAAGAAGATTAGTACGCTTTGCCGCAGAAGACGTTGGATTGGCCGATAATCATGCGTTGATTCTGTCAAATGCTGTGTTTGATGCTTGCAAGAAAATTGGCTATCCAGAATGCAATGTTCACCTTTCTCAGTGTGTGATTTATCTCGCCAAAACCAAGAAGAGTATTTTAGCGTATGATGCCTATAAAGAAGCTAAAAAAGACATTGAAAGACATGGAAACCTGGATGTTCCGTTGCAAATCAGGAATGCTCCGACAGGGCTTATGAAAAATTTAGGATACGGAAAAGGTTATAAATACACTCCAAAAGAAGATAGTTCTGAGCAACAATATTTACCAGATAAACTTAAAGATAAGCGATATTTTTAATAGATAGGACTGACAAGATAGTAGAAGGAGAAATGCCAGAGTGGTTGAATGGGACGCTCTCGAAAAGCGTTGAGCCTTCACAGGTTCCGAGGGTTCGAATCCCTCTTTCTCCGCAGAAAATTAGAAATTTAAACAGTTTATTGAAAAAGAGGGGAGCTAATGAGAGTTTTTGCAAAGAAAGTGTTTTAATAAAAGATTACAAGTGTATGCTATAATGAAATCAACTTTTTCTAAATAGTAGTACAAAATTTTTAAGAGGTTCAACATGGAAAACATTGAACAAATAAAAAAAGAAAGCATAAAAGAGCTTGGATCATTGGTCAACAAAGAGAAGTTCGCAGATTTTATGCTAGAAGGATTTTGGGATAGTGAAGAAAAGTTAATCAGCAAGCATTTTGAGGTAGGCTCAAAAATTATTGATATTGGTTGTGGGCCTGGGAGAGTTACAGTTCCCCTTTGTAAATTAGGAAATGAAGTTATAGGAATCGACTCCTCAGCTGAAATGATTGACATTGCTAGGAAAATTGCACTTTCAACCAATTTGAACCTAGGATATCGTATCGCGAGAGCTACAAAAATTTCCTTTAAGGATGATTTTTTTGACTGTGCCATCTTCGCTAATAATGGTTGGGGGCAAATCCCAGGAAAAGGAGAAAGACAACGAGCGTTAAAAGAGGTTGCCAGAGTCTTAAAACCTGGCGGAAAGTTTATTTTTTGTGTTCACCAAAGATATTATTTTAGCCCGTTTTTATTTTTTTGGGCAGCGAAATTTTTTGAATATTATTTCCTGCATTTAATTGGATTAAACATAAAGGAAGTTGACTTTGGAGATGTTTTTTTGAGTAAAAATAAAGTAGGGGAGAAATTGAAACAGAAACATTTTGTGCACATTGCAGGGAAGTGGGAAATTAAAAAAGCTCTTAAAAAAGCAGGCTTTAAAGTTAAGGAGTATCAGAAAATGGGAAAACTTTCTTTGAAAGATCTCAAAGAGCGTAGAGGAGCATTAACAAAAACATTTAACTCTTGCAAATCACCAGTTTTTTATGTTTGCGAGAAAGAAGGCGCTTTAGAAGGGGATGATAATTAAAAAAATCTTTGCAGGTTTCAAGGTCTTAAACTTCTCTTTTCCACAGATTTTTTAGAATCTGGAATAAGATCTAGTTTTTTTCTGACGAAAAACAAGGATAGTTGCTAATAATAGAAAAGACACATGCCAGAGAAATTAGAATTACACCACTTTGCTTTTAAAATAAGACCAAACACGCTTGAAAAGGCGGTTGAAATTTTTGAAAAAATGGGTATGATTTTATCATATCGAGAGGGTGATGCTCGTTGGGCTTTAGTGGAATTTGTTGACAAAAAAATAGAAATTCAACTAATCGAAGTTGAGGAAAGTAGCTTGGAGACAAAAAAGAAACTTGAAACACATATAGCTTTTATAAGCAAAAAACCTCAAGAAGAGCTTGAAAAGATAAAAAAATGGGCTAAGCTAAATAAAGTCAAATTAGAATTAGGTGAGTGGAACGACCGAATGCTATGGTTTGATGCGCCAGATATTTTTGTTAATTTCGTGGTGGAGATCATGAACCATTCCGTAGTGGGTAGATAAAATATTTAAATTAAAAAGATGATCGAACTTGAAAAAACCTATTTAGCCAAAAAATTGCCAAAAGATTTAGAGAATTGTGAGCACAGGGAGATTATCGATGTGTATTTACCAAAAGAAAGCGAGCACCCAGTATTGAGGTTACGCAAGAACGGTACTAAATATGAAATAACTAAAAAGGAGCCAATTAAAGAAGGAGATGCATCAAAACAGCTAGAGCAAACAATCGTCTTAAGCAAGGAAGAATTTGAAGGACTGCAGAAAGTTCCGGGAAAAAGAGTTGTTAAAGAAAGGTATCGCTATCCTTTCGAGGGAGTGATTGCAGAATTCGATGTTTTCAAGGAAGGATTAGAGGGTTTAGTTGTAGTGGATGTTGAGTTTGAAAAGGAAATTGATAAGGATTCTTTTCAAATTCCAGAGTTTTGCTTGGTCGATGTTACACAAGAAAAGTTTCTTGCAGGGGGAATGCTTTGTGGTAGAAATTACCAAGATATAGAGAATGACTTAATTCGAGTGGGCTACAATAAGCTTGATTTTTAAAAAATGCATTCAAAAAATAAACCGATAGGCATCTTAGATTCCGGACTGGGTGGACTCTCTATCTTAAAAGAGATTGTAGAGATTTTACCAAATGAGTCGATTATTTACTTTGCTGATAGTAAGAATTGTCCGTATGGGGAGAAATCACTAACGGAGATTAAGAAAATTACCACAAAAGTGATTGAATTTTTAATCAAGAAAGACTGCAAGCTTATTCTCATCGCCTGCAATTCAATTACCTCGGTATTTATCGATGAATTGAGAGGGTTATACGAGGTTCCTTTCGTAGGAGTGGAACCTGCAACCCTAGTGGCTGCTAAAGAGACTAGGAAAGGAAAAATAGGTGTTTTGGCAACTAAAACAACAGCCCAGAGCAATCTTTTTAAACAAACAAAAAATAAGGTTTCTCCCAGAATTGATGTTGAAATCGAAATTGGCAAAGGGTTGGTTGAGTTAGTGGAGGAGGGTAGGATTAAGAACAAGGAAGCAAGAGGGGTTGTGTTGAGTAATTTAAAAAACTTTAAAAGAAAAGGCGTTGATCAGGTTGTCTTAGGATGTACCCACTACCCATTTCTAAAAGATGTGATGAAAGAGATTGCTCCAGAGATGAATTTCATTGACCCTTCACTTGCAGTTGCAAGGCAAGTTGGAATCATTTTGACAAAAGAAAATTTGTTGAGCACATACAAGAAACCTTTTTGGAAGCTTTATTTTTCAAAAAAAGCTAAGGGGATGGAATTATTACTAAAAACAACAGGGCTAAAAGAGATTAAGGTAAGGGAAAGGGTCATTTTTTAGCTATTGATTTTTCCTATTTTTGATGTTAAAGTATTTCTGTGTGTTAAGGAGCCGAGGTAGCTCAGTGGTAGAGCAAAGGACTGAAAATCCTTGTGTCGGCAGTTCAATCCTGCCCCTCGGCACTACTAGAACTTGAAATGATATGCAATTGCAATGAAGAGTCCGGGTTTAAAACTTTTGTGTTTTAAGTCCGATTCTTTTTAGCGGGTATAGTATAATGGTTATTACTCTAGGTTGCCAATCTAGTGATACGGGTTCGATTCCCGTTACCCGCTCATAACAGAAGAATTTCTCTTGCCCAACGCAAGAGTTTTTATTTTCAAAAAGACAAAAACAAAGACATTGCAACAAACCCTTAAATATACTAAAATGGGGGTGATACAGTAAGTAGAAAAAATGCAAAGAAAAGTTGCAGTAAAAGTTATATTAAGCACACTAATAACCTTCGTTATAGTATTTTTTGGTGTAAACTTTTATAGTGAAACTAAGAATAGCAAAACAGAGGTTCAACCAGTGAAAGAAGTCACAACAAGTGTCGTTGAAAAACAACAGATACAAAAAAAGGAAATTGTGGAGCTTGGAATTGATATCCCGATCAAACCTCCTTCGATGGAAGTTATGAAAAAGAGAGGTTGTATAGCAGACGGACTATTAAATGGTTATGATGAAAACACAGGAAAGGCCTTGAAAATGATCAACAGGTCTGAATGTCAATATTTGCACCGAGCAATAGAAACTTGGTTGGAAGCACCCGATTTTCTTGAAATTAGAAAAAACAAAGAAGAGATTATCAAGCAGGATATGATCTACGGGATGTTTCTAGCTGAAGCGATAGATACGAAAGCGGAATATTACTATCCAGATGAGGATAGAATGTTTGATTTTTCAGCAATGTGCAATAAGGCCACAAAAAACTATTGGGGCGAACACACTTGCAGACCATCAATGAGAAGAACTGAATATAAAAAGTATCTAAAATTTATAACAGAACAAGCAATTGACATTGGAGTGCAGAGTTTTATGTTTGGACAGGTTTTTTATCAAGACAGTACTTCTGATCCAGAAGTCGACAAAGTTATCAAAGAAATGCGTAAATATGCCGCTGTAAAAGGAATTGAGATTGTGATAGGTGCTCAAACTAATGATATAGTGAAAAAGAGTTATTTGAAAAAATTTGATTATATCGAAGGTGGTGTTGGTTTAGGGAGTGATGGAAGTTTTGAGGATGGACCATGTTTCTCTCGTTGGTGGAAAAATGAAGGAGATTGGTGTTGGGCGCTTCTTTGGAACAAGAGGTATTCATCTCTTGTTGAAAATGTCTTTATTCATCTAGATTGGAGTGGAAAGTTGAATGATGACATGAGCACCTTTGCTCAAATGGATGAAACATTGCGAGCTGAAACACTGGAAAAGTTGCATACATATTTTACAAAGCAAGGACATGGATTTTTAATGCCAATGCTTGCGGTTTTACCCAAGAAAAACGGAGGTTGTTATGGGTCAAAAAAAAGATCATATTCTTCAGATAAAAGGTATTCTTGCGGGGACGAAGACACTATCAATGAAATTATCAAAAAAGCCAACATCAAAACATTTAACTAGACAAATAGTGGATGAATGTTAATATATGCTAGAATAAAAAAGTATTTTTTAATTTTTTAAGTATACAAAAGATATGAATATTCAAAGTTTCTTGGAATATCAACTATTAGGTAATGCTGGACAACAGTGGTTGTTGGCAATAGCAACTTTTATTGGGTTGGTGATCGTATTTAAGATTTTTTCCTCCATGGTGATTTCTAAGTTAAAAAAAGCGTCTGAAAAAACAGAAACTGATATCGATGATTTCTTTATTGGCCTAGTCAATAACGTAAAACCGCCATTTTATTTTTTTGTAGCGCTTTATGCAGCGACGCAATTACTTGAACTCAATGGGTTGGTGGGGAAGATTATCTTTGGATTATTTTTATTTACCGTTGTTTATCAAGCAATCACAGTTCTTCAGAGGGTAATTGACTATGGTATCCAGAAAATTTTAATGAGTTCAGGAGGAGAGGATGACCAGGATAAAGAGGGTGTAGTTAAGTTAATCGGTCAAATAGCAAAAGCTGTTCTCTGGGTTGTGGGAGCTTTAATGATTTTTTCTAATTTTGGAATTGATGTAACATCCTTAATCGCAGGTCTTGGCATTGGTGGAATTGCAATTGCTTTGGCGCTACAAAATGTCCTAGGAGATCTATTTGCTTCTTTTTCAATCTTCCTAGACAAACCATTTAAGGTCGGTGACTATATTTCAATAAGTCCAACAGAAAAAGGAACTGTTGAAAAAGTTGGCATTAAAACAACAAGAGTAAGAACGTTGCAAGGACAACAATTGGTTGTTTCAAACAAGAAATTAACCGATAGTTCAGTTGAAAATTTTCGCAGGATGGATAAAAGAAGAATGACCTTTGCATTCGGAGTTGTCTATGAAACACCAATTGAAAAATTGAAAGCCATTCCCAAAATGATAACTGATATTATAGAAAGTGTTGAAAAAGCAAAGCTAGACAGAGTTAATTTTAAAACATTAGGGGCTTCCAGTTTGGATTTTGAGGTTGTTTTTACAATGCAAATCCCAGAGTATTCTGAGTATATGAATGCACAGGAAAAGATCAACTTTGCAATATTGGAAAAGTTTGAAAAAGAAAAGATTGAATTTGCCTACCCAACACAGACACTGTTTGTGAAAAAATAAAAAAACAGCACCTAAGCACAAGAAAAGCATTGAAATTAGCTTATGAAGAAGATCAAAAATTACTGGAAGAAGAATTGGCACTTTTACTTGCTAATCGGATTTATGCTTATAGCGCTCGGTATTCGCTCCTGGAACATCGAAGAAACTGTTTATTTCAGAATGGATCAAGCAAGAGATGCGAAATTGATCCAAACAGCTTTCAATGGAGGGGTAGAGGAGCTACCATTATTGGGTCCACGAGCAGCAGGCTCATTTTTACGGCTTGGACCAATATTTTATTATTTTCAATTTGCATCAGCTAAGTTCTTTGGTTCCATGGAACCCTATGTGCTTGCTTTTCCAGATTTACTTTTCTCTGTTTTAACAATCCCGCTTTTTTATTATTTTTTGCGTAGCTTTTTTTCGAAGAAAGTTTCTATCATAGTTATTGGTGTTTTCTCTTCTTCTTTTATTTTAACCCAATATGCACGCTTTGCTTGGAATCCCAACTCAATACCTTTTTGGGCGCTATTAACATTATTGGGCGCTTTCAAGTGTGTTGTTCAAAAAGATGCTAAAAAAGCAGGCAAATGGTTATTATTAGCAGCCTTTGGTTATGCAATCGCAAGTCAATTGCATTTTACGGCATTTTTAGCACTGCCTGTTGTTATTGCTGTTTTTTGGATTTTCAATTGGCCAAGAAAGATTAAATTGAAATTTTGGTTTTTAGCATTGGGGATTCTTGCTTTTTTCTATATTCCAGTAGCGATCAGCGAAGTTTTTACTGGATTTGATAATACACACCAATTTCTTTATGCGCTCTCAACGAAAGGTTCAGATGATGTAGCAATAGCAGTTCAACTCGATCAATCATTGAGATTGCATGCTAAATATTATTCAATGATACTCACTTCGTATGGAAATTTAAGCTCCAAGGAACTTATTTGGTTTTTAGCTTTCATGATAATTTTCTCATTTTGGAGATTTAGAAGGGTTTGGAAAACGGAAAAATGGCATACTAAAAAAGCTTTTATATCCCTTGTAGCCAGCTGGTTTTTAGTTTTTGTTGTACTTTATTCAAAACTAGCAATGGATATTTCAAAGCCAAGATTTTGGTTATTAATAGCCTTCTTACCATTTGTATTTCTAGCATTGTTATTTCAATGGTTTGAAGGATTTAAATATAAGAAAATCTCAAAAGTCTTAGTTGCAGGGATTGCCTCATTTTTAATTATTGTTAATAGTTATGCTGTTGGTTATTGGTATTATTCTTTGGATAAACAAAAAGAAGGGGAGGGTAGTTATATTAGGGATTTAGAGCTTAAACAGGGAGATTTAATTGGCGTTAAGCAGTTAAGAATTGCCGCACAAGAGATGCTTGAGGTTTCTAAGAAACAAAATAAAAAACTTTGTTTTCGTTCAGAGCAAACATATCTTTCACCCTATGGTTATATTTTTGGGTTATATTATCCAGAGATCGAAGTGAAAAGAATTTCTTTTTCTACTGATACAAACCAGTCTTGTGCCTTCGCCTCTGTTCGGCATGGAAACACAGAAAATGCAAGTTATATTTCTAAAAAACACAAAGATGAATTTGAAATTGTTTCAGAAAAAGTTATTGGCAATATGAAAATTTGGGAATTATCACAAAAAGAAGACATAGCGAAACAAAAATCAAAAGAAAAAGAAGAAGCAAAGGCATTAAAAAGAGAGGAAAAATTGAAGAAAGAGTCCATAGAAACACAAAGCGAGGACAGTCTGATTGAAGAAGATGGTTTGATTGAAGCGGAAACTGAACAAACAGAGCAAAAACAAAAAGAGGAGCAAGAGAGAAAAAAGAAACTCCCTCGAAAAGAGCGTGTTTTTTGGAAACATGTGCTGGGAAAAGAGGAGTACAAAGGTTAATTTTTCATAAAAAACAATGATACCATTTGGCTTTACAAAGGAAGATATAGAGAGATGGAAAGATCAAGGGTTTTTGCTCTCGGGAACAAAAGAGACGGCCGTGGTTATTTTGCATGGTTGGTCAGCCTTTCCCAGACAAGTCAAAGCATTGGCAAATTTTATTAATGAAAAGGGCTATCTAGTACATGCACCTCTCTTAAGTGGGCACGGGACAACGCCTGATGATCTGGTTGAAGCTAAAGAGAGCGACTGGATTAACGATACTAAAAGAGCTATCAAGAAAGTGAAGTCAGAAAAAGGAATTAAAAAGGTTGTTTTGATAGGCATTTCACTTGGTGGAAATATATCCTTGCTTGTTAGTCAAGAAGTGACAGTGGATGGAATTGTTCTTTTGGGAACGCCTATTCATTTTAAAAATCATCTTGGTGCTTGGATAGGTTCATTTTCTGTACCGTTTTTTAAAAAATATTTCAAAAAAAAGTATCCAAAAAGTATCCAGAGGGATTTTGATTTCTTTAACACAACGTCATATCAATACTATCCAACAATTTGCGTAAGAGAGGTTTTACGCTCGGCTAGACACTGCGCCTTTTCGTTACGGAGAGTAACTGCACCGTTGCTGATTCTGCAAACTAGCAAAGATTATGTAGTTGCCAAATATTCACCTTGGGTGATCTATAACAGTGTTAGCTCTAAGGTGAAAAAGTTGCAATGGATCAAACTTCAAAACGAAGACCATGTTTTTATTCAAGATGAAATGAAGGACTACTTTGACACGATATTAAACTTTGTAGAGCAAATTTCTGCACAAGATCAAATAGACGCAAAACAATGAAAATAGCCTTTTTTGCAAATTCATATTTCCCAATTACCTATGGTTCGACTGTTTCTGTTGAAAATTTTCGGCTTGGTCTTGAAGAATTGGGACATGAAGTTCATCTCTTTACCCCTCGTTTTTGGGGATATAAATACGAGATTCAAAACATCCATCTTTACCCTTCCGTAATGTTTGGTTATAAAATTAAATATCCAATTGCATTTTCACGATTTCCAAAAATACAGAAAGAAGTGGAAGAACTTGGATTTGATATTATCCACGCACAACATCCTTTTTCTATTGGTTGTGACGCGATGCGAATTGCAAAGAAAAACAAGATTCCTCTTGTTTTTACACACCATGCTAAATACGAAGAATACACACATTATGTCCCACCAATTATTCCTCAGAAATTACTAAAAAGAATTGTTAGAAAAAAAGTGACTAATTTTGCCAACAAATGTGACATCTGTATTTCTCCAAGTCAAACAATTAAGGAATATATGCAAAAAAGAGAAATCACAACACAGATTGAGGTACTGCCTACTGGAGTTGAGTGTAAGCGACTACAAGGGGGTAATCGTGAAGAAACTAGGAAAAGGTTAGGTGTCAAAAAAAGCCAGAAAATAATTATGTTCTTAGGCAGAATTG
>JABGXP010000018.1 GCA_018675685.1 bacterium
TTTATTGAGACTAGCTTTTGCGAAATGAGTGTATAGAAAAAACGCTCCTAAAACTTCTTTTCCAATGTGCGAACAAGAAGAAATATGGGATGGGCCCGGGCGTACCTGCCTTTATACCTCATTTCGCATCCCTATTCTTAAATATTTTTACATGGGTCTAAAAAAACCAAAAGTGATATTATTCGATGTTGATGGGGTGCTTATTCATATCCCGCACTATTTCAGTCAAGAATTGGAAAACCAAGGGCGTTCCAATGCAACGGAAAGCCTAAATTCTTTTTTTAGGGAGGATATTGCGCGCAAATGTTCTGAAGGAAAAGCCGATGCAATGGAAGCCATCGTGCCATCTTTGAAGAAACTTGATTGGGAAGGTTCTGCTGAAAGTTATTTCAAACAACAGTTTGAGTTTGAAGCTGGATTTCTAGACAAAGAGTTCATTTCGCTAATTCAAAATTTTCGAAAGCAAAATATCAAATGCTACCTTGGAACTGACCAAGAAAAAAACAGAGCCAAGTTTCTTTTGGAGAACATGAAGTTCAATCAAAGCTTCGATGGTCATTTCATTTCATCTTTTATTGGATTCAGAAAATGCCATGATGATTTTTGGATCCATGTGCTTGAGAATTTGAAAAAAGAATTTCCAAATATCGACCCAAGCGAAATTGCATTTTTCGATGACATCCAAAACAATGTTGATGTGGCAAACAAACACGGAATTCAAGCTTTCTTGTTTACGGATATGGAGAAGTTTGGTGAGGACTTGAAGCGTCTTGGGGTGGAATAGGGAATATTTTAATAAAATAACTCAATAAGTATGTTTGTCAAAAAGAATAAAAAAATTGTCGTCCTAATGCTCATCATGGTTAGTATTGTAATGTTGTTTCTTTTTGTCTGTTTTAAGTCAGAAAAAAGTTTGAGTGTGAAACAGGAGAATAAAATACCTTATAATAATAAGGTTGTAACTGAGAATAAAATTGTTCCAGAGCAGAGGAGCGTGGAACCAGATAAAAATATTGTTAGTCCAAATTTATATGAAAATAAAGAACTTGGGATAAGAATCAAGATAATGGAAGGTTGGTCAATTGAAGTGGATACTTCATCTCGAAAAAATGACCATTTAAATGTCTATTTAATTAAACCCAAGCAACAAGAAAATTGCGCCGAGTCTGGCTATTGCGCCGATGTTATTTTTGTTGGAATAAATGAAAACAAAGAAAACAAAACATTGCAAGAATATCTAAATGATAAACATGACAACCGAATAATCAGCCAAGAATCACCTACAACAAATGGATTACATCGCCTAGTAGTTAACAATCTTTTTGATGGAGCTCATCAGACTGAATATTGGAAGGACTTAAACGGGGACAAATTCTTTTTTATTGAGGAGGGTTACTTAAGTGATAGTCAAAAGGATGATTTTGAAAAAATAGTTAATGATTTAGAATTTTTTATACCTTAAGTGAAGAGAAGATGTTAGCTTGTCGTTGTTCATTTTTATCTCTTCAGATAATAAAAATAGATTCTGTATTGGAGCAGTTTCGTCGCTCGTTTCAAAGATTGAAGTTTTTGCCCGACCAGTAGATCCCTCAATTTCAAGCAATTCTCTCGCGTCACCTGAGGGCTCCTTGTCCAGGACAGCGCCAAGTCCTCGCTAGCTCGAACTCGTCGGCACTCACTACAATTATTTTTTGCTAAAAATAATCTACCTCGTTGCTGTCCGTTCGAATCCCTTACCAAGCAAGAAAAATAAAAGACACCCCCATTAGAGGGTGTCTTTTATTTTTCTGTTGGGGAAGAGGGATTCGAACCCCCGAATGACAGGATCAAAACCTGCTGCCTTACCACTTGGCGATTCCCCAGTATAAAATAAAAAAAACAAAGTCAGATTAATCTTTGATGATTTTTCCTCCGAGCACTTTCATTGCATCGTGGAGGACGTTGTGATTTTCATCATCCGTCTTTGGCTCATCAAAGCTCATCTCCGAACCTTCTTTTTCAGTGACAAACGCAATCTTTATGTTTGCATTCAGTATTGTAGCAGTGGTTTTCTGAACTGTCAATCGGTTTTCCACTTCGGAAAGCTTGTCTTTATAGAAATCATATTTTGTTTTGATATATACCATTTCACCAACAACACCGCAAGGAATGCAGTTTGTCATAAAGGCATGAATGGATCTGTTTTCTGGTTTGATGCCATCAAGAATTGCTGACCAACTGTTTTGAACTTCTGATAGCAAGACAGTTCGCTTGGGGAGCTTTGCAAGTTCTTCTGGTGAGATGTCCTGAGAGGGAGTTTCATTTTTTGGTGGAGCTGTTTTTTTGACAGCACTTTCGACTGCTTTGGTTTTTGTGGGGCTTTGAAAGTTTTCCTGTGGTTTTTGCTCTGGGATTTTTTCCTCGACAACGCTTTGCGGTCGATGGAGGGAAGCTGGCGCATTTTGTGGCACTGGCTTTGAAACTGGCTTCGGAATTGTTTTTGGGATAGACCGCTGGAGCTCTTCAGACGAGCAGTGTTTGATTGTCGCAAGTTCGAGTGGCAGTTGTGGAACCACGGAGTCTTTGAATAGATTTAGGCTTGTTTGAAAGAGATCCATCAGCTCAAGAATATCAGCCAGTGAAAATTTCTTAGCGATTGAACGTGATTTTTTCAGTTGTTCTTTGGACAAAGATGCGGAAGATTTTTTTCCAGCTTCATCGCTTGTTTTCAAAAGCAAAAGAACGCGCAAAAAAGCCAAAATATTTTTATTGAAATTTCTCAAATTAATTCCTTCTTGTTGCAACTTTTCAATCAAGGCAAGTGAGGCTGGTAAATCATTTTTTGAAAGCAATTCAACAAAATCAAGCACAACTTTTTTCGAAGAAGTTCCCAAAATGTCATTTACCTCTTTTGCTGTGATTTTTTCGTCTTCGAGTGCAATGATTTGTCCAAGGATTGATTGCGCATCACGCATTCCACCTTCAGCTTCAAGTGCAATTGTTTCAAGTGCCTCAGTTTCAATCTCAACTTTTTCTTTTTTTGAAATCTCCTGCAAGTAATCAACAATCTGAGGTTGAGTTAGAAGCGAAACATCAAAGCGTTGGCAACGAGAGATGATAGTGTCTGGAACTTTATGCAACTCCGTTGTTGCTAGAATGAAGACAGCATGAGCAGGTGGTTCTTCTAATGTTTTCAAGAGTGCATTAAAAGCACCGATTGAAAGCATGTGAACTTCATCGATGATATATACCTTATATTTCAAAGCAGAAGGGGGGAGTGGAACTGTTTCACGAAGTTGGCGGATGTTATCAACTCCGGTGTGTGACGCTGCATCAATTTCAATGAAATCGAGTGCTCTGTTTTCCATTATTAATTTGCAACTTTCACATTTATTGCAAGGCTCTGTTCGTACAATGGGATTTTTTTTGACTTCCACTCTTTCGGTGCAGTTGATTGTTTTGGCAAAGATTCTAGCAAGTGTTGTTTTTCCAGTGCCACGAGGTCCAGTGAAGAGATATGCGTGACCAGTTCGTTTGTTTGCGATTGCGTTGGTAAGTGTCTTGATGATATGTCCCTGTCCCGCCACTTCAGAAAATTTCTTTGGTCTGTATTTTTGATATAGAGCTAGCATGCTTTGATGTTCAACGATTAGAAACTCGAAGACTTCCGTATATTCATCAGTATAGTAAGTGGGGAATAAAAGTCAAAGTATATAAAAAACCCTACAAACTGCAGGGTTTATATTTTTTTAGCGAAAAAGTTTATTTTTTGAAAACAAAGAATTTATATCCAAAGAAATTCCAGACCAAGCCAACTGCTGTTCCGAATAATGCTCCAATTGATCCCCATATTTCATTTGAGAGAGCAAATGACAAAACCTCGCTTCCAACCATTGGTTTTAGATACATAACAACAATTGTCGCAACTGAAACATTGATGACCGCACCAACTGTGGAAACAATGAAGAATTGAGAGAATTTTTGAACCTCCTTTTCTTTTGAAGTATCTTTGAAAGCCCATTGCTTGTTCATGAAGTAGCTAAAAGTCGCCGCACAAACAAAAGAGAAGGCCTTAAAAGCTGTGTAGGGTGTCCCATCTGAAAAACCAGTTGAGAACATTAGAATGTTCAAGATAACAAGGTCAACTCCGGTATTCAATCCTCCAATCAATCCAAAACGAACAAACTGTCCAATCGCTGGATATTTTTTCAATAACTCACTTAACATTTTTTGTTGTATTATTTTTAAATTACGAAACAAGCTGGGCTTGGCACTATTTTGTCTCCGCTCCAACTTTTTCTTCTTGTTTCGCTTCTTCTTCTATCTCACTGGCATCTGGTGCCCATTCATCAAGTAGTTCGTCTTTTGTAGTATGCCTTTTTCTTTCTTCCTCAATTTCTTGTTTGAGTTTTTCAACTGCGGATGGTTGATCGATTTCAGTTTCCGTAACCTCTTCCTCAGAAGATTTAGCTTCTTGGGGTTTTTGATATATCACGCGTGAAGTCACTGGGTCGGAAGCTTTGCGCACAACATTTTCGATTGCACTCCAAACTGCATCTTGATCTCGCGGAATCACAACAGTAACCTCGTCTTCAACTTCAATTTTGAAGTATGTTGCAGCTGCAAGGAGCACTCGATAGTCCTTTGCTTCAGTTTTAATAACGAAATTCCCTCGCTCATCTTGCAGGACTTTTCCAATAAGAAATTTTCTTTCAATTGGTCCAATTTGTTTGTACATAAAAGTACCTTGAGGAGAGATTGTGAGTTTCAAAACATCACCTTCAACAAGTTTTGACTTCGAGGCATAGTTTGCTGGTACTGGATATTGTTTTCCATCTTCACCAACCATGATTTGTCCATCAAAAGCGCCATGGATTACCTTTCCTCCATCGGCATCTATTTGAATTTGCGAATCAGTTGGAGCAGGAGCATCCATTTTGGATAGAATCTGTTTAGCGGACAAAATTGTTTGTTCTGCTGTTGCAATCATTTCATGAAGAGACTGAATTTTTTCATCAGTAGACTCAGAATCTCTTCGTTCAGAAGAATTATCGTTTGACATCTGTATTGTTTTTTGATTATTTATTTTTGTTTTTTGAAACTTTTTTTCAGTACACATTTAAGTATAAAACAGGAAAAGTCTTTATGCAAGTTTGGTGTCAAAAACATCCAAAATGCAATTTAAAATAAACAATCCAAAGTAAGTTAGAATAATTATTGTTTGAATTTGTGTATCCCTTTTGGTCAACATACCATAATAACAGAGAACGAAGTCGATGTCAAGGAAGAATAAGGAAATAGCTTTTTATTTTTCAAATATGTTAAGTTGAGGAAAATTTTTAGGATAAAGAAGTGGTCTCTCGAAGTAAAAATAGTTGATAAACGCTGAGGTAAGTGCTATAATATGGCCAACATGAAAACTAACGAATCACAAGAATCTGTTACGAGTCTTTCCGAAGACCCAAGCGCTGATTCAAGCAATCAGCTATTTGTGATTCAAAAACACCAAGCTTCTCGCTTACACTATGATTTTCGCTTGGAAATGGAAGATCCTGCTACTGGAGAAAAAACGCTTATTTCTTGGGCTGTTCCAAAGAATCTACCCACAATCTCTGGCATTAAACACCTAGCAATTAGAGTTAGAAACCATGACCTGGATTATATTAACTTTGAAGGTGAAATACCCGAGGGGAGTTATGGCGCCGGAAGTGTTGAAATTTGGGATAAAGGAAGATGGGGTCTTTTGAAAGGTGATCTAGCTAGCGGTCGGTTTTCTTTCAATCTCTTTGGAGAGAAACTGAAAGGTCGTTATCAGATGGTTTTGACGAAGGACTTTAGCAAAAAAGATAAAGAGGAAGATGACAAAAAAGAGCATTGGTTGATTTGGAAAAGAGAGGCCGGGGCATTTTTCTAAAAAAGCTAAAGACAATAGTGGATATATTCTTTGTTATTCCTGTGAAGACAGGATTTTTTTATTCACATTGAAAGTAGTTAGAAAATGGCAAAGAAGTTAATTTTGTTCTTGTTTTTAAGACTGTCCATTACTACCTAGGCGTGTTATAATATTATTGAATTGGCTTTAAAATAAAAACAAAATATCAATGTCTCAGTATACGAACTGGCATGCACATTCAACTGATGATGTGCTTAAAAATACCAAAACAACCAAAAAAGGCCTTAGCACAAAAGTAGCGCAAAAAAGATTGGAGAGTAACGGACGGAATGTGCTTCCGCATAAAAAGACTCTTTCAAAAACAAAACTATTTTTGTCGCAATTCAATAGTCCATTGATGTATATTCTTCTGACAACAGTGGTTATTTCTTTTCTGTTGGGGCATGTTTCAGATTCAATATTTATTTTGGTGGTAGTTTTAGCGAATACAATTGTTGGCTTCTATCAAGAGAATAAGGTGAACAATTCACTAGAAGCTCTTAAGAAGATGGTGAAAATCAGAGTGAAGGTTTTGCGAGATGGGCATAAGGTGGAGATTGATTCCGAGGAGTTAGTGCAAGGTGATGTAGTTATTCTTGCCCCCGGAGATAAAGTCCCTGCCGATTGTCGTATAATCGAAAGCAAGGCATTGAAAGTGAACGAAGCATCATTGACAGGCGAGTGGTTGGCTGTAGCAAAAAAAAGTACAAAGTTACCCAAAGAAACAATCATTGGTGATCTTGTGAATATGGTTTTCATGGGAACTTCAGTTGATACGGGAGAGGCGAGTGCAGTTGTTGTTGCGGTTGGTCTTGATAGTGAATTTGGCAAGATCGTTTCTTTGGTTTCTGAAACTGAAGAACCAAAAACGCCCCTACAAAAATCGATAGCGAAACTTTCAAAATTGGTTGGGATATTTATTCTATTTCTAGGTGCAATAATAGTTGCTGAAGGAGTTTGGCGTGGAAAGGATTTTGTTGAGATTTTTATCGCAGCATTAGCATTGGTCGTTTCTGCAATTCCAGAAGGGCTGCTGCCGGCGATCACTGTTATCTTAGTTTTGGCGATGCGTCGAATTTTGAAAAATAAAGGAGTTGTGAAAAAACTTTCTGCAGCGGAGGGACTCGGAAGTGTAACAGTCGTCTGTACTGACAAGACAGGAACGCTGACTGAAGGGAACATGCAAGTTAGTCGTGTCTTGACAAGCACTGACGAATTGATGTGCAAAGGGAATTCTTTTGGAGATGGGTTGGAACAAGAGAGCGCTCAATCGGATATCTTAGCAATTAAAATTGCGGCACTTACTAATGAGGCATATATTGAAAATCCACAAGAGGAATTGCAAGATTGGGTAATCCGTGGATTTTTCACAGACAAAGCTCTTTTGAAGGCTGGTTTACAGGCAGGGATCGATATGCAAGCATTGGATAAAAAATGGGAGTTAATTGACAAGGCCAGTTTCGATTCAAATTTAAGATTTGCCGCATCTTTGCGAAAAGTTGATGGCAAAAGAAAGTTGTTAGTTGTAGGAGCTCCAGAGGAATTAATCTCAAGGACTAAACACGTTGACTTTAATGGAAAAAAATTAGGACTGCACAATTCTCAGTCAGAGAAAATGTTGAAAAAACTGGAAACTTTCACCGAGAAAGGTTTGAGGGTTGTTGCTTGCGCATATCGTGATAGTAATTTGGATAACTATAAAAATGTTGCAGATTTAGCAAACCAGCTTACATTAGTTGGTTTTATTGCAATCAAAGATCCCGTTCGAATTGATGTGAAAGAGGCTATGGATGAAATCCAAGGTGCTGGGATTAAACCAATTATCATCACAGGTGATCACAAATTGACAGCAAAGGCAGTTGCCCAGGAAGCTGGTTTAAAAGTTAGAGCAGACCAGATTCTTGAAGGGAGTGATGTTGAAAAAATGAGTGTTTCCGAGTTAGCAAAAAAAGTTAAGAAGGTGAAGATTTTTGCTCGGGCGCTTCCAGAGCATAAACTGAAAATTGTTAAAGCGTTGCATGTAAATGGTGAAGTCGTTGCAATGTTCGGGGACGGTATCAATGATGCGCCAGCATTGAAAGCAGCTGATATTTCAGTTGCAGTTGGTAGTGGAACAGACGTTGCAAGGGAAGTCGCTGATGTAATCCTCTTAGATGATAATTTCAAAACAATTGTAAAGGCGATTGAGCAAGGGCGAATTGCCTTTTCAAACATTAGAAAAGTTCTAGTGTATCTAGTGGCGGATGATTTCACGGAAATTCTTTTGTTTATAGGAGCGATGGCGTTTGGTTTGCCGCTTCCTTTGATAGCAGCACAAATTTTGTGGATCAATCTTGCTGAGGACACTTTGCCAAACATGGCGCTTACCGGAGAACAGGAGATTGAAGGCGTGATGCAGGAGCCACCAAGAAGCCCCGATGAGCCAATCTTAAGTTTGCATATCAAGGAATGGATTTTGACAATCTTTTTGATCAATGGAGTTCTGACTTTTCTATTCTTCTATTATCTATTTCAGACTACCGGTGATATTGAGCGAACAAGAACTCTTGTTTTCGCTTTGATGGTTTTTGACTCATTGACCTTTGCATATTCAGTTAGATCTTTTCGAAAAACAATCTTCAGGAGGGATATTTTCTCGAATACATTCTTGAATTGGGCCGTTCTTGTAGGACTCCTTCTTCTGTTGGCAGGTTTATATCTCCCGGTCTTTCAGAAAATATTAGGAACAGTTTCAATTTCACCGAAAGATTGGGCTATTATTATTGGATTAACAATTTTCGAAACAATAATAATTGAAGCTAGTAAGATTTATTTCTTAGCAAAACACAACATCAAAAGGACGTAATTTTAAGCTATGATGGATTGTGATAAAATGCTTTACATGTTAAGGTAGGAGTGACTTTTATGTTGCAAAAGGAAAATAAAAAAGGTTCGAATTAAAATAATAAAATGGGAAGAAAATCAAAAAAAGAAAAGGAGAAAAAAGAGGCCGTTTTAGATGGCGGAGCGAAAAAGCATATTATCGCTGTTTTTTTATTGATGCTTGGTTTGATTTTTCTCTTAAGTTTAATTGGAAAAGCAAGCGTAGCTGGTGAATATATCGACAAGGGTCTTGCGTTTTTGTTTGGAACTGGCAGATATCTCTTGCCGGTAGTGTTATTTGTTTTAGGAGCTCTTTATTTTAGAAAGATGAAGCCCATCAGATATACTCTGGCTGCACTGGGAGCGGTTTTATTTTTTTCCATGCTCTTGGGGCTAGTGCATATTTTCAACAACCTTGATGAAATGGTTCAGCTTGCAAAGGATGGAGAAGCCGGGGGATACCTAGGACTTTCAATTGCGTATCCTTTGACAAAATTCTTGGGAAAAATTGCTGGTGTTATAATTTTGGCAGGCTTTTCTTTGATTGGCTTGATTCTACTTTTCAATGCCTCGATCTTTTCTTTAGTAGAAAGAATAAGAGGAAAAGTGCCATTGCTTTCAAAAGGGAATGTTGAAAATAAAGAAACTTTATCCCAAGAAGGGGAAGAGACCATGCCGATTAAGCAGGAAGATGACAAGGATGTTAAAAAGAACCTAGAAGATAATATTAAATCCCTAGAGTTTGTCGAGGGACCCAAGGACGGGGTTTTTGAGGACGAGATTGTTTCTGGAAATCCTAATGCTAGTAAGAAAGATAATACTGGCTCCAAACAAAATGTATATAGTGGAATCCAGTGGAGACCACCTTCTTTCAATTTAGTCGAAAAAAACGATAAACGAGCTCCAAACTCTAATCATAAAGAGGTTATCAACATTATTCAGCAGGCTTTGCATAATTTTGGGATTGAGGTTAGTCCAGGAGAATATTCAGTTGGTCCGACAGTAACTCAGTATACATTTAAACCAGCTGTTGGTGTGAAGTTGAGTAGAATCTTATCCTTGCAAGATGATTTGGCTTTAGCGTTAGCGGCTAGTTCGATCAGGATCGAAGCTCCAATTCCAGGTAGATCATTAGTCGGGATTGAAGTTCCAAATAAAAAGAAATCATTTGTGAAGATGCGAACAATGCTCGAAAGTGAGGAGTTTAAAAGCAGGGCATCAGACATCAGCGTCATTTGGGGAGAAAATGTTAGCGGAAAACCAGTCTTAGCAAATATCGAGAAAATGCCACATTTAATGGTTGCTGGATCTACTGGAACTGGAAAGAGTGTTTGTATTAATGTCCTTTTGACAACGTTGTTGTTTGAAAATTCTCCCGAGGATCTAAGGATGATCTTGGTTGATCCAAAAAGAGTGGAGTTAACATTGTATGGTGGAATTCCTCATCTTTTAACACCTGTGATTGTTGATTCGCAAAAAGTTGTTAACGCCTTGAAGTGGGCAATTGGAGAAATGGAAAGAAGATTCGGTTTGTTGCAAGAAGTTGGTTCAAGAGACATTCAATCTTTTAATCAAAAAGTAGCAGAAGGGGAGAAGAAACAAGTAATCGACAAAGAAACTGGTGAGGTCAGAGAAGAATATCTAGAGAAGTTACCTTTTATTTTAATCGTGATTGATGAGCTGTCTGACCTTATGTCGACTCAAGGAAAAGAAGTTGAGGGTCTTATCGTACGGATTGCTCAAAAGGCTCGTGCAATTGGAATTCATTTAGTGGTCTCCACACAGCGCCCTTCAGTCGAAGTTATCACAGGTTTGATTAAGGCTAATATTTCAACAAGAATAGCCTTTAAAGTTGCGACACAAATTGATTCCCGAACAATTCTAGACCAAGGTGGAGCAGAAAAATTGTTGGGAAATGGCGATATGCTGTATTCAAGTGCTGACTCAATCCAGCCGGTGCGAGTTCAAGGTGTATTTATTTCTGAAAATGAAGTGAAGCGTGTTGTGAGTGCAGTGAAAAAACAAGCTGAAAAGATCAACTATGATGAAGGAGAAGATCTGTCACAATCTTTAGAAGAGCAACTTTCAAGTGCAACGGGAGTTTTTTCAAGCGAAGGAACTGGAGGTGAGCCAGATGATGAACTCTATGAGAAAGCAAAAGAGATCGTTGTTAAAGCCAAAAAAGCATCAGCTTCAATGTTGCAGAGGAAATTAAGAATCGGATTCTCAAGAGCAGGAAGAATCATTGATTTGCTAGAAGAAAATGGAATCGTTGGTCCAGCTGATGGATCGAGGGCAAGAGAAATATTAATCGATGGCTCAACTCTTGGTGACGGCTCAACTGAATACGAAGACTCAGATAAGGATCAAGGGAGGCGTGAAAAGTGGTCAGCATAGCGAATAGTTTTATGATTGATTTGGCAGAGGGGAATAATTGAATATTATGGAAAAGAGATGATTTTAGGAGGTTTACAAAAGTTAACATTGATTGATTATCCAGGTAAGGTAGCAGCAACAGTCTTTACTGTTGGTTGTAATTTCCGTTGCCCTTTTTGTCACAATCCTGAATTAGTAGTTTCAGGCACTGGCTTCGAAAGAGGATCTTTGTCAGAAGAAGAATTTTTTAGTTTCTTGGAAAAAAGGAAAGGAAAGTTGGATGGAGTTTGTGTGACAGGAGGAGAGCCAACAATTCAAAAAGGAATCGTTGAATTTTTAGAAAAAATAAAAAAAATGGGGTTTTTGGTTAAGTTGGATTCAAATGGAACAAGGCCAGATATTTTAAAAGAAGTTTTTGCTAAAAAGTTGGTTGATTTTGTGGCGATGGACATTAAGAATTCTCTGGAGAGTTATCGGAAAACCTGTGGAGCAGATGTTGATCTTGAAAGAATAAAATTAAGTGTTGATTTGATTAGAAATTCATCAGTCGCGTATGAATTCAGAACCACTGTTGTGTCTGGGATTCACACAATGGAAGACTTTATCTTGATGGGGAAGTGGCTTGATGGAATTAATAATTTTGCGTTGCAACTATATCGAGATGAGGGAAAGATTTTAAACGAAGAATTGAGAAAAAAAGCCTCCGGCCAAAAAATGGACTTGGAAAAGATTAAGAAGCAGTTGGAAAAACATTTTAAAAAAATTACCATAAGATAATTTTTAAAAAATAAAAAAATGCCGACAAAAATTGAAATCCAAAGAAAAATTGATAGGTATAAGGGGAACAAGGCTGTCTTTAATAAAATCAGACAAGGTGCATATCAAATGCGCACGGGAGATGCTGATGTGGAAGGTGAAAGAACTGGTATGTACGCTGATAAACTTGAGGAAGAGATTGACAAATTTATCGACAGAATAGATGAGGAGGAAGATTTGAAATTGTCTAAACTTGAAAAGAATAAGAATGCGAGAGAACTCAGACAACAGATCAGCGAAGGAAGGGACAAGCTAACCCTTAGATTCCATGATAAAAGCAATTCTTTATGATGAGGGTTTATGCGAAAGTATTTACAAAGAGTGGCAGAAATCAGGTAGTTGAGATTTCTAAAAAGCAGTTCGAGATTCGCACAACGGCGATTCCAGCCAAAGGAATGGCTAATGAGGCAATCATAAAACTACTCGCTAAGCATTTTAGTACCGCGAAGAGTAACATTACTATCGTGGGTGGTAAGACGGCAAGGGAGAAAATTATAGATATTGATATTTAATTTTAAATAATAAAAAAAATGAGCGAAACTTTAAGGTTTGCAAGAAGGGTAGAAGAAAGATACGATGGCAAAAAAATTAAGATTGAAAAGATGGGAACACGTTCTTTTCAAATCACAACTTCGTCAGCATCAGAATTTGATTTTAGAAATCGAATTTGGACACAGCGATTTGACCAAGATTTTATTTCACAATTAAATCAATTCTTGAAAGAAGATCAACAATTAGACATGCAAGACAGGGATGTTTATCATAGTTTGAATGATCTTCATCAGAAACTTCAAGATGACGTAGATCATTTTGATTTTAAGATTTCATTTAGAATGACTAGCTAATTTTTGTATGTCGGGAGGGCTTTTTATTGATGAAGATTTCTCGTAAAAAATTTCCTTCACTTGCTCAAATTTCAATTTTAATTGTTTTTGGATTTCTTCTCGGAATTTCGGGACGATCAGCAGTAGAATTTCAATTTAATTGGCTTTGGGTTTTGGTTCTTTTGATTTTACCTTTGGTAATTATTTTCAAAAGCAAGCACATTAGATGTTTGCTTTTTTTGTTGCTTGGAATTTCACTTGGAGCTTGGAGGGTTGACTCTGAAATTATGAAATTAAATTCCCAAAAAAGCGAGTTCGATTTTTCAGCAAAAGTTGTTGTTTCTAGTGCACCGGAAATGAAGGACGAGTACCAAAAGGTTATAGTTAGTATCTTAACTGATGATAAGGAAAATAACTCTCTTGGAAAAGTTTTAATTTTTGCAAAACCAAAACCGACAATTAGATTTGCTGATCATTTGCAAGTTTCTTGTAAAATGAAAGTTCCAGAAAATAAACATCTTAAATTTAACTACAGAAGATTTTTAGCTAGTAAAGATATTTTCTACATCTGTTCTTCTGCTAAGATCCAAAAATTTGATGGAAGTGATGACAAAAGTTTCTTGGGGAAAGTCTTTCGGATTAGAGAGGGGTTGGAGAAAAAAATTGGAGAATTTTTTCCAGAACCAGAAGGGGCATATCTGGCCGGTCTTTTATTGGGCGGTGATGATCGCTTGCCAAAAGAAGTAGCAGAGAATTTTAGAAAAACTGGTACTACGCATACGGTGGCTGTTTCTGGATACAATATCACTATTATTGCTAGTATTTTAATGTGGTTGGGGATTGGTTTGGGGCTATGGAGAAAGCAAGCCTTTTTTGTTGCAGTGAGCGGGGTTATTTTTTTTGTTGTTATGATCGGTGCTCCTTCCTCTGCGACGAGAGCTGCTATTATGGGTATCGTCATGCTTTGGGCGATGCAAGAGGGCCGCTTGGCTGATTCTGTGCGTATTGCGGCTTTTGCGGCTGCGGCCATGGTTCTTTATTCACCATTTATTTTATTGTACGATGTTGGTTTCCAGTTATCCTTTATTGCAACACTCGGAATTATCTTGGTATATGCTCCATTATCACGGTTATTGAGAATTGAAGATGATTTTTTGGAACTTAAGTCGATAATACTAGTTACAATTTCTGCGCAAGTTGGAGTTTTAGGGCTTTTGATTTACACATTTGAGACTTTTTCCTTGATCTCGCTTCTCGCTAATGTGATTATCCTGCCACTTATTCCTGTTATTATGCTTTTTGGTTTTTTGACGATTACTGTTGGTTTTATTTTCCCCTTTATAGCAAAAATACTCGCTCTAATGGTTTGGTTTTTCTTGCATTTTGAAATCTATATTATTGAGCAGTTGGCGCGAATTCCTTTTGCAAGTATTGAAATTGGAGATGTCGGTATTTATTGGTTGATTGGATATTATTTATTTTTTGTGGGTTTCGTGTTTAAATTAAAAGGGCTAGGAAGAAAATAAAAAAATAAAATGATCAAATCTGAAAATAGAAAGTCTCTGTTATTTTTGATCGGGATTCTACTTTTTATCCTGTTGGTTTTTAGTTTTATTTCCTGGAGGAACAAAGAGCTCAATATTTTAGAGGTTTCTTTTTTGGATGTGGGGCAGGGAGATGCAACTTTGATTAGTTATTTAGGAAAATACCAAGTGTTGATTGACGGAGGTCCAAGTGGCAAGAGATTGCTCCAGGAGCTTGGCAAGCAAATGCCCACAATGGATAAGAAAATTGAAATAGTTATCCTAACCCATCCTGATTTTGACCACTTAGCTGGGTTAATTGATGTTGCAAGGAGTTATGAGATAGGAATTTTTTTAGACAATGGGCAAAAAGCTGATACTGAAATTTTCAAAGAACTGGAAAATGTCTTAGCTAAAGAGGAGATTAAAAAAAATCTCTTATTTGAGGGTTCGAGAATTTCAATTGGTAGATATTTAAATTTTGAAATTTTCAATCCAGATGAAATAAGTGGAAATAAAAAAAACAGAAATGAAAACTCCATCGTTTTAAAAATGGTTTTTGGCAATAATACTTTCTTGTTTACTGGTGACGCAACAAGTAAAGTGGAAGGTGATATGATAAATAAACTGATTGATCTAGATGTAGATTGGCTAAAAATTGGACATCATGGTTCAAAACATTCTTCATCACAAGAATTCCTAGAAAAAACATCACCCCGTTTCGCAATTATTTCAGTTGGAGCAAAGAACGGTTATAAACATCCAGCGACGGAAGTGATTGAAAGAATTAAAAAGCAAAAGATAACCTTATTTAGAACTGATAAATTAGGAACAATAGAAGTTTTCTGTAGAGTTCCGACGAAGGAGTGCGCGACAAAGAATAACTGATGTTGGTTTTTGTAAACAAGATTTTCTGAATTATCTGGGTTTCTTGATAAAAAAAACAAAGATGTTATTATAAGGGCATACAAACCTCCTTAGTATATTCTTGTGGGGTTTTTAATTAGGAAATAAGAAAAATTATGGCTGAGAAGCAACATCTTTCAAAAGAAAGAACATTAGTAATGGTGAAACCAGACGGTGTTCAAAGAGGTCTTATTGGTGAAATTATCAAGCGACACGAGAGCCTGGGTTTTAAACTGGTCGCAATTAAAACAGTTATGCCAACAGAAAAGCACATAGAGGAACATTACACGCTTGATCCCGAGTGGAGAAAAGTAACAGGAGAAAAAACAATTGCTGGATACAAAAGTAAGGGAATGACACCTCCATCAAATGACCCATTTGAAATTACAGACAACATTCTTAAATGTTTGAAGAAATATATGACAAGTGGTCCTGCTATCGCTATGGTTTGGCAAGGAGCTCATGTTGTTAAAATGGTCAGAAAAATTGTTGGTGGAACAGAACCACTTACATCTGACGTTGGAACAATTCGTGGAGATTATGTCATGGATTCATATGAAATGTCTGACAATGATGGGCGAGCAATTCGCAACCTTATTCACGCCTCAGGTTCAGTAGAGGAGGCCGCTATGGAAATTCCACACTGGTTTGACGAGAAGGAATTGATTGACTATAGATTGGTTGGTGAACAAATCCTTTACGATGTAAACCTTGATGGGATTATGGAATAACATCAATATTTTCTAATTAGGATATATAAAAAACACCCCACTTCAATAGGGGGTGTTTTTTTGAGAGTAACTTTTAAGAAAAACTAGTTTGCTCGTTCAGAATATTCTCCTGTTTGTGTATTAACCTTTATTTTATCGCCAGTCTTAATGAAAAGTGGGACATTGACGCTAATACCAGTTTCAATGACTACTTGCTTTGATCCGCCATCAGCAGTGTTACCTTTGACCGCAGGAGGTGCTTCTATTACCTCAAAAACCATTTTAATTGGAAGTTCAATGTTAATCGCTGAGTCACCAAAATACAAAACATCAATCTCTGTTCCTTCTGTTAGAAACTTGCTATTCTCACCGATAATTTCAGAGTTAAGCTCAAATTGCTCATAAGACTCACCATTCATGAAATAATGATTACCAGCATCTAGGTATAAATATTGAGCTTTTCTAGTTGTGATTTCAGCTGGTTCAACTTTATCAGCTCCCTGAAAAGTTTTGTTAATCGTTGCTCCTGTTATCAAGTTTCTTAGCTTTGTTCGGAGAACTGCGCCGGCACGTCCCATTTTGGAATGTTGCGCAAAAAGCACCACAAATGGCTCTCCTTCAATGATAAGTTTTTTTCCAACTTTAATTCCTGTAAGTGTCAACATACCTTTGTTATTAAAAAAACGAGACGCCAGTCTCGCTTTTTTGTGATTTATTTAGCTACGAAAGGGAGAAGTGCAACGATTCTTGCTCTTTTGATTGAAGTTGAAAGAGCTCTTTGGTGTTTAGCACAAGTTCCTGTTCTTCTAGTTGGTATGATTTTCCCAACTGTGTTAATAAATCTTCGCAGAAGAATAACATCCTTGTAGTCAATTTTGATAATGTTGTTTGCACAAAAATAACAATTTTTGCTTTCTTCTTTTCTAACGTTTCTGTTCATCATTCTATTCATCATAATAGGTCTAAAATTCAATTTTAATTAAAATGGGATATCTTCAACTCTAATTTCATCCTGATCATCCACATTGATTGTCGGAATTTGTTCGGGTGATGGAATTTGAGCGTTGTTCTCTTGTGGTGCTGCTGCT
This sequence comes from bacterium, assembly GCA_018675685.1. Taxonomy (GTDB): domain Bacteria; phylum Patescibacteriota; class Minisyncoccia; order Moranbacterales; family DUUL01; genus UBA2772. Next base: position 17,017 of record JABGXP010000018.1, read on the forward strand.
GGCGCGGCTGGTTTGGAATAACTCCCTCCAGCGTTACCGTCTCTTTTCTGACCAAGCATGATAGCATTTTCTGCTACAATTTCAGTCATATACCTTTTTTGTCCAGTTTGGGCGTCATCCCAAGATCTTGTTGCAATTCTCCCCTCAATATAAACTTTTTGTCCCTTGCTCATGTATTGTGAGCAAATTTCAGCAAGCTTCCCCCAAGCAACAATTGAATGAAACTGTGAGTCTTCATTATACTCACCAGTAGCTTGGTTTTTCCAACGTCTATTCGTAGCCACTCTAAAAGAAGTTACATTTTGTCCGTTTGGAGTTGTCCGCATCTCTGGATCATTGACAATATTGCCAATCATCATCGCTTTGTTGAGGTCCATAGGATTTGAGTTTAGTTTTTATATACTTAGGATTTCATCTAATTTTTTGTCTAAATCCTCCAAAGAAGATTTGTCGTCAGAATCACTTTCTTTCTTAGGTTCAGCTTTTTTCTTCTTGTCTTCTTTTTCAACTTCTTTTTTCTCAACCTCTTTTTCTTCCTCCTTTACCTCTTCCTTAACTTCTTCTTTCACTTCTTCTTTTTTCACTTCCTTCACTTCATCTTCCTTAATCTCTTCTTTCACTTCCTTTTTTACAACAGGAGCCTTTTTAACTTCCTCCTTAGCAACTTCCTTTCTTGAGTCTGACTTGGCAATCATTTTTTCAACATCCTCTTGTTTCACTGTTGTTCTCTCTCTCTTTTCCATAGAAAGAACCTCTTTGCTAAGCTCTGGAAGTTCATCTGCTCTTACAATCATGTATCTAGCTACGTCTTGAACTAGATTTAATTCTCTTTTTAATTCGAGAATATCAGACTTGTCTTTGAGTTCAAATCTCAAAACTGTAAAGAAACCATATGCTTCGTGTTGGATCTCATATGCTAGTCTTCGTTTTTTGTAAACAAGTTCATCTGTTACTGAGCCCTTGTATTCTTTGATCAAAGATTTCACTTTGTCTTTAATCTGTTCAACTGTTTCTGTGCGTGATTGTAGCACAAGAAAATTAATCTCGTATTCCATTTTCAGTAGTACGTTAGTGGTTAAGTATACCATATTTTAAGACAAATAAAACCCACACATTGGTGGAGGTTGGTGTTTCTGATCCTTCTTTTGCAAGAAAGGCGGAATCACCTCGGGCTTTATCAATACTCTTAAGATGACATAATATAAGGGAGAAGTCAATAGAAACAACAACCTTGACAAAACAATGAGGATAACCCACGATGAAAAGTATTAAAGAGTACTTTCACATAAATTATACAGAATCTTTCTTGGAAAGAAGGAGGGAGTGAGATTATGAGAAGTAGGAAAGGACTCGCAGAGGAAAAGAATGCGCAAGGAAGTGAGAAAAAGAGAAAAGGAGGGAACATAGCTGCTTTACTCTTTCTTTCATCCTTTTGGCTACGGAATCCAGGTGTTTTGGAAATGGAAGAAAGCTATTGTCAGGAAATAAACGATGCACTAAAGAAGCTCGACGCATCAAACAACAGGAGGTGAAAAGTGATAAAGCTAAGATCAAAGACTTTTTTTATTTTTGTCAGCATACTTTTTTTTGCAGTAAGTTCACCAGCTATTGCTATTAAAAAGCAAAACCAAAAACAGGTCAATGCCCCCCAAGTTGTGGCGATGCAAAAAGTCATTGTTGTTACAATGAGGGCTAAAAACGGTGATAATGTAGTTTATGAAATGACGGATTCTACCAAGGGAGGCGAACAACCCGATGGATTGATTGATTTTGCAAACTTCATTAAAGTGTTTCGTGCGCATGATACCTCGACAGGAAGTCAAATTGCGCGTGGTACTAAATATCCGATAACAGTGAAGATAATCTATTTTCGTCCAGGCGATGAGATTAGTAATTCCTTCCCGATTATGACCAACGAAGAATGGTTCGGAGGTTTTCACGCAAGAATTGCAAAATGCATTGATGCAAACCAACGAATAGTTCCTCCAATTGACGGACAATGGGAGACATATACCGTTACGAGTAAATTTATGAGGCAATTGCAACAATTGTATGAAAGGTATAAATAAAAGTGCAGATTGCACAAAAAGCCCCTTAAAGAGATAAATTATTTCTCTTTAAGGGGCTGTTTTTTTCAAGGGAGTAGCTAGCTCTTTAAGTGTTTCAATTCTTTATTGTAAATAAAATATCCGCAAAATAATGCAATCCAAAAAAATGAAATAAAAATCAAGAGAATTTTCTGAGGCGTCATGATGTGTAATAAGAAACCTGCCAAGAAAGGAGCTATTGTTTGGAAAAGTTTGTCTAACACTGAGTCAATTCCGAGAATTTCTCCGCGATATTTGCTATTTACATAATTAGTGAGTAGTACTGCTTGATAAGGACCATTGAGTGCTTCTCCGATTGCGAATATGGCTGCGAAAAACCAGAACATCGACAAACTATCTGTTGTTGCAAGGAACATTCCACTGGACCCCAATACAAAAGCTGAAACCAGTCCAACCTTGAAGGGTCCAACTTTGTCTACAAACTTGCCTGTGAAAAAAAGCGCAACAAAAGCAACAAATCCCATAGTGGCAAAGATAGCACCAGTAGAGAGGTCTTTCCCTGTAAATGAAAAAATAATAAGAGGCCAAAGCATTATTTTAATTCCCCAGTTAATTCCGAAAGCAGCGTTGATGAGAGTGTAAAAAACCAATGCTGGTTTTTTGAGGATGTATTTTATCCCAAAGAAAAAATCACGTGGCGAAAAGTCTTTGTCGTGATGGGTAGCACTAGATTTTTTTGATCTGAGTGTTGAAAATGAGAGTATTGCAGCTAGTAGAAAAATAATAGACATAAGGAAATATGGAGCTGCGAGACCAGATCTATCACTAAGGTAGCCTCCTGCAAACTGTGCAATTGCCCCAAGGAGCGATTGAACGGAATACATTATCCCAATGTATTGGCCCTGTTTCTTGATATTTTTTAGAAGGTCTTGTAGATAGGCTATCAAAATTGGTCCAGTGCTAGCAGAGGCAAAAGCCCAAATAAACTTTACACCCATGTATTGATATACATTATAAGTGGAGGCATATAACAAGGGAAAGATTATACTCGCGACACATCCCCAAAGAATAAAGTTGTCACGGCCAAATTTGTCGGAAAGTCTTCCTATCCAGATTGAAAAAAAAGCCAAGGCAATTGACCCAACACCGAAAGTCGCCCCAATAAGAGAGGGGTTGTTAGTAAGCGTTTTAATAAAACGAACCTCGATTGGCGCTATTAAATAACCAGCAGTTGTGATCAGACTAAATATGACTGCCCCTATTAGAAATTCACGCAGAACTTTCTTTTCTTGAGTTTGTTTTGAAGCTGACATTTTTTAAAATGGATCTAAGAATAAATAGTTCTAGAAAGTCGAAGTTTGACTTTAATTATAGGTAATTTATAATATTTGGTAAGAGTAAGTAATACTTGCTATGTTTTATTATAGCACATCCATCATCTTAAATTTATGAAAGTTACGCGAAAAACAAAAGAGGAAGTAGTGATGCTTAAAAAGAGCGGGAAGATTTTAGTGGATGCTATGAATCTTGCTGTTGATCATGCTAAAAAAGCAGTGGACAAGACGATATTTACCATGGAGCTTGATGAAATAGTTGAGAAATATATTAGAGATAACGGTGGTGTTCCGGCTTTTCTGCATTATTCTGATGGAGGAAGTGAGCCTTTTCCGGCCTCAATTTGTGTTTCGATTAATGACGAGATTGTGCATGGAATCCCTAAGAAGGACGTGAGAATAAAAGAAGGTGATTTACTGTCTTTGGATTTAGGGGTGGAATATGGAGGCATGTTCACAGATGCTGCTACGACGGTTATGATCGGTGAAGTGAGTGAGCAGGCTAAAAAGATAACAGAGATAACAAGAAAAAGTTTAAGCGCTGGGATCGCGAAGCTTCGTCATGGTGCTAAGCTGGGGGACTATGGAGCTGCTGTTGATGAAATTGCAACCAAAAATGGATTTGTAACAGTTAAGGGTTTGGTTGGTCATGGGGTTGGACACGCAGTTCATGAACCACCACAAATCCCAAATTATGGCGAGAAGAACACAGGGTTTAAGATTAAAGAAGGCATGGTTTTGGCTTTGGAGCCAATGCTGGCTGTCAGTGATGACAGAATTTCTCTAGGAGATGATGAGTTCGCGTTCACTACGTATAACGGTTGTTTGTCAGCTCATTTTGAACATACAGTTTTGATTACAAAAAAAGGGTGTGAAGTTATTACCGATGGAATAAAAAGTTAATTTTAATTTAGAAATGACAGAAGAAATGCACTATTACTTGGGAGTTGATTGGGGAAAAGTTCTTTGTGGGGTAGCAGTCGCTGACAATGAGACTAGAATTGCGAATGCATATTGTGAGGTTGCGACAAAATCCTTTTTTAGCAAGCTTGAGGAGTTAAAAAAAGAATTGGATTTTAAAAAAATTATCATTGGAAAAACAAGCGCTGGTGATGAGCAATTTACTGCCAATAATGTAGCTATCGATGACTTCACGGAGAGTTTGGAAGAAAGAGGTTTCGAAGTAGAAGCTGAGGAAGAGTTTTTTTCAACAAAAGTTGCTCAGATGAATTTATCAGAAGTCCGTAATAGAGGAATTTCAAAAAATGATAACGCTGAGTCAGCAAGGGTAATTTTGCAGGGCTGGTTAGACAGAAAGGTGTAGTTTTGCTAAAATAAAGGAGACTATAAATATCTCTAATAAGAGAATTTGAAAGACTCCTAAGGGTGCGTTTTCTGTTGGAAAATTTACCTTTATCGCAGTGTTTTTCAGAGTTAAAAGTTTAAAAGTAATTTAATTTAAAAAGCAGAAAATATGCGACAAGAAAATAGACCGATGTATTCAGTGATTATTCCTACCTACAACGAAGCTTCTAAACCAGAGGAGATGAGGGAACATCTGAATTCAATTGATGATTATTTTAAAAACCTAGGACAATCAAGAGAAATTGTGATTGTACTAGACGGACCAACTGATGGGACCCAAGAATTGGTCAAGGAAGTTACTAAGAGTATTGAAAATGTGAGAATTATTGATCGTGAGCAAAATATGGGGAAGGGGTATTCTCTTCGTGAGGGACTCCTTGCTGCAGAAGGTCAAATTAGACTTTTTACAGATATGGATGGTGCGACACCAATAAACATGCTTGATCGTTTTATTCCAAAATTTCAAGAGGGTTTTGACGTTGTTGCTGGTTCCAGGGATTTAGAGGAATCTAAGATTAAAGTGCATCAACCAAAATGGAAAGAATGGTTTGGTGATCTGGGAAATTTTCTAGTGCAAGCTGGAACAGGTCTTTGGGGTGTGAAAGATACTCAGTGTGGATTCAAGGCCTTTACCGAAAAAGCTGTTAAGGACATTGTTTCAAGAACAACTGTTGATCGATGGGGAATTGATTTTGAATTATTGATGATTGGAAAAAAGCTTGGTTACAAGATTGATTTTGTCCCAGTGGATTGGATGGATAAAGGAGAGAGTCTTGTAGGGGTTGGTGGTTTTGGCTACTTAACAACATTGAAAGACCTTTTCAATGTTAGATGGAACTTGATTAAAGGTGTTTATAAATTAAATAAAAAAGTTACTGAATTGAAAGAGCGAGAACAACAGCAAGCTCAGGAGGACAAAAAAACCGAAGATCTTAGCGAGGACTCTAAGAAAGAGGAGTTGTAGATATCGAAAATTTCAAAAATTTCGGAATAAAAAATTGACAAAAACAAAAACAAAATGAGCGTTGCAAATAAAAAAACAAATAAAAAAAAGCTTGTGATTAAGAAAGAAGTCATTAAAGCTAAAAAAAGCAAATTGAAAGTAAGACCAAAGGCAATAAAGCAAATTTCTCAATTAAGACACAATTTGGTGACTGATGAATGGGTTGTTGTTGCAGTTGGAAGAGGTAAGAGACCAGATGATTTTTCCTTGGAAAATGAATCTGTGCAAGAAGACGCGGATATTGAGGATTGTTTGTTTTGTGACCCAATTGCTTCTGGGCAAGAAAAAGATGTTCTAATCTACAAAACAGATGATGACGATTGGACACTGCGAGTTTTTCCGAATAAATTTCCAGCGTTTGCTAGACCTAAAGCGGGGAGAGTTTCTCATCAAGAAGAAGGCCCGTATTTTATGATGGATGGTGTTGGATATCACGAGGTTATTGTAACAAGAGATCACTATAAACATATTGGGAAAATGGAACCGATTATGGTTGCTGAGTTGATTGATGCTTATCAAACCAGATACCTTGATTTAATGAACAAGAAGTCAGTAAGATATATTGAAATTTTTCATAACCATGGGAAAAAATCGGGAGCATCAATTGAACACCCCCACTCCCAGTTAATTGCTGTGCCAGTGGTCTCACCCTTCACTGTACAAGAGTTGGCTGGAGCAGAGAACTATTACAGAGCAAACAAGAGATGTGTTTTTTGTACAATGATTAAATGGGAATTAGATTATGCAAAACGTGTGATTTTTGAAAATGATCTGTTTATTGCTTATTGTCCATTTGCTTCAAAAATGGCATTTGAAATTCGTGTGATTCCAAAAAGGCATACACCATATTTTGAAAGAATGAGTGATGAGGAGAAGATTGCAGCAGGGGAAGCCTTGCACCAAGCAATACGAAAATTAACAACAGTGATTGAAGGAGTAGCCTTTAATTTCTTTATTGATACAGCTCCTTGTGATGGAAAAGATTACCCTCACTACCATTGGCATATTGAAATTTTACCAAGAACTGCAACTTGGGCTGGATTTGAACTTTCCAGTGGAATGGAGATAACTGCGATTGAGCCAGAAGTTGCTGCTGAATATTTACGTAAAGCATAGAAACAACCTAACGAATTTGATGGTGGATGGTGGGATTAGTTAAATTAAAGTAAAAAAATGTTTATAGAAGCTGCTAGCGTGGTTGTATTACTAGAGGAAGCGGGAGTGCCAAGGGAGATTGCGACAATGATAATAGCAATGACTCCGATTTTTGAATTAAGGGCTTCGATCCCAATTGCGATTACAGTTCTCGAGATGCATCCTTTAAGTGCCTATCTCTGGTCGGTTTTTGGTAACGTACTTCCTGTGCTTATTATTGTTTTTCTTTTGGAAAAAGTTTCATCATTCTTAAGTACCAGATTTGAATGTTGGAAAAAGTTTTTTGATTGGTTATTTGCCAGGACAAGGAAGAGGGTTCACAAACAAATTGAAAAATATGGAGATTGGGGATTGTTTTTTTTGGTTGCAATTCCATTACCAGTCACAGGAGGTTGGACTGGTGCGCTTGCAGCTTTCCTTTTTGGGATTAAAAAAGTAAAAGCAATTCCTTTAATAACCCTTGGTATAATGACAGCCGGAGTCATTGTGCTTTTGTTGACGCTAGGAGCTATCAAGTTGTAAGCTTCTTTTGATAGATTTAATTGTTTGAATTATGAAAAAATGATAGAAAAAAGAAGAAAGTTGACAGTAGCGAATTTTAAAATGAGCTTGAACATGTCTTTTGAACTCAAGAAATGGATGGAAACATTCGAGAAGGCAATGCTTAATTTAAAGCTTGAAGAAGGAAATATAGTTTTGTGCCCACCAATTGCCCTGCTTGATGGTTTCGTTAAAAAGATTGGTTATGACGATGTGTCGTTTGGCTCGCAGAACTGTTCTTGGGAGCAAAAAGGTGCTTTCACTGGAGAGAACAGCCCAGCGATGATCAAAAGTATCGGTGGAAAATATGTTATTTTGGGTCATTCAGAAAGAAGAGCTTATTTTGGTGAGGACAATAAGGTCATTAATCTAAAGTTGAAAGCCGCCCTCAAATCAAGTCTAACTCCAATTCTTTGTATTGGTGAGAGTAGCGAGGAAAAGAAAAATGATCAAACATTGGAAATTATCACAAAACAGTTTAACGAATGTTTAAATGAAATTTCCCCAACTAAAGTTGAAGAGGTAGTTTTTTGTTATGAACCTATTTGGGCCATCAGTGCTAATAACCCAGACCACTTACCCGACTCCAATGAAATTATGGAAGCAAGACTTTTAATCAAGAAGCTTATAATGAAGGCTTATGGAGAGAGAATCGCCAATAAAGCAAGAATTTTATACGGGGGAAGTGTAAAAGGAGATACCGTTAAGGAGGTTTGTGTGAATTCAGGGATGGACGGGGCATTGATTGGTGGAGCAAGTTTGTTGCCATATGATTTAGTTAGAATTGCTAAGATATTAGATAATCAAAATTAAAAAAGAAAAAATGAGAGGAAAATCGATTGAGATTCTACGTGATGCAATGAGAGGTGATTATGCAGTTGGTGCTTTTAATACATCAAACATGGAATTGACTCAAGCAATTGTACGTGCGGCAAAACAGGAAGGTCCTTGTATTGTTCAGGCAACAACAAATGGTTTTAAATACGGAAACAGTCAGGTTATGGGTCGATTAGTAAAAAATATAATTGAGTTTGAATCTGAAAGCGCAAAGATCGGCTTTCATCTAGATCATGGAAAAAGTTTCGATGACATTGTTAGTGCAATTGATGCAGGAGTTGACTCTGTTATGATTGATGCTTCTTTGATGTCTTTCGAAGACAACATTAAGGTAACAAAGCAAATAGTTGAATACGCACACAAAAACGGTGTAACCGTACAAGCTGAACTTGGGGCCGTCCCGTATCTTGGGAGGGAAGATCAGGAGATCGATTGGGATTCAGTGATGACAAATCCAGTGCAAGCAAAAGAGCTTGTTGAAAAAACTGGAATTGACGCTCTAGCAGTTGGAATTGGAAATGCACACGGTTTCTTTAAGGAAAGAGATGTCCCTGATTGGGAGCGTTTAGAAGAAATTCGTAGATTACTTCCGGAAACTCCATTAATTATGCACGGAGCTTCTGACTGGGGTGACGTCAATGTGAAAAAAGCAATCGAGGGTGGCGTCTGTTGTTTTAATATAGATACTGACATCAGGGTTGCTTTCTTGAGCACAATTTGTCACGAAACTGGCAATGGGTGCAATGTGACTGATCCAAGGAAGCTCCTAGGCTTAGCGAGAGATAAGGTTCAATCTGTTGTGCAAGGTAAAATCAGAATGTTTAGCGGAAAATAACCCTTGTTTTTTTAAGGGAGTATTTTAGTCTAAAAAGTTAAAAGTTAAAGCAAGAGTTTTGACTTTTTTACTAAAAACATGTAATGTTAGGGAATGAGAAAGTAATTTTTCATTTGAAAGTTAACTAGATAAAGCACAGCGAATAGTTGCAATCTGGAGCAAGCAAAGAATATGAAAACGAATAGCGAAAAACATATCATATCTATTAGAAGTCTCTTTATACATAAAACCTGCCCAAAAAAGGGACAGGAAGTTTTAATCTTGCAGCAATTCGTGTAAAAAATTATGGAAATTGTGATTGGCCTGTTGGCACTTGCTTTGGGCTCTTCGGGTGGTTATTTTGCGAGAAAAGTTATCGCAAAAAACCAAGCTGGAACTGCTGAAGCAAAAGCTGTTAGAATTCTTGAAGACGCTAAAATCGAAGCTAAGAAACACTTAGTTGATGCAAAAAACAAAGCCGTCGAAGATCTTGAGGAAGTTAAAAAAGAAGAAAAAAAACAACGAGAAGTTCTGCGAAATGTTGAGCATCGTTTAGACGTCAAAGAACAAAAAATTGACAGCAGAATCTCTCAGGTTGAAAAAGAAAAGAGAACCTTGGAAAACAAGGCAAACGAAATCAGAAAAGTCAGAGAAGAAGTTTTGAGAGTAAAAGAACAGCAAGTTGAGCGCTTAGAACGTATTGCTGAAATGAAGAAAGAGGACGCTAAAAAGGTCTTGCTTTCGCTTGCAGAAAAAGACAATAAAGACGAGATTGTCAGAAAGATTAGCACCCTGGAGAGAGAAAAAAAGGAGGAGATAGAAGGAGAGGCAAAAGATTTAATGGCAATAGCCATGCAACGCTATGCTGGATCTCACGCCACCGACACAACAACTACCACAATCTCAATCCCTTCTGATGAGATGAAAGGAAGAATTATTGGTCGTGAAGGTCGAAACATCAAAGCTCTTGAGCGTTTAACCGGAGCTGAAATTATTGTTGACGATACTCCAGAGGCGATTGTAATTTCTGGATTTGATCCTATTCGAAGAGAAACGGCTAAAATTGCCCTTGGAAAGCTTATTGAGGATGGTAGAATTCATCCAGCTAAAATCGAAGAGTCTGTTGAAAAAGCTCGAGAAGAGCTAAATAGAAGAATTAAAGAAGCAGGAGAGGCAGCTGTCTATGATGTTGGAATCCCAGGACTTGAAAATAAACTTTCTCAATTACTGGGACGTCTGAAATACCGAACAAGTTATGGGCAGAATGTGCTATTGCATTCATTGGAGGTCGCACATATTTCAGGAGTTTTGGCTGCTGAATTGGGATTAGATTCTGCTATTGCTAAAAAAGCAGGGCTCTTGCATGACATTGGGAAGTCAGTTGATCATGAAGTTCAGGGAACGCACGTTGAGATCGGAGCTAATATTCTAGAGAAATTTAAACAGTCTAAACAAATTATTGACGCAGTTAAGTCTCATCACGAAGACTATCCGTTTAGAGACAATTATGGTCTTATTATTGCTGCTGCAGATGCCCTTAGTGCTTCTCGCCCAGGTGCAAGAAAAGATACACTAGAGAATTATCTGAAGCGCTTAAGAGAATTAGAAGAGGTAGTACTTTCTTTTGGAGAAGTTGATAAGTGCTATGCTATTCAAGCAGGGAGGGAAGTCCGTGTGTTTGTAAACCCAGAAAAAATTGGAGACCTAGATTCCCTTAAATTAGCCAAAAAAATAGCGCAAAAGATAGAAGAGGATCTTAATTATCCAGGCGAAATAAAAATTAATGTCTTGAGAGAAACGCGTTCAGTTGAATATGCTAGATAAGAAAAAATTTGATTTTTTTCTAACTATTGCCTAGAATAGGGGAAATGATGTAGAATACATTAAGAGACCAAAAAAATATTCAATTTTAATAAAAAATAACTAACAACTAGAATGGAGGTGAAACTATGAACAAAAGCGCAGTAGTAGATGCAGTTGCAGCAAAAACTGGACAAAGTAAGAAAGACACTGAAATGGTAATTGAAGCAGTCTTGGATACAATCAAAGATTCACTTCAAAGAGAAGATACAGTAGCTTTCACAGGATTCGGAACTTTCTCAGTTTCTCACAGAGCAGCAAGAGAAGGAATCAATCCTGCTACAAGAGAAAAGATCCAAATTCCTGCAGTTAAAGTCCCTAAATTTAAGGCTGGAAAAGGTCTTAAGGACGCAGTTAGAGGATAATTTTCTTTATCCACTTTAAAACAAAGCCGCCCCTTGGGCGGTTTTGTTTGTTTATAGGTGTAAAAAGGCCTTTTTAAGAAAGATTGTTTGAATGGTTTGATGTATGTGTCCAAAAAGCTTTCTAGCGCTTTTAAGCGACAGTTTTAGTGTTTTACATATTGCTTAAAATCCAGTATAATAAATACAAAGAAAATAAGCCTCACAACAAAATGAAAACAAAAACAAAAAAAATTGAATTTAAAGCTGAAAAGAAAATTGAAAAAATTGAATTTACAACTGAAAAACAAGTTGATTTTCTTGATGTCACTGATCGTATAGAAGAGTTTATTGAGAGTACGGGAATTAAGGATGGATTAGTAAATGTTTTTTCTCCGCACACAACATCTTCAATAATAATCAATCATAACGAGGAAATGTTGAAACAGGATCTAATGAGGGTTCTATACAAACTTATCCCAGTCGACGAAAGGTATGCACATGACATGTTTGAGCTTACAAATAAGACAAAATCTGATGGACGTAGTAATGGACATAGTCATTGTAAGGTGATGTTGCTGGGCTCTAGCGAGTCAATCCCTCTGGAAGACGGCGCTATGTTGCTAGGGGAAAAACAAAGTATTTTCTTTGTTGAACTAGACGGGGCCAGAAAAAGATCTTTTTATGTACAAGTACTAGGTGGTTAGCCTCGACGGATAAAGGATAAACATTTGACAATTTTTGGTTATCGTGTTATTATGTTTTTACGTATTAAATGGCATATAATTCTGTGCCTTGAAATGCTTTACACAAGCGATAACTACTAAATTTTTTGCGTTATATGAGCAAAGGAATACTTTCGAGTTTTGTTTTAAATAAGGTTGCAAAAAACCTCTTAGATATTTTAAAAGAAAGACCTCGTAAAATTATTATCAAGAGATTTGGGTTGGACGGGCAAGACCCGAGAGTTTTGGGTAGCATTGGGGATGAATTTGGTATCACAAGGGAGAGAGTCAGGCAAATTGAAGGGGACAGTTTTAAAAAGCTTCAAGTCGTCAAGAAGGAAAGTGATTTTACAGCATTAATCGATGCTGCTATTGAAGTTATTGAAGAAAATGGAGGCTTTTGTGAGAAGAAAAAATTAAAAGAAACATTGAAAGGAGATATAACTAAGAAAGAAAGAAATCAAGTTATGTTCCTTTTGAATAGCTCAAAGAGATTGAAGTTTAAAAAAGGTAAGTTGAGCATGAGTGGTTTTTGGTTTTTAAAAGGTGATAAAGTGGATAAAAAAATTCTTAAAATTCACAGTGCGGTTGTTAAATTTATCAAAGCTCAAAGAAGCCCATCTCTTTTTGAGGATATTCTTTCAGAATTTAGGAATTCAGAATTTAGTGAATTTTTCACAGGAGAGGTTGGTTTAAAAAGAATGCGAATGATTCTAGAGATGAGTAGATTGGTGAATAAAAATATTCTTGAAGAATGGGGAATGAAGAATTGGAAGATTATCTCTGAACGAGGAGCTAGAGAAAAAGCTTTCTTAGTATTAAGAAAACATGAAGAGCCGTTACATTTCAGAAAAATTACAGATCATATAAATGATTACTGGGGAGATAAAAAAGAAGCTCTTCCACAAACAGTGCATAATGAATTGATCAAAGACGATAGATTTGTTTTGGTGGGGAGAGGTATCTATGGTTTGAACGATTGGGGATTCCCCGAAGGGACTGTTAAGGAGGTAATGTTCTCTTTTCTAAATGACAATGATAAACCTTTAGACAAAGAGTTGATTATTAAGTATGTGCTTTCAAAAAAACAAGTGAAAGAAACCACAGTCAAGGTTACATTGGCTGATCGAGGAATTTTCGACAAAACAGAAGATGGAAAATTCACTTTGAAAAAGCAAGGCACTTAGTATTAAAAATTGAAATTGTGGTATTGAATAGTCTGAAATTATCAGAAATAAAAATAAATGCTACTTAAAAATACAGATCCGAGACATAAAACAACGATCATTCTAGGCGGTATAACCGTTTTGCTTTTGATTTTAGTTATCACGATGATGTTCATTAATGGGGACATTGTCTTTTTTTCTGTCTTGCAAGATACATTTAAAAACTTATGGTGGGTTATTTTGCCAATTCCAGTTTGGAAGATTTTCTATTTAGTTTGGGAAGAGTATATTGATTTAATGTGGGCAGTTGCAACGCCGCGTATAACACTAGAAATCATCCCTCCTGCTGACACAGAGAAAGGTCCCAAGATCATGGAGCAAATATTTCATGGGCTTCATACACAGTCTAGTTTAAACAAATTTGAAATATATTGTGGGTGGCGAACCAATCAAGACAAGTTTTCTTTTGAAATAGCCTCACATGAAGGTAGCGTGCATTTTTATATCAATTGCCCAGCTACCACTAGAAACAACGTTGAGGCCCAAATTTACGCACAATACCCTGATACTGAGATATTCCAAGTAGAAGATTATGTTTGGTCTCATACACCAAAAAATTTGCCCAATGTTGAATGGGATGTTTGGGGAACAACATTAAAATTAGTTAGCGAAGACCAGTTGCCAATTAGAACCCACAAACATTTCAAGGAGGAAATAACAGGCGTTATGATTGATCCTTTATCTTCACTCACTGAAGTTATGAGTGCAATAGGTAAGGATCAACATGTTTGGTTCCAGATAGTCTTTACTCCATTGCATGAAAGAGATTGGCACCCCCAGAGCATGGATTATATAAACAAACTCATTGGAAAGGGTGAGAGCGAAAAAACAAAAAAAAGCTTTTTTGGATATTTGGGAGAATTCTTTGTTCTACCTGGGAACATCCTTCGCGGAATGTTGGTTGAAGAAGCAGAACTGATAGCTCCTGAGATGGGCTCAACTGAGGAAATTGTGAAAAATGATTTTAATATTAATAAACTTTCTCCGGATGAGCAAGAGAGAGTGAAAGCGGTATATGAAAATATTTCAAAAATTGCTTTTGGCACTACAATGAGATTTGTTTATACCGGAAAGAGGGATGGTTTTAACAAAGCGCTCGGTGTCGCGGGTGTTATGGGTGCTATTAAACAATTTGGCGACACAAACTTAAATGCATTATACCCAGATCCACGTTCCAAAACCTTTGCACTTTATGGTTTTACTGATTCAAGACTGGCCTTTAGACAAAGAAGAGTGGTTCAAAATTTCAGAGACAGAAGTTTCTCTCAAGGAAAATTTGTTTTTAATATTGAGGAACTGGCAACAGTGTATCACTTTCCAGATATGTCAGTTAAGTCGCCTAATGTTTCGAGAGTGGATGCTAAAAAGGGAAGTGCTCCAGCTAATTTGCCAATTGAATTTGAGTCATCATTGCAATAATGAAAGTATTGTATTATAATAACGCAATGTATTTTTTCAAAAAAGCCAAGAAAATCAAGCAAAATAAACAAGATGGATAAATTCGAAAATAAGGAAATTAATTTTTTTGCTAAAACTAATTACCGCAATAAACAAAATGCCTTTGGAATCAAAACCGATGACAGACGTAGGCATATGTATGTCATTGGAAAGACTGGTATGGGGAAAACTACTCTGATCCAGAACATGGCTATTCAGGACATTAGAAATGGAAAAGGAATGGCTGTTATTGATCCGCATGGTGAGTTTGCTGAGGATTGTTTGGAAGCTGTGCCAGCGCATCGTATTAATGATGTTATTTATTTCAATCCTGCTGACTTAAAAAATCCTGTCGCATTAAATGTACTCGAGTGTCAAGATCAAGAATTCAGACACTTAATTGCTTCTGGACTGGTTGGTGTTTTTAAGAAAATATGGGCTGACTCTTGGGGGCCAAGACTGGAATATATCCTTAGAAATGCGATCTTAGCGCTCTTAGAAGATCCAGACTCAACACTATTAGGAGTAACAAGAATTCTGATTGATAAGGAATACCGAGCTAGGGTTATGGAACATGTAACAGATCCACTAGTTAGGTCATTTTGGGAGGATGAATTTTCAAAATATAACGATAGAATGCTTACAGAGGCAATATCTCCTATTCAAAACAAGGTCGGACAGTTTCTTTCAACGACCCTTATCAGAAACATCGTTGGTCAAACAAAATCAGCTTTTGATGTTCGGAAGGCAATGGATGAAGAGAAAATTCTAATCATGAACCTTGCTAAGGGTAGAATTGGAGAAGACAACAGTGCACTTTTAGGAGCAATGATGATTACAAAGATTCAACTTGCAGCAATGTCTAGAGTAGATATTGAAGAGGGCAAGAGGAAGGATTTTTATCTATATGTCGATGAGTTTCAAAATTTTGCAACAGAATCATTTGCAGGAATTCTTTCAGAGGCTCGAAAATATAGGTTGAATCTTATCTTAGCTCATCAATATATTGCTCAATTAGAAGAATCTGTAAAAGATGCAGTATTTGGAAATGTAGGGACAATAGCATCCTTTAGAATTGGTGCTATGGACTCCGAAACCCTAGAGAAGGAATTTGAGCCAGTGTTTTTTGCTAATGACTTAGTAAATCTGAATAAGTATCATGTATACTTAAAGTTAATGATTGATGGAGTGGCCACTAGTCCTTTTTCAGCAGCATCTTTGGAGCCTATTGATATGGAGGAGACATCCAAGAGTCTTGAGAAGATCATACAAGCCTCCAGGGAGCGATATTCTTCAGAGAGAGGCGAAGTTGAAGACAATATTATGAAATGGAGTGGCATGGTTAAGCCTGAAGTTAAGAACCGCATTTCTGCGTTGGCGCAAGGAAAAGAAACAAAAATTCCTCCTATAAACAAAAAGCAAGTCAATGTTAATCAAGTAAAAACGGACGCCTCAAGTATTCACAAAAAAGGAGTCGACTCGTCTGCGCAGGAAGATGACAGAGAGTTGTTTTCAACAAAATGTTGGGGTTGCGGAGTTATTACCAAAATACCTTTTAAGCCAGATGGAAAGAGACCAATTTTCTGCAAAGATTGTTTAAAAAATTACAGGAGAGAGCAATCTAAGCTGCAAAAGCAATTGGTTGATAGTGAAGTATCACCTGCCTTAGAAGATAATTTGGCTAAAGAAGAGAAAGTCCAATCTTCGAAAACAGAAAAACCTTTTGCTCAAGCTTTTGAAAAACTATCTGAAGAAAAAGAAGGTTTAGGTAAAAAGAAAGAGAGTTCTTCCGAAAAACCTCAAATTGACACAAAAGGCTTGAGGGATATGATATCAAGTGCACTAAAAACTGAAAAATAGAAAGTTAGGCTATGGTAAAGTGCTGGACAAAATTTAAAAAGCATGCTATACAGGATGAAAAGGTGGTTTTTTTTGTCGTTGAAGTTGAACCATTTATATTTTAAGTGACTCTACTATGTTGAATAAGGAATTAGAAAAATTAGGTCTTTCTGAAAAGGAGACAAGTGTTTATTTAGCCGCTATTCAAACGGGTCCTTCATCTGTGCAAAAAATTTCTCAAAAATCTAAAGTTAACAGAGCAACGACATATGTTATCATAGAGAGTTTGATAGAAATGGGCATGATGTCAACCTATGACGAAGGGAAAAAGACTTTCTATGTCGCCGAAAAACCACAAAGGTTAGTGGAACATTTCTCCGAGAAGGAGAAAGCCATTCATAAAAAAATTGATAAATTGAAGGGGATTATCCCAGAACTAGATTTATTGTATAATGATTATAGTGATAAACCGAGGATTAGATATTTTGAAGGAGTCGATGGTCTTCGAGCTGTTTACAATGATTTTGTTGATAGTCTAAAGGAAAATGAAACTATCTACACCTTTCTTCCGTATGATGAGTTCTATAATTCGGTTTTGAAAGATAGCCTAAAAGGTGCTAGACAGAGAAGACTCGCGAAGAACATTGATACGAAAATAATTTACACTTCAGAAGAGGGAAGAAAAATTAGTTATGAAGTGCAGAGTAGGAAAAAAGGAAAAGAATGTTTGTTTGTTTCTTTTGAAAAATATCCTTTCAAAGGAGGTATGAATGTCTACGGCAACAAAGTTTTTATGATTGATTATTCAGGTAAGTTAGGTGGGGTGGTTATCGAAAATCAGACTTTAGCTGATATGTTGAAAATCTTCTTTAATATTATTTGGGATAAAAGATAATAGATCCTCTCTAGAGAATTTGCTTGGCCAATTTAAAATTAGATTTTATTTAAATCAAATTTTAAATTGGCTGGGAAAATGTCAAAAATGACGCAAAGGAGGAAATTATGGATGGCGACTAACAGTTCATTGGACGAAGAAACAACAGGAAAGAGTGGAGCTGAGACGCTTCAAAACCCTAACCAACGACGGTAGCTTGTTAGCAAACAAGCTGCCGTCGAATTTTTTTATAAAAGTTCTAATAAGTTTGCTATAATAATGTTAATAATAGTTTTTAACAAGATCTAAGGTGAAGAGAGAAATATCAAAAAGCAAAATACTGATTGCATTAAGTGGCGGAATCGACTCAGCTGTGTCTGTTTTGGAGTTGCAAAAAAAAGGATTTGAAGTTATTGGTATCCATTTTAAAATGCTACCAAGGCTTGGGGAGTCGGGTCTTGAAGATGCTCAAAATGTTGCTGGTCAACTAAAGATTGAATTGAAAGTGAAAGATATTTCCCAGGATTTTAAAAAGGAGGTTTTGGATAATTTTATCAAAGAATATCAAAGCGGCAGAACTCCAAACCCCTGTACTCTCTGTAATAAGAAGATTAAGTTTAAATATCTTTTGGAGGTTGCCGATGAATTGGGAATAAAACTTGTTGCAACCGGACATTATGCTGGTATTACAAAAAAAGATAGAAATTTCTATATTTCAAGGGCAAAAGATGTAAAAAAAGATCAGTCATATTTTCTCTATAAATTAAAACAAAAAGAACTTACCAGGATCATTTTTCCTCTTTGCGATTTCACAAAAAGTGAAGTAAAGGAGAAAGCAATTGAGTTTGGTTTAAAGATTTCCTCGAAAGAATCACAAGATGTTTGTTTTATGAAAAAAGATGAGACATTGAAGGATTTTTTGTCACCGCAGATATCTTGTGTCTCTGGAGAAATTGTAACTGAAGACAAAGGAACTCTTGGCAGACACGAGGGATTGGCTTTCTATACAATCGGTCAAAGAAGGGGCCTGAGTATCAATGGAGGACCTTTTTATGTTGCTGCTAAGAATATTAACAGCAACACAATAATTGTTACGAAAAACAAAGATAACTTAAAACTGAACCCCCATACAGTCTTTTTTGAGAATTCTTCTTGGGCAGGAGATTCTCCTAGCGAAGGAATTGAGTACCTAGTAAAAACTAGATACTTAGCGAAGGAATCAAAAGCAAGAATTATAAAACTTAAGCAGGATATGTACATAGCACATCTAGTTGATTCTCAGTGGGCAGTTACACCAGGACAATCACTTGTGGTTTTTGATGGCGAACTTGTTGTGGGTGGTGGGATAATCACTGATGTGAAATAGACTTGGTTTATGTTGTTGTTTTGCTATAATCAGAAAGAGAAAGTTTAGTTTTAAAATTAAAATAAAAAAAATGGAGAATTTAGATTTATTGAAATCCGAAGAGAGAGCACTTCGCAACAAGATCATGACTGTTAAATCTGACATTTCCAGTTTTGAGGCTGAAACCAGAAAGATTGAAAAAAACTTTCCTAATTTTGAAATAGAAAAGCGTCGATTGAGGAAGACTATTTCTAGGGCAAAAATAGACCTAGAATCTCTTGAAGAAGGCAGAAGAAAGGAAGAGGACGAAATCAGAAATTTAGGCGAGGAGAGAAAAACTTTAGAGAAGAAGAAGGATAGATTATTTGCAGAACTAAGAGATGTCGAGGATAGAATAGCGAGGTCTCGAAAAGAATCCCAACTAGAAAGTCAATATTAAGACAAGTAGGAGTTGTTAAAATAAAAAGTGCTAATTTAAATTAGCACTTTTTATTTTTGAAAATGAAGCCTCTTTAACTCTTGGAGAATTGCTTTATGAAGATAATTGCAATAAATCCACCTGCAACAGCAGTTATTAATTGAGGCCATTGCATCATTTGGATCACTATAGTGGGTAATTTGCCTACGAATAAAAGCGAAACTATTCCAGCAATAAAAGCAAATTTAAGAAAACTCGCAAGAAGTACTCCAGTTAAAAGTTGTTTTTTGAAAGTTGCAAAAACCGAAATTAGAATTGCGTTAGAGATGATAATGTAAGGAATTATTATTACTTGCGGTGGGAGTAACAAGCCTCGAGTTAAAGCAATCGAAGAAGGAATGATTGCTATTAATAATGCATTTACGATTCCAAGTTTCCATGCAGAAATAAAGAAGATAGCATTAACAATTGTTCCTGTAATCCATTGATTTTGTGGTGTATGAGCAAGAAGTGCAGGCGCAATTACCACAGCCATTGTTAGTCCAGTTGTCCAAAGTAGGTCGGTACTGGAGGTAGAAAATAACTTTTTTGTTTGAGAGCTTTGCATTTTTTTTATTTTTTATTTGGTTAAAATATTTGATTTAGCTACAACGCCATAACTTTCATCTAATTTTTTTCGAAGAGCGGAAATTTCTTTTGCTGTTCCATCGATAATAATTGTAACAATAGCGGTGCAATGTTCTATACAACGACGTTGAACGTTAACGCCTAGCCTTGCAACAATTAACCTTCCATGATCAGTAAGTATTTGATTTACTAGAGGTGCTTGATTAGTTCTGTCTTTTAGAAGGATTGAAATCGTAGCTAAATGCCTTTTGATTCTTCTTTCTGGTTCCATTTTATTTATTTGTTACTTATTTTATTCTAATTGTAGCACAAGTTGGTTTTTTATTGTATAATATTTTTATAGTGCTTAAAAGAATAGTTAAATAAAAATAGAAAAAATGACAATTCAAAATATCCTAACAAAATATCAAGTAAGGCAAGAGAATCTTCTTAGAGCTATAAAAGAAATTCAAAAAGAGTTTGGATCTATAGACAAAACTGCTATTGATGAGATTGCAAGATATTTTAAAATGAAACCAGCGGCTGTCTTTAGCGCAGCAAGCTTTTACGATCAAATAAGTACAAAAGGTAAATTTAATATGGTCGTAAAAATTTGCGACGGGGCAAACTGTAATACTAAGAAATCAACCCGGGTTATTGAAGAAATAGAAAGGTTCTTTGGTCAAAAAATCGATGACTCTTTTAATTTTAAAGTTAAAATACAAAGAGAAAGTTGTTTTGGATTTTGTGCTCAAGGGCCAATTATGGTAGTTAATGATGTTATGTATGAGAAAGTTACCCCAGAAAGAGTAGACGATATTTTAAGGGGCTATACTGACTTTCAATAAGGAGAGAATAAGAAAGTTTTGAATTTTATATCTCAAAAGAAAATAAAAATAAATGGAAGAAAATCAAAAAGTTTTAACAAAACGTTGGAGAAAGGTTGACCCAAGAGAACTTACAAGTTATCGCAAGCTGGGTGGTTATGAAGTCTTGCAAAGAGTTTTGCAAATGAAACCCCGGCTCATTATTGAAGAGATTGTAAAGTCTGGACTGCAAGGTCGTGGTGGTGGTGGATTTCCAACAGGAAAAAAATGGGAATCAGCAGCCTCTTTTGAGAGCGATGAAAAATATTTTATTTGCAATCTTGATGAGTCTGAACCAGGGACATACAAAGATCGTTTACTTGCAGAGAATGATCCCCATCAACTTATCGAAGGGATAATTATTGGTTCTTATGCTGTGGGTGCAAAAAAAGCATATATTTATGTGAATGGAAACTTTCACTTAGCTCATTTTTTATTGGAACGTGCCGTCAATCAAGCCTATGAGCATCACTTCCTAGGACAAGGATTGATGGGGAGCGATTATAGTCTAGATATAGAGATTTTTGTTGGGGCAGGGGCTTACATTTGCGGAGAGGAAACAGCTCTTATTAATTCAATCGAAGGGAAGCGAGGCGAACCAAGAAAGAGACCACCATATACGAGTGAATGTGGTTTATTTAACAAACCCACCGTAGTTAATAATGCAGAAACGATTGCAAGTATTCCATGGATTATGGAGCATGGAGGTACCAAATATGCTCAAATAGGAAGTAATGGAGACGTAGGTACGAAGATATTTTGTATCGATGGAATTGTGAAAAATCCCGGAGCATACGAAGTTCCGATGGGGACTGATATTAATGATCTTATTTTTAAATATGCTGGTGGCATTGAAAGTGGTGATGAACCTTGGTTTGCTCAAATAGGAGGTTCTGCAGGACAACTTGTCCCACCGAACTCTTTTGCGGATTCACCAAGTTATTCTCGAGATGCAAATGTTTCAGTTGGCTCAGGAGCGCTTTTAGTTATTAGTAAAAACCAAGACATTAAAGAATTGATGTTAAGTTGGATGAACTTTTTTCAAAGAGAGTCTTGTGGGCAATGTGTTCCTTGTCGAGAAGGAACTTTCCGCTTAAAAATGATTCTAGAGAGATTAAAGAATGGAAATTTTTCAAAGGAGGACAAGGACGATTTTCATAAATTAATTTGGACTTTGGATAATACAACTTTCTGTGCCTTGGGGAAATTTTCGGCAATTGCTTTAAAGGATGTTGTTAAATATGGTTTTTGTAAAGAACTAGAGTAAAAAATAACTTATAAATTTCAAGAAGTGCAAATTAAAATCAATAATAAAATTTACAATTGTAAAAAAGGAGAAAGCGTTTTGCAAGTATGTAGAAGGAATGATATTAGAATTCCAACGCTTTGCAATCATAGTGACCTTTTGCCATCAGAGGGTCTTTGCAGGTTATGTTTGGTGAAAACAGGCACTAGCGAACAACTGACAACGTCTTGCCAGTTGGAGGTTTCTGACGGTTTGGAAATTACAACGGAAGACAATGATATCGAAAAAGCCAGAAGAATTAATCTGGAGCTACTCTGGGCTGATCATGCGGGAAAATGTTTAGCTTGTGTGAAAAATGGAAATTGCGAGTTACAAGATTTAGCCAAAGAATACAAATTAGACATCTATGATTTTGTTCCAGAAGTGGAGAAATTTGAAAAAGAAGAGCACTTAAAAGCACTAAAAGATAGTTTGAAGGGGAGGGTTGTTGATGATGGGAACACCTCTATTTTTAGAGACAATCAGTATTGTATTGATTGTAGAAGGTGTGTTAAAGTCTGTCGTGATGTTCAAACAATAGAAGAGTATTCAATGAGTGGACGCTCAATCCACACAAATGTTGGAACTGCTTGCAATGCCCCCATGGATTGTATTTTATGTGGACAATGCGCTAACGTTTGTCCGACAGCGGCAATAACCGAAAAAGACGAAACTGATAAACTTGAAAAACTACTTGCCGATAAGTTAAAAATGAAAATTTTTCAAGTAGCACCTTCTGTGCGCTTTACGCTTGGGGAAGAATTCGGTTTGGAACCAGGCAACTTTGTGGAAGAAAAAATTCCTACAGCGTTGCGTCGGATTGGGGCTGATTTAGTTTTCGACACATCTTTTTCAGCTGATTTAACGATCGTTGAAGAGGCAAATGAGCTTATTGGAAGGATAGGCAAATTTCTGCAAGGCGATAAAAATGTAAAATTCCCAATGTTTACCAGTTGTTGCCCATCTTGGGTTTTATATGTGGAAAAGTACTGGCCAGAGTACAAAGAGCATCTTTCAAGCGCAAAATCACCCCAGCAAATGCTAGGAGCAATGATCAAGACATATTATCCAGAGAAGCATAAAATGTCCAAGAAGAGTATTACGAGTATTTCGGTGATGCCCTGTACCTCGAAAAAATTTGAGGCTCAACGAGAGGGTATGGGAAGAGATGGTTTAAGGGATGTTGATTTGGTAATCACGACAAGAGAGCTTAGTCGATTTTTAAAAAGAAAAAAACTTGATTTTTTGAGACTAGAGGATCAAGCATTTGATCAAACCCTTGGAACTTATTCTGGTGCCGGACTTATTTTTGGTTCAACCGGTGGTGTGATGGAAGCTGCGCTGAGAACAGCATATGAAAAATTAACATGCGAAACATTACCCTCGTTAGATTTTAAGGAAGTTAGAGGCGAAAAAGGTTTAAAAGTTGCTGAAATCACAATACCTAAAGGTTCTTGTAACGTAAAAGAACTGAAAATTAAAGTCGCAGTAGCTCATGAAATTAGAAATGCAAAAAAAATCTTGGAAATGATTAAAAGAGGTGAGTGTGACTATCATTTTGTTGAAGTCATGGCTTGTCCTAGTGGTTGTCTTGGTGGAGGAGGGCAGCCAATCCCAACAAACGCAGAAATCAGAAAAAAACGTCGAGACGCAATTTATGAAAAGGACTCTAAGTTGCCAATTCGAAAATCACACAAGAACCCAGCTGTAAAACATTTGTACAAAGACTTCTTAAAGGAACCAGGAGGCGAGAAACCAGAGGAATTATTACATACAAGTTACATAGATCGAAGCAAAAAGTAGAAAATAAAAACAAAAACAGAAACAAAAAGACACTAGTTCAATTTTGAGCCAGTGTCTTTTTGGGAATACCTTAAAATATAACCATTATTTTATTTTTTAAAACTAGGATTGATTGATACCTTCTAATTTGTTAAAATAGCAGAAGTGAAAGTTTTAAAAATCTCTTTATTTACCGCAATATGAAAATTAGTAAGGAATGTATGGATCGGGCAGAAAAATTGAAAATAACAATTGATGAGTATCGTCATAAGTATCATGTCTTGGATGATCCTAGAGTCACTGATGAAATATATGACTCATTAATGGAGGAATTACGATTTTTAGAAAAACAGTTTCCAGTACTTAAGACAGCTGATTCTCCCACTCAAAGAATCGGAGGAGAGACTTTGGATAAATTTATAAAAGTGCCTCACAAGAAGCGACAATGGTCTTTGAACGACGCGTTCTCTTTTGATGAAATAAAAGAGTGGAAAGAGAGAATTTCTAAGATTTTGCAAAAAGAAAAAATCGAACAAAGCGTTGAGTATGTAACAGAAGTTAAAATAGATGGTCTAAAGATCGTTCTAGATTACAAAGAGGGTGTCTTTATTCGTGGAGCAACTCGTGGAGATGGTGTGATTGGCGAAGATGTAACAGAAAACATCAAGACAATTCATAGCGTTCCATTGCGACTTTCAGAACCCTTGACTATAACGGTAGTGGGAGAGTGCTGGCTCTCAGAGAGTGAGCTTAAAAGAATAAACAAAGCAAGAGAAAAGAGAAAGGAGGCTCAGTTTGCAAATTCACGCAATGCCGCTGCTGGTTCAATTCGACAATTAAACCCACGTATTGCAGCAAAGAGAAAATTGAATTCATATATCTATGAAATTAATTTTTTAGACGAGACAGCAACAACCAAACTTCCCGAAACTCAAGTCAAAGAATTAGAGCTTTTGAAAAGATTAGGGTTTAAAGTTAATCCACATTTCAAATTTTTCAAAAATATCCTAGATATAGAGAAGGAATATAACGTTTGGACAAAGAAGCGAAATAAGCAGAATTATGGAATTGATGGCTTGGTGATTAAAATAAACAAAAAAGAGCTGCAGAACTCTCTGGGATATACTGGTAAGTCTCCAAGATATGCGATTGCATGGAAATTTCCAACTGAAAAGACAACCACAGTGATTGAAAGTATCATAATTCAAGTTGGGAGAACGGGCGCACTTACTCCGGTTGCAAATTTACGACCAGTTCGTATCGCCGGGAGTACGGTTTCTAGGGCAACCTTGCACAATGAAGATGAAATAGTAAAAAAAGATATTAGAATTGGAGATACGATTGTGATTCATAAAGCGGGTGATATTATTCCTGAAGTTGTGGAAGTAATAAAAAAAATGAGAAATGGAAAAGAGCAGAAATTTAAGATGCCAAAAAATTGTCCAATCTGTGGAGGAGAAGTAAAAAGAGAAGTTGTTTTGGATAAAAAAAACAACCAGAGCGCAGCTCATTATTGTAAAAATCCTTATTGTTTTGCGATTGAGAAAGAGAGTGTGATCCATTTTGTTTCAAGGAAGGGCTTTGGAATAGAAGGTCTTGGGGAAAAAATCGTAGAACAGTTGATTTCAGAGGGATTGATTAGTGATGCGGCTGATATTTTCACATTAACCATTGGTGATTTAGGAGCGTTAGAGAGATTTGCTGAAAAATCAGCTCAAAATCTTGTTGAAGCAGTGGAAACCAGTAAAAAAGTTGCATTGGAAAAATTTCTCTTTGCACTCGGGATTAGGCATTTCGGAGAAGAAGGCGCTATTTTAGTAAGAAAATATGCCTTGGATAAGAACTTCCAAGCCTCAATTTTTGTTTTCGGCTTGGAATCAATCCGGAATCCAAATGATTTAATAAAATATTTTTCTTTTCTTAAAGTAGAGGACTTGATGCAAATAAACGGTGTAGGTGAAAAAATGGCACAAAGCTTGGTTAAATGGTTCTCTGAGGAAAAAAATATAGATTTTCTGAAAAGGCTTTCTGCGTCAAAAATTGAATTTTTGCAAGAAGAAAATGACAATAGTAACACGGACTCTTTTCTACGAGGAAAGGCAGTTGTACTAACTGGGTCATTGGAAAAGTTGACAAGAGAACAAGCAAAGGATTTAATAAGAATAAAAGGGGGAAAGATTTCCTCCTCAATTAGCAAGAAAACTGATTTGCTTATCATTGGAAAGGACCCTGGAAGTAAATTGGAAAAAGCTAAAAAATTTAGTACAACGATTTTAACCGAAGCAACTTTTTTGGAGAAAATAAAAGAAAGCAATTAAGCCTAGATTTAAACTAAAAACATGAGTGATGAAAAACTGATTTCAGAAGATGATGTGCAACATGTTGCAGAGCTTGCGAGGCTCGCACTTTCTGTGAGTGAAAAAAAACAATTTACAGGAGAATTAAATTCAATTCTTGGCTACGTTAAAGAAATTGAGGAGGTGAAGATTGATAAATATCAGAAGTTTGATTATTATAATTTGCAAAATAATCAATTCAGAAAAGATGAACTGGACGAAGTCAGCGAAGAAGAGAAAGGGAATATCCGAAAATTATTTCCAGAAAAAGAAGGGACAAGCTTGAAAGTAAAAGAGGTTTTAGGCGGAGGAAGCGAATAAACATAGAAAGCATAAATTGCAAATTATTATTTCAAATTTTTAAAATAGATTGATGATAAAAGAACTTCATGAAAAAATTCAAAGAGGAGAAATTACCTCGCTCGAATTAACTAAAGGATATATAAAAACCATTGATGAAAAAAATGACAATATAAATGCTCTTTTAGAAGTATATAAGGAGGATGCCTTACGAGAAGCAAAGAAGGTTGATGAGGAGGTTAAAAGCGGGAATAAAATTGGGATGTTGAGCGGGATTCCAGGTGTTTTAAAGGATAACATTTGCGTTAAGGGAAACGTGACATCTGCAGCCTCTAAAATGTTAGAGAATTATATTGCTCCGTATGATGCAACTGTAGTGAAGAAATTAAGGCGTGAAAAAATCGTTCTTCTAGGCAAGGCGAACTTAGATGAGTTTGCTATGGGAGCCTCAACTGAAAATTCAGCGTTTGGAGTAACCAAAAATCCACATGACACTAATAGGGTCGCCGGAGGATCCTCAGGCGGTTCAACTGCTGTGGTTGCAGCTGATATGGCTGTTTGGGCACTTGGTTCAGATACTGGAGGCTCAATAAGACAGCCAGCTTCATTTTGTGGGACTGTAGGGCTCAAACCTACCTACGGAAGAGTTTCAAGGTATGGATTAATCGCAATGGCCTCAAGTTATGATCAGATTGGCCCAATCACAAAAACTGTCGAGGATGCTGCAATTGTTTTCGATGTGATCACTGGAAAAGATGAGAAGGATAACACAACAGCTGACAAAAAGACGGAAAATTTCTTTGAGAATTTGAAACCAGAACTCAAAGGAAAGAAAATAGGAATTATTAAGAAAATGTTTGAAGAAGGCTTGAATGGAGACGTACGGAATGTGATTGAAAAACGAATTGAATTCGCAAAAGAACAAGGCGCTGAGATTGTGGAAATAGAGTTACCGCATTTAAAATATGCGATGTCGGTTTATTATCTGATGGTACCTTCTGAGGTTAGTTCTAATATGGCAAGATTAGACGGAATGAGGTTTGGCCTTTGTGATGCCACTGAAAATGTTTCCAAAAACAAGAGTATTTTAGATATTTACAAAAATTCAAGAGAGGCTGGGTTTGGAGCAGAAGTTAAAAGAAGGATTATTCTTGGAACATATGCTCTTAGCGCTGGATATTATGACGCTTTCTATAAGAAAGCTCAGCAAGTAAGAGAAATTATAAAACATGAAATAAATGAAGTATTTAATGAAGTAGATATTATTTTGACGCCGACATCTCCTGACGCAGCTTTTAAGATTGGTGAAAGAGGATCTGACCCACTAGCAATGTACTTAGAGGATATTTATACAGTTTCCGCGAATGTTGCAATGGTACCAGCAATTTCTATTCCAGCTGGCACTGTGAAGAGAGACGATAAGGATTTGCCAATTGGCTTACAACTAATTGCCAAATGGTGGAATGAACAAGAATTACTGAATGTTGCATTGGCGATGGAATTGAAATAAATTATCGCCACACTTCAATTTTAAAAGATGACAAAATGAAAAGTGGCACAATTGGTGAAGTCGGTGAGAAAGTTGCTGCTAATTATTTAGTTGCACAAGGGTTTGAGATTATTGCTTTGAATTATTTTAATGAGAAAGGCTATTGTATTGGAGAAATTGACATTATCGCGAGGGATCCAAGGAATGACCAATTAGTTTTTGTCGAGGTCAAGACGAGAAGAGGCCAGAGAGACTCAGTTGTTCCAGAAGAGAGCATCACAAAACAAAAAATAGAGCGAGTACAAAAAGCGATAAATTGGTTTTTGAAAAAAGAAGATAAAATAGATGCTAGTTGGCGAATAGATGCAATTTCAGTTATTGTTGACTCACAGAAGAGAAAGATGCACATAAAACATATTAAGTATATCCGTTTTTAATTGACAAATGGGTGTTTTAAATGTTTTAATGATATGATATCAAATTATTTATTGACATAATAGTTAAGATGAAAAATTCACTCGAAGCTTTGTTCGGTTCAAGAGAGAGATGGCGTTTGATTAAAATGTTCTTGCTTAATTCAGAAGAGAAATTTACAAATCGCGAAGTAGCACTTAGAAACAAAGTCGATGGGAGGAAGATAGCTGGGATTTTAGTACAGCTAGTGAAAGCTGGTTTTTTAAACACACACACAAAAAAATCAAGAAAATTATATTCTTTGAATAAAAAGTTTCCTTTTTTTAGTGAACTAAAGATTTTGGTTGTAAAATCTAACTTATATCCTCAATGTGAAAGTTTGGGTAAAATTAGAGGCTTAGGGGAGATTCAATTTAGCTTGATTTCGGGAGTTTTTATGGATAATTCAAAATCAAAAACAGATCTTTTGATTGTAGGAGATTTGATTTCAAATGCAAAATTAAAGCATTTACTAGAGGATCTAGAGGCTGAAATGGGCAGGGAAATTAACTATTCGTTGATGAGTAGCTCTGAGTTTAAATACAGGGTGAATATGTTCGATAAATTTATTTTGGAACTTTTAGAGGCATCTCATGAAGTAATTGTGAACAATATGCAAAAAGAAGTTCTTCAAATGCAACGTAACAAAAAATCATAGAGAATGTTGATCGTCGAATGGAATTAAATGAAGAATTTTTTTTTAAAAATTGGGAAAATTATAGATGATTGCAAAAACATTTTTTTGGAATTATTTTGGTATAGGAAATTTTCCGCCTTCTTTATTTATGGGGGAATCTTATTAAATGGAGCATCTTGGTTTACTCTATGGCAACTAACTAAACTAAACCATGAAATTATTATTCTTCATTACAATTCATATCTAGGAATAGACACGATGTTGAATGTTGGAGAGGGGCTTTATCCAGATTTGTTTTTAGTTGTTGTTGGTGGGATCGTTATTTTATTCTTGAATATTATTCTTTCCGCGATCCTTTTGTATTTGTCGGGAATTTTAAACGAAAAAAAGAATTATAGTAAAAAAGAAAAAGATACCGAGTTAGATGCAAATTTACTGGGAAGTAATTTGATATTAATAGGAGGATTCTTAACACAAGTAGTTATATTTATATA
Source organism: bacterium (assembly GCA_018675685.1). GTDB lineage: Bacteria > Patescibacteriota > Minisyncoccia > Moranbacterales > DUUL01 > UBA2772. The sequence continues at coordinate 46,426 of JABGXP010000018.1, forward strand.
TTCGATAGCGATATTATTTGTTAATTAATTTATTTATGAGTGAGGTTTATAAAAAGAATTGGACATATCCGGATCCAAAGACGACTGAAAAGAAAGAACGAAGAAGGCAGCGTTTTTTTGAAATTCTTCCTGGCTTTTTGTGTTGGCTAACTTTAATCGGGATGTTTGTTTTTTCTTGGTTGGCTCCTGTTTGGGTTGCGATTTATATTATTTTATTTGATATCTATTGGATTTATCGAACGATCTATATCTCAATCTATTCCATCATTGCATATCGAAAATTAGAGCGATGGAAGAAAATTAATTGGTTTCATAGATTGGAGGCTATTTTTAAAAGTGACTCATTGGTCGAGGAATTGAATGATGAAATTTTAACTTTAAAAAAAGACCTTGCAAAAGGGAAATTTTCTAGGAAAGAGAGAAAAGAACTTAAGCAAAAAATTATTGAAAGGTCCAGCTTCCTTGTAAGAGTGAAGGATGATTTGAAAAATAGAGAGCTTTTTTTGCCATGGGAAGATGTTTATCATGTGATTTTGCTTCCAACTGCTGATGAAGATGCTGGTATTATTGCTCCAGCAATTGAGGCTGTGAAAAATTCAAACTATCCAAACGATAAAGTGATCATTCTCCTTGCCCTAGAAGAGCGAGTGCCACTTGAACAAAGAGAGTTAAAGACAAAAATTTTATTAGATAAATATAAGGACACTTTCATGGACTTCATTGTTACAGTTCATGAAGTCAAGGGGAATGAAATGAAATGTAAAGCTGCTAATACAACGTATGCTGCAAAAAAATTGAAGAAATATTTGGAGGATAAAAAAATACCACTAGAAAATGTGGTATTGTCTAATTTTGATTGTGATACGCAAATTCATCCAGAATATCTAGCGGCCTTAACATATGCCTACGCAACAGAACCACGAAGGCTTAATTTTGCATACCAACCATTGCCGATGTACCACAACAATCTTTGGGATACCATTGCTCCAGTGAGAATTATTGTTACAGGTTCTTCTTTCTGGCATATGGTTGAGTCAATGCGCCCTGATCATATGGTAACATTCTCTTCTCATTCAGAAGCGTTTAAAACGATTGTGGATGTTGATTACTGGCCAGTCAACGTGATCTCAGAAGACTCTGTTATTTTTTGGAAGTCCTATACTTATTTTGATGGAGATTATCAAGTAAAACCTATCTACTTACCAGTTTCTTTGGATGCCGTTCTTGGAAATGATTATTGGCATACCATCAAAAATCAATATAAACAAAAGCATCGTTGGGCATATGGAATTGAAAATCTACCATTGCTTGGTCGAGCTTTTATGCAAAACAAGAAGATTAGCCTTTTTAAGAAAATCAAATACATGTTCACGATGTTAGAAGGTCATCATAGTTGGGCAACGGCATCTTTTGTGCTCGCTATCCTAGGTTGGCTCCCACTTATTTTTGGAGGAGAGAGGTTTAGTGAAACAACTTTGGCGCACAATTTGCCGTTTATCACAAGATACTTAATGACATTAGCAATGTCAGGTTTAGTCGTTTCTATGTTTTTAAGCTTTCTGTTAATGCCTCCAAAACCAGCCAGATATTCAAGAAGGAGATATGCAAATATGTTTTTTCAATGGTTTCTTGCTCCGATTATCGCACCATTTTTAGGAGCAGCACCAGCGGTGCATGCACAAACAAAAATTATGCTAGGTAAGTACATGGGTGAATTTTGGATCACTGAAAAGATTATCAAAAAAGATAAGAAAAAAATAGATTCGAAGAAATAAAACCTTAATCTTAAACAGATGGGTTGGAGTATATATTTTTTAATAGCAGTTTTAATTGGCGCAAGCCTAAGCTTTTTTGTTGGATTTTTTCGAGATAGAATTAGAAAAGATGTGATTAAAAGATTCGGTGGAATAGCAATAATAATCCCTTTATTGTTTATTGTTCCAATAAGTTCTCAGATTGAAATGACTCTAGCAGTTAAAGGTTTGATTTTTGGCTTAGTAGCGATCTTATTTTTTGGAATATTAGATGACATATTTAAGTTGTCTTGGAAATACCAGTTATTTTTTCAAATCATGCTAGTGCTTTGCCTGATCTTCTTCTTTGCCTTTTCCGTGGATTATTTTGTTGGACCATTTGAAAGAATTTTTAGGATGGACGGTTTGATTTTGGAATTAGGCTTTTTAAAAGTTTCTATTTTTAGCGCCATGTTTTTATTATTGTGGTTCCTGTTTATCATGAATTCAATTAACTGGATTGATGGAATAAACGGGATTTCTGGAGCAGTCGGAATGCTAGGTGGCATTGCCCTTTTTTGGATTAGCTTGGTTCAGGAAGTGAATCAACCAGCAATTGCTATTTTAGCACTTATTTTCATAGGCTCGATCATGGGATTTTGGTGGAATAATTTTCCTTTTGGCAAAATCGAAGCAGGGACAAGCGGGAGTTACGCCATTGGATTTTTTTTGGCGACCACAGCTATTATGGCAGGCACGAAAGTTGCGACAGCCTTGATAGTGCTTATAATCCCATTAGTTGATTTTGTTTGGGTTGTATGCGAGAGACGGAAAAAAGGATTGCCAATAACAAAAAGAGATAAGAACCATCTGCATCATAAACTGAAGAACTGTGGTTGGTCTGATACAAGGATAGTTTTTTGCTATTTTGTATTCACGTCTGTAATATTAATATCATCTTTTCTTTTGGAATCAAGGAATTGGAAATTCGGTGTAATTGCATTAGAAGTTTTGATCCTAATTTTATTTATAAGGTATATCTCAATCAAATTAACTAAAAAATAAGATGAAACTAAGAATTAGAGATTATTTTTTTCTATTAATTGTTTTGTTGGGATTCTTTGCTCTAGTGTCTCAAAAGTTTCTTGGCAATAACAATATAGAAGAGAAAAACAGGGTTAAAGAAAAAGTAATCATCTTGAACAATACATCATTGTTTGTTAGAATCGCTAATAATGAAGAATCAAGATCTAATGGTCTGAGAGAGGTCGATAGTATTGAAGATAGCGAGGGTATGCTTTTTGTGCACGATCATCCAGATCAACATATTTACAATATGCATAATATGAAATTTGATTTGGATTTCATATTTATTAAAGAAAACAAGATAGTGGATATTGCAAAAAGTATCTCCTATTCATACAAGGGGGCGATAAAGGGTGGGACAGCATATGACAAGGTGATTGAAGTAAATGCTGATTGGGTGAAAAAGCATAATATTAAAATAGCTGATGAAGTTCGCCTCGATTGATGATTTTATATTTAAATTGGAATAAATGGAGTTTAAGTTTCCAAAGAATGACAATAGTTATTACTGGACCAGTCATTCAAAGGGGAAAATGATCCAATATTCAATTGGTCCGAATTTAGTCAAAAGAATTATTCGTTTTCCAGACAGAAGAGAAGAGGGGATTGCTGAAAATACAATAGCATCGATGAGGCGTAAGGTAGGAAAATCAAGTACAAAAGAGACATGGGTAATGTATCAAATGGAAAAAGGAAAGAAGAAGATAATTTCTACCTGGATTTTTCCAGGAGAAAGTTCAATAAATAAAGAGATTTTTGTTCCCGAAGAAGCTTGGGAGGAAATCTACAAACATCAGAAACGGAGGTAGCGAATGGTTATCGATTGTTCAAAACAAGACGGCAAGAAGTGCAAAGTTAAAAGTGGTAGTACAAAAGAAACAGAAGGAGACAAATCTCGTGTTTTGGAGATCACGATTATCGAATGTCCTCATAGAATTCCACCACCTTCAAAGAAATGTCCCAAGTGCTGATGTTTAAGTTAATGATGTGGTCTAGGTTATTAACCTTGGGCCACATTTTATTTTTTAAATTTTTCTACTAAAGTATTTATTTTGCTTGGTTCATTTTCCCAAACAATTTTCTTGTTGCGACGAAACCAGGTTTTTTGGCGCTTAGCATAACCTCGTTCAGCTATAAATACTTTTTCTCTAAGTTCTGCCTCGTCAATTTTTTTTTGAAGAAAAAGAGGTATCCAATAATAACCAAGGCCAAAGGATTGAATTTTCTCCCAACTTAAATTATAGAACTCTTTTAATTTTTGAATTTCCAAAATCATTCCACTTTGCCAACGTCCATCTAAGCGTTCTTTGATTTTTTGATCCAATTTATTTTGTGGCCAATCAATGCCAATTTCTAAAAAAATAAAATCAGAGTGCTGTCTCTTTTTTATTTCAGGAACTTCCCCTAGTTTAGTGGCAATCTCAATTGCCCTAATTACACGCACCTTGTTTTTTAGATCTATATTGTTAGCTCTTTTTGAATCCAACTCTTGAAGTTTCTTTGTTAAAATTTCCGGAGAACACAAGGAAAGCTCCTTTCTTAGGTTTAAATCAGGCTTCACTTCTGGGAGGATCACACCACTGACTACCGCATCAATCCAAAAACCTGTTCCACCACAAATAATTGGTAATTTCTTCCGAGAAAGAATTTCTTTGATTTTCTTTTCACAATCTTTTTTAAAGTGAGAAACATTATAATCTCCTCGTGGTGAGCGAAAATCTAGTAAGTGATGGGGAATACCCTCTGAATAAAAGGCCTTTTGCTTAATTTCTCCCGTGATGAGTCTCCATGAGCCACTGACTTTACCTGTTCCTAGATCCATGTCCCGATAGACCTGCCTTGAATCTGCTGAAATAATTTCGCCATTGAATCTTTTGGCGAGTGAAATTGCGGTATCAGATTTTCCAGATGAAGTGGGACCTAGAATGACAACAACTTTTGATTTTTTGGGAAGTAATTTGTTCATAAGAAGTAAGTTGTTTAGCACCGTAAATGTTATATGCTTGAGCATTTATGTCAATAGATGTTGCTTTTTGTTGACAAAAATCTTGAATTTAGTATAATTCTAGTCAAGTAATCACTTTATTATGAAAGATCCTCTGGCAACAAAGAATAATTATATTATAAGCCTTACCATTAGGTGACATATTTTATTTGCCGGAGAATTCTTACAATCAGTATACCACTCAAAAGAATTCCGGCGCAACCCGGTTTTTTATTTTAATTAGTTTCTTGAAAATCAAGTAAGTCAAAAGTAGGAAAAGAGTCAAATATTCTTATTTTACTTTTGACTTGTTTGCAAAAAAAGCAATCTAGTCAAAAATAAGTGAGATGTTTTTTACAATCAGCAATTTAGCACCGAAAAGGAGAAAGTCTAAATGGCAACAAAAAAGGAAAGAAAACTCGCCATCAAGGCGAGCAACGCAGAGGCGCAACTTCTCAACATGCATACACAAAAAATGACAACAGGCACAGGGGGGCGCTCAATTTCAAGGAATGACCTTCAGAAAAAAGAGAGAGTATTTCGCAAAAAAGAAGAAAGAGCAGAGGAGGCTTTGCGTAAAGCAAAGATTTTGGCATAAGCTAAAAACCAGCATTCTGCACCACCTGCACTAAAAACACCTCATTTCGCTTATTCAAAAAAGAGGGCTTGTATATAAATCAAGCCCTCAACCTCTAAAACAACAATCTTTAATATAGAATCTATTCCGTGAGTCAAGAATCTCAAGCAAGAAAACAAGTCATTATTAGTGAACTTATTACTATTCGACGAAGGTCGAGTTAATTTTGTTTTTAAAACTAAAAAACAAATTTAACTCGGCGAAGATTCGTCGTTTTTTTTATTTATAAATTTAGTACATTAAAACCTATTGCAATAAACCAAACCTTCAATATAAAAGGAGGAGCTTAAATGTGCAACGAAAAAAGGATTGCAGAGATTAGCAGTGAAGAGCTGTTTTGGAAGGGAATTTCAACATTGGACACGGAAGCTTATTTAAGAGCCGTCATCTCTGGAAAAATTTCCGGTGCAGGAGAGGTTAAGTCAGTGGAGTGGTTCTTTTATTTAGAGATGATTGAATATGGTAGAGATAGTTGAACTCTTTCAATGTTTGAACGTTTTTTAACAACTCCTTTGATGCAACATCAAAGGAGTTGTTTTTTTGAAGAAAGCAGTCTATAATTTAATTACTTAAATATTTTTTATTTTTTAAAATGTTTATTCGAAAGAATCAATTACTGGGACTACTCCTGCTCCGAAATGCTCGGGTGGTTTTTGATTTCAAAGAATAGACAAATCGTAGATTTATTTAAAAGTTCTTTAAACAAGCCACCAAGAAGGTGGTGTTTTTTTATTCATTCTTTTTAAAAAAAAGGAGAGAGTATGGCTGAAATTGTTATAATCGAGGTTTTGGAAAAAGGTGTTTGTTTGAAAGATTTTGACATTCAGGGATTCAAACAACCATTGGAACTAGGTGAGATTCTTCATTTTTCGCTTGTGTGTAAAGCTGAGCATAAGGAAATACTAAAGGAGGACTGGATGTTGGTGGTTGAAAGTGAAGATAATGCTAAAAAAGGAGGAGGGCTTTGTAAAGAAGAATTTGATTTTTGTATGCAGTTCAATACCTTTAAGAAAATAGGCATTGTATGAAAAAGATGATTTTGGAAAAATTAAATCTCAGGTAGCGTCAATGCGTGCTACCTGAGATTTTTCGAGAAAATTATGTTGGAGTGATTTGACATTTCTCTTAGAGATGCTAGTCTTGTGTTAAGTTAAGTTTATTATCATCATCTTGATGAACCAAGGAAGAATTACAATTTATGTGTTTATTCTCTTTATGCTCTGGATTACCCAGACCGATTTTGGTTTATCGAGAATAGAAGTTTAGCAAATATTTCAAGAAATTCTCAATAGTCCAAGACCGGTCTCACAAGATCCGGTTTTTTTATTACTATTTTTTAATAAAATTTAGTTTAAAGTAAATTATTCAAATGATTAAAGACAAACTCATCATATTCGACTTTCTAAGGACGATATATAACCCAGATAAAGATATTTTCGTAAAGGATGCAATGGTGGTTTTGGATAGATTGAGAATAGGCAATACCTTGATTCTTTATACAAGTCGAGAAGGTGATAAAAACAGGAAGAGTCTCTTGGAGAGAATTGGTTTAAATGAAGCTTTCGATGAAATATGCTTAGTTGAAAAAAAGGATCGAAAGACAATGAAATTAATTGCAGATAAGTATGGCAAAAAGAATCGAGAAGTGATAGTGATTGGAGACAGAATTAAGAGTGAAATTTTAATAGGGAATAAGAATAACTTTCAGACCATTTGGTTTAAAAATGGGAAATATTCGAAAAAGGGTGCTGAAAGTTCAATTGAGGAACCAGATTTTTTAATAGATAATTTAGAAGAACTTTTAAAACTTAGTTTGTAAAAACAGATTGTAGAAAAACAAGAGTGTATCTTGAGACAAAGAAAAACAATCAACACAGCAAAAAGGAGTACAACATGGAAAAGAAGAGGGAAGAGAAAGTTGTTGAGATGGAGAATTTCTTGCAAGAAACCGGACTTTGGGATGATCCAAGGAGAAAATTTGTTTTACCAGCATCGGTTCATTCATTGGGTCAAAATGATGTAAAATTCATCAAGGAGATTGGTCCTAAAATCGTTAACTTATTAAAGGTTAGTGATAGTTTGATGGGAAAAGCTGTTAACAAGAACTTGAATAATGGAGCAATGGGTTTTTTCCGAAGAACTGCCACTGCTGGAATTCCTAAGTTGAGGAAAAAAATTCAACAAAAATTCCACACCAGTTTTCCCCAGAGCATCAAGGTTGACCTTGTGAAAGGTCAGGATGGAAAGATGTATATCGTTGAAATTGACACAGTCAACACCCACGGGCTTGGATACGGAAAAATTCTCAGAAGCATGTGCGATTTTCTCTCAACACCACCTGGTCAAGAAAATTTTCAACCAGAAGGAACAGAGAGAATTCTGAATCACTCTCCGCTAGAAGTCATCGTACCCTTCAATGATCGTTTTCATGAGGGTGAGTGGGCGGCGACTTCTTCGTTGATTGAAACACTGACCTTTCATCGTGAAAACGATGTTAAGCCAGAAATGTTTAAAGGTAAAACTATCTTAGACATCCACCACAAACTCAAACCTAGGTTTCAGGAAGAATTGGTTGAAATGTTTCTTCGTGGGGAGCTTGATATTTTAGTTCACCCGAAAGACCAACTTGGTTCAAAAAATGTCCTGCCCTTGGCTTGGCATCCGGAAACTAGTGAGGAACTCTTGGCTGAAGATGGAATGACTAAAGATGAACTATCTTTTATCAAGAAGCATCTTCCAGAATCTTTGTTTGTCACAAAAAAAACCAAGCTCGATGATTTTTCTGACGAAGACTGGCTCTTGAAAGATGTTAATAGTAATGCCATGAAAGGAGTTGTTTCACCTTCAAGGTTTGATCCGCGTAAACTTGGTAACTGTAATGTTATTCTACAAAGAAAGATTCCTCAGATGAAATTGAAATTTGATTTCTTTGACAAGGAAGAAGGATTTTCCAGCGAACATCTTTTCTCAAGATACATTGTATATTTTGGGGCTGACGGTACTCCTTTGGAGTGTCTCTACACTGCTACACCAGAAGAACTAACTCATGGTGGTATAAATGCGGTTTTAGGGAGTGCAGTTTTCTGTGATTGTGAATAAAAGAAAGTTTTTAAAGTGTGGGCGTTGCTTGAATCTAAGCGACGCCCACTTTATTTTATTATTTAAGCAAGTTTTAATTTTAAATTATTAAAACAAAGAGTATACTGTAAAATAGATACGGGCCGTAGTATAACGGTAGTACGCGCGCATGGGGTGTGTGTGGCTCGAGTTCGACTCTCGGCGGCCCGACATTGTTTTGTCTTAGAATTTTGTGTATTATAAAAAACAAACAGGGAACTTTAAGTTGTAAGTTAAATAAAAAAAAATGGAAAGTTTTTACCAAGATGTTTTACGAAGGATTAAGAAGGCAAGTGAGATTATTAAACTACCAGAGCAAATTGAAGAAGTGATTTTAAATCCCCAAAGAATAATTCAGCTCTCATTAACTTTAAAACGTGATAACGGCAACATCGAAACATATAAAGCTTATCGGGTCCAACATAATGATGCCCCGGGACCTTTCAAAGGCGGAATTCGTTTTCATGCTGACACTGACTTAGATGAAGTTAGTGCATTGGCGACATTAATGAGTTTGAAGAATTCAGTTGTCAACTTACCATATGGTGGAGCGAAGGGCGGAATAGGAGTTGACCCTAGGAGTTTGTCGGAAGCCGAATTAGAGAGGCTTTCCAGGGAATATGTTAATGCTATTCATAATGTGATTGGTCCCCGAAAAGATATTCCAGCGCCTGACGTGAACACAAATGGACAGATTATGGCATGGATGGCTGATCAATATAGTTTATTGAATAATAATTATTTGCCAGGAGTTTTCACTGGAAAGCCGATGAATTTTGGTGGGAGCTTTGGTCGAGACATTGCGACTTCATTTGGTGGTATTGTAGTGCTTGAAGAATTTTTAAAAAAAGAGAAGAAATTAATAAAAAAACAAAACAGTGAAATTACAATTGCAATTCAAGGTGCTGGAAACGCAGGAGCAAATGCGGCTAGAATCCTTTCCAAAAAAGGTTATAAGATTATAGCAATTTCAGATTCGAAGGGTGGTATCTTAAATAAAAATGGCTTGAAAATTGAGGCAATTTTAGATGAATACCAAGAAGAAAAAAGAAAAGATAGCTCTGTAACTATCACTGAATCAGGGGGCGAATTTCAAAAAATTACCAACAAGGAGTTACTAGAGTTAACTGTTGATATTTTGATTCCTGCAGCTTTGGAAAATCAAATCAACAATGAAAATGCTAAAAAAATAAAAACCAAGATTGTCCTGGAGTTAGCCAACGGACCAGTTACATTCGATGCGAATGAAGCTCTTTTCGAAAATAAAGTAACAGTACTTCCTGGTATTCTAGCAAATGCAGGAGGCGTTGTTGGTAGTTATTTCGAATGGGTTCAGAACAATTCAGGTGATAGATGGAGCAAAGAGGATGTTCTTGGAAAAATTGAAACTAAAATGAAAGAAGCTTTTGCCGATCTAGACTTAGTTAAAACAAAACTAAAAACTGATTACCACACAGCAGCCTTTGCATCTTCTATTTTGAAGCTGCAAGAGGCAATGAAAACTAGAGGAAGAATTTAATAATCTATAATTTTTTAAAAATAAACATGTCAGAAAAAAGATATTACACAGCTGAGCAAGCGAAGAGCATCGGAGAGCAATTGGCTATTGATTGGACTAAGTTTGATATTGAACAATTTCGTAAGGGGATGGATATCGAAATGGAGCATGGGCTCGTTGATGAAAAAACAAATGTTTCAGGAGATAACCCATTCACAACCGGGAAAATTGCCCTAGCTCATTTAAATGAGTTTCCTGATTATTATGATCGTCTAGAGAAGATGGAGGAAGAAGCTGAAGAGTATTGGGAGAATAAATAAAAAAATAACAATAAAAAAACGTTCTGATCGATTTTTCTTGTAACTTATTAATGAAATTTCTTTAATTTTTTTAAAAAACAAAAATGGAAAATAATCATTATCCCGGTGGTGATATGGACACCGGAAGTGTCTCAGAATACGAGACTTCAACAGGCGTCACTAGTTATTCAGACGTAGTGCCAATGCAAGCTGACTCACTTGAGTCAAACGGTGTAATAGTAGGATTCATGATAGCCTTTCTGTTTGTTATGATTCCGATGTACATTTACTATGCAATGTCTTTTCAGCGAATGGCACAGAAAATTAATATTCCTGATGACTGGTATGCTTGGGTTCCTGTTCTAAACCTTGTACTGTTATTTAGAATTGCCAATAGACCTTTGTGGTGGATAGCACTTTTAATTGTTCCTGGTGTGAATATTATCATTAGTATTGTTGTTTGGATGGATGTCGCAAAGGCAATGGGGAAGCCAGAATGGTGGGGAATTTTAACAGTTATACCTGTGGTGAATCTTATAGTTCCAGGGTATTTAGCTTTTTCTAACGGAGTTGTGCCTGTTTATGATGCCGAAATCACCCCAGTCCTTGGAAATGATGATGCGTTCGCATATAGCACTACAGTCGTTAAGGATCCAAAAGAGAATCTACAGAAAAAAACCCAAGGAGGAGAGGGGAGTGAGAATCAGCTAGAACAAGATCTAAAAAAAATGCAAAAAGAGGAATTAGAAAAGAAGGATAATGCTGATTTGCAAGGGTGATGGGAGCTTGGAAAAGACAACCAAGCATAACTAATAAGAGTTTAAAGAATGAAAGGTATTTTTGCTATTAATAAACCAAGAGGACCAAGTTCGTATGCAATTGTTGCCGGGATTAAGCGTTTGGTTGGTGGCACAAAAAGAGAAAAAGTTGGACATGCTGGTACACTAGATCCTTTGGCCGAGGGTGTTTTGGTTGTGGCAATTGGAAGGGAATTTACTAAGCAAATTGATAAAATAGTTAAAAAGGAGAAAGAATATCTAGCTGAAATTAAACTAGGAACAACAAGCGTCACTGATGACGAAGAAGGTGAAAAAAATGAAATCAGTGTAAAAAGAATCCCGACTTTAACGGAGATTGAAAAGATAAAAAACGATTTTATTGGTGAAATTGTTCAAGTCACACCAGTATATAGCGCTGCTAAGGTTGGTGGAGGAGAAGAAGGCTATAAGAAGGCTAGGAGGGGCGAAAAATTCACACCGCCACCGAGATTTGTGTACATTGAGAGAATTGATGTCATTTCTTACGAGTGGCCGATATTGCAGATAAAAACCGTAACTGGACCAGGTGTATACATCCGTTCTTTGGCAAGGGAGTTTGGCGAAAAACTGGGAACAGGAGGTTATTTAACACGATTGGTACGGACAAGAGTTGGAGATTTCAGGATTGAAGATGCTGTTTCTCCTGAAGAAATTTTTCAAACAAACAAAGTAGTTAAGTTAAACGAGAACTAGAAGAGGCATACTTCTCTATGCTTAAGTAGTGGGTTTTACTTGGGGCATTGTAGCATTCCTTAAGTCAGAGGGAAAAAAGAATTAATAATTCAAAGGTGAAAAAAGAAATTTCGGAAAGTGAAATAAAAAAGAGAAAGAAAAGAGCAAGAATTATAATGAGCGAATTGGCTAGGCTTTTTCCTGTATCAAAAATTGCTCTTAATTTTTCCAACACACTCGAATTACTTATCGCGGTTGTTTTGTCCGCACAATGCACTGACAAAAAAGTCAACGAGGTAACAGAGAAGCTTTTCAAGAAATATCCAACACTCGATGATTATTTAAAAGCTGATCTAGAAGAGTTTGAGCAGGATATTCGCTCAACTGGATTTTATCGAAATAAAGCAAAAAACATCCTAGCGACAACGAGAATTATAAACAATAAATTTAAAGGAGAAGTTCCAAACTCAATGGAAAAACTAATTGAATTGCCAGGCGTTGCAAGAAAGACTGCAAATATTGTGCTAGGCGATGGATTTGGAAAAATAGAAGGGGTCGCTGTCGATACACATGTTAGGAGACTTTCTATTTTACATGGATTAACCACTCAGAAAAATCCAGACAAAATAGAGCAGGATTTAATAAAGATAATTCCACAGAAAGAGTGGCTGAATTTCAATCATAGGATTATTGAATATGGGCGTAAATTTTGTCCAGCAAAAAAACATGACCATGAGAATTGCCCAATAGCGAAAAAAATAAATATCCAATAACTCAAAGACTACTAAAAAGTGACTGAGAATGTGTATACAAAAAAAGACTATTTTAAAGGATAGTCTTTTTTTGTATAATTTGTATAGGTAATGACTTAATAAGCTTAATCCTCCTGTTCCTTTCCCTGTTCTTTTTTAAATGCAGCAGCAGCACTTACTCCTGCTAAGAATCCAGTGCTCCAACAAATTTGAAGATTATATCCACCGGTTGGACCATCAAGATCTAGAACTTCTCCTGCTAAGTATAAATTCTTTATTTTTCGCGAGTTTGTTGTTTGAGAGTCGACTTCTTTTAAATCAATTCCACCTGAGGTTACGATAGCTTGTCCAAAGCCCACTAGTTCTGTGACGCTTACAATCAGGTTCTTCGTTAGTTTAACAAGATTTTGTCTTTCTTCTTTAGTTACCTTGTTAACCTTCTTCTCCATGTTTATTTTTGAAAGACGGATCATTACAGGGATCAATCTTTGTGGAAAGAGATCTTCAAGTGAATTTTTAAATTGTTTATTTTGATATTTTTGAAAATCTCTTTGAATCCTTTTATCCAGGGCATCGAAAGTTAGTGTGGGCTTTAAATCAATTGAAAGATGAACTTTCGCTTTTTTCTTCATTAATTCGCCGACCTTCTTGCTCATATCTAAGACGATTGGGCCGCTAACACCAATATGTGTAAAAAGCATATCTCCGAATCTCTCATCCTGAACCTTGTTGTTTTGGACTACGCTTAATTTTACATTTTTCAATGTTAACCCCACTACAAATTCAATCCATTTATCATTCGCTCTTATCGGAGTCAGAGCTGGCTCTGGTTCAATAACGGAGTGTCCGAATTGCTCAGCCCAAGAATATCCATCACCAGTTGATCCAGTTCCTGAGTATGATTTACCTCCCGTACAAAGAATGAATTGTTTTGCTAAGATCTCCCCTTTTTTAGTTGAAAGGCTCTGAATTAAATTATCTTTAACTTGAATGGATACAATCTTATTATTACGGATAACAATAACTTTGTTTGTTGCCAAGCGTTTTCTAAGAGCAGTCAGGATATCTTCAGCTGAATCTGAATACGGAAAAACACGTCCTCCGCGTTCAGTTTTGAGATTGACACCCTCTGCTTTGAAAAATTCTTTAGTGTCTTCAACGCCAAACTTAGCAAGAGCTGAAAAAAGAAACTTGCCGCTTCTCCCAAGATCATCTAAAAGAGTATCTTTCGTAAAATTTTCCTGCGTTAGATTGCAACGGCCTTTTCCTGTGATTAAAAGCTTTTTCCCAAGTTTTTGATTTTTCTCAATTAGCGCAACTTTAGCTCCAGATTCAGCTGCCCAAATAGCAGCCATCATCCCTGAAGCCCCGCCACCGATAACGGCGATGTCAAAAATTAGTTTGTCTTTACTGTTGATCTTCATAATGTTGTTAGTGAATTTGTTGTGTTAGCAAATAGTTTATAATAGACTGTATTATGGTTTTTGGCAAGGAACGCATTTTTCTTTATTTGAATGAAAGTTTTATGATTTTTAAAATAAAATAGTTTTGAAGTCAGAGTGGTATTGAAAAAAGGTACGCCCGGGTGCACAATGTGCTCCCGGGCGTCAGTGACGAGGTGTTGTTATTCATATCGAATTTAGCGCTGGCTGGGCAAAAAATTAGAAAAAATAATAACACTCCTTGTCACGCATAAACATTGTAATTAAATACCCAGATTTGTCAAGTAAAAAGAACAGTTTATTTTTTAACTAACAGTGTTTAGTACACATCAATAGTATGTTTTTATTTGATAATAAAAAATGTTAAAATAGCAACAAGACAAGAGCTGAGATTAATTTAGTGAGTATTTAAATGTTTGGAAACAGTTGATTTGCATTAATAGATACACCAAGAAATCAACAAAAATAATTTTAGATAAAATCAAAAAGAGGTATTAAAAGGCAAATACAAAAGAGTATAAACTATTGTAAATAGGGAACTAAAAGCTTAATAAGATTGTTCTGTTCAAAACTATTGACAAAAATAGAAAAAAAGAGAATGATGGAACTATTGGTATTAATTAAATAAGTTAAATAAATTAATTTTTTTCAAACAAATGTGGGTAAAGGATTACATGTGTGACTGGGTGAACACAATTCACCAAGAAAAAACGCTTGCTGATGCTACTAAGCAAATGGTTGAGCAAAAAACAAATAGTATCGTTGTGATCGATGATGATAAAAAGCCTGTTGGTTTAGTTTCTACGCGCTTACTTATTAAGCAGGTTGTGCCTGAGTATCTAAAAAATGATCCAATTTTTTCAATGTACGGAGCAGAGGGAACGTTTGATAGATATGCTGAAAAAGTTAAGGATGTGAAGCTAGAGGAATTTATGATTACAGAATTCCACACACTCTCAGAAAATGATGCAATGATTGAAGCTGCTGCATATGCAGTTAAGGGCGTGGGAAGATTTATCTTAGTTGTGAACAAAGAAGGGCTATTAGTAGGAGCAATTTCAAGGACTTGTGTTAAAAATGCACTATACAACGCCCTCTTTAAGGAGGAGCGAATTGATCCTAAGAAAAATAATCGTGATATAAAGTCAAATAGTTAGGTTGATTTAAAAAGCAATGAAAAGTCGTTGTTTTTTATTTTTTATTTTTTATTTTTAATTTAATTTTATGCATGGGGTTGAACAGGAAGTTATAGGACATTTCCAGATTACAACTGGGATGATTACAGCTGCAATGCTGATTTTCTTAGGAAGTTATGCTGCTATTATATCAGAAAAAATTCACAGAACAATTATTGCAATTTTTGGTGGAGCATTGATGATTATTGCTGGAGAACTGATGGGATTTTATGACCAACATGGAGCTGTTGGTGCCATTGATTTTAATACCGTCGGTTTGTTAGTAGGAATGATGATTATTGTGGGAATTACAAAAGACACTGGTGTTTTTCAATATGTTGCAGTAAAGGCGGCAAAACTAGCAAAAGGAGATCCTTGGAAAATTCTTTTTATGTTTGCAATAATTACAGCTGTTTTTTCAGCGCTCTTAGATAACGTGACTACCGTTCTTTTGATGGTTCCAATGACGTTTGTTATTTGCGACAATCTTAAGATTAATCCAATGCCATTTTTGATGACAGAAATTTTAATGAGTAATGTCGGAGGTACAGCGACCTTGATTGGTGACCCTCCAAATATTTTAATTGGTTCTGCTGCTGGACTAACATTTATGCAATTTGTGCAGAATCTTGCCCCAATTGTTATTGTTATGATTATTGTCTTGGTCCCAGTATTTAAATTTTTGTATGGAAAAAAGATTCAAACAGATAAGGAGAGCATGGAAAGAATCATGCATTTAAATGAAAGCGATAGCCTCGAGAATATTCCATTGCTTAAAAAATCACTTTTCGTGCTAGCTTTGGTTATCTCTGGTTTTTTCTTCCATGGAGCATTGGGAATGGAAGCTGCAACAATCGCACTTTTTGGAGCCGGGCTATTACTTTTCTTAGATGGAAAGAATCCAGAGAGAGTTTTGCATGAAGTTGAATGGATTACAATCTTCTTTTTTATTGGTTTATTCGTTTTAGTTGGCGGGCTTGAGCACGTTGGTGCAATTAACTGGGCTGCTGAAAGAATGCTGGAATTAACTGGAGGAGATTTCAAGTTTACTTCAATCTTAATTCTTTGGGGTGCTGCAATTTTCTCAGCCTTCGTTGATAATATTCCTTTCGTAGCAACAATGATTCCTCTTGTGGAACAAATGGACGGTGTTTTTGCACAAGGACTTGAGCCAATTTGGTGGTCCTTGGCTCTAGGAGCTTGTCTTGGTGGCAATGGAACATTGGTTGGTGCTAGTGCTAATCTTGTTGTTGCTGGAATGGCTGAAAAAGCTGGATATAAAATTAAGTTTATTGAATTTATGAAAGTAGGGCTCTTTATTATGTTTATCACCGTAGCAATGGCACAAGTCTATCTTTGGATAAAGTTCTATTAGAGAATAAATAGTAAGTAAGAATATTTAAAAAAATACCAGCAGATAGCATCTGTGGGTATTTTTTAAAACAAATAAACAAATTTGTTAAAATAAACAAAAAGACACTGGAAATCACCAGCGCCTTGGTTGTTGAGTTTTAAAGGAGATCTTTATTTTGAAACCTTATTCATAGTCTTGATGCATTTTGTACAAACATTGGTTTTTTTGCCATCAATGTGTCTTGTTTGAATATTAGCCTTAAAAGTTCTTTTAGTAGCGATATTTGAATGAGAACGTGAGTTTCCTGACATAGTCTTCTTACCGCAAATGCTACAACGTGCCATATGTCTACCTTGAATAGTTATAAAATGTATTGTAAACTTAACAAGTAATAGAGTACCAATTCCAAGGCGTTTTGTCAACCTTTTGTAATGAGGCAAGTGATTTGTATTTTTATCTGGGAATTGGTTTAATGAATTACTCTATGTATCGTTTGTCTGCTGATAGAAATTTTAAATTTATATTTATGGGTATTAGTATCGAAATAGTTTTGCAAATTGCAGTTTTAATTTTCTCTGTTGTGGTTCACGAAGTAGCTCATGGATATGCAGCTTTAAGACTTGGAGATCCAACAGCTAAATATGCAGGGAGATTAACTTTGAACCCAATGAAGCATTTGGATATGTGGGGATCATTTCTGGTTCCTTTGTTTCTAGCAATTTCCCAAATAGGATTTGTTTTTGGTTGGGCAAAACCAGTTCCATACAACCCCTACAACCTTAAGGATCAAAGATATGGACCAGCAATTGTTGGGGTAGCAGGACCATTATCAAATTTAATACTCGCATTAATTAGTGGAATCTCTTTAAGAATACTATTGGTTACTGGAATGGCTGATGGTCTTTTAGCTAGTATTTTTGCTCTTATGTTTATTATCAATATTGCACTTATGGTGTTTAATTTGTTTCCTATCCCTCCTTTGGATGGCTCAAAACTACTTTTTGCCTTTTTGCCAATTTCAGAATATACCAAGCAAATGCTTGAAAAGAATGGTTTGGTGATTTTCTTACTTTTTTTGTTTTTATCCAAAGGACTTATAGGAGAAACAATCTTATATGTAGTGGAGTTTTTTGCTAGATATATTATTGGTACTGGGCTATAGAGCTTATCATCCATACTTCTATAAGGACAATTTGATAAGTATACTTGACAAGTTCTGAACTTGTGGTAACCTATTAAAAGTATTCCGTAGACCTTAGGCGCAACTATAAGTCCTAAGTAGGGGTAAAAGAAACTTCTTTTTAGAATTCTTTGCTTCCGAAATCTACGTTATACGTAGATTTTTTTATTTAAAGAGAGTTAATAAGATTAAAATAAGAAACATGCTTACACGCCAAAATAAGGAGGCTTTGATAGATGATCTTACAAAGAATCTCAAGGAAAGTACAACCTCTATTATCTGCGATTATAAAGGTTTAAGTGTTTCGGAGATTAGCGAACTCAGAAAGGTATTGCGAGAAAAAAATGCAAACATGAAAGTAGCAAAGAAAACATTTACACAAATAGCTTTTGACAACGCTAAAATTGATATAGATGTTCGGAAAATTGATGGTCAGGTTGCAGTGATTTACGGAGGAGATGATGAAGTTTGTTCTTCAAAAGCAGCATTTGATTTCTCTAAAGAAAATAAAGCTTTTAAAATCAAAGCTGGATCATTGGAGGGAAAAGCAATTACAACAGAAGAGATTGCAAGTCTTGCTAAACTTCCTTCAAAGGAACAATTACTCGGTCAGGTAGTTGGAACAATAAAGGCGCCTATTACAGGTTTTGTCGGTGCGCTTAGCGGAAACTTGCGGAATTTAGTTTATACATTAAATGCAGTTAAAGAATCCAAAGAGAACGCCTAACAATAGTTTATAAACATATTTAATAATAATTTTACAAAGTTATGACAGAAGAAAAAAAGGTTGAAGAAAAGAAGGACGTTAAAGTTCCTGCTAAATTCAAAGCTATCATTGAGGAGATTGAAAAAATGAGTGTATTGGACCTTTCAGAATTGGTTTCAATTCTTGAAGATAAGTTCAATGTTACTGCTGCTGCTCCTGCAATGGCAATGGCTGCTCCTGTAGCTGGTGAAGAAGCTGCTGCTGAAGAGAAAACAGAATTCGATGTAACTTTAATTGCTCCTGGTGATGCAAAAATCAATGTGATTAAGGTTGTTAAAGAAATTACTGGTCTTGGTCTAAAAGAAGCGAAGGGCATTGTAGACGAAGCTCCAAAGGCTATTAAAGAGAAGGTAGCTAAAGAGGAAGCCGAAGAGTTGAAGAAAAAACTTGAAGATGCTGGAGCTACTGTAGAATTGAAATAGTTCAACTTTTCATACTAAAGAGAAAACCCAAAAAAACCCATGGTTAAAACCATGGGTTTTTTGTTTGGGATACAGCACTAATTATTTCAATATCGCCTGAGCAAAAGGGACTGAGAATGCTCTGCACCAGATCCAAACCTCGTTGTTTATGTCCAGGTTTATTTCTTTTGGAATTAGATAATTTTGTCCACCCTTATTACCCTTTAGTTTTCCTAGATTTATTTCAGAAATATATTCCCCATCCTTTCCTAGATGCACAAAAAGATCTGGTCCATTTTCTGCGTCAAAACTGTCTTCAATTCGGAGGTAAGTATCTCCTTTGATTTCAACAAAAGACACTGATCCACTCGCTCGATGGTTTGATTTTCCTTCGAATCTTCCAGTGGCAATAATTTGCAGTGTTGGTGGGGAGATATTTTCTTGTGGTGAAGAATCGGGTATTGAATTTTTTGAGACCTCCTTCTTTGTAATTGAGTGATTTGTGATATCTTCCAATGATTCATTTATCTCTTTATCAATAAAGAGTGGCGAAATTAGCCAATATGTTATAGCAAAGAGCACTATTGTTGAAATCATGATGATTATCTTTTTCATATAGTTGTTCTGAATGTTTAAAAATTTAGTAGCTATTATTATTTTAACAACAAATAGTTTATTCACAAGAGGATTTCTTTATAGTTGTAAGTTAGAATTTGCTAGGGCACCTTTTAATACTTTAGAGTTGCGAAATTGTTTTTTTTTGGATATAATTGAGCATATGGGAAAAATAATATCATTAGTAAACCAAAAAGGCGGAGTAGGGAAAACAACTACCGCTATAAATCTGGTTTCATATCTTGCCGATTTTGGAAAGAAAGTTTTGTTAGTAGATCTTGATCCTCAGTCAAACGCTTCAAGTGGTTTAGGAATTGACCCTAATTCTATTGAGAAGAATCTTTATCACATGCTTGTTCTTGATGAACATTCAGATAATGTGATAATAAAAGCAGATTTTCTGAGTCACGACATAATAACATCAAACCAGGATCTTGCAGCAGCCTCAGTTGAATTAGCTGGAATGGAAAATAGGGAGTATCGTTTATACAACGCTCTACGAAAACTACGTCCCCAGTACGACTTCATTATAATTGACTCACCACCAAGTTTAGGACTTTTAACTATTAATGGTTTGGTTGCCTCTGATGAAGTTATTATCCCGGTTCAAACTGAATATTTTGCGTTGGAAGGACTGGGACAATTGTTAAACACAGTTGATCTTGTTCAAGACCATTTGCAACCAAAATTGCAGCTTGGGGGAATTGTAATGACAATGTTCGATCGTAGAAATAGACTTGCTCATCAGGTTGTAAAAGAGGTTAAGAAGCATTTTCCAGGGAAAGTATTCGATGCGGTGATTCCAAGAACTGTGAAACTCGCCGAAGCACCAAGTTTTGGAAAATCAATTCTTAATTTTGATCGATTTAATAAAGGGGCAAGAGCATATCGACAACTTGCAAATGAAGTGATTGAAAGGAGCGAGTGATTTCTTTGTGACGTTAAGTGAAATTGAAAAATAAAGATAATAAACTTAGAACAAATAAAAATGGTTCAGCAAGGTGGATTGGGAAGAGGTTTGGCTTCTCTTATTCCTCAAAAAAATTTAAAGAAAAGAGACAATAAAGAGATCAGGAAAACTGATGAAGACCAGTCCTACTTAAGTTCCAAAAACAAGAAGCAGTGGCCGAATTCTGGTTTGGTTATAAAAAACGAAACCAAAAATCAAGCCCCGAAATCAAAAATTAAGAAAGGGAAGCGGGAAAGTATTGAGAGAACTAACGAAGAGGTGAGTAGAAAAGAAAAAAGAACTTTTAAGGAAGGAGTTGATACAGTTGCAGTGGATCGAATTATTCCAAACCCACATCAACCAAGGATGAATTTCAATGAATCAAAACTTGCAGAACTTGCTGATTCAATAAGTGCGCATGGAATTATTCAACCGCTAATAGTTACAAGTACAAGCAGCGGTGATTATGAGCTGATTGCAGGTGAGCGTCGTTTGGAGGCCAGTAAGATTTCTGGATTAGAGAAAGTTCCTGTTATCGTAAGGGACGTTGATGACCAAAAAAAAGCAGAGTGGGCAGTAGTTGAAAATGTCCAACGCCATGACCTAAACCCAATAGAAGAGGCCAAGGCATATAAGAAGATGCAAGAGAGATTTTCAATGACCCAAGAAGAAATTGCTGTGCGTGTTGGTAAGAGTAGGAGTACCATTGCTAATTCATTAAGACTATTGAATCTTCCAATTGAGATCCAGAGAGCTTTAATGGAAGAAAGAATTTCAGAAGGTCATGCAAAGACAATTTTAAGTATTTCGAATCCAGAAAAACAAAGAGCACTCTTTGAGTTAATTTTAAAAGAGAATCTCAATGTTAGGCAAGCTGAGGTTAAAGTAAGAGATTCCCTAGGAAATGTTTCCAGGAGAAAAAGAAGACACTTAGATCCAGATGTTTATTCTAAACAAGAAGAGCTATCCCAATCACTAGGGACTAAAGTTGAAATAAAAAAAGGAACAAAAGGTGGTAAAATAGTTATTGATTTCTATTCAGAGGAAGAACTGGAATCTCTTCTAACCAACCTAACACCTCAAGATGATTGAATTTGAGGAGCCTGAAAAAGAGTATGTGTTTGAGGGCTCGAATATTATTAACAATAAACCAAAAACGAGGCTTTTAGTATTACTACTGACCTTCTTTGTCATCATTGGGCTTTTTGTTAAAAATGAGTACAATTTTAATTTTTTTAAGGACAATAAAAGAATACTAAACTTTATTTGTTCTGATGAAAGCGTCTTCAATTATCATGACACAAAGGAAGCTAATTACGAAAGGGCTAAAAAAGCTCTCACTAATAACACTAGTTTATTGAAGAATGAGAAGGAGTTTACAGGAAGCGGAATCACATTTAAAAAAGTAAGTAGGACAAGAGTCATGAGACCTGTCATCGAATTGACTTTTTCAGGTGAAACTAGTTTTAATGTGACAAAAGAGATGTGTGGCTTTAAGATAAAGTCTATATATAAATAGTTATAAGGTAAGGTTAAGAAATGAATCAAATTAATATTTTTACAGACGGAGGATCGAGAGGAAATCCTGGACCTTCAGCAGTAGGTGCTGTTATCGAAATTGGTGGGGAAAAGAAAAAATACGGCGAGTTTATTGGAAAAGCAACCAATAATGAAGCTGAGTATGCAGCTCTTATTTTTGCGCTAAAGAAAACAAAACAACTTATTGGAAAGAACAATACCAAAGGGGCTAAATTGAGATGTGTGAGTGATTCTGAGTTAATGGTCAAGCAATTGAATGGAGAGTATAAACTGAAAGATGAAAAAATCCAAAAGAATTTTATTGAAATTTGGAATTTAAAACTTGATTTCGGAGAAATTTCTTTTGAGCACACAAAGCGTGAAAATAATAAAGAGGCTGATGCAATGGTAAATGAGGCGCTGGATCAGGAGAACTCAAGAATGTTCTAAGTTCTCTAAAAAACCCAATTATATTAGGAATAAAAAGTAAGTATTAAAGAATGAAAATTGTAATTTTAGCAGGTGGTGGTGGTTCAAGAATGTGGCCAATGAGTAGAGCTGGGAAACCGAAACAGTTCTGCAGATTGATTTCAGAAAAAACAATGCTCGAGGAGACAATCGATCGTTTTGGGGACTATCCAGAGAATAAAATCTTTATAGCTACAACAAGTGAGTTAAAGGAAGGGGTTGAAGAAATTCTTCCCAATTTTCCAAAAGAGAATATTATAGTGGAACCAGCTAGGCGTGACACTGCACCTGCAATGGCCTATGCTGCGCTAAGGTTGAAATTAATCGACCCAGATGAACCAATAGCATTCATTCCCTCAGACCATTACATTGGAAGAATCGATAAATTCTTAAATTCCATTAAGGAGGCAGAAAAAATGATCAAGGAAACTGGAAAACTTCTAGATATTTCAGTTCATCCAACGATACCAACAACAACGTTGGGATATACTAAGGTCGGCAAAAGATTGTTTGAGCGAAATGGCGTGGAATTTTTTGAGTTTAAGGGTCATGCTGAAAAACCTGACTACAAAACAGCTCAGAAATATCTAGAGGAAGGATGTTATCTGTGGCATGCAAATTATTATATGTGGACCCCGAAATTATTCTTGGAAGCATATAAAAAATATGCACCAAAGATGTATGAGAAATTACTAGAAATTGAAGAGGCTATTAAAAACGAAGATGAGGTGGTGATCGAAAAGTCTTACCGTGAGATGGAGAAAATTTCAATTGATTATGCAATTACAGAGAAGATGGATCCAGAAGAACTTTTGATCATTAAAGGCTCTTTCGATTGGAAGGACATTGGTGCTTGGGACACTTTGCATGAAAATTTGATGACAAAGACGGATGAACGGAGAAATTTAGTTAAAGGGGAAAGACTGAACATTGAAACTTCAGGTTGTATTATCTACGGAACTGAAGGGAAGCTGATTGCAACTGTTGGTGTCGATGACCTGGTTATTATTGATACAAAAGACTCTCTTCTGATATGTCCAAAATCGAGAGCACAGGACGTGAAAAAAGTTGTAGAGGAATTAAGAGAGAGAGAGGAGAGATATTTGTAATCATTTGCAAGAAATTAAAATAAATAGAGAACAAGGTTACAACAATAGTGCAAAAATCCATAACATTTGTTATGGATTTTTATTGCAAACAATAGCTGCAATGGATTTGAGATAAGAGTTTTTGTAGGAACTCTTAAAAAATAAAAGAAGAAACGTTAATAAGCAAGGAATAAAGTTGACAATGAAAGAGCGTTTTTGTATACTAACAGTGTGAAATGAGAGAGGTTGCTTGAGAATTCCGGTCATGAAATGACGGGAATTTATTTTTAAAAGAAACTTTTAAGTTGCAAGAATTAATAAATAGCTAAATTTACTAAAATGGGAACAAAACTAATTAAAGACTCCTCAGCTCTCGGGCAGTTTGGAAGTGCTATCGCACAAATTTGTGAGGAGAAAGGAATTGAAAAAAAGAAAGTAATTGAGTCTGTTGAAGCCGCACTAGCCGCTGCGTATAAAAAGGATTATGGACACAAAGGGCAAATTATAATTGCTCATTTAGGTGAAGATACGGGAGAGGTTAGCTTTAAGCAATTACGAGAAGTGATTGATGAATCTGTACGCGTGATAGAGCGAGAGTATCTCACAGAAAATGCGCATGAGATTGGCGAAGGAGCAAAAAAAAGTGATGAAATTTTGGATGGAGTTAAGGTCCAGGAAATTATTGAAGAATCAGAAACTCTTCCGAGGTTTAATCCAGAAAGAGATGTTCTTTTGGAGGATGCTGTAAAGATTGACAATTCAATTGCTATCGGAGAGTTCATTGAAATCCCACTTGAAACAAAAGATCAATATGGAAGAGTCGCCTCACAAACAGCGAAGCAAGTGATTATTCAAAGGATTCGGGAAGCAGAAAGAGACTCAATGTTTGAGGAATACAAAGAGAAGGAAGGTGATGTTGTGAACGGAACTGTTCAGAGAGTCGAGTTAAATAAAGTATTTATAGATCTTGGAAAAGCTGTAGGAGTATTATTCCCGTCTGAACAAATCCCAACGGAAAGATATCGAATTGGACAAAGAATTAAGGTTTATCTAAGTCGTGTTGAATCTGATCCAAAGGGACCAGGAATCACACTTTCAAGAAGACACCCTGAATTGTTGAAGAAATTATTTGAATTGGAAGTACCAGAGATTTTTGCTGGAACAGTTGAAATTAAAGCAATTGCGAGAGAGGCAGGTGGTCGATCTAAGATTGCTGTGATTTCAAATGAGGATGGGATTGATCCAATTGGTTCTTGTGTTGGACAAAAAGGGACTCGAGTCCAAGCAGTAATAGATGAGATTTGTGGAGAAAAAATTGACATTATTGAATGGAGTGAAGATCCAGAGGAAATGATTGCAAGCGCGCTTTCACCCGCAAAAGTAATTAATGTTGAAGCGAAGGAGTCTGAGAAAAAAGAAGAAGGTGAGACTGAAGAAAGAAAAGCCATTGCATATGTTACACAAGAACAACTTTCTTTGGCAATTGGGAAAAGAGGGCAGAACGTTAGATTGGCTGCTAAATTAACAGGGTGGAAAATAGATGTTGAAGTTATCAACGATGATAGTGAAGCTACGACTACTGATTCCGAAGAGAAAAAAGAAATAGTTGAGACTGAAAAAGAAGATTCAGCAGTAGAAGATAAAAAAAAATCTCTTAAGGCTGAGGAAATCGAAGAAGGGCCAAAGGAGATAAAAAAGAAGGCCACTAAAAAAGTGACAAAGAAAAAAGTTGTAAAAGTAGAAAAAAAAGTCACTAAGAAAGAATAATTTAGCGTTTGAAGATAGTAAAAAAGGTTTGAAAATAAGCTATTGAGATTAACTAGATGAAATATATTATTGGACACAAAAATCCTGACACGGATACAATTTGCAGCGCAATCGGATATCAAGCGTTCCTAGAAGCCAGGAATATTAAAAGTGAAGCATTAGCGCTAGGCAGCATCAATAAAGAGACAAAGTTTGTACTAACTTATTTTGGCGTGGATCTTCCAAGAGAAGTTTCCGAGTTACCACATAACTCAGAAATAATTCTAGTTGATCACAATGAAGAGTCTCAGAGTATTGATAATTTAAATGAGCTAGATATTATCGAAATAATTGATCATCATAAAGTTAAAATTCAAACAGACAAACCAATCAGGATTCACGTTGAACCGCTAGGATCTTCTTGTTCCATCATTGCAAAAAAATACTTTGCTAAAAATCTTGAAATATCAAAAGAAGTAGCAGGACTCTTGCTTGCAGGAATTATCTCTGATACATTATACTTTCGTTCTCCAACTACAACAGAAACTGACAAAGAATTGGTGAAAAAACTTAATGAGATTGTGGAAATTGAAGATTTGGCTGAATTCAGTATGTTGATGTTTTATGCAAAAAGTGATATGAGCGATATTAAAACCAAAGACTTAATTAAATTGGACTATAAAGTCTTTGAATTTGGTGGAGCTGAATATGGAATTGGTGTTATGGAAACAACCAACAAGGACGCTGGATTAGAGAGAAAAGAAGAGATATTAGAAAATTTAACTCAAGTAAAAAAAACGGATAATCTAAAAGGAGCATTTCTTTCGATAATAGACATTTTAAATAAAGAAAGCTATACTCTTTGTTCAGGGAATGAAGAGAAGGAACTATTCATTGAAATGTTCAAAGCTGAGGACAGGGAGGACGTTTTGTTTGTAGACGGTATTGTTTCAAGGAAAAAAGAGATTGTGCCAGTTTTTGAAAATCATTTAAATAAGTAAATAAGAAATTTAAAGAAATATTATGACGACTAAGAAGATAGAAAAAAAGAATAAAGTTGAAATTGAAAAGCTTGCTGGATCTGAAGTTAAACTTTCAATTATTATACCGAAAGAGACATTCAATAAGCACGTAGAAACTGCTACTAAAAGTTTAGCTTCAGAGATGAAAATGGATGGTTTTCGAAATGGAAAAGTTCCGAAGGAAGTGGTTGAAAAGACAGTTGGAACAGAAAAGATCGTTTATCAGGCAGCAGAAGAGGCTGTTCGAGAGGGATATGTAAACGCAATTTTGGATAATAAAATTGATGCAATTGGTGAGCCGAGGATTGATATTAAAAAGATTGCCAAGGGAAACGACTTTGAATTTACTGCAACTGTAGGAGTTCTTCCTGAAATTGAACTTGGTAATTGGGAAAAGGGCGCCATTAAGATTAATAAGAAATTTTCCAAAGAAGAAATAAAAGTTGAAGAAAAAGAAATTGATCATGAAGTAAAATATCTTGCAGAGCAAAGAGCGAAAATTGTGACAGTAAACAGAGCTGTCAAAAAAGGCGATCAAGTTGAAATCGACTTTGATGTTTTCTTGGATAACGTCGCTATCGAAAATGGATCAGCGAAGAAGCATGTTATGCTAATCGGCGATGGTAAATTTATACCTGGATTTGAAGATAATCTAATTGGCATGAAAGCTGGCGATGAAAAAGATTTTAAACTAGCTTTTCCAAAGGAGTATCATGCAAAGCATCTTGCAGGAAAGGAAGCAGAATTTAAAGTTAAACTTAATCTTGTCCAGGAAAAGGAAATTGCAAAGATCGACGATGATTTTGCTAAAAGTATTGGAGAATTTAAAAGCCTCAAGTCTTTGAAAGAAAATATTGAAAAAGGTATTTCACAAGAGAAAAAGCGAAAAAATGATGATGAGCACAAGAAGGAGTTGATTGAATCTATCATTGAAACTATGAAAGTCGAAGTGCCAGAAGTTCTCCTGGAGAGAGAAATGGATATAATGATGGGAGAATTAGAGGCTGATATCTCCAGAATGGGGATTGACAAGGAAGGATATTTCAAACAAGTCAAAACAACAGAGGAGAAAGTGAAAGAGGGATGGAAAGAGAACGCTGCACCAAAGAGAGTAAAAGCAGCCTTAATTCTTCAAGAAATTGCTAAGCAAGAAAAATTTGTGCCTGATACTAAGGAAATTGAAGAAAAAGTAAATCAAACTCTTGAGTATTATCAAACAATTGGAACCACTGATGATAAAATTGATACGCACAGGCTTTATGAGGCAACGAAAGGCAGCTTGGCTAATGAGATGGTATTTAAATTCCTTATGGAAGTAAAATAGACGCTTAAGGAATTATTTAAAAAGTAAGATTGGTTTATGCTTATCCCTACAGTTATTGAAAAATCACAATTTGGAGAACGAGCGTATGATATTTACTCGAGACTTCTCAAAGAAAGAATTATTTTCCTTGGAACACCGATTGATGATCAGGTTGCAAATGCTATTATTGCTCAATTACTTTTTCTTGATTCACAAGATAGTGACTTGGATGTCAAGCTATATATCAACTCGCCTGGTGGAAGTGTTTCTGCAGCATTAGCAATCTTTGATACAATGAATTTTATCAAAAGTGATGTTTCGACAATTTGTGTTGGTTCGGCGGCAAGCGCAGCAGTAATCTTGCTTTGTGCTGGGAAAAAAGGAAAACGTTTTTCTTTACCAAACAGTGAGGTTATGATTCATCAAGTTATGGGTGGTGTGGAAGGTCAAGCTACGGATATTGACATCCACGCAAAGCATATTTTGAAGATTAAGGAAAAATTGAACAAAATATTAGCCAAACATACAGGACAGAAGGAAAGCGATATTGGAAGAGATACTGAAAGAGACTACTTTATGTCCGCAGAGGAGGCTAAGAAATATGGAATTATCGACAAAATTATAAAGTAGTGCGTAGCAATATTCTTATTGACAAAAGCGTTTTTTTTAGGTAAGCTACACAGAGTTTGTTTTTCATAAGAATCAAATTTATGTGTTTGTGTAATTAATTATTCATTGAAAGTGAGATTATGATTATCATTAGATTTTCAAGAGTTGGAAAAAAGGGACATGCTCAATATAAAGTTGTGCTTGCTGAAAAATCATTTCCAGTACAAGGAAAGTGTATCGAACAATTAGGGAGCTATGATCCACACCAAAAATTAGCAGTTTTGAAGGCTGACAGAATCAAGTATTGGATTGGAGAAGGAGCTGCTTGTAGTGATTCAGTTCATAACATGCTTGTGAACGAAGGAATACTCAAGGCTGATAAGAGAAAAGTTTCAATTAAAATTGAAGAAAAAGAAGTGGAAGAGAAGGAGGAGAAGATTGAGGAGGTGAAGGAAGAGATAAAGACGGAAGAAGTAGTAAAAAAACCTTCTGAAACTGAGGTTGAGAAAAAGGAAGAACCTAAAAAAGAAGCCTCTACTGAAGAAGCTAAGGAAGAAAAAAAATAGACTAGTTCAAACTATTTTAAAACCCGGTTACCACCGGGTTTTTTGTTTTTGAATGAAGTTTAGTTTTAATTGAATGAAGTTGATTTTTTCTAGATTTGATGTAGTATTAAGGTTGTAAGTAGAAGATAGTTTTGGATATCGACTATGTTTTTTTAGGTAGATGTATAAAAAGAAAGCTAATTAAAAATATGAAAATAAGAAAAATTGGACAGAAAAGATGGGTAAAACCTTTAGCGGTTATTGTTTTTGCAATAATCATGCTTGTTATCGCAAACCCAAAAGCGACTGGCATCGGATGGTTGGATGGTTTTTTGGGTAATATGAAAATCAACATGGGGCTTGATTTGCAAGGTGGCGTACATTTGATTTATGAGGCTGATATGGAAAATATTGAAAAAGGTGAGGAAATTGAGGCATTAAGAGGTGTGCAGGATGTAATAGAACGTAGAGTAAATGCCTATGGTGTTGCTGAGCCCAACATTCAACCTTCAAAAATTGGAAGCAGTTATAGATTGATTGTTGAATTAGCTGGAATTAAAGACGTCGAAGAAGCTAAGAATTTAATCAAGGAGACACCGCTTCTGGAATTTAAAAAAGAAAAAGAACAAAGGACAGAGTTAAACGAAGAAGAGCGAGCGATGATAGAAGGGCAGGTCATAGAAATTTCTGCTGCAAAAACAGAGGCTAAAAATAAAGCTAATGAAACTTTAGAGAAAGCATTGAAAGGGGATAATTTCGATTCTTTGGCGGAAGAAGATTCAGAAGACCGAACGCAAGGGAAAAGAGAAAATCTAGGTTTTGTAAAGAAGGGCGAGATGGTTCCAGAGTTCGAAGAAGCAATTTTCCAAGATGATTTTGCTGAAAATACAATCTTCAGTGAAGTCGTTGAGACTCAATTTGGTTTTCATGTTATCAAGAAGTTAAGTCAACGAGGAGATGGAGAGAGTAGGGAAGTTGAAGTTAGTCATATCTTATATTTTGCGCAGGATCCAGAAGAATTTAGAGTGTCGATCGAAAAGCAAATATTACAACAACCAGAATTTGAATCAACCGGACTTTCTGGGAAAGAGCTAAAGCGATCGCAGGTTTCATTTGATCAACAATTAGGACAACCAATAGTTGTTCTGCAGTTTGATGACGAAGGCAAGGAGTTGTTTAAAGAGATAACAGAGCAAAATAAAGGAAAGAGAATTGCTATATTTTTAGACGATCAAGTCATTAGTGCTCCAGTAGTCAATGATGTTATCAGGGACGGGGAAGCTATAATCAGTGGAAGTTTTAAACTTCAAGAAGCAAAAGATCTTTCAAGGAGATTGAATGCCGGAGCATTGCCGGTACCGATTCATTTAATCAGCCAACAAAGCGTTGAAGCATCATTAGGGCAAGCTTCACTTGAGAAAAGTTTGAAAGCTGGGCTCTGGGGATTGGCCATAGTTGGAGTTTTTATGATTATCTACTATCGCTTTGCTGGGTTGATAGCTGTTTTTGCATTAATTATTTATACAGCAACTATCGTTGCTATTTATAAACTTTCTTCCCTTTCGCCATATGGTGTGACATTAACACTTTCTGGAATTGCAGGCTTTATTCTTTCGGTGGGTATGGCTGTTGATGCTAATATTTTGATTTTCGAAAGAATGAAGGAGGAGATTAAACGAGGACGAGACTTGAGAGCTGCTCTCGAGGAAGGTTTTAAAAGAGCCTGGACCTCAATTAGGGATGGAAATGTTTCAACTATCCTAACATCAATTATATTGATTATGTTTGGAAGCGGTTTCATTAAAGGCTTTGCAATTACACTGATTATCGGTGTTTTGGTATCAATGTTTACAGCAATTGTCATCACTCGTGTACTTTTAGGTGCTGTTCTGTTTGATTGGCTTGAAAGGCATAAAGTTTGGATGCTTTGCTCTGGGAAGAATAAGAAAAAATAAAATAAAATAAAAAGTAAAACAAAAAGAATGGAGGTGTTATATGTATCATAAAATTCTCGCAGATGGCTTTTTCTCAATTGCATCAATTGCAATTTTAGTCTCAATTTATAGTTGGTCAATTGATGATATTTTTCTTGCATCCGCTCAATGGTTGCAAGTAGCAACAGTGATGCTCTTAGTTGCGATTTATATTAAAATGAACACGTTTGATGATGAGGCTATTCTAAGTGGAACATTTCACAAAAAGACAGACGAAAAAAAGATTACAGTTAAGAGGAGGAGGAAACTGACAAGCAAAAAGAAGAAGTAAATGAGAACTGCCAAGATTGGAAAAAAAAATGATAGGACTGATTCATTCGTCGTATTGCACAATATACGAAGTTGCTATAATGTAGGATCTATTTTTAGAACTTCTGATGCTCTTGGTGTTGAGAAAATTTTTTTATGTGGGTATACACCAAACCCAGATAAAAACAGTTCGATCAATAAAACTGCTCTTGGAGCGCAAGATATGATTTCGTGGGAGGCTCATTGGCAAACGCATCATATTTTGAAAAAATTAAAGAGAGATGGGATTACCATTATTGCTCTGGAATTATCGAAAGATAGCATTGCTTTGGAAGATTTTGAGCCGAATTTTCCGTTTTGCTTGCTTTTAGGCAATGAAGTCACTGGTCTTTCTGCTGCAATTTTGAAATACGCAGATTATGTTGTGCAAATTCCAATGCTAGGAGGAAAGGAGTCTATGAATGTCTCAGTTTCATATGGTATCGGCATGTATACAATAAAAAACAAAATAAAATGCTGAAAAGTATAGAGAAGAAAAATGGAAAAAATAAGTTAGCAGTTTTTGATATCGACGGAACGATTTTCAGAAAAAACTTACACTTTGAATTAATTAATGAACTAGTATTCACGGGAGTTTTTAAGCAAGAAGTAAAAATTGAACTCCAGAGTCTTTACGGTCATTGGCTTGATAACGAAGGGACCTATGAAGCGTATAGGAATAAACTCGTGTCTCTTTACGAGGAGCATATTAAGGGATGTAAACAATCTGACATCATTAATGCATCGAAAAGTGTGGCACATTTTCACGCGAAAAGAATATATATTTTTGCCAAAAGAATGATTGAAAAGATGCGGAAAAATCACACAATGTTGATTATTTCTGGTTCACCCTCTGAGATTGTTGAAGAGTATGCAAAGATTTTCAACTTCGATGCTTATTATGGAAGCGTGTATGGGTTGGATAAAAATAAAAGATATACTGGGGAGCCTGTCTTTGAACCAACTATCGACAAGGGCGCTGTGGTTAGACAGTTCATAGCGGAGCATGAACTCATGCTTGAAGGTTCATTTGGGATCGGAGATACTGAGTCAGATGCAAAGTTTCTTGAACTAGTTGATAATCCAATTGCTTTTAATCCAAACATGAATCTTCGAAAAATTGCCGAAAAGAAAAATTGGAAAATTGTTGTTGAAAAAAAAGACGTTGTTTATGAGATGGAGCGAAGATAGAAACTTTAAATGTTTTAATTTAAAAAAATGAACAATTTATTTCACGATTTTTTCGAGTTTTTTATTGAAAAAATGCTCTGGTTCTGGCTACCAATTCACGCTCTGCATCGAGTATTGAAAGACATTCTAGCAGAGAAGGAAAAAGGTATTTAATTTTTTATTTTTATGTTAAAGAAGGAAAAATCAATTTTTGTGTTCAAGTTTTGGCTTCCAGTTATAATTTGGATGAGTGTTATTTTTTATTTTTCACATAAATCAAATCTTGTTATTGGTTTTGAGGGTGACAGAGAATTTCTTGCACGTAAGTTTGCTCATATTTGTGAATTTGGTCTTTTGGCTATTTTTTTCATTATTTTTCTAGTGAAGGGTTGTTCTAGAAAAACCCCCTCAGTCTTTTTGAGTGCCTTTCTTTTAACAGTTGGGTATGCGATTAGCGATGAACTTCATCAGACATTTATTATTGGTAGAAGTGGAAATATAAAAGATGTATTAGTGGACTCACTGGGAGCTTTATTGTTCTTACAGGTCATTGCTTTTGGACTTTTTGCTAAAAAAAGAATTGCATTACTTTTTTCGATCCTCGGGAATATTTTAGCTATCCTCCTTTTACTAAGTGTCATGATGCAAGAAATAATTGAAAAGAAAGCTATGATAAATGATACTGAGAAGATTTACATGGAGGCCGAAGAAAAAGTTGAGGAAGCTTTGTCGAAAGAGGACGCTTCTGATAAACTAGTCTCTGAAAAAAAGAAGAATATAAGTGAAGATAGAGCGAAAAGCGATCCACTGGAGATTGCTATCCCAGAAAAAATTCTTCTCCCAGTTCCATTTTCGTCACAAGCGCCAAAGGCAGTGTGGGATGAAGTCCATGAAGAAGCTTGTGAAGAAATGAGCTTGATTATGGTGAAATATTATTTTGACAAGAAGAATTTGCCGCCTAGTGTTGCTGAGGAGGAAATTCAAAGAATGAAAGATTATCAATTAAAAAGAAATGGACATTATATTGACAGCGACATGAAAGAATTAGCTGCAATGGCAAAAGAATATTTCAAATTTAAAGATGTTTTTGTGAAATATGACATAACCAGGGAAGATATCTTCGAGGCTTTAGCAAAAGGTAGCCCAGTAATAGTTCCGACAGCGGGAAGGTTGCTCGGAAACCCAAATTTTACAGGATTAGGTCCTTTGTATCATAATCTTGTGATTATTGGGTTTGAAAAGGATGAATTCATCGTAAATGACCCAGGAACAAGGAAAGGTAAACATTATAGATATAAAATTAATATTCTTATGAACGCAATTCATGATTATACTGGAAGTAAAAAGGAGATAGAGAAAGGACGAAGGGCAGGAATTATTTTCCCCATGAAAAAGTGAATTGACACATAAAGTGAGAATGGTAAAATGGATATAAGTTCATAAATAAATAAATAAAAAAAACAAAAAATGAAAAAATCAGTATTGATTACATTGGTTGCAATCGTTCTTGTGACTTTTGTGGTTTTGTTTGCTGTGATTGCAAGCAAGGGAGGAGAAAAAAAGCTTGGGGGATCTAGTTCAGGAGCTGATCTAACTCCACAACAAAGAGGTGATATTGTAAAAGAGCATCACCTAGAACTTTCGAAGAAGGATACTCGCTTTAATGGTGTTGTTGGTTCTGTAACAACTCCAAAAGGAGTGAATGTTAAAATTTTAGAAATCGAAGGATTTATTGATGATTTTGAAGCATTAAGAAACATGAGCCCAGAGGATTTTGCTGGTGATTCTGTTGAGGTGCCAACAATGAAAAAGACTTTTAAAGTAGCGATTGATGAAAATACAAAACTAATTGGTTTCAAGGATCTAGGAGACATTAAATCTGGAGACCAAGTTATGATTGATGCTGGGCAAGACCCTAAGAAGGTGGAAGAATTCACTGCAATTGAAATTTCATTAAATTTTAGAGTTCAATAATTAGTTTTCAATAAGCTTTAACACAAACAAAAAATATGTGGTCATCAGCGAAAACCACAGTTGTTTGGGGAGCTGTGCTAGGACTTGTTTCAGGATTCCTTTGTTTTGATACTGCTCTTGCCGCACCAAGCATCACTTTTGGGGCTGATAATACAGTCATCCCGGTGAACTCTTCAACAACTTTAAATTGGACCGTAACAGATGCTGTGTCTTGCAATGCCTCAGGGCAATGGAGCGGTTCAAAGGCTTTAAGTGGCTCAGAAGGCACGGGAATTCTTGGGATTGGGCTCAAAACTTTCACATTGACCTGCGAGAATGCTATTAGTGAAACAACTAATGTTGATGTTGTTATCACGGTTGCTGATCCTCCAGCTTTAGATTTCAATCCAGCTGGCGGGAATGAGATAGAATACAATACATCAACTAATCTTATTTGGTCCTCAGCCGATGCAACTTCTTGTGAAAAATATGGTGATTGGTCTGGTACCACGACACTTTCTGGTTCTGAATCTACCGGCAATTTGATTTCTGAAAAAATATTTGGAATTAGATGCACTGGAGACGGAGGAATTGTTGAGAAAGTAGTTATAATTGAAATTTCCAATCCTGCATTGCAAGTAGAGTTAATGTTTTTTGCTGATAACAATTTCATTGACTGGGATCAGAAAGCTAATCTACATTGGATTGCAACAAATGCTGATTTTTGTACAGCTTCGAATGCTTGGACTGGTTCAGTGGATAATATTTCTGGGGATTTCGAAACACCAAATTTACAAACCAATAAAACCTATACTTTATATTGTGCAAATGGTACGGACAGTAGTGTGATGAAACATGTCACAATTTTTGTGGCCCCCAAAGTTTTAGTACCAGTTGTAACAACCGCATCAACTCCTGATGCTAATATTGAATATAATACAAAAGCGACAATCGAGTGGACATCTGAAAACGCTACTGACTGTAGAGTATATTATGGTTCTTGGACAGGATATCTAGGTACTAGTGGTACTTACACTTCTTCAAATTTAACTTCGAATAGAACATTTACAGTTAGATGTTACGGTGATGTAAATGATGACGATGCTGTAACTATCAGCGTTGGAGCAAATCCTGCACCAACACCAACACTTTCTTTTTGGCCAGATGGAAATATTAGTGCGATCGATTATGATACGGCGACTAATTTAAACTGGTCAACAACTAATGCGACATCATTAGTTGCCTCTGATGATTGGAGTGGAAATAAAGCTCTTCCGAATGGAAACGCATCAACTGGAAATCTATTTAACGATGCTAATTATAAATTGGAAGCAACCGGAGACGGTGGAAGCGTCATTCAGGCAGTTGCTATAACTGTTGGTGATCCTGTTTTTCCTCCGACAGTCAACCTCTCTTCGGATGACCCAAGCGTTGCATACAATGAAGCAACTATTATTCGTTGGACTTCTGGGGATGCTGATTCGTGTCAATTGAAATATGATTCAGTGATTCAAAATATTGGCTCTGATGGGAACTATTTTACGGGAAATTTGATTGCAAATAAAACATATGAAGTTGAATGTAGTAATGAAGCAGGTTCAACGATAAGAACGACAACTGTTGCAGTAATTCCTTCAGGTATTGCACCTGTTGTTAATATAACCGCAGACGAAAATCCTGTACCATATGGCACAGGGACGATGGTTCGCTGGACAACCGCAAATGCGACAGTTTGCAGTCTTTCTGGTGTGGGTAATGTCAATGTTAATAGCCAACATAATACAGGAATCTTATATCTTCCAAGAACCTATACTCTGAGTTGTTCTGGGCCAGGAGGAGCGGGAAGTGATAGTGTGACAATTAATATCTCAGGAACTCCAGCTCAAGTACCGACGCTTAATTTTTGGGCTGATGACTATAATTTCTATGGCAACGGTTCAACGACACTCCATTGGTCCGCGACTGATGCTGATGAGTGTTGGGCATCGAGCGGTCCTTGGAATGGAGATAAATCGGTACCAACTGGAGATGAAAACACTATAAACTTAACAGCAACAACTTTGTACAGCATTAGTTGCGAAAATATCAACGGAATAGTTTCTGATTCTTTGATAATTACTATCGATGAAGCAAGTGATGTTGATTTGGATTTTTACGCTGACAACACCACAATTGAAAGAAATTCAAATGTGACGCTAACCTGGAATGGAAAAAATGCGAACCAATGCCAATCTTTTTCTTCACCAGCCATTGCTGGATGGGGATTTGCTAGCCAGGTTGCTGATCAAGAATCTTCAGCATCTGTAGGACCTTTTACTGAATATCAAACGACAGTATATATAAGGTGTTGGAATTACACCAGTAGCACCGGTTGGGTTCCTATTGTGATCACAGCAGGTGATCCACCACCTTCAATCACGATGAGCGCGCCTACTCCCGTGGCCTATAATTCACCAGCTACAATTTCTTGGTTTGCTGATTATTCTGAAAGTTGCACAGCTTGGTCAAATCCGGCTGAACCAACCTGGAATGGTTCGAGGGCAGTTACGGGACTTCAACAGACGTCTAATCTAAAAGTAAATACAAGATTCTATTTGGAATGTGAAAACTCAGAAGGAATTGCAAGGCAAACCAGTAGACTAGTTAAAGTTGGAGCATCAAATCTAACAGCACCACAAGTTACATTTACTTCTGACAAATATATAGCAACAGAGGGAGAGAGTTATAATGTCAGCTGGAATATCGTCAACGCTTCGTGGTGCAGTGCAAGTTCGAATCCAAATGGACTTTGGGACGGTGCTAAAAATAGATTTGCTGGTCTTGATCCTTTGGTTTTTTCTGGGGATAAGCAAGAACTGGTATTGACCTGTGGAAATACAGCAGGCTCAATGTCATCTATTGTTACTGTAAATAAGGGTGGAATTGAAATGGGGCTACCTAGTATTAGTTTTTGGGCTGATCAAACAGCTGTGCCAATAGGAGGAAAAACTCAACTCAGATGGTCAACCGAAAATGCAGATAGTTGCACTGCAATTAGTGATCCCGCGACTACTTGGGCGGGGACAAGAGCCGCTGGTAGTGGACAAGAACAAACAGCTGCATTAAATGTAATAACAAAATTTGAATTAACTTGTACCAATGTGGCCGGGAGTAGAACGGCAATTGTTAATATAGTTGCAGGAGGATCACCTCCAGGAGTGACTATTGATTTTAATGCAACTAGATATGATGTTTCCGCTGGAAGTACCACGACATTGTCATGGACTGCTGAGAACGCTTCTTATTGTTACGCTATCGATGCCAATGGAGATTTTGTCGGAGGGAAAAATACTCTTGGGAGTGAAGTTTTGACACCGGACGTTTCGACTGTCTATAAACTGATCTGTGGAAATGACGGAGGCGAAGTGATTGCAACAGTGCCTGTTACAGTTGCGAAGGTTATTGTCTGTCCTAATCCGGCAAGAATCATCAATATCGGAAACACAATTCAATTAACAGCTTGGTTTAAGCAAGATGCAGATCTCGCATTCTCTTGTTCAGATACGTCCGGGTCCATTGATGTTACTAATGGATATAATAGCTTCCCAACAGACTGGAGCAGTGCTAACAGCACCGTTATAACAGTTTCATCTTCTGGGTTGGCAACAGGACTAGATTTCACGGATTTGCATGGTGGACCAGTATTAATAACTGCTGAGTATAAAGAAACTGAGGGAGAGGCTAATGTTATTGTTTCACCTCCGCCAGTAACTTGCTGGAAGTGTAGTGATTCAAAAACATGTTTTTCAGAAATAATATTCCCGATTGATGGAAACTGTACTGCAGATACTTATGATTCTATGCACGAATGCGCTAAATCTTGCAGAAAGCCAGTTGATTGGCAAGAGGTTAGTCTATAGACAAAGAAATGAAAATATTTTAATAAGTTTTAATATAAATAAAAATTATGTGGTCAGTCAGAAAAACCACGGTCATTTGGGGGGCTGTTTTAGGATTTACCTCAGGATTGTTTGGGATGAATATTGCTTTAGCTGCACCAAATATTTCATTTTCTTCGAGTGAGACAGTGATTTCAGTGGGCTCTTCAACGACTCTAAATTGGACAGTTACTGATGCTGTTTCTTGTGAAGCATCTGAGGAGTGGATTGGCTCAAGAGATTTGACTGGTTCGGAGGGGACAGGGAGCCTTAGCGCAGGGGTTAAAACTTTCACTCTTTCGTGCGTTGATTCAACATCAGAAACAACTACTGTGGATGTAAATATTATTGTTGCAGATCCTCCTACTCTAAGCCTCGAAACCACTGACAGTGAGATTGAATATAATACTAAAACCAGATTAATTTGGTCTTCAGCTAATGCTACTTCTTGTGAGAAGTATGGCGATTGGTCAGGCGCGACTGGTTTGTCCGGAGATGAATTTACTGAAAACTTAATTTCAGAGAAAACATTTGGAATAAGTTGCGAAGGTGTTGGTGGGAGTGTGGAAAAAGCCTTGATCATTA
Organism: bacterium; assembly: GCA_018675685.1. Lineage (GTDB taxonomy): Bacteria > Patescibacteriota > Minisyncoccia > Moranbacterales > DUUL01 > UBA2772. The sequence goes on from JABGXP010000018.1 coordinate 85,110, forward strand.
GTATTTCCAATCCAGCTCTTCAGGTAGCGCTTGATTTTGTTGCTGACGACAGTTTCATTGAATGGGAAGAGAGAGCTAATTTGGAGTGGAATGCTACAAACGCTGATTATTGTACAGCCTCTGGTTCATGGAGTGGTTCTGTGGACAAAGAGTCTGGTTCATATGAGACTGCTAAATTAACTAGCAATTCAACTTTCTCTCTTTATTGTGCGAATAGTTCTGGTAGTAGTGTGAAAAAAAATATTACCATAGCAGTTACACCAAGAGTGCCAAAGCCGGTAACAGTCGATGCTACTGCAGATGATTTGAATATAGAATACAATAAAAAAGCAAAGATTACATGGACCTCTTCCAATGCTGATTATTGTCGAGTTTATTATGGCAGTTGGACGGGGAGTTTGGCTACTGAAGGAAGTTACACTTCAAGTAATTTGATTTATGATAAAACGTTCACAGTAAGATGTTACAGCTGGTCCCATAATAGTCAAGATACTGTCACTATTAACGTTGGTGAAAATCCTGCGCCTGATCCAGTATTAGATTTTTCAGCCGATAGTTCTGCTTTAAATTATAACACCTCCACACAGCTTAATTGGAGTGTTGAAAATACTACTTCTTTAAATGCAACTGGCGATTGGAGCGGTGGCAAAAATATTCCATCAGGGAATTATGACACTGGAAATTTAATTGATAGTAAGACATATAGACTGACAGCGATAGGTGAAGGAGGGACGGTAGTTGAAGATGTGGAAGTGGTTGTTGGCGAACCAACGTTTCCTCCAAATGTTTCAATTACTGCAGATGACCAAATTGTTGCTTACAACGAACCAACAGTTGTGCGTTGGGAAACAGAACATGCTGATTGGTGTCGTTTAGAATATGATAGCACATCAACTACTGTTGGTGCTGACGGAAGTGAATTTACTGGAAATTTGACTGATGATAAAACGTATACAATTGTTTGTGGAAATGCGGCTGATGAAAATTCTGACTCTGCAACAATTCAAGTTATACCAGTTGGTTTTCCACCGGAAATAACACTAACAGCCGATACTAATCCTGTTGAATATGGCAACAGTACAACAATTCACTGGACCTCTACAAACTCAATAGCCTGCACACTCTCAGGAGTTGGAGATGTTGATACAGATGGAAATAGATCTACTGGCAATTTATATTTACCCAAAACATACACTCTGACCTGCACTGGTGAGGGAGGAACAAGCAGTAAAAATTTAACAATCGGTATCACGGGAACTCCAGGTTCTATGCCAACAATGAATTTTTGGGCAGATGACTATAATTTCTATGGAAGTGGCTCAACAACACTTCATTGGACGACTACTGATGCTGACAGATGCTGGGGTTCTAGCGGGACTTACAATTGGAATAAGAGCAGCAATAAATGGAAAGCAATTCCTGCGGGAACAGAAGGTACAGATAACCTATCCAGTACAACACTCTATACTATTAATTGTGAGAATGTGAATGGCACAACATCTCTCTCATTGACAATTAGTATTGATTCAGAAAACGCCGTTGAACTGGAGTTTTATGCTGACAATACTGAAATTGAACAAAATGCAGATGTCACGTTAACATGGAATGGAAAAAATGCTAATTGGTGTCAGTCATATTCTTTTGATGGCTTTTCAAATTGGCAACCATTCCAATATCAAGTTGCTGGGAGTGAATCTTCAGCTACAATTGGTCCAATAATTAACTATAGCACTTACTTGTATTTAAGATGTTGGAATTATACTTCGGATACAAATTGGCAATATATTAACATTACAGCAGGAGAACATATTCCTTCCATCTTGATTAGTGCCCCTTCTCCCGTGGCATATAATTCACCAGCATCACTGTCTTGGTTTGCTGATTATTCTGAAAGTTGTACGGCCTGGGCAAACCCTGCCAATCCTACCTGGAGTGGTTCAAAAGAGATAAGCGGTATGCAACTAACTTCTAATTTGACAGAAAGGACATATTTCTATTTGACGTGTACTAACTCAGAGGGAAAAACCAGTCAAAGATATAAAAGAGTTGACGTAGGGGCTTCGAACGGTGTTGCTCCTGAGATAAGTCTTTCTTCTGATAAATATATTGCAGCAGAGGGAGAGGAATTTACTTTAAATTGGAATGTGACAGATGCTACTTGGTGTGAGGCGATTTCGGATCAGTTTGATCTATGGGACGGTGACAAAGATGACACAAGTGGTTCAGAGACACTTATATTTTCAGGTGATCAAAATGAGCTAGCGTTGATTTGCGGAAACAGTTATGGTTCAAGAACTGCTATTGTAAATATAAGTAAGGGTGGCACAGAATTAAATGCTCCAAATATAAGTTTCTGGGCTGATCAAATGTCGCTACCAATGAATGGAACAACTACCCTTAGGTGGAGTGCAGAAAACGCCGAAAGTTGCACAGCTTCTAATGGGTGGACTGGAGAAAAAGCAATTAGTGGGGGTCAAGAACAAACATTGGCATTGGCGACAACCACAAGGTTTGAACTGCATTGTTCAAATGTAGCAGGAAGCACCACTGCAACCATTGACGTAGTAATCGGAGGCCCTGCTCCATACGTCGATTTCCGAAATTACAAAGCGAACGACTATTTTATAGATGCCGGGGAGAGCATAAGACTTGATTGGGAAGTGTGGCATGCTTCTTCGTGTTATGGTATTGATCCCAACGGAGAATTCGTTGGAGCTCAAAGTACTGCTGGAAGTAGTGAGCTTTTAAAACCTACTGTCACGACTACATATATCTTGAAATGTGAAAATAGTTCAGGAGAGGAAAGCAATGAGCTAACTGTTCACGTTGCAAAAATTATCGTCTGTCCTAATCCAGCAAGAATTATCAACATCGGAAACACAATCCAATTAAGAGCTTGGTTCAAAGAAGACGCAGATCTCTCATTCTCTTGTTCAGATACTTCCGGAGCCATCGACATTACTAATGGATATGATGATGGAGATGGTTTTTTCCCAACTGATTGGAGCAGTGCTAATAACGGAGTTATTTCTGTCGATGGGTCAGGACTAGCAACGGGGCTTGCTTATACAGAAACAAATGGAGGACCAGTAGATATAACAGCTGAATATAAGGAATCAAAAGGTGTATCTCTCTCACATGTTTTACCACCCCCAGTCACTTGCTGGCGCTGTACAGAAGCAAAAACTTGTTCTTCCGAGATAACTTTTCCGATTGACGGTCTTTGCGCAAGTGAACTACAAGAAACAATGCATGAGTGTGCTAAATCTTGCAGAAAGCCAGTTGATTGGCAAGAAACAGGGTCCTAGATCATAAACCAAAGTGTCAATTTTGAAAATATTCAAAATTGACACTGAAATGGTGTTTTGATATAATTTCAATAATCCCTTGACACTTATTAAAAGGTCGATGTCGGCAGTGGGGTTGAGAGAATTTAGAATTAACTGATTTGACCAATGGACGGAAAAGATAAAGAATTTCTCGAATTCATTGTAAAGTCTATTGTTGATGTTCCTGAAGATGTCGTGGTTGAACGAGTAGTTGATGAGCGAGGCGTGCTCATTACACTAAGTGTGAACCCAAAAGACATGGGGATGATCATTGGTAGACAAGGATCAACAGCGAAAGCGATAAGAACGCTTCTCAGAGTTGTTGGTGCAAGAAACAATGCTCGTGTTAATCTTAAGATTAATGAACCAGAGGGTTCCGATAGAGTATCTCCGGAAAGAGTACCTTCTGAGGAAAAAAAGGAAGACACAGAAAAGAGTATTGATGACATTGTGAACGATATTAGTTAAAGTCCGAATGGACTTTTGTATAGCTTAAAACCGTGCTAATATAAAAGCGCGGTTTTTTTTATTCTAATTTTAAGAGTAGTTTAATTATGACTTTTCATATCATTACAATTTTTCCAGATATTTTCATATCATACTTTAATGAAAGTATTATTAAGCGTGCCAAAGAAAGTGGGAGTATTGATATCAAAATTCACAATCTCCGTGATTTCACAGAAGATAGGCACAAAACAGTTGATGACACACCATACGGAGGTGGTCCAGGGATGGTTTTGAAAGTAGAGCCAATTTTTAAATGCGTAGAAAAAATTAAAAAAGATGAAATATTAAAAGGTGAGACAGTGAAAGTCTTTCTAACTTCTGCAAAGGGTGAAGAGTTTTCTCAGAAAGTTGCCACTGAAGTTACAAAAATTGATAACCTGATTATTATCTGTGGACGATATGAGGGTGTTGATGAAAGAATCGCTCAAAACGTTGCAGACAAGGAAATTTCTATTGGAAAATATATTTTAACAGGAGGTGAATTACCAGCAATGGTGATCATTGATTCAGTTTCTAGATTGTTGCCAGGAGTTTTGGGGAATAAAGACTCTCTAGTAAGTGAAAGTCATAATGAAGACGATTTGTTTGACTATCCTGTATACACTAAGCCTGACAAATTCAACGATTGGGAGGTCCCAAAGGTTTTATTGAGTGGTAATCATAAAGAGATCGATGCTTGGCGTGAGAATAAAAAACAAAAGTAGCAAAAATTTCAACAAAAGATGGCTCAAAAAAATAAAAAAGTTGACCCGATTATTCTGGGAGTAGTATTTATACTATTGGTTTTTGGTCTAGTTATGATTTCTTCTGCAGGAATAGCAGTTTCCAAAGATAGATTTGGAGATGAATACCATCTTTTTAGACGACAACTATTTTATGGTGTTATCCCGGGATTAATATTCTTGTTTATTGTTCAAAAAATACACTATAGTTTTTGGAAAAAAATTGCCGTGCCATTATTTGCATTGGCTATTCTTTTTTTGGTCTTAATTTTTATTCCTGGATTCGGTGTTAAATTGCAAGGAGCCAGTCGTTGGCTTGCTTTGGGCCCTTTGCAGTTTCAACCGACAGAGTTTATGAAATTAGCAATTATTCTTTACCTTGCTTTATGGATTGAATCAAAAGGTAAGATGATAGCAGATTTTAAAGAAGGACTCTTACCTTTCATTGCAATCCTAGGAGTTGTTGGATTTTTGGTTATCAAGCAGCCAGATGTTGGGACGCTGGGGGCAATCTCAGTCATTTCTTTGGTAATGCTCTTTGTTTCAGGTGCTCCTATTAGATTTATTTTTGCACTCTTTGGTTCAGGAATCGGACTTTTAATGACTTTAATTGCAGTTGCACCGTATCGTTTGAATCGCCTGAAGTCTTTTCGAGATTCAACTATTGATCCACAGGGGATAGGTTATCAGATTAATCAAGCCTTGATTGCAGTTGGTTCAGGTGGGATTTTTGGGCTAGGCTTTGGACAATCTCGTCAAAAATTCAATTATCTTCCTGAGCCTGTAGGGGACAGTATTTATGCAATTATAAGTGAGGAGCTTGGAATGATTGGAGCTGTGTCACTACTGATTTTGTTTGTTCTTTTTGCTATGAGAGGTTTAAAGATTGCTAGAAATGCACCTGATAAATTCGCGGCATTGGTTGCTGTGGGGATTTCCTCTTGGATTATATTCCAAGCTTTCATCAATATAGCAGCAATTATAGGATTAATTCCGTTAACAGGAATACCATTACCATTTGTTAGTTATGGTTCAACTTCTTTAGTTTTTATGTTGACGGCCGTGGGGATTCTACTAAATATCTCGAAATATGCTAAAACAGAATAGTTTTTAAAAAAATAATTTAAATTAAACTAAAAAAACATGGAATGTAAAAAACTTGAAAACCTAACATGGTGTAACTGTTCATTTAATGCCTGTGGAAAAAAAGGTATTTGCTGTGAGTGTGTTAAATATCATCGAGAGAGAAATGAGATTCCAGCGTGTTTTTTTTCCGAGGAAATGGAGTGTGGTTATGACAGATCAATAGAAAATTTTATCAAAGACTATCGGAATCGAAAAACCGTAGCTTAGCTTCAAAAAAAATTGTTAAATAAAAAAGACTGCCCAGAGGATGGCAGTCTTTTTTATTTCCGTATTATTTTTGTGCTAAATACTATTTTTCTAATTTATGAGGATTGTGATTCGGACAAAGTTTGTCACTGCAACGCTCGGGGATTGTTTTTGTACCTTCCATCATAAGTGCTCCGCAAATTTCACCACCCTTATCATCACGTTTGAATTTACAAATTCTTCCAGTCGGCTTTGCTTTGATAGCATATTTACAATCTGGATAGTTACTACAACTGTAGAACACCCCAAAGCGCCCCTTACGTTCCATTAGATCTCCTTTTTTACATTCTGGGCATTCCACACCGGTTTTCTTTTTTGCTTCCTCCTTAGGGTCATTTTTGATGAATTTGCATTTTGGATAATTACTGCAAGCAATGAATTTTCCAAAGCGACCTTCTTTTTCTACTAAGAAGTTATCACACTTAGGACATTTCTCCTTTAGAATTTTAGGCCCTTGAATTTTTTTCCCTTCAATTGTCAACGCTCCTGAGCAATCGGGGAATTTTGCGCAACTAATAAACTTACCATTTTTCCCTAGTTTTATTACCATTTTCCCACCACATTCCGGGCATTTATACTTTGCGTCAGCATCTCCAAGAGTAGTGATTTTCTCCATTTTTTCTTTTGAAGCGATATCTTTTGTGAAAGGAGTGTAGAATTTTTTCAAAGTCTTTTCATAATTCTCCTTCCCTTCAGAAATTTTATCTAGCTTGTCTTCCATTTCTGCAGTAAAGGAATCACTGATATAATCAGCAAAATTTTCTTCTACAAAAGAACTCACAACATCTCCTGTGTCAGTTGGAGTAAGAGCACTGCCGATTTTTTCAACATAACCACGGTTTTTCAATGTTTGTAATGTTGGCGCATATGTCAAAGGACGTCCAATGCCTCTTTTTTCAAGTTCTTTAATAAGACCAGCTTCGGAATAACGATTTGGTGGTTGAGTTTCTTTTTCTTCAGTTTCAATTCTTTGAAAGTTTAACTCCTCACCTTTAACTACTTTAGGCACTTCAACATCATCTCCTCGTGAAGCAGTATCAATACGATACCAACCATCAAACAGCACCCGTGAACCATTTACAAAAAAGATTGGAAGTGTTTTATCTTCCAAAGAAACAACAATCTTTGTTCGCAAGGTTTTTGCATCAGAGGCTTGTGAAGCAACAGTTCTTCTCCAAATCAAGTCATATAACTTTTTTTGATCTGGTGCATTTCCACAGTCTCGCTTCTTTAGATCAGAAGGTCTAATAGCTTCATGTGCTTCTTGTGCGCTTTTGCTTTTCTTCCCAAAAAAGCGTTCAGTATAATATTCTTCTCCAAAGCCACCCACTAATATTTTCTTGATTTGGTTTTTTGCCACAGCACTGAGATTGGTGCTATCAGTTCTCATGTATGTAATGTGTCCAGCTTCGTATAGTTTTTGTGCAACAGACATTGTTTTTGAAGGAGGGAAGCCAAAACGTGAACTTGCTGCTTGTTGTAATGTTGAGGTGATAAAAGGTGCTCGAGGAGAACGCTTTGCACTTGTCTCTTTAATATCAGTGACCGTCCAAGTTTGTTTTTTTCCTGCAGAAACAATTTTTTTAACAATATCCTTATTGATAGGCTCATCTTTGCATGTAAGTTGCAAAAGCTCTTTATTTTTGTTGAGAAGTAAAGCCGTGATAATCCAATATATATGTGAATTGAAAGCTCTAATTTCTCGTTCGCGTTCCATGATGATTCTAAGAGCAGGAGATTGAACGCGTCCTGCAGAAAGTCCATAGCGAACTTTTTTCCAGATCAAACCAGACAAATCATAACCAAAGAGTCTATCCAAAACTCGACGTGTCTCCTGAGCTTCTTTAAGATTCATATCAATTTTACGTGGGTGCTTCATAGCCTCGGAAACTGCATCTTGAGTGATTTCATTGAAAGTCACACGTTTTGGATCTTTCAATCCCACAGCTTCAGCGATGTGCCAAGCAATTGCTTCTCCTTCTCGATCGGGATCAGTTGCGAGCACAACCTCAGTTGCTTTTTTTGCAAGTTCACTAATCTCAGCAACAATTTGCTCTTTCCCTTCGGAAATTTCATATGAGGGAGCAAATCCATTTTCAAAGTCAATTGCCTTTTTATTGCTTTTTGGCAAATCCCTAACATGACCGACAGAGGCTCTGACGGTGTATTTATTGTCTAGGTATTTGGAGATAGTCTTTGCTTTTGCTGGAGACTCAACAATCATTAATTTCATAATGTGGTGATTAGGGGTGGATAGTATTTAATATATAATATATAGTATTGTGCTAATTAAGTGTGAAAATCCTAATTTCTAGCGCTAAATGCTAAATACTATAAATGACACAACTATTCTAGATAGTAAAGGGTTTTCGGAAAAAGTCAAAATTTATAAAATATTCGTGCGGGTATTTGATAAAAAACCTAGCTCTATCTTTGCGATATATTTCAAGCGATTATATCTTTATTTGCCTCGTTAAACACAGCTTTATTTTCTGATAAACATTCCACCACCAACATTCTGCGCAATCCCAGCTAATTCCAAGAACGATAATTTTGATAGCAATGTTGCATGATCAAGCTTACTTTTTTTTGCAATAATATCAATGTGAAGCGGTTCAACTGAGAGCAATGAGTAAACTTTTTCTTCTAAAGCGTCATTGAAAACATGTTTGATTTCTTGTTCTCTAGTAGTGGGTATGTAAATAAAGTTAAGTGTATTAAAGATATCACTAACTGAATCAACTACAGTGGCACCATTTTTCAAAAGCCAATTTGCCCCAGCTGATTTTTCAGAAAAAATATTTCCTGGTACAGCAAAAACTTCTCGATTTTGCTCAAGCGCAAGTCTTGCTGTGATCAAAGTGCCACTTCTGAGATTAGCCTCTGAAATAAGCACCCCAAGAGAAAGCCCGCTAACAATTCTGTTGCGAGCAGGAAATGTATGCTTAGCCGATTTTGTCATTGGCGGATATTCAGATAATACAAGACCCCCAGTCCCAATAATCGAAGCTATTTGTTTTTTACTGGTTAAGTTTTGACGAGCAGTTTCAATTCCTGAGCCAAGCACTGCAATCGTCGGATTTTCACTCTCTGTGCAAGCTTCGTGGCAAACTGAGTCAATACCATTTGCCATACCACTAACAACGATTAATCCTGAATTTGCTAGTTCGGTTGCAAATTTATTAGCAACACTTTTTCCATAGTGCGTTGGGATGCGCGGCCCAACCATTGCAATCGCCTTTTGTTTTAAAATAGATAAATTACCTAGATAGAACAAAATAAATGGCGCAGAAGAGATCTCTTTCAGAATATTAGGATAAATGCCTTCACTTTTTGTAATAAAAGAAATGCCTAACTTTTCAAGTTTGGCAAATTCTTTTTTTGGAGAAATCTTCGCACGACTTTGGATGATTGCTTTAGCCGATTTTGTTCCAATCCCAGATTTTTTCAAATCAGCCTCAGATGCTTCCCATGCTTTCCGTAAAGAACCAAAGAAAAGTTCCAACATTCCATAGCGAGCAGGTCCAATTGAGGGAACAAAACTAAAAGCCAAGGTGTATAGTTTTTCGTCGTTTGAATTAGACATTGAAAGGCATGTGGTATTTTTTATTTTGAAACCCTCCAAACACTTCCACTAACTTCGATTGGTGAAGAGCTGGGTTGTGCCAAGGGTTCTTTTGAAGGAGTGACAATACTGTTTGTGATTTCATAATCACGAACTTTTTCTTTCAAGAGCAGGTCATAACTTCCAATTTCGCTATCAGAGGCAATTAGATATATATTCTCAAACTTTGTAGTGTCGAGTTTTGCAAAATCATTTTGGTTGAAAAAATAGACCGCATTTTTACCAAAAAGAGTTTTTGCTGGTTCGGAAAGCAAGGACCAACCACTACCAGATGCCTGTTGACTAACCAGGATTAAATCACTCTTATCAAAATCTTTCATCAACTCCTGTGTTTGAGCGAGTAAAGTTCTATTTTGAGAATATGTCAAAAAAGGAACTGATTGTGAAAGATTGAGGGCAATTAAAATTCCTACGATATAGAGAGGTAATCTCTTAATAGCAGCTGTTCGTTCTATGAGCATCATCGAATACAATAGTGATACCGGAATAATTGCGAATACGAAACGTCTCAGCATCCAAGGATGGTCAAGAGAAATATTTGCATCAATTAGATAAATAAATGCGGGGCAAAGAAATAAAAATGGCACTAAATTAAACCACATTTTTTTGCGAAAAAGGGCATAAACAAATGAGAGACCCAAGATAATCAAAGGTAGGATATTGTAATTAAAAAATATCTTCAAAAGATAGAAATTCTTCCAATCGTCTGGGATGATTGAAAACGAAGAGTCACCAGTGGTTTTATTGAAATTTTCAATTGGTGAAATTGTTGCAAAGTTTTTGATTGTTTCTGTGAAAAAATGAGCGTTAATCATAAAA